>JBBRXN010000089.1:0-21784 GCA_038248385.1 Bacteroidales bacterium
CGACAGAATACTTGAGCAAGCGTTTAACAAGATTTCCAAGTAATTTACAATGTAATCGATATAAGTTTGCACAACGGTAAGGTACACACAAACACACAAACACATAAAAATGAATCATTATGAGTAAGATACGCTTATTGATGGATATTCCGGTGAGCATCACCGGAATATCCAGATGTTCTTGATTTTAAGTAACAATAGTAGATATCAAGGCCCCAGTGCACCCTATTGAAGAGGCGAAATCCGCCATGCAATCTTATCGTCTGAACCTTTGCTAAACCAATATTCGAAAATATTTCGTTCATCAGATAAGGTTTTGGAAACTTGTTGGTTGACCGGACAAAAAAATCGAAATTGGTAATATTGTCCAGTCCATATTGAGTATCGGATGTTTTGTAAGATTTTGCCACCAGGCGATTGGCCAATTTGATTTTCATATTCCAGGGATTAAAGATATATATACCATACAGCAAGAAGGTTTTACCCGGATTCCACCTGTAGTTTTTATAGTTTTCCGTTTGGCGGATTCCCAATCCCATAGAAATCTTGTCAGTTAATTTACGGTAACCGATCAATTCAAAATGAAAATAGTCCAGCCGGTCAATTTGATTGTTGTAATGATCTTTATTTGCAAAAACCAATTCTGTTTTATCATTAAAAGAATAGGTGATAATGGTTGAATTCCAAAGGTACGAACCATCATTGGCAAATTGCGAAAATCCGTCAAAAGTCGATAAAGCAAGGAAAATGATCAGTAGTACGGTAATTTTCTTCATTCAGAAATGGCTATATTTGGTTGCCGGAATTAATCATTAATGTTACATTCAACACAAAAATACATTTTCTAATTAATCTGTTGCAGTCTAATTCACAAACTATTTAAAATCAACGAAACCATGTCAAAATTCTTAACATTCTTCATTATTTGTGTCTTCACGTTGACGGGAACGACACAGAATATCAGGCACAATCTGAACCTGATCGCGAAAGGAGCAAAAGTGATCAAAGCCGGCGGTGGATACGCCTTTACCGAAGGTCCTTCTGTTGCTTCAGATGGCCGGATATTTTTCACCGATCAGCCCAACGACAAAATAGATGTCTGGAGCGAAGATGGAACCATTACCACTTTTATGCAACCTTGCGACCGTTCGAACGGAACTTACTTCAACAAAAAGGGCGAGTTGATTGCCTGTGCTGACCTGCATAACAGGCTGGTTGTAATCACAATGGAAAAACAACAACGAACAATAGTTGAAAATTTTAATGATCAAACATTGAATGCCCCCAACGATCTCTGGATTGCACCAAAAGGAGGTATTTATTTTACCGATCCGTATTATCATCGTGATTACTGGGAAAAGGATCACAAAGAAGTTCAGGACAAACGGGGCGTTTATTACCTGAATCCTGAAGGCAAAGTAATCCGTGTGATCAACGATTACAAGCAACCCAACGGACTGATTGGAACTCCCGATGGAAAAACGCTTTATGTGAGCGATATCAACGATGGAAAAATATGGAAATATTCGATCAATGCTGATGGAACATTAGGCAACAAAATCTTTTTTGCTCCTGAAGGCTCTGACGGAATGACCATCGACAACAAAGGAAATGTTTATTTGACGAATAAATTTGTTTCAGTATTTGATAAAACCGGAAAGAAAATTGCAGAAATTGAAGTTCCTGAGCAGCCCTCAAATGTTTGCTTTGGGGGTAAAAAGAGAAATATCCTTTTTATCACCGCGCGTACCTCTGTTTACACCCTGGAAATGAAAACCAAAGGCGTAAACTAAAAAAATTGTCAATATAAAAAATCATGACAAAAGCCCGGCTTTTTCTATCACTCGCAATCACAATGTTACTTCTGGCTTATTTCTTTTCATCACAAAAAGCGAAGATAACATCAGAAAATCCAATTATTAAAGGTTGGTACGCCGATCCGGAAGGAGCTATTTTTGGCAGCCAATTTTGGATATATCCAACATTTTCAGCCAAATATGAAGATCAGGTTTTTCTTGATGCCTTTTCTTCAGAAGATTTGATACACTGGGAAAAACATAGCCATATTATTGATACCGCGGAAGTAAAATGGGCAAAAAAAGCCATGTGGGCGCCTTGTATTGTGAAAAAGGATTCCAGCTATTTTCTATTTTTTTCGGCCAACGACATTCAGGCTCCATTCCGGAAAGGATATGTGGCTGAAGAGAATAAAATTGGCGGAATTGGAATCGGAATTTCCAGTAACCCGGAAGGTCCGTTCAAGGATTATCTGGGAAAACCGCTTATTCAGGAATTCTATAATCAGGCACAGCCCATCGACCAGTTTGTATTTAAAGATGCTGACGGACAATATTATATTATTTACGGTGGTTGGGGGCATTGCAACATTGCCAGGTTAAACAATGACTTTACAGCTCTGATTCCCTATGAAGATGGGAATGTGGTTAAGGAAATCACTCCTGAAGGATATGTTGAAGGTCCGGTTATGTTTCTTCGCAATGAAAAATATTACCTGATGTGGTCAGAAGGAAACTGGACGGACGAAACCTACAAAGTTGCCTATGGCATTGCTGATACACCTTTTGGCCCGTTTAAAAAGCTAAACACTATTCTCGAAACCAATCCGCTGATTGCAACCGGAGCGGGTCACCATTCAGTTATTAATCCTCCAAATAGCACCAACTGGTATATCATTTATCATCGCCGTCCAATACCAAACGAGGGTCGTGACCATCGGATAGTTTGCATCGATCGGATGTTCTTTGACTCAGACGGAACGATTCAGCCTGTAAAAATGACGACGGAAGGAGTTCCCGGAATAAAATTAAATTAAACAGAACAAAAATGACATTCCGGGATGGCAGCAAAGAAGTTTTAGAACGATCAATTTAAACTCATTAATCATTATAATTTATGGCCAGAATCAGATTTGAAGAAATGAAATCCACGATCAAGCTGGCATTTCTTAATGCCGGAATGCCGGAAGAAAAAGCGGAGCTATGTGCCCGTATCCACTCTGAATCGAGCCGGGACGGTGTTTATTCTCATGGATTAAACCGGGTCGAACGTTTTGTGGACTATATCGATAAGGGATTTGTGGATGTAAATGCAGAACCAACTCTTGAACTAAACCTTGGGACCATGGAAATTTACAATGGCAACATGGGCCCTGGAATTTTAAATGCCCTTTTCGCCATGAACCGGGCCACCGAAATTGCAGAACAAAACGGTCTGGGTTTGGTAAGCATGAATAATAGGTATTCATTGCAATTAATCCGTTAAAGATCAATACGCAGGCATTTATTGATCAGGCATTGAAGGAAACCCTTGAACAACTTAAATCTTCAGTTCCGGCGGAAGAAAACGGTGAAATATTTTATCCGGGCGAGCAATCGCTTAAAACAAGGAACGAAAATATGGAACTGGGGATTCCGGTTGATGATGGCGTTTGGGCAAAGGTAAAAGAATTGGCAAGACATAACTAAATCAAAGAAGCAGGCCAAACGACCTGCTTCTTTTTTGAAATATGTTATTCAACGCCAAATTAATCAAGTTGTATTTTTTTGAATTTTGGAACCAATGCATGCATAATCAACCAGGCAAAGATGTAGGCAGTGGCACAAATCATAAACATGATTCCGTATCCAACGCGGATATCTCCAGCCGCTTTATAATGGTCAAAAAGTAAACCTGCGACTTTTGCGATCATAATACCACCAACTGCACCTGCCATGCCGCCAATACCGGTAACTGAAGCAATGGCACGTTTCGGAAACATATCAGATACAGTAGTAAAAATATTTGCCGACCAAGCCTGGTGAGCAGAAGCTGCAATGCCAATAATAATGACTGCATACCACATATTAAAACTTCCCAGATATTGTGCTGAAAGAACTGTTAATGGAAATAAAGCATAAATAAACATCGATTTTTTACGTGCTTTATTGGCATCCATACCATGTTCAATAAAGTACTTTGGCAACCAACCACCAAAAATGCTACCAAACGTTGTCATGGTATAAACAAGTGCTATTGGAAAACTAACCTGAGTACCTGTCAAACCATATTGTTCTTTCAGGAAGGCGGGCAACCAGAAAAGGAAAAACCACCAAACCGGATCAGTAAGTAGTTTCCCCAGAAAAAATGCCCATGTCTGTTTGTATGTCAGCAATTTAAACCAGCTAACTTTTTTAAATTCAGAACCATCAGCAGCAACTGTTTCTTCTTTATCACTCATAATATGGTCGTATTCACTCTGCTTTAGCTGACCTTTTGCCAACTTATTTTCCGGCGTATCATACATTATCCACCAGAAGAACAACCATATCAAACCAATTGCACCAGTAATGACAAAGGCCATTTGCCAACCCAAGGTTACTGCAATCAAAGGAACGACCATCGGTGCAATAATGGCACCAACATTTGTTCCTGAGTTAAATATACCTGTTGCCAGAGCACGTTCTTTCTTTGGAAACCATTCGGCTGTAGTCTTAATTGCAGCAGGAAAGTTACCTGATTCTGGAACTCCTAAAGCGGCACGGGCCACACCAAAACCAAAGGGCCCTTTTGCAAACGCATGGCCAATTGCAGCCAAACTCCAACCGAATAAAGATAATGCATAACCAATCTTGGTACCAAAACGATCTATAATCCCCCCAACTAATAGCATACCAGCAGCATATGCTACCTGGAATGAGATCACAATATTGGCGTAAACAGATTCATAATGAGCGGGATTGTCTCCAAAAAGGCCAGCAGCTTCAAGGTAAGGCTTTAACAAACTGATAACCTGACGATCCAAATAGTTGATTGTTGTTGCAAAGAATACAAGTGCACATATCGTCCACCGATAGTTTCCGATTTTTTTCAGTTCATTCATTCGGTACTTTTTATTGGTTTGTACTAGTTTAATTATGATTTAAGCTTTTGGATGATTTCAAGAGCTTCACTGCATTTTCCTGTTATAAATGCCCAGTCCTTTCGTTCAAGAACTTCCTTCGGAAATAATTGTGAACCCATGCCAACGCAATGAACACCGGCATTAAACCATCCTTTCAGATTGGCTTCATCAGGAGAAACTCCACCGGTTGGCATGATGCTCGCGTAAGGCATCGGCCCCAGAACTCCTTTTACAAATTCAGGACCTCCAACTGATGAGCCAGGGAAAATTTTCACGACTTCACAACCTAATTCATGAGCCCGGCCAATTTCGGTTAACGAACCACAACCCGGACTCCAGGCGATTTTCCGTTTGTTGCATATTTTGGCCATTTCTTCTTCAATCAGAGGAGAAACGATAAAGTTTGCACCTAACTGAATATATAAAGCTGTAGTTGGCCCGTCAACGATTGATCCAACTCCAAGTATCATTTCCGGGCATTCTTTTGCCGCCCATTTATTTAATTCGCCAAACACTTCGTGAGCGAAATCGCCGCGGTTAGTGAACTCGAAAACCCGCACCCCGCCATCGTAACAGGCTTTTAATACTGACTTGCATACTTCTGCATCTTTATGGTAGAAAACCGGGACAATGCCGGTTTCCTTCATTTTTATTGCAACTTCTATTCGTGTAAAACGTGCCATTTTAAAAAGTTTCAAGTTTCAAGTTCCACGTTTCAAGTTAGCCCTTGTCGAGGAAATTGGTTATTAAATGTTTTTGGATATTATCTTGCGACTCTTCCCGAAGCATCGCCACCCATTAGTTTTTCAACTTCGTCAACAGTTACCTGATTGTAGTCGCCGTAGATGGTATGTTTCAGGCACGAAGATGCAACCGCAAAGTTTAATGCTTTCTGATCATCGCCGGTGTAAGTCAACAAGCCGTATATCAATCCGCCCATAAACGAATCACCACCACCAACGCGGTCAACAATGTCAGTAATCTGATAGGTTGGCGCCTCGAACAATGTTTTTCCATCCCAAAGAACGCCCGACCAGCTGTTGTGATTGGCATTGACCGATCCGCGCAAAGTAGTGATTACTTTTTTACAACGCGGATATTTTGCCATAATCTGTTTTGAAACAGATTTGTATGCAGCAGCTTCAACATGACCACCGGTCACATCCACGCCTTCAGGTTTGATTCCAAGCACTTTTTCGGCATCTTCTTCATTTCCCAAAATCACATCAGTTCCGGCAACCAGTTCAGGCATAACTTCACCTGCCGTTTTGCCATAATTCCAAAGGTTCTTACGGTAGTTTAAATCACAAGAAACGGGGATTCCCTTTTCATTGGCTTTCTTGATTGCTTCCAGACAAACATCGGCAGCTCCCTGCGAGATAGCCGGTGTGATTCCTGTCCAGTGAAACCAGTTGACCCCTTCAAAAACCTTGTCCCAGTCGATCATTCCTGATTTAATTTCAGAAATGGATGAATGAGCACGATCGTAAATCACCTTGCTCCCACGACTTACTGCTCCGGTTTCCAGGAAATAAATTCCGATTCGTTCGCCGCCGTAAACAATTTGATCCACTCCCACTCCATATTTCCTCAAGTCCATCACACATGACTGAGCAATATCATTTTTAGGCAGACGGGTAACAAAATCAACAGGGATGCCGAAATTGGCCAGCGAAACAGCCACATTGGCTTCTCCGCCACCAAATGTAGCAGTTAAATTATTGCTTTGATTGAAACGCAAATAACCAGGTGTTGCAAGGCGCAGCATGATTTCTCCGAATGTAACTACTCTCATCTTGTTTTATTTACTATTAATTTGATTTACAATTTACTATTAAAAGCGACAAGCTTCAATCCAAATGCTACAGGAATCTTACAAAAAAAAACCTATAGAAATTCATTCTACTCAGGAAACTTCTGTTCTTCTTTTATTTCACAACTTCTGCCTTCTAACTTCTAACTCCGGTCTTCTGCCTTCCGACTTCTGTCTCTTTATGCAATCGATTGCAAATCTACTATTTTTACTCAATCCGTCAAGTTCGGTTTGTACCAAAATGCGTAAAAACAGTAACATCATCAAAAATTAAAATAGTTTTTTGCATTGTTAAAACTGATGTTTTCAACCATTTGTCCCAGCAATTCCATATCGTTCGGAATTTCTCCGTTTTCAACATCATTGCCTAAGATATTGCACAGTATCCGGCGAAAATATTCGTGGCGGGTATAAGATAGAAAACTTCTGGAATCAGTCAGCATTCCGACAAAACGGCTCAATAAACCGAGATTTGATAAGGTATTGATCTGTTTTTCAATGCCATCCTTCTGATCCAGAAACCACCATCCGGAGCCAAATTGCATTTTCCCGGGAACACTTCCATCCTGAAAGTTACCAATCATGGTGGCATATAACTCATTATCACGCGGATTCAGGTTGTATAGAACAGTCTTGCACAATTTATTTTCGGTATCAAGACGGTTCAATAACTTCGATAATGGTTCGGCAACCGGTTTGTCGTCAATAGAATCGAATCCTGTATCAGGACCTATTTGATTGAACAATCGGGTGTTGTTGTTGCGCAATGCTCCAATATGAAACTGTTGCGTCCATCCGCGCGATTGATCCATCTTTCCAAATTCGTATAGCATACACGATTTAAACTTCAGTATTTCTTTGGATGTGAGTCGATATCCTACTCTGACCTTTACAAAAAGCGCATTGATTTCATCCGAAGTATAATCTTCAGCAAAAGCAGTATCCAAACCATGATCTGACAAGCGACATCCATTTTCATGAAAAAACAGGTGACGTTTATTTAGTGCAATCATCAAGTCGTCAAAAGTGTTGATTTCCATTTTGGAAACATTAGCCAACAGATTGATATATTGATTGTATGTTATGGGTTGTTCAACCATCATGGCTTTATCGGGACGCCAAGCTGGCAAGACTGCAACTTCAAAACCATCAGCTTTTATTTTCTGATGAAATTCAAGCGAGTCAACCGGATCATCGGTGGTGCAAATAGTGTGCACATTGGCCATTCGGATGATATTCCGGCAACTGTAAGCCGAAGTCTTCAGCTTTTCATTACAGGCATCATAAATCGCACGGGCATTTTTCGGACTTAACACTTCATTAATTCCAAAGAATTTTTTCAATTCCAGATGAGTCCAATGGTAAAGCGGATTACGTAAGGTGTGTGGAACAGTTTCTGCCCATTTTTCGAACTTCTCCCAATCACTGGCATCACCGGTGCAAAATTTTTCATCTACTCCATTGGTGCGCATTCCGCGCCATTTGTAATGATCGCCGGTCAACCAGATTTCGGTGATGGTATTGAATTTCCGGTCATCGGCAATATCTTTCGGATTGATGTGACAGTGGTAATCAAAAATCGGCATTTTAGCCGCGTGTTCATGATACAACTTCTGCGCAGTTTCGGTTTGCAACAGAAAATTCTCATCCATAAATGTTTTCATATAAAAGTACTTAAAGTGACTAAAGTGAGCTAAAGTGCCTAAATTTAATTCAGTTGGAAGTACTTTAGGCACTATAGGCACTTCCAACTTTAGGCACTTCTTACAAGTTGAACAAACGTTTCAGGTGTCGGTCATAAATGTTTTCCTCCACGCAGTTGCCAATTACAGCTTCGTGTTTTTCCAAAAGGTCAGTATAAGTTTTACCCATATCAGCGGCTAACTTATAACCAACATGGATTAACTGGCGGAAATTAGGATTGTAATCAGGATGACCCGGAATATGGCGCAAAGTATTGGCAAATTTTTCGCTGCTCCAACCAGCAACTTCAGCAGATGCAGGTAATTTTGAATCATCGATTTCAATCACATCAGCATAAGGAGCACAAAGTTCGGCTTTTTGCAACAAAGCTCTGGCATAAATATCTTTGGCTGCTTCAAGAGCTTCACCACCGGCAACTGCCAGTCCAATTACTTCTTCAAGCCAGGTTGTTCCGGCAGTTTTTACATGTAAGCCTTTGTCGTATTTTTTAATGATCCCGGCCATAATAGGATAGATAGTAAATTTGTCGCTTCCGGAATGAACGCTCAACTTCAACTCATCAGGAAGGCCAAATTCTTTGACAGCAAAGTCGATTACCAGTACGTCTTCTTCAAACTCTTTGGCAAATTGCTCAACATTTCCTTTATAGTCAACTCCTTTATTGAAACGTCCTGTAAATTTAGGTGCAATAGTTTGAGCCGGAACTCCTTTATCTGCTAACATTTTCAGTATAAAGAACAAATCAACCGGTGTTTGCGGACTTTCAACTTCGTCCATCGAAACTTCAGTAATAAAATTGCCTTCTCCTTTTTCAGCTTTCAGGTATTGATAAATTTCACTGGCTTGCTGAGTCGCAGCTAAAAATTTACCAACTATCGTCCGGAGTAATTCTTCTGATAATTCAAAAGGATGACTAATTCCGGGAATTGCAAGATGCCCAAGGTATTTTTTGCAGGAAGTAACAAAAGCTTCAACTTCTTCGGCCGGACTTTCCTTACCTATAAAAGAAGCCACGTCCAGTGTGAAAAAATCAGCAGTTTCAACAAATGGAGCTACAGTGCCCAGGTTGATATGATCGGCATCAACAAAGTACTTTCCGGAGAAAGCCAGTTCCTTAACAGCCGCATTTGCTTCTTTCCTGACATCAGACGGATGCGAATTAACATAAATATGTTCGCGATTCGACTTGTTCCAGACAGGACTAATATCCAGGCCAGATTGATTGGCTTTAACAATTGCCCGAAGCTGAGCAACACCTTGATGTGAAAACCTGTCACCAATTCCCAAACTAAATTTGCCTAATTGCATATCGTATTAATTTAATGAACAATCAACACTCCGTGTACGGACACGAAAATAGATACTTTAATTTTATCTTGCAATTCAAAAAACGTAAAAACGTCCAAAAATGTTATACAATAGTTTTCCGTGTTCGTACACGATCATTTTAAAAATTTTATTTAGATTTGTTCCTGCATTAAAAAGTATATCATTAATACTAAAATTATCAAAGCAATTAATCGCACCCGGATCAAGGATATTGCACAAAAGGCAAACGTTTCAATCGGAACGGTTGATCGTGTAATTCATAATCGAGGCGAGGTATCAAAAACCACGCGGGATTTGATACTTTCCATTATCGATGAACTTGAATACCAGCCAAATATATTGGCAAGTACACTTGCTTCCAAAAAAAAGTTCACATTTACAGTGTTTACTCCTGAACCTATTTCTCCTGAAGGGTACTGGAATAAGCCTATGGTAGGTGTCCGGAAAGCATTTCAGGAAATACAACAATATGGTGTGGATATTTCCATTCATCATTTTAAACAATCTGATTCCCAAACTTTTATTGATGAAGCAGAATTAATACTTCAAAATAGACCGGATGGCGTGGTGTTAGCTCCTTTCTTTTCTCGAGAAGCAAAATTGTTTATTTCAGAATTAAAAAAGAGTGAAATCCCTTATGTGTTTATTGACTCAAATATCAAAGAATGTGATAAACTGAGTTACATCGGACAAGATTCTTTTCAGTCGGGAATGCTGGCTGCCAGATTGCTGAATTATTCCGTTCCGGAAAATGCATCCATATTGATCCTCAATTTTGCCAAAGAAACGGACAACCTGAACCATTTGGCGCAACGCGAGAAAGGATTTTACGAATATTTCAAGGCAAATAATTCTGAAGAAAAGAGAAAGCTGGTTACATTGAAAATTATTGACCCGTCAGATAATACTTTTTCTGAAAAAATGGAAGCCGCATTGGTTATCAATCCTGCAATTAAGGGAATTTTTGTAACCAACTCGCAGGTATATCTTCTGGCAAAATTTCTTGAACAAACCGGGCGATCAAACATCCGTGTGATCGGTCATGATTTAATCTCTCAAAACATCGACCACCTGAAAAAGGGAACTGTAGATTTTTTGATTTGCCAACGACCGGAAGAACAGGGCTACAACGCAGTTATTACTCTTTTCGACTTTCTCATAACAAAAAAAACAGTCAAAACAGACAATTATACTTCCATCGATATTATTACCAAAGAAAATATTGACTATTATAAATAATAAAAACCAATAAAAATGGCAACAATCAGTTTTAATGACCTAAAAGGAAAAGTATGTGTAATAACCGGTGGTGCAGGCGTTATCGGTTCAGCAATGGTAAAAGCAATGGCCTCAGTAGGGGTTAAGATTGCAATAGCAGATATCAACAAAGAAACAGCTGAAAGAGTAGCTGCCGAAATCGCTCATGAATTCAACGCACAGGTTATTGGTGTCGAAGCCAATGTACTTGATAAGGAATCGCTGATAAGAGCCAAGCAAATCATCAATGAGAAATTGGGCGATATTGATATGCTGATTAATGGAGCAGGTGGGAACCACCCTACCGCTACCACCAAGGTGGAACAAATGGACGAAAACAGTATCGACCATTTGGAAGATACGTTCTACGGATTGGAAATGGACGGATTCGATAAAGTTTTTGCCCTCAATTTCAAAGGAACTTTGCTGCCATCCATGGTTTTTACCACCGATATGCTGAAAAACAAAAAAGGGGTAGTTCTGAATGTTTCGTCGATGAATTCCTATAAACCGCTCACCAAAATTCCGGCTTATTCGGCAGCAAAAGCATCTGTCAATAACTTTACCGAATGGCTGGCCGTACACCTTGCAAAAGTCGGAATCCGGGTGAATGCTGTTGCTCCGGGATTTTTCATTACCGACCAAAACCGCTTTCTGGTATTGGATAAGGAAACCGGCAATTTTTCTGCCCGTGGACAGAAGATTGTGAACAACACACCAATGGGTAAATTTGGTGAACCTGAAGATTTACAGGGAACAACACTTTTCCTTCTTTCTGATATTTCGTCGTTTGTGACCGGAATTGTAATTCCTGTTGATGGCGGATACAGTGCATTTGGAGGAGTTTAGAAGCCCAAAGCCGCCCCTAACCCCTCCGAAGGAGGGGGACAAGGAAGAAAAGTTCAAATTTATTGTATGAAAAATTTATTAACATGTGTCACCAAAAGTCTCCCCTTCGGGGAGATTTAGAGGGGCTTTAACTTTTTGACTATGGAATTAAAAAAAGATTGTAAATATTCCCTGTTGGTGCCAACCAGTATGGGAGTGCGGATTACCCCGGTAAACGGACAACCCGTACATAGCAGCAACTTGTTTGAAATGTATGCGAGTAGTGCCGAGACCAATGTAGCCAGCATTTCATCTTATCTAGGTCTTCCGGTAAAAGTGCTGACCACCTTTGTAAAAGACAGCCCAATTGCTCAATTCATTAAAAGCAACCTGAAAAGTCGCCACATGGACTATGAAGGACCGGAAGTGGCACAAGGCGATCCCTGGGGATACCGTCATCAATTCAACATTGCTGACAGTGGATTTGGAACCCGCGGACCTCGTGTTCAAAATGACCGTGCCGGTGAAGTTGGCCGTACATTGAATGTTAAAGATTTTGATCTCGAACGCATTTTCGGAAAAGAAGGTGTTCAGATTGTGCATCTTTCCGGATTGATCGGTGCTTTATCGCCTGAAACAACTACATTTTGTCTTGAAATTGCCCGTGCCGCCAAGAAATACGGAACCAGAATCGCATTCGACCTCAATTACCGCGCTTCATTCTGGAAAGGACGCGACAAAGAATTGCGTGAGAGCTTTACTGAAATTGCTTCAGTTTCTGATATCCTAATTGGTAACGAAGAAGATTTTCAGCTTTGTTTGGGCATTGAAGGACCTGAAGCCGGCGGCAAAGGCATTGAAGCCGAAATCGAAGGATTCAAAGGCATGATTAACCGCGTAAAAGCAGCTTTTCCGAATGCTTCGGTATTTGCGACAACTTTGCGTCAGGTAATTAGTGCCAATGAACATCTTTGGGGTGCCATTATGCTCGAAGGAAACGGATGGCAAGTAATCGAACCGCGAAAAATCACTGTTCTCGACCGTATTGGTGGCGGCGATGGTTTTGTCGGCGGTTTGCTTTATGGTATTCTGAAAGGCTGGGAACCCGAAAAATGGCCGCAATTTGGATGGGCAACCGGCGCACTGGCAACTACTTTCCTGACCGACTATGCCCAACCAGCTGATGAAGAAATGGTTTGGAGCATCTGGGGCGGAAACGCAAGGGTTAAGCGTTAGGCAAAGGCAAAAATAAGAAGGCAAAGGAAAAGGCAAAGGCAAAAATAAGAAGGCAAAGGAACAGGAAAAACAATTTCTGAAAATTGAAACTTAATTTATTGTGAACTACAAGGATAAGAAATACAATGATTTTCGGGATATGTCTGTTTGGCAGAAAGCCTTTGCCTTATTAGTTGAAATCTATAAACTAATTAAGCATTTCCCTCCTGATGAGCGTTTTGCATTGACAGATGATTTGAAACGGGCTGCAAATTCCGTCGTTCATAATTTAGCTGAAGGATACGGACGATTTGAGCCAAGAGATAAATCCCGCTTTTATAAAATCTCAAGAGGAAGCGCTTACGAGTCTATGAGTCAGATTTTGGTTGCGGAATCTCAGGCTTACCTGAGTTCTGAAACATCTGGGAACCTGATTTTACGCTACAAAGGGCTGATTGAAGAACTTAATGCTTTAATTTATTCTTTGGAAAAATAACCTGCTCAGATCGAACGCTGGCTTTTTGCCTATGCCTTTGCCTGAGCCTTAATTTAGAGATATGTTATATTACGAAATAGGTTCAGTGAACCATGAATTAAGTGCTGAAGACCTGAAAAAAGGTCTTTTTGATGCGTTTGAGAAAATGGGGCCAAGAAATAAAGTATTGGCAATTCCTCCGGATTACACCCGGCTACCAAGTCGTGCAGGTGAACTGACTGAAATGATCTGGCAGTTCTATGGCGATGCCTTGACAGACGTACTACCCGCACTGGGAACTCACTCGCCAATGACCGACCACCAAATCAGTCACATGTTTGGCTCAATGCCTGCTTCATTGATCAGGGAACATGACTGGCGCAATGATGTGGTGACAGTTGGTACTGTACCTGCAGAATTTGTAAAAGAAGTTTCGGGCGGTGCAGTTGAATTTCCATGGCCGGCTCAGGTCAACAAGTTGCTGATTGAAGGCAATTTTGATCTGATTTTATCAATCGGACAAGTGGTGCCGCACGAAGTAGTGGGAATGGCCAACTACAACAAGAATATTTTTGTCGGAACAGGCGGCGTGGAAGGCATCAACAAAAGTCACTTTGTGGGCGCTGCTTACGGAATGGAACGGATGATGGGACATGCTGACACACCTGTGCGACGTATTTTCAATTATGCTTCTGAACATTTCACCAACCATTTGCCAATTGTGTATGTGCAAACTGTAGTTGGACTCGACAAAACCGATGGCAAAATTAAAACCCGGGGATTGTTTATCGGCGACGATTTTGAAGTGTTCGACAAGGCCGCTAAACTGGCTTTGCTGGTCAATTTCGAAATGTTAGATAAACCATTGAAAAAAGTGGTGGTCTATCTCGATCCAACTGAATTTAAAAGTACCTGGCTGGGCAACAAGTCGATTTATCGTACACGCATGGCCATTGACGACAATGGTGAATTGATCGTTTTGGCTCCTGCTCTTAAAGAGTTTGGCGAAGACAAGGAAATCGACCGTCTGATTCGTAAATACGGCTATTTCGGAACACCGGCCACACTGAAATGCTGTGATGAAAATGAAGAATTGCGTAACAACCTGAGCGCTGCAGCCCATCTCATCCACGGTTCATCCGAAGGACGTTTCAGTATTACCTATTGTCCGGGAAAAGGAGCTGAGAATTTAACTCAGGCTGAAATTGAAAGCATCGGATTTAAATACTCCGATATCGACGAAATAACTGTCAAATATGATCCTGCAAAATTGCGCGACGGCTTTAATACAATGGAAGATGGTGAAGAAATCTTTTACATTTCTAATCCTGCATTGGGTTTATGGGCGTTTAAGGATCGGTTTAAATATTAAGAAGCCCCACCCAAACCCTCCCTGGAAGGGAGGGCTTAAAAAGTACATTGAATAATGATGTAGAAAACAAAAATGAAAAACTCCAAACATATTAAAAGCGATTCTTTCTCCCCTCCCTCGGAGGGGCAGGGGGAGGCTTCCGTTGAGGTTAATTGGGGAATTATTGGTTGCGGTAAGGTAACCGAACTAAAAAGCGGTCCGGCTTTCAACAAAGTGGAGCATTCGAAACTTGTTGCAGTGATGCGTCGTAATGCTGTCTTGGCTGAGGATTATGCGAAAAGACATGGCGTTCCTAAATTCTATTCTGATGCAGATCAACTGATTAATGATCCTGATGTGAATGCGGTTTATATAGCGACACCACCCGACACGCATGCTTCGTACGCAATTGCTGCCATGAAAGCCGGGAAACCGGTTTATGTGGAAAAACCTATGGCCCGGAATTATCAGGAATGTCAGGAAATGATAAGGGTTTCGGAAGAAACCGGGATGCCTTTGTTTGTAGCATATTACAGAAGATCGTTACCCGCTTTTTTAAAAGTAAAAGAGCTAATAGTCAATGGAGTCATTGGCAAACCATTGACTGTGAACATTCGCTTACACAAGGCATTAGGAGAAAAGGACCAAAATCCGGAACAGCAAAGCTGGCATATCAATCCTAAAATTGCAGGGGCAGGTTATTTTTATGATCTGGCATCGCATCAGTTCGATTATTTGGATTTTGTATTCGGACCAATTACAGAAGTGAAAGGAATTGCAAAAAATCTTGCCGGATTTTATACTGTTGAAGATACTGTTTCTGCAAGTTTTACATTTGATTCAGGAGTTACCGGAACTGGTAGCTGGTGTTTCGTTGCCTCAAAAGGAAGCGAAGAAGATGTTATTGAAATTTCAGGAACAAAGGGCAAACTCACTTTTTCCAGTTTTTTACACGGCGATGTTAAATTGACGTCTCCTGAAGGAACGATAAATTTCAGCTTTAAAAATCCCGAAAACATACAGCATTACCTGATTCAGCAGGTAGTTTCTGAATTGCGCCGAGAAGGTAAATGTGTGAGCACCGGAATCTCCGCAGCGCGAACAAGTTGGGTGCTGGAAGAGGTGGTGAAAAAGTATTATGCTGAAGTAAAATAATAAACAAGAAAATAAAAGTTAACCAATATCCAAATTCAGGGCAGATCTGAAACTTGGAATTTGAAATTTGGAACTATGAAGTTTATAATCGACGATAAAATACCTTATATCAAAGGAGCGTTGGAGCCTTTCGGGGAAGTAATTTACCTTCCGGGACCTAAGACTACTCCTGAAATAGTTAAAGATGCAGATGCCATTATTACCCGAACCCGTACCATCTGCAATGAAAAGTTACTGGCAGATTCATCTGTGAAATTCATCGCTACCGCAACCATTGGATACGACCATATTGATACAGAATATTGCGACAAGGCGGGTATTAAATGGACCAATGCGCCGGGTTGCAACAGTAAA
This sequence comes from Bacteroidales bacterium, assembly GCA_038248385.1. Taxonomy (GTDB): domain Bacteria; phylum Bacteroidota; class Bacteroidia; order Bacteroidales; family Prolixibacteraceae; genus Aquipluma. The sequence goes on from JBBRXN010000089.1 coordinate 16,382, forward strand.
TCGGTGGAACAGTATATTGCATCAACAATTATGGTTTTAGCTGAAAGAAAAAACCTTCAGTTAAAGAATTTGTGTATTGGCGTCGTTGGTGTTGGAAATGTGGGAAGTAAAGTTGCACATATTTGTGAATTATTTGGAATGAAAGTCCTTCTGAACGATCCGCCACGGGAGCGTGCTGAAGGGTCAGCTGCTTTTGTTCGCCTGAAACAAATTATGATCGAAGCTGATATCATTACCTTGCATGTTCCGCTAGATATGATAAGTGAAGATGCAACCTTTCACCTGGGAAATGAAAAATTCTTTTCAGGTCTGGTTAAAAAACCGATACTGATTAATTCATGCCGCGGAGAAGTAGTGGATACTCAGGCTGTCAAATCGGCTTTGAAAAAGAATCTTATTTCAGGATTTGTATGCGACTGCTGGGAAAATGAACCCGATCTTGATCTGGAATTACTGGGTCTCACTGAAATTGCAACACCGCATATTGCAGGTTATTCGAAAGACGGAAAAGCTACAGGAACAAAGATGAGTGTACAAGCTATCAGTCATTTCTTTAACCTTGGAATCGAAAATTGGAAACCGACAGGAGTTGAACTGCCAGCAAATCCAATATTCGAATTGGACGGATCAGGATTGAGCGAACAGGAAATCGTTTCAAAAGCGATCTTAGCAACATACGACATCCGGAATGATGATCAGGCCTTCAGGAAAAAACCTGAACAATTTGAGCAACTGCGCGGTGATTATCCGGTAAGACGGGAGTTTCCTGCGTTTACAGTTATTCCAAATAATGTTGAAGAAGGGACTTTGGAGGTTTTGAATAAACTGGGCTTCATTATTAACAAACATGAAAGGAATGAACTTTGAAAAGAAAATTGAAACATTGAAACTCAAAATAATAATCATTCAAAGACATTAAAAAATGAAAAAATTAGCAGACATTGGATTGATCGGGTTGGCCGTGATGGGTGAAAACCTGGTATTGAACATGGAAAGCAAAGGCTTTACAGTCGGCGTTTTTAACCGTACTACAGCGCGCGTTGACGAATTTATCGCAGGTCGTGGCGCCGGGAAAAACTTTATCGGAGCACATTCGATTGCCGAATTGTGCGCATCTCTCGCAAAACCGCGCAAAGTGATGATGTTGGTGAAGGCAGGCCAACCGGTGGATGATTTTATTGAACTGATAATTCCTCATCTGGAAGCTGGCGATATTATCATCGATGGTGGAAACTCGCATTTTCCTGACACGATTCGCCGTACCAAATACGTTGAAAGTAAAGGTTTACTTTTCATCGGAACCGGTGTTTCTGGTGGTGAAGAAGGCGCTTTATTAGGGCCCTCTATGATGCCGGGCGGATCGCCATCGGCATGGCCAGCCGTAAAAGAGATTTTTCAGGCTGTTGCTGCCAAAGTTGAGGACGGAACTCCTTGCTGCGATTGGGTTGGCGAAGGTGGTGCCGGCCACTTCGTGAAAATGGTTCACAACGGAATCGAATATGGTGATATGCAAATCATTTGTGAAGCATATCAATTAATGAAAGAAATGCTGGGAATGAGCGCTGACGAAATGCACGACGTTTTCAAAAAATACAATGAAGGCGACCTGGATTCATATCTGATTGAAATTACCCGCGATATTTTGGGTTATAAAGATGAAAACGGCGAAGCATTGGTTGAAAAAATTCTGGATACTGCCGGACAAAAAGGCACCGGAAAATGGACAGCTGTTTCTGCCCTTGACCTTGGAATTCCGTTAACATTAATCGGTGAATCGGTATTTGCACGTTGCCTGTCGGCACAGAAGGACATGCGCGTTGAAGCTTCTAAGGTACTCAACGGACCTGCAGTGGATAAAACCATTGACAAAGCTCAGATGATTTCAGACCTGAAAGATGCTTTATTCGGAGCAAAAATCATTTCGTATGCACAAGGCTACAACCTGATGATGGAAGCAGCCAAAGAATACGGATGGAAACTGAATTACGGTGGCATCGCCCTAATGTGGCGCGGTGGTTGCATCATCCGTTCGGTATTTTTGGCCGACATCAAAAAAGCATTCGATGTAAACCCGGACTTGCAAAACCTGTTGTTTGCACCTTATTTCACAGATATTGTAGAAAAAGCCCAGGCCGGGTGGCGTCGTGTTTGTGCCACTGCATTGACCAACGGAGTTCCGGTACCAGCGTTAACTTCAGCACTTTGCTATTTCGACGGATTGCGCAGCGAACGTTTACCTGCCAACCTTTTACAGGCACAACGTGACTACTTTGGCGCTCATACATACGAACGTATTGACAAACCACGTGGCGAATTCTTCCACACCAACTGGACCGGAAGAGGTGGCGACACAACTTCAAGAACTTACGTGGTATAAAAGAAGCCTCCCCTAACCCCTCCGAAGGAGGGGGACAAAAAAAAGCCGCTTTCCAATTGGAGGGCGGCTTTTTTATTGGGTGCGGAGATTTTTAATCTCCGTTTTTAATTTGCGAATGAAAATCGCAATACCCAATCCACCTGATCCGATGACTTTGGATTCATCGGATCAGCGGTAACTCAAGTGAGGGTTTCACTCAAAGTGAAGCTCTCACTCATTCAATCAACACCAACTCTTTTGCCAATTCCCGATTGATAAGCTTGCCGTTTCGTCCGCAATAGTAATCACGATAAGAAGAAAACTCCCAATCTTCGGGATTCTTTACCAGATTGGCGTTTACCGGATTAAAATGGATGTAGTTGAAACAGGCATTTGGATATTCATCTTCAGGAAATGAAATATTGCCCATGGTTCCGAATTGGCTTTGAAAATAGGCTGGGGATAATGTTGGTTCTGTTAGACAAACAGCTTTGGAATGTTGCTGAAATAGTGAACCGTGTTTATCGTATTTTTTGTTGATCGCACGGGTGTATGAACGAAGCATGATAGCTATCGAATCATTAAAAGTGCGGACTTTCGGTTGTGGAAGAGAACTCATCCGATGACTAAAGTTCATCGGATGAGTGGGCCATGAAACAGCGGCATTACTAATCTGATTAACCAAAATGCCCGAATCAAGCGTTTTCTTTTCAGAATTGATACGATGAACTCCAGTCATCGGATCAAAACTTGCAACTACCGGATCAGGCTCAATAACAATGCGTTCATTTACAACTTTTATCATCAAATGAAAATGATTGGGCATCAGGCACCAGGCAAGGATTTCGGCGTATGGCGAAATATTTTTCTTGATTTTGCCAAGAAAAAACAGGTAGTTTTCACGTTTGAAAAAAACAGTCTGGGAATTATTTCCGCGGTTGAACACATGATAGATCTGACCAGCTGCAAAGTCCATTGTTTTTTGTAGTCAATTTAAGACTATTTATTCTTATTAACAACTGACCCGATGAACCTGGAGTCATCGGATCAGTCTTACTCTATCCTGCAGGAGGATAGCTATCAATCAGTTTGTTCTGATGCTTGGCAGCTTTCAGAAATTCGATTACTCCCATTGGTTTGTACCCACGTGCCCTGTTGAGTGCCGAAACTTTAAACAGTAACCTTTGAGTTTTAAATAACTCCCGGTACAGATTGACCATGGACACTTCAGGATCCCAGGCACTGATTGATTCCGAGCCGGCGCCATTGATTTCAATGATTGAGAATCCCACGCCAGCTTTTAATAAATCGGTCGATTCAAAACGAATATCGAATCGGCCAAAATAAAACTTAGGCATGCTGAGAGCAATATCATCGAATCTTTTGGTCAATTCAGGTGTGATTAAATGACTCGCATTGCGGTAAAGCCCGCCAACCCTGATACTTCCGATAAACGACAACCGTACAAGTTCACCTTCCGAAGGAATCATTTCGAGAAATTCCTTCTCAAATCCCATGTGTTCTGATTTACCGCCGAGGTAAAAACCAGCACGCAATTTTGAACGGGGATTATTCTTTATCAGTTCCTGCAAAGTAGAGGCACCATCACCAGTGACAAAAGGGAAATAGCGCAAAGTGACAGACAAAATCTGTCCATGTTCCTCTCCGGGCATTCTGACATAAAAAATTCCGGCTTCACCATCATGAGGAACGGGTCGCTGAAGCACCATTTTTTCGCCTTCCGGATAACTTGAAATATATTGATGTAAATGATGGCTATCTTCCACCAATCTGACGCCATAACCCTGCCAGCCTACATCGGGTTTGGCAACGACAGGGAAATCCAACCCTTTATCATCCATAAGCGATAGAGCTGTTTCAAAGTCAAACTGAGCACCCTCTCCATTCCGATGTAGTGTCACAAATTCAGCCACCCAGGATTGTTGTTCCTCTCCTACCTGATCCATTACAATGCTTTTTGATTCACCCCAGAATCCGCCTGTTTCAATATTGGGATTGGATACTGTTGGCAAGGTCAGACTATGGTATCGAACAGATAACAATAACCATCGCAAGCCAACCGGGATATAAAACAGACCATTGGGCAAGCGTTCAGCAATAGAAACCATGCGCTTAAGCCCCTCGAGCGAAGGCATTCCATTAAATTTGTGTTTTAGCGTTGGCATGTATTTTCTAAAAACGCCTAGAAATGAAGGAGGGAGATCACCCATTGCATGTTCGGTAGTTTTGCTCCAACGTGGTTTATAAGCATTCCTGATACCAAAAACAACAACAACTACCAGCAAGAGTATCCAGGCCCAATAATCAAGATGAACAAGAACCAGATCGCCAAAAAGTATAATTACAGTGAGTACAATTGAAGAATAAACTACTCCTGAAATGATTGTAGTCAAAGCAAACCTGCCAAAAGGTATTTTAAACCACCCGCAAGCTACAAAAGTCGGAAATAACAGTCCGGGAGTAATCCGGCAGAGTAAAAGTACACGAACAAGGTGATTTTCAAGCCATAATCTGATCCGTTCAACTTTCGGACCGATCACCTTTGTTCGTAGCCAGGCATTCTTTTGGGCAAAATGGCCAAGACCATAAATAATTAAATCGCCTGCAATAATTCCTAAAAAGATACTTGAATAAGCATACAACAGTGGCATTCCATGTTCAACCCGGGAAAAAGCCGCAGCTAATATTGCAGCATCCTCGTGCAGAAAGGTCATGAAAAATATTACGATACAATGTTTTAACCAAAATAAGAAGGATGCGTCAAACATTAATTTATTATTTGGTGATAGTTTTCGATTTCAATTGCAGTTTATCAGATGTTTGATTCGACTCTTTATTCAAGCTAAAGTAAAGAATTTTGTTTTGTTTATTGATTCTATCCTATGTATATATACAACGCAAAATTAAATCTGGCATAATCTTACTATTTGATCTGATGTTAAATTTGCGAAGTGGTTTTTGACTGCATCCCAACATTGTTCGGCGGTTTCAAATAATACATTTTGTGTTGTCTTCTTTCTTAAATA
>JBBRXN010000090.1:0-21509 GCA_038248385.1 Bacteroidales bacterium
GGCGCTGGTGGCAAGTTCCTTTTCTTCCGGGAGCAGATCAAGTCCATCAAAATCGAGCTTCCTTTGCAAGGGATCCTCATTGATGTGTCGTTCGCTGGATTTTCCCCATATCTTTCGTTGGAGCATCTCGATCTGTTGTTTCAACTTGTTAACTATCTCATCCAGTTGGTTGATCGTCCGGTCTTTTTCGGTGATTTGTTTTTGGTAAGTGGTTCTTTCTGAATCGAAGTTTTCAAAGCTGGCAAGATGGCTTTTAAGTTTGGATGTCTCCCGGTAAAGTTGGTCGCGATCCTCCAGAATTTGCTGTAAAAAAACTTCTTCGTCAACTGTCATTTTTCCTTGCTTTTAATGGCTTGAAGATACTAAATATCAATCTTATAGCCAAATAAAAAGCAAGAAAAAAGCTATTATTTTGAAGGTTTTTCCCATCTTTTTTTATTCAATGTCCCATCCGGGGAAATACCCTGTACCATCATCACCAGGTCCTGCCAACTGGTTTGAAACGTATTGGTGTTTTGATCAAAAACCGGCAGTTTGAAACTACCCGATTCCAGTTTCATGTGGTAGATCACCAAACCACCGCATTCCATATGCAGGATTTTCATGCTGGTACAAGTGCGGTTGATAAATATGAAAACATCCCCGTCCTGTACGTTGCGCCCCATTTGATTGGTCACCATTCCGCTCAGGGTGTAAAAACTTCGGCGCATATCCGTTGGATACGAATAAAGGTAATACCGCATTGACGATGTGAGGCTGAACATCCTACCGGCGCGTTAAAACTAACAGCGACCTCAACATCTGCGGGTCTGACAAACCGCTCAGTTTCAAAAGCACTCCGTTAGGATAGCTTATCTCACAAGATATGGTTTGGGTGGCAGCTTCAGTGGGTGAAAATGTTGCCGACGGTTGCTGTACCGGAGATGGAACCTGGGATGATTGGGCTTGCCCACCATTCCCAAAAACTACCGGAACGAATCCCCTTTTAGGTGGCAACTGTCCTTTCAGCTTGTTCTGCCAATAATAGAACTTGGCCTCATTCATTTGCTGATTGGCACAAAAATCACGGATGGTCAACCCCGAACCCAGAAACTCATCATAGATGGCCCGGAATTTTTTCTCATTATACATGTCGATAGTCTTTGAGGTAAACAGCAAACTTAAAGACTGAGATGCAAAATTAGGAGACGTACTTCAGCGAATGCTTACGTTTGTTTGAGTTTCAGAATGCGTTCGTCAAAGGACATTGGGGTGGTTTGTCGAGAATGGTTTAAACCAGGAAATTAAAGCTGTTGAAAACGGAATACGCTTGCATTGGAGTAATGGAACTGTTGAAGGTCATGTTAATAGAATAAAGAGCATTAAACGGCAAATGTACGGTAGAGCAAGCTTTGAATTGCTTCGGTGAAAGGTGATTTTATCTCTAAGTGGATAATACTTCCCCAAATATGACGAAGAACCGAGTATCACTGGAATATCCAGATATATGGACTATTTGAAAATAAATGGATTGATTTTGAGAGAAATATAGATTTTGAAGCATTTTTAGTACGTCGTCTTAAAAAATAATATCGATATGAAATCAATTAATGAACTAAACGAAAGAAAAATTCCAATTGTTAAAATCGATAAGTCTTTGGAAAAATTCAAATACATGCCTTTATTTGAGGAAAAAGTTGAAAAAGCAAATGAGACATTAAAAAAAGTTGGATTACCAAAAACTATAAAATCGAGTTAGCTATTAAGTTGGAATTTAAGAATATACAATGTTATAGATTTTAACGAAAAACAATTGTTTTAATCAATTCTTCGCCAGCTACTTCGTTGAGCCGCACACGAATTTCCTCTCTCATCATCAGCAATTCGTTCCTGACGATGGGCGAAGTTGTTTCAACAAACAGGGTATTGTTCTGAATATAAATATTACCGGTATATCGTGCCACCGTTTTTCCCATCACCGATTCCCACGATTTTATAAGGTCAAGTTCATTAAGTTTGCGATCCAGCTTATTTTCCCTGGTGAAGCTCCTCAGCACATCGCTGATACTTTGTGTATTATTCTTTCTCATTGCTTGTTAATTGTGAACTTGTCCATCGTTAATGGTAAAAATACGCGATTCGGTATCCAGACGGGCAATCATTACATCGAGGTGTTCGCGGTTGGTATCCGTAATAAAAATCTGGCCGAAATGATCATCGGCCACCAATTTCACAATTTGCTCCACCCGGTTTTTATCTAATTTGTCGAAAATATCATCCAGCAGCAAAATGGGGGTTAATCCCGAAATTTCTTTCATAAAATCGAACTGAGCCAGTTTCAAAGCCACCAGATAGGTTTTTTTCTGACCCTGGGAACCAAATTTCCTGATAGGGTATCCGGCCAGTTCAAACTCAAAATCATCCTTATGAATTCCGGTTGAAGTATATTGCAGCATCCGGTCGCGGCCAATGGTATCTTTTAACAGCTGTGCAAAATCGTTGGTCAACAAGTCTGAATGCAATTTTAGGCCAACCATCTCCTTCCCTCCCGAAATCAACTGATAATACTGCTGAAATATAGGTTGAAGCTTGTCGATGAAAATAATCCTCTCTGAATGAATCATTTGTCCGTATTTCACAAGCTGATCGTCCCAAATTTCAATTGATTCAGACTGAAAAGAATTTCGTCCTGCGAACTGTTTGAGTAAATTATTACGTTGCTGTAATGCCCGGTTATATCGGATCAGGTTATCGAGATACACGGCATCATATTGCGAAATAACCGTATCAACAAACCTTCGCCGCTCTTCGCTACCTCCCGAAATCAGATTGGTATCCAAAGGAGTTACAATAATCACAGGAATCAGCCCGATGTGTTCTGATAATTTTCGGTACTCCTTCTGATTTCGTTTAAATATCTTCTTTTGGTTTCGTTTAAGTCCGCAATAAATGGTCTCTTCCGAGTCAAGTCGGGAATATTTTCCCTGAATCATAAAAAAATCCTGATCAAATCTGATATTCTGAGCATCAACCTGATTCAGAAAACTTTTACAGAACGATAAATAATAAATCGCATCCATCAGATTGGTTTTACCGGCTCCGTTGTTACCAATAAAACAGTTTAAGCCATTGGCAAACTTGAATTCAGCGTGTTCGAAGTTCTTAAAGTTAACCAGCGATAATTCTTGAATGTACATATTTAACAACCATATTTACGGAACAAAACTACAAATTTCTGCATCAGAATCGACTAAAAATAATCGTTCACCGGGAGATTAACATCAATGTGTTGATTAATATTCAATATTAAATCGAAAAACAGCCATTTATTTTTGAAAATAATATATTTTTGCCTCACGATTTTTGAAAATAGACTTTAAGAAATGACAAAAGACAAAAAACACATTCAGGCAGATAATTTAACCGAAGTAGAAAGTGCATTAACCAGAACGGAGCAATTTCTAGAATCCAATCAGAAACTAATTGCGATAGTAATTGGTACAGTTGTATTAATTGTTGTAGGATATCTTGGTTTAAACAAGTTTTATCTTGAACCGCGCGACAAAGATGCAAAAGATCAGATGTACGAAGCACAAAACTACTTTGAAAAAGATTCATTCAACCTTGCACTCAACGGAGATGGTAATAATCTTGGGTTCCTTGATATTATTGACACCTACGGGTCAACTGATGCAGGTAACCTGGCAAAATACTATGCAGGAGTTTCCTATTTGCATATCGGCCAGTTTGATAATGCGATCGATTATCTGAAAAAGTTTGATACTGAAGATGTATTGTTGGGACCAATTTCGTTAGGTGCCCAGGGTGATGCTCAGCTTGAGCTTGGCAAAACGGATAAAGCACTTGAATTATATACCAAAGCGTACAAATTGAACGAAAACGAGCTCACCGCTCCTGTTTATATGCTGAAAGCGGCCGAGTTACTTGAAAATACAAATAAAACAGCTGAAGCGCTGAAAATTTATGAAACGATCAAGCAAAAATATCCTGAAAGCAACGAAGGGAAAAGCATAGATAAATACATTGCCCGTTCAAAAGTTAAAATGAACAACTAAAAAATAAGTCTGAAGTTTTATTACTGAAGAAATTAAAAAAAGTCCCCTCTTTGAAGGGGATTTTTTATTTTTACCAATTCAAATTTACAAAATGGCTACGAAAAATTTATCAGAATATGATCTGGCATCTGTTCCTTCTGCCTCAGAAATGAAGTTCGGCATTGTGGTTGCAGAATGGAACTACGAGGTTACCGGATCATTGGCTCAAGGCGCCCTTGACACATTAAAAAAACATGGTGCAAAAGACGAAAACATCATTTTGAAACACGTTCCCGGAAGTTTTGAACTGACTTTAGGTGCACAATACCTTGCAGAATTTACCAGGTCTGATGCCATCATCATTCTCGGCTGTGTTATTCAGGGCGAAACGCGCCATTTCGATTTCATTTGCCAGGGAGTAACCCAAGGCATTACCAATCTGAATATCAAATACAACAAGCCTTTCATTTTCGGATTGCTGACTACCGATAATCAACAACAGGCACTCGACCGGGCAGGCGGTAAACTGGGGAACAAAGGCGATGAAGCAGCCGTGACTGCTATAAAGATGCTGGCATTAAAAAATGATCTGACCGCATAAAAAAAGGGGCGACAAGCCCCTTTTTCCTCTTAAAACCAACATTATTAACTAAATTAACTAAAGACCCTGGCCACCCATACGACCCTGACCATTTCTTCTGTTTTCTTCACGTTTCTTCTGCATTTCATCGTACAATTTAATCTGATCAGTCTTCAGAATAGCTTTGATCTCCTTGTCCTTTTCAGCCTGAATTTTGTTTCTTTCTTCACGCATTTTTGCCCGTTCATCATCGCTGGCATCGCGCATCTTTGACCAATCGAACGATTGCTTTTCCATGTACTTTTTATTGATTGCGGTCACCTTTGCTTCCTGATCTTTGGTCAATTTCAGTTCTTCAACCAATTGTTTTGTTTGACGCTGCAATCTTTGTTCAGGGGTCATCTGCTGACGATCGCCAGTACCGCCGGGTCTGCCTTGAGTTGCATTTCTTGACGGACGCTCACCACCACCACGTTCCTGTGCGAAAGTAATTCCTGATAAAATCAGAAGCATTACCAGTAATACGCTTATCTTTTTCATCTGTTTGTTTTTTAATTCTTGATTTAATTATTTACTGATGCATTGACTCTTCCCGGTTAAAAAAGTTTAAATCTAAAATTCATAAATTTCACGAATCCAACGATAACAACTGCTTCAGAAGCAAAAAATATTCGTAAGATTCCTGAATACATACACAATATGTCTATTTTTGAAAAAATTCAAAACAAAAAACATTGAAAGCACTCATTTTTGCGGCAGGTTTGGGAACCCGACTTAAAGAACACACCATTGACAAGCCGAAAGCCATGGTTCAACTTGCTGGTAAACCTTTGTTGCAACGTGCCATTGAAAAGTTGATATCACATCAGATTACCAATATTACCATCAATGTGTTTCATTTTGCTGACCAGATTATTTCGTTTTTAGAAAACCACCCATTTCGCGGGGTACAGATAAACATTTCGGATGAGCGGAAGGAATTGCTTGATACAGGTGGCGGATTAAAGAAAGCGCAGGCATTTTTGGCAGGCAGTGAACCTATCCTGATATACAATGTCGATGTAATCAGCAATCTTGATTTGAACTTGCCTGAAAAATATCACCTGGCTTCTGGTGCACTGGCTACGTTGGTTGTCAGGCAAAGAGAAACTTCCCGGTATTTAATGTTTGATAAAAATCTTCAACTTACCGGATGGAAAAACTTCAGCAATGGTGAAACAAAAATAAGCCGTGAAGACGCTTTGGCAGTTTCTATTCCTTATGCTTTTAGCGGCATTCATATCGTTCAACCCGAAATATTCAAGCTGATTACAGAAACCGGCAAATTTCCAATTATGGATCTTTACCTGAGACTGGCCCAAGCCGAACCCATTCATGGATTCGTTGATACTTCAACCGTTTGGATGGATCTTGGAAAACCGGATCAGCTGCAAATAGCAGAAAAGTTGTTCGAAAAAGATTGAGGACTGAAATGTTTTCAAGTTCCAAATGGCCATTCATTGTCATTAAGTCATTTATTGTCATTGACTTTCAGTACCTGAAAATACAATTTATAACTTGAAACCAATGACAATTAATGACCAATAAATACTGCCAACTGCGACTGAACACTTTTCACTTTTCTACTATAAGTGATTTTCCACTGCTTGTGCAAATGCGTTTTCCTCATTTGATTTTGCCGGTAAAAACCGATCCTTCAATTCAGTCGGGCCGTTTTCAACAATGTATGAATAGTTGGTGAACTCAAGCAAATCCAGATCATTGAAATCATTTCCAATTCCCAAAGTGAATTCATGCCCAATCTGCAACGAATCGCAGAGAAATTTTACGCCGTTCCCTTTTGAAACCGAATGATGAAAAATTTCCATCCAAATATAACCGGTTTCGAGCGGGGAGCTGGTACGAACTACTTTCACTTCCGGAAAGTTTTCCTGTATTTCGTCTTTCAGTGACTGAAAAAGATCCATATTGTTCGGAAAGACCACCAGAAACTGACAGGCTTCCGAATTTATGTTCTGACTTACCGGCAAGGGTTCGGCATCAGACTGATGAAAGTCGAAATAACTTTCGAATTCGGAACAGGGAATGCTGCCACGGTGATACCAGCATTTGAAATTCTCGGGAACCGGTTTGAAAAGGTGAAAATTCAGGTCGCGCTTAACCAAAAGATCAGATAACTGGCTGACGACTATCTTATCCAGATTCTGATAATACAATAACTTTTCACTTTTACAATCATACACACCAGCGCCTGAAGAAAAAACAATGTAATCGAACGGAACATGATTTGCAATCACTTCCTGCGTTTTTTTCAGGTTACGGCCGGTGGCAACTACCCGCAAAATTCCACGTTCTCCCAGCGATTGCAGGGTATCGATATTCTCTTTTGAGATCGACTTATCATTCTTCAAAAACGTACCATCCAAATCGGTTGCTACAAGTTTTAACATTTTTTCATACTCCATTTTGTTTCAATATTGAAGAACAACAGACACATTGGATAACATGCGATCATTCACGCTGCTAATTTAATGATAATACAATGGGATGTAACTCTATATTAGGACTGAATTTATATCTTTGCAAACCCAAATTTAGAATACTTTAGGATGAAATGAGCCCCGAGTACCCGGAGTGAGTTGCATCAGGCAATTAAAAAAACAAATTAAATTCGAATGAAAATTGCATTAATCGGTTACGGAAAAATGGGAAAAGAGATTGAAAAAATCGCTCTTGACCGTGGACACGAAGTTATTTTAAAAATTGATATCAGTAATCCGGAAGAGCTTACCGTCCATAACCTGCAAAAAGCAGATGTTGCCATCGAATTTACCATGCCCTCGTCAGCAGTTTCCAATTACCAGCTTTGTTTTGAAGCCGGAATCCCGGTTGTATCCGGAACAACAGGCTGGCTTGATCGTCAAAAGGAAGTTTTTGAGAAATGCCGAAACCTGAATGGAACATTTTTCTATGCCTCCAATTTCAGCTTAGGAATGAATATTTTCTTCTCAGTGAACAAAAAACTGGCTGCTTTGATGACCCTCCGCGATGAATATAAAATTGGTATAACTGAAATACATCATACACATAAACTGGATGCTCCAAGCGGAACCGCTATTACCCTGGCCGAAGGAATCATGGAAAATATTCCGTCAAAAACGAAATGGGTAAATCAGGAAACTGAAAACAGCGCTGAACTGGAAATCATTTCTGAACGCATTGGTGAAGTTCCGGGAACCCATATCATCAAATACGATTCGGAAGTTGATAACATTGAAATTACGCATTGTGCAAAAAGCAGGAAAGGTCTTGCCTTCGGGGCTGTTTTAGCCGCCGAATTTTCTTACGGCAAAAAAGGTATTTTAACCATGAATGACATGCTAAACATTTAATATACAGAACAAGATGAAAGAATTATTAACCAATAAATGGTTCAAATTTGCAGTAGCCGGAATTGTTTATTTACTGTGGGTGATCTGGCTCGAAAATTTTTGGTGGCTGATTGGCCTTGGCGTAATCTTCGACATGTATATTACAAAGAAAGTGCATTGGTCGTTCTGGAAAAAGAGAAACCCGCCCGAAGGCAAACAAACCAAAACAGTTGAGTGGATCGATGCAATTATTTTTGCGGTGATTGCGGCAACCTTTATCCGTATGTTTTTTATCGAAGCCTACACCATTCCGACTTCATCAATGGAAAAATCGATGCTGATTGGCGACTATTTGTTTGTCAGCAAAACATCTTATGGGCCAAAACTCCCCAACACACCACTCTCGTTTCCTTTTGTGCATCATACCATGCCCTTGTCAAAAACACAAAAGTCTTATGTAGAATGGATTAAAAAACCTTATAAGCGTATTGCAGGTTTTGGAAAGGTAAAAAACAACGACGTAGTAGTTTTCAATTTTCCTGAAGGAGATACCGTGGCTGTGAATGTTCAGAACCAAAGCTATTACCAGCTGGTGCGCAGCTATGGCCGCGAACGCGTATGGCAGGAAAAAGAAACTTTTGGCGATATTATTTCACGACCGGTTGACAAACGTGAAAACTATATCAAACGTTGCGTAGGTATTGCCGGCGATGTGTTGGAATATAAAAATGGTCAACTTTTCGTGAACGGAAAAGAACAGCAACATTTCCCCGGAATGCAGTACGACAACATTGTTACAACCGATGGAACCGGCATTAATAAACGTACGCTTGACCAAATGAAAATTGCTGAAGCCGACCGTCACATGTATTCCAATACTCAGTATTTATTTCCTTTAACTCAGCAAAATGAAGAAAAACTGAAGGAAATGAAAAATGTTTCGTCGGTGCAGCGGACTTTGATTCCTGTTGGAAATTGGGACAAAAACATCTTCCCTTTCAGCGATAAATACCAGTGGAATGTTGACAATTTTGGCCCGATTGAAATCCCGAAAAAAGGACAAACAGTTAAGCTGACCATGGATAACCTGCCCATGTACCAGCGTGTCATCGATTTATATGAAGCCAACGACCTGAAAGTAAAGGACAGCACTATATTTATCAACGGTGCAGTTGCCAACAGCTACACTTTCAAAATGGACTATTACTGGATGATGGGCGACAACCGGCACAACTCTGCCGACTCACGCTACTGGGGTTTTGTTCCAGAAGACCATATCGTCGGAAAAGCAGTATTTATCTGGCTTTCTTTGGACAAGGATCAGCCATTTTATAACAAAGTTCGCTGGGGTCGCCTGTTCTCGTTTGTTCGTTAAAAAGAAATCAACACCAGTAATTTCAAATAGAATGATGGGGTAAACGTTAATTAACTAACTTTACCTAAGAAGCAATAAAAAGCGAAACAATGAAAAAAATGGATTTGACCATTATTGTTGAAAAGGGCGAAAATGGTTTTTTGGTAGGCCAAATACAAGAATATCCGCCAGTTATGTCTCAAGGAGCCACTATAGATGAACTAAAAGAAAACCTAAAAGATGCGTTAAAACTTTTTCTGGAAGTGCAAAAGGAACAAGTTGAAAAGGACTATTTAAAACGAAAAACCGTTAAACGGAGATTGATTTTTTCACAATGAAACTGAAGAATTTGAGAAGCATTTGACCAAACATGGTTGTAAGTTATTGCGTGAAGGTGCTAATCATTCAATCTGGTTTAATACCGACAATAAAAAGCAAACAGCGGTCGTAAGACATAATGAAATTGACAACCGGTTATGTAAAAACATTTGTAAACAGCTCGATATTCCTTCGGTCTAAAAAATTACCCTATTTATTGTTTAATTTCTATCTGGTCATCGTTAGGGTTATGGGTATTAATGTAAAGTCAGAATCATGTCAGGAAAAGTAATTGTCTTTTTCATTCTTTCAGTTCTCCTAATTATTTTCACCATTCAGAACCAACTTCTGATCAACATCCGGTTTTTCCATTGGGAAATGACCGATGTTCCATTGGTATTTGTGTTGATCGCCGGATTGATTTTTGGCTTTTTACTGGCCTTGATGATGCAACTTCCAAAAATAATGAAGCTGAAAAGAGAATTGAAAAACGTGATCAATGAACTTGAAAATCCAAAAAAAATTGAAGCCGATAGTGATGAAGAGGTGACTTCGGAAGGAATAAGCATGGGAAGCGACTATAAAGGAGGATTTTTCAACGAATAACCATGGAGACAAATACAGGCATTCTGATGAGTACAGCCTATTTTGCCCCGATCAGGTATTTTTCGAAACTGGCAACTTATCCTGAAATTTATATCGAGCAGCACGAGCACTTCATCAAACAAACTTTTCGTAACAGGGCAGTCATTCTTGGTGCAAACGGTCCTGTTTCATTGATCGTGCCGGTTGAGAAAGGCCGTGAACAGAAAATAAAAATTAAGGATTTGCGCATTTCTTACGACGAAGAATGGCAGCGAAACCATTGGCGGACCATCTTTTCAGCCTATAACTCCTCCCCTTTCTTCGAATATTATGCTGATGATCTGGAACATTTTTTCAGGAAAAGGGCAGATTTTCTATTTGATTTTAATCAGCAGATCAACGAAACTATTCTGGAAATCATGGAGATTCCGGTGAAGTTAAACCTGACAGAAGCATTCGAACAAATCCCTGAAGGTCACCTGAATTTCAGGGAGAAAATCAGTCCGAAAGCACACCGAAATGCCGATGATCGGCAGTTTATAGCCCAATCCTACACGCAGGTTTTTTCTGAAAAATTCGGTTTTGTTCCCGATTTAAGTATCCTGGATCTACTCTTCAATGAAGGGCCTTCGGCACATTCGGTTTTATTGAATTGTTTTCGGAAATAACTATCAGGAGATTTATTTTTTTGGCGCCACTTTACTATATTGCTCCAGGTTATTAAACATCCGAAATTCAAAAAAAAAACCATTTTGGTAATGAGTATTTCGGATTGCTTGTGTGTATTAATTACTGATTAAAATCCGGAAAAATTGTAGAAAACACATATTTATCTAAACATACCAAACATGAAATCCTTACTGATCAGCCTTCTTTTGCTTATTTCATTACATACTTTTGCCCAACAATTATCACCCGTCGATTACGTCAATCCGCTGATGGGTTCCGATTCCAATTATTCATTGTCAAGCGGGAATACTTATCCTGCTATTGCTATGCCGTGGGGAATGAATTTCTGGACACCGCAAACCGCGAAAATGGGCGACGGCTGGGTATATGCTTACGATGCCACACATATCCAGGGTTTTAAACAAACACATCAGCCCAGTCCGTGGATCAATGATTACGGTCAGTTTTCGCTTTTCCCGCTGACGGGGGAATTGAAAATATCAGGAGAAGATCGTGCCAGCTGGTTTTCGCACAAAGCTGAAACAGTTAAACCATATTATTACAGCGTTTATCTGGCCGACTACGATGTAACAACCGAAATTACGCCCACCGAACGTGCAGCCATTTTCCGCTTTACTTTTCCTGAAAACGAAAAATCGTGGGTGCTGATTGATGCTTTCAATAAAGGCTCATACATCAAAATCATTCCCGAAGAAAATAAATTAATCGGTTATACAACCCGCAACAGTGGCGGCGTTCCTGAATATTTTAAAAATTATTTCGTAGTTCAGTTCGATCAGCCATTTGCTGAAAGCCAGGTTTGGAGCGACAATAAAATCGTTTCAGGAACAGCAGAATTAAAGGATGATCATGTAGGTGCAGCCATCCGCTTTGTTACCCGAAAAGGCGAACTGGTTCAGGCAAGGGTAGCGTCTTCCTTCATCAGTTTCGAACAGGCTGAACTGAACCTGAAGGAACTTGGCAACGATAATTTCGATAAGGTTTGTCAAAAGGGCCGAGAAATATGGAACAATGAACTTTCGCGTATCGCGGTTGAAGGAGGAACAACCGATCAAACCCGTACTTTTTATTCGTGCCTTTACCGAACCATGTTATTTCCACGAAAGTTCTTTGAATTCGATAAAAATGATAAAATGGTGCATTACAGTCCATACAACGGACAGGTTTTACCGGGTGCAATGTTCACCGACAATGGTTTCTGGGACACCTTCCGTGCTGTTTTTCCGTTTTTCAACCTGATGGAACCTTCCCTGAATACGCAAATTCAGGAAGGATTAATCAATACTTACAAAGAGAGCGGGTTCCTTCCAGAATGGGCCAGTCCGGGGCATCGTGATTGTATGATCGGCTCCAATTCGGCCACCATTATTGCTGATGCGTACCTGAAAGGTGCACGGGGCTATGACATTAATACGCTTTACGAAGCGGCCCTGAAAAATACCAAAACCGAAGGCCCACTCTCGTCAGTAGGCCGCAAAGGGGTTGATTATTATAACAGGTTGGGATATGTTCCATACGATGTAAAAATCAACGAAAATACGGCCCGCACCCTCGAATATGCCTTTGCCGACTGGACGCTTTACCAATTAGCAAAAGAACTGAAACGCCCTCATGAAGAGATTGATTTATTTGCCAAACGAAGCCAAAATTACCGGAATGTGTTTGATCCGGAAACCAAACTGATGCGCGGAAAAAATCAGGATGGTTCGTTTCAGAAACCATTCAACCCGTTCAAATGGGGCGATGCTTTCACCGAAGGGAACAGCTGGCACTATACCTGGTCGGTATTTCACGATGTTCAGGGATTGATTGATCTGATGGGCGGTAAAAATGAATTCGTCGGTATGCTTGATTCTGTTTTTGTGGTTCCGCCGATTTTTGATGACTCCTACTACGGACAAGTAATTCACGAAATTCGTGAGATGCAGATCATGAACATGGGCAACTATGCTCATGGCAATCAGCCCATTCAGCACATGATTTACCTGTACAACTATGCCGGTCAACCATGGAAAACCCAGAAATGGGCGCGAGAAGTAATGGACCGCATGTACCTGCCTACTCCTGATGGTTATTGCGGCGATGAAGACAACGGGCAAACTTCGGCTTGGTATGTATTTTCATCTATGGGTTTTTACCCGGTCTGCCCCGGAAGCGACCAATATGTTTTAGGCGCTCCGCTTTTCAAAAAAATTACAATTAAACTCGAAAACGGAAAGGAAGTGATTTTAAATGCGCCTGAAAACAGTGCCGATAACAAGTACATTCAATCCATGACTCTTAACGGAAAAGATTATATAAAGAACTGGTTAAGCCACAAAGAACTGATGAAAGGTGCAACCATCAATTTTAAAATGACGGCAAAACCGAATATGAGTAGAGGCATTGATGAAAAAGCTTACCCGTATTCGTTTTCGAATGAGGGGAAATAACTAAATGATTATTAAACTAAAAACTCTGTATTCTCAATGCTGACAATTGTTTCATTCGGACGAGGCAGCGAAAAGGAACCCTATCCCGGAACAGAAGTCAAAACCAATTTTACCAATCCGATATTGGATGGCGCTGATCCGTGAATGGTTATCCATCCCGACGGAACTCCCTACAAACAGGAGAAAGTTGACCTGATTAAAAGCTTGATCAGGAAGAGGTAGCAGGCAGTTGCAGTAATCAGTTACCACTTGCTGCAACCATGATTGAGTCTGTAAAATAAAACAATCAGTTTCCTTCGACTAATTCCGAAGTGTAATTTGGTAATTCCCGGGTTTATTTAATTTAATACGGATGGTGCTGGTGATAATCCCCGAATTCATTTTATTGGAGCAGTTATATCGGATATCGAAAGTGATTGGGAATACCGCATCTGCAAAATAGTTGCGCGAGTAATAGGTTTCCTGAGTGAATTCACCAATGCCCATGATCTCTGGCATAACATAGTTATTAAAGGGATCCATAACCGCGATTTCAATTTTATTACCATCGCCGGTTCGAATGATACTTGGGTTAACACTGCCTGTTTTATTTGAAATATCATACGGTGCAACCTGGATTTTCCCTACATATTTCCCAACTTGCCAATAGCCTTCAACAATGCTGTCACCGTCGGCTTTTTTATAAATCAAAACGCCTTTTCCCGAGAAGAAACCTTTCAAAAAATTACCGCGGTAAATATCTCCTTTGCTGAAAGTGTAAATGCCTTCACCATCTGGAAGTCCTTTGCTGAAGTGCCCGGTATAGGTGTCCAACCCAATTGCGGTTCCCTGGCCATGCGCAAGTTCTTTCTTTAATTCACCTTCGTATTTTCCTGCAATTTCCTTTTTGAGTACTGGCCCGGCAGGTTCCTGACTGAAAGCGTAAAAGCTTATAAATGCTATGATTGAAGCGAAAAAAATTGATTTCATGATTTTCAGGTTAAGATAGTAAATATAAAAGTAAGAATAATCCAGCTTTTATCATCCAATTTCCTGTAAAATCATTGATGCTAAACTGAAATAATACCTATCGTTATTGTTTTGCAAAACAAATTTATGACCTGGAGTCTAATTGTGGAAAACGAATTGCGGTTTAAACGAGTAAATAAACAAAAAAAGTGACCGAATGAACCCGTGTTCATCCGATCACTCCAAATAACAACAACTATTCATTCAACGAATTACAAATCTTCCGATTGATTTCATTAATTCGTTGTTCATCCATTTTTATTGCTTTCCGGTCATAGGTCATAAAGCCGTTTACTTCGCCTTCCACATCAGTAGTTTGGGTATAAACCGCGGCTGAAAAACCTGTTTTAATCATTTTCAACAGTTCGTTGGCATATTTCAGGTATTGGTCGGTTACTTCCTTTGAACTTTTAAATTGAACATAGCCCCAGTTTTTATCGGAAGCCCAAAGATGACCTTCAACAGGCATTCCGATACCTCCGTATTCGCCTAAAACAGTCGGACGCCAACCATCATACAGATACATGCTCGGTCCCGGGTAATTGTGCAGGTCGAGCATGTCACCGATCGGATAATGATTTCCGCCACTGGCAGGATTCACCAACCGGCTTGAATCGTAGTTTTTGGTCCATTCAACAATTTCAGGAGTTTTAAATTGTCCCCATGCTTCATTAAACGGCACCCAGGTCACGATACAAGGATTTGAATACAGGTAATCTATGATTTCTTTCCACTCTTTGCGGTAGTTGACTTCAGATTCAGGACTGCGTCTCATTTCGTTGCCATCGAAATAGTTTTGACTCTGCCATTGCGGTGAACGGTCGCCGCTGGGCATATCCTGCCAAACCAAAATTCCAAGCTGATCGCAATGGGTGTACCAACGGGCAGGTTCCACTTTCACATGTTTGCGGATCATGTTGAATCCGAAATCTTTGGTTTTCTGAATGTCGTATTTCAACGCTTCGTCGGTTGGCGCTGTATAAAGTCCATCGGGCCACCAACCCTGATCGAGCGGACCAAACTGGAAGTAGGCCTTGTTGTTTAGTTCCAGTCGAACGATGCCGTTCTCATCGCGTTTAGCCGAAATTTTCCGCATCGCAAAATAGCTGCTTACCTGATCAACAACCACTCCATTACTGATCAGATTCACTTTCAGTGTATAAAGAAAAGGTGATTCAGGACTCCATAATTTAGCCCCGGGAACTGCAATTTCCATTTTTTCGGTTGACGAAGCCTTTGAAGACACGATTTCCTTTTGTCCGTCAAATATTTTCACTTCAATCACATCGCCAAAAGTACTTGTCCTGGTTGCAATATTCACCGCAACCAGACCTTTATCGATATCCGGAACAGTCAGGATTTTTTCAATATGCTTAGTCGCAACAGGTTCCATCCAAACAGTTTGCCATATTCCGGTTACAGCAGTGTACCAAATTGAGTTGGGTTTACTTACCTGCTTCCCGCGTGGCTGAAATCCTTTGTCAGTGCCATCCCAAACTTTTACAACCAGCTTCTGTTCGCCGGTTTTGTTCAGAAAAGGAGTAATATCGAACGAAAATGGAGTATAACCGCCAGTGTGTGAACCGATTTTGATATCGTTCACCCAAACCTCAGCTTTCCAGTCAACGGCGCCGAAATTCAGCAACACATTTTTGCCTTTCCATTTGGCAGGCACGATAAAGTTTCGTTTGTACCAAACTTCGTTCTCCCCACCAACTGTTTTTTGAACTCCTGAAAGGCTTGATTCAACCGGGAACGGAACCAAAATCTGTCCATCAAACTTTGAAGGTTCAGCCAATCCGGCTTTCAGGATGGAATAATTCCATAAACCATTCAGGTTCAACCATTCTGATCGTTCCATGATTGGCCTTGGATATTCAGGCAAAACATTGTTTACATCGATCTTTTCGGACCAGACGGTTTTGATTTTATCGCCTGCAGGTTTCCACTGGGCAAAGGTTTGAAGCATACAAATACTCGTCAAAAATAATAATATCAGTTTTTTCATTCCTTTTGATTTTAATAGGTTTCGTAAGTGAATTATTAAGTAATCATGCTATTTTGCTTTGACTTGTTTCGATTTTACGATATTCGTAAAAAGAAATCACAAACCGAAGAAATCGAAACGTAAAGTTGATATAATTATTTCCATATTTTTAATTCCTCTTGTGACGACTTCTACGAAATTAAATCCAGTGGAATGGACGTTTCATTTGAAATAATTTGGAATTAATAATTCAAATTACTTCTTTTGAATTATTAAATTATTTCAATCCTATTTTTAAATTTATTTAATAATTGACATGAGCCTTTCTATTCTGCTCGATTATCCTGAAGATATTTCGCTTTCGACGCTCAAACTGATTAAACTCAAAAAGAGCATCATCAAACGCCTGACCCTTACCGGAGAGGCAACCATTGCAGAACTTTGCAAGGAAACCGACTTCAGCATACCAACGGTTACCAAAATCATTTCGGAGCTGATAGAGGAAGGAATCGTTTTTGAGACTGGCAAAGTTGGTACTGCGGGCGGCAGACGGCCCTCACAATATGGAATAAACCCGAAAGCTTGTTATTACCTTGGTGTTGAAGTAAAGCGAAATTCAATCAGCATTGGCATTCAGGATTTTAACAATGAATTTGTTAAACTTTCGGAAAACATTACCTATACACTCGAAAATACGCGCGAATCACTTTTTTCGCTATGTACAATCATTAATCAGTTTGTCGCTGACTCCGGGGTCCCTCATGAGAAGATTATCGGGGCCTGCATAAACCTTAGTGGTCGGATTAATTCGCGAAAAGGGTTTAGTTACAGCTACTTTTTCTTCGAAGAAAGACCGTTGAGCGAGATTATTGAATCGCAGATAAACATTAAAACTTTCCTTGAAAACGACACGCGTGCTATGGCTTATGGCGAGTACAACTGCGGAGTGGTTCAAAACGAAAAAGATGTCATTTTTGTAAATATTGGATGGGGAGTTGGAATCGGAATTGTTACCAACGGCAAACTATACTATGGAAAATCAGGTTATTCCGGAGAATTTGGACACAGTCCCGTATTCGATAATGAAATTATATGCCAATGCGGAAAAAAAGGCTGTCTTGAAACAGAAATTTCAGGGTTCGCCCTTGAACGAAAATTTAAAAAGGCGCTCGAAAACGGGTCAACATCAATTCTTTCAGGGAAAAAGCCTATCGAAGATATTACCATTGATGATATTCTGAAAGCTGTTACCGAAAATGAAGATACACTTGGTATTGAGATCATTGAAGAGATTGGAAGCAAGATGGGCCGGTATCTTTCGATGCTGATCAATATCTTTAATCCTGAACTTGTAATACTTGGCGGGGCCCTTGCCGAAACTGATATGTATTTGCGTTTACCAATCCGTTCCAATATTCATAAATATTCATTAAGCCTTGTGAGCCTCGATATGGAATTAAAAATGTCGGCATTGGGATCAAAAGCCGGTGTAATCGGAGCCTGCTATATCCTTCGTGATAAACTCTTCTACAGCGTGTAAATTTTTCTCCATTCCGTCTGAAACAATAAACAAAACTCTACTTCTTAAATGGTTTATTAATTAAAAGATATGTTTTTAAATATATTTAATATTAAAGACTATTTAATAAATTTTAATTAATTTTGTTTGGTGAATTAATAAATTTAATTCGACCAGGCATGATGATAACCAGCAAACACCTCTTGGCTATTTGTATTATTTGCATCTCGTTATTTATTGCTGCATTCCTTCCAGCATACAGTCAATCTGTGCCGGTTAAAGGTGTATGGCTGACAAATGTAGCCAGTACGGCTCTCGACTCACGCGAAAACATTAAAGAAGCGGTCCGACTTTGTGAAGAATCGGGCATCAACAATATTTATATGGTTGTCTGGAACCGGGCACGTACCTTGTATCCAAGTGCTGTCATGAATGAAAGGTTTGGAATACCCATCATGGAACGTTTCAACGGGAGGAATCCGCTTCAGGAAATGATTGAAGAAGCCCATGCCAGAAATATTAAGGTACACGCCTGGTTCGAATTCGGATTTTCCTCATCATACAATGAAAATGGAGGAATGATTCTTAAGAAATACCCTGAATGGGCAGCATTAAACAAAGAGGGAAAACTGGTTTCCAAAAACGGATTTGAGTGGATGAATGCATTTAATCCCGAAGTTCAGAATTTCATTACTTCTATTATTAAGGAAGTTGCTGCAAATTATAAAGTTGATGGCATACAGGGCGACGATCGGTTGCCTGCAGTTCCTTCCGAATCGGGATATGATTCATACACCACCAATTTATATAGATTGCAGCACAATGGCCAGTCGCCTCCCGCCAATTCAAAAGATCAGGAATGGATCAACTGGAGGGCTGATCTGCTGACAAATTACCTCGGAAAATTATATAACGAATTGAAAAACATTCGTCCGGAATTGATTGTGAGCATGGCTCCAAGCATTCATCCGTGGGCAAAAGAGCAATATTTGCAGGACTGGCCTGCATGGATGGCCAAAGGATATGTCGATTATGTGTGCCCCCAGGTGTACCGATACAATATGAAAGCCTACACAGCGACGCTCCGGGAACAAATAAAGTGGTTAAAAAACGGAGAAAAGGAAAGATTTTTCCCGGGTGTGTTGCTGCAGGTAAATGGCAAAAGTCCTACGGAAGGATTTTTAGACAGCATGATTGTGGAAAACCGCAAAAACGGCATCAAAGGCGAATGTTTTTTCTTTTTCGAAGGACTAAAAAAACATCCTGAATACTTTAAAAATTACAAAAACAAATAATCTGTGACTATAAAGACATCCACTTCAAACCTGAGATGGAAAAAGCTATTTCACGCAGGAGCCTATCTGCTGATGCTTGGATTATTTTTCGAAGCCTACGAAGGCGGCATCCGGAAAGATCACTCCACCTACAGTTATTATTTTGTCACTTCAGGATTGGCATTTATGTCACTGATCTTCTTTTCGGTTACCTGCGACTTCTTTGGAAAAAGCAAGTATTTCCGCTTTTTAATTCAATCGGGGCAAAACCCTATGATTGCATACGTAGCCTCATCAATGCTCGTCATGCCGGTTTTGAGTATTGCAGGACTTGCTGATTACTTATCAGTTTTTAACAGCAATCCATGGCTTGGATTTTTGAAAGGTTTGCTCATCACAACATTGGTAACACTGGTGACGATAGTTTTTACCCGGATCAAATGGTTTTGGAGAACATAACAAGTTTAAAGCTAAAAGTTTAAGATCGATGGAACAAAGAAATTACATAGTATTTTTTACCTGCTGCGTCTTCCTGAGTTTTGCAGCCTGCGGACCAAAAGAGCAAATCCGTCAAACTGATGTATTGGTGATTGGAGGAACTACCAGTGGTATTTCTGCCGGGCTGCAATCAGCAAGGTTAAATGTACCAACGCTTATTATTGAAGAAACTCCCTGGCTGGGAGGTATGATTACCGCTGCGGGGGTGAGCTGTACAGACGGAAATCACCGGCTACCATCTGGAATCTGGAATGAGTTTCGCGAAAAACTCCGGGCTCATTATGGAGGCGAAAAAGCGCTTGCCACCGGTTGGGTAAGCAATACACAGTTCGAACCTCATATCGGCGACAGCATTTTTAAGTCGATGTCCGCTGCCGAAAAACAACTTTCGATAATTTATGGCTACCATCTCAA
This sequence comes from Bacteroidales bacterium, assembly GCA_038248385.1. GTDB lineage: Bacteria > Bacteroidota > Bacteroidia > Bacteroidales > Prolixibacteraceae > Aquipluma. The sequence goes on from JBBRXN010000090.1 coordinate 20,065, forward strand.
TAAAGTAATCAAATCAGGCAACAAAGTTACCGGAGCCGTTTTTGAAAACGAGCAGAAAGAACGACTGACTGTTCAGGCAAAAGTAGTAATTGACGCCACCGATTTGGGCGACGGACTGGCAATGGCCGGTGCTGAATACAATTTGGGGATGGAAGCGAAATCAGTGACTGGTGAAGAAAATGCCCCGGAAGTAGCAAACAATATTGTACAGGATCTAACCTGGGCCGCAGTCTTAAAAGATTACGGAACAGGGGCGGATAAAACCATCGAAAAACCAAAAAATTATAATTCTGAGTTATTCAAGGGTTCATGTTCAATGACGGTAGATTCAATTCTTATTGATTGCGAAAAAATGTTGAATTATGGTCGCCTACCCAACAACAAATTCATGATCAACTGGCCGAGGCATGGGAACGACATCTATCTGAATGTAGTCGAAATGGATTGGTCTCAACGGAGAGAAGAATTGAAAAAAGCAAAGGAACGTACACTTAACTTCATTTACTACATACAAACTGAACTTGGGTATAAAAACATTGGACTTGCCGATGACGAATTTCCTTCAGAAGATAAACTTGCACTTGTTCCGTACCATCGCGAAGGCCGACGTTTGCGCGGGATTCAGCGAATGACGATTAATCATGTTCTTAATATCTACGGGAATCAACCATTGTATCGTACCGGCATTTCGGTAGGCGACTATCCGGTTGACCACCACCATGCCTGTAACCCCGACGCACCCAAAATCCATTTTCCGGCTGTACCATCTTTCAACATACCACTGGGAGCACTTATTCCTGAAAAAATTGACGGACTGATCGTTTCCGATAAAGCCATTTCGGTTTCCAACCTTATTAACGGATCAACCCGGCTTCAACCCTGTGTTTTGCTGACCGGACAAGCAGCCGGCGTTTTGGCTGCATTGAGTGTTCAGAACAATCAAAATGTTCGCGACATCAACATCAGGAAAGTACAGCAAACATTACTTGATGCCGGTGCCTACCTGATGCCGTTGGTGGATGTGAATCCAAAAGATCAGGACTTTCAGGCTATTCAGCGGATTACAGCTTCAGGAATCCTGAAAGTAAAAGGTGAAGCCTACAAATGGGCCAACCGTACCTGGTTTTATCCGGATACCACCCTGACAGTGAAGGAATTTTCGGAAGGATTAAATGCTTTTGACAGCAAAATTGCAGTTTCAGGCGATCAGTCACTTCTGACCATCCGCAAAGCCAGAGAACTGTTCATAAAATATCTTGGCAAAGATATTTCACCTGAATTGCAAATAATCTGGGAAAATCGCCTGAAACGGGAATTTGATCCCAAACTGGCCATCACCAAAAGAGAACTGAGCATTTTAGCCGACGAGCTGATTCGTCCTTTCGAAAGTAAAACCATTGGCTTTGACGGAAATTACCGTTAATGCCACAATTAATACTGAATCA
>JBBRXN010000091.1:0-20692 GCA_038248385.1 Bacteroidales bacterium
ACTTGAACGAGTTCTGCTATAAATTCAACCGACGCTATTTTGGTGAAGCTATTTTCGACAGGTTGCTTATTGCTGCCGTTAGTTACAACACCGATTTCAAGTCGAGAATTTACAATAGGTCATTATGCGGATAATCATATTTAATTTTTAAGATTGTTGTTTTAAGTAATATTTGTAAGTTGCAATATATGAAGATGTTACTAATTATTTTATTTTGTTTTTTAAACTTTGCCATGCACCTCCATTGTAAACATTTGTGTGCCCATGTGATTGCAGAATACTTTTTGCTGATCCACTGCGCGATCCTGATGCACAACAAGTAATAATGGGTTTATTTTTAGCTTTCAACTTTGAAATATTGCGAGCGAGTTTCTCGACGGGAATGTTGATCGAACCTTTTATGTGTCCTGTTGAAAATTCGCCACTGGTACGAACATCTAAAATCAGTGCACCTTCTGCCATTAATTGAGCATAGTCAGTAGCTGTTATCCCTAAAAGCCTTTTAATTCCTTCAAACATAGTTTTTATAGTTAATTAATATTTCTAAAAAATATTTTGCAACACATTCATTAATTGTTGTTTGGTGTGTACACCTGGCTGTTTGTATTCTATTTCACTGTTTTTGAAAATCATAAGCGTAGGTACACTCCGTATTTGATAACGATTTGCTACTTCCGGGTTTTGATCCACGTCAATTTTGATCACCCTGACCCGATCACCAAGTTCAGAAGCGACTTCCTTTAAAATTGGCGACTGTACTTTACACGGGCCGCACCACAATGCGTGAAAATCAACTATAACAGGCTTTGTATCGTTAATTATTGTATCAAAGTTTGCTTTCATCTTATTTAAACTTTGTAAGTTAAACTTCCGTTTGGACAGGATGCCACACATTTCAGACATTTTGAACAAGTGTAACTACTGCCCGGAGCAATCATTTTTGGTTTATATAAACTGAATTTTGCCGGTTCCATCGCCACGATGTAGCATTGTTTATCACAAATGCCGCAATTCTTGCAAGTATCCTCATTTAGTTTTATCCTGAAAATCGAGTACTTATTCAGGAACCCTGAAATCCATGCAATCGGGCATCCGATTTTGTGATATTGGTACATTTGCTTGATTTTACCGTCGTCGCCACCCATGCTCATCAACATTTCCATAATCAGACCCAATGGGCAAAGCCACCGGCAAAACACTTTTCCAAAAATAACACCTAAAAATGCGCCATAAAGCAGTATGAACCACAACGAAATATTGTATTGCGAAATGCCTAAATATAACGAAATTCCTAATATCGTCAAGATAATCATCCTGTTACTTACCAACACCTTTAATACTTTTCTCATACTTTTTATACTAGGTTTTTACATTCCCGGCAAACGTGGAAATTTGCCAACTTTGGTCAATTTTGAATACATTCCCCATCCTTTTTTCATCCAATGACCAACGATGGGCATCGGAATAATGAATGATTTCTTACTATTCCTGAAAATAAAGGCAGCACCATTGCCAGTATCCATCACGCATAAAATATTCAATGAATCCTGATATCCTTTTTTGTTTGTCGTGCCTTTCTCTGATTCAATGATGTTATGAGCTGCATTCTGGCCCATCAATTCAGCAATGTGGCCCTGTTTGGCAATCCACTCAGGTCCCTCAATTGCAGCAATGTCGCCGATGGCATAAACAGTTGAAAATCCGGGAACCTGACAGTAATTATCAATTTTTATAAAACCAGCTTCTGAAAAAGGCAAATCGCTTGACTGAAGCACACTGTGACCTGCTGAAGCGGGGATAAATAATATCAGGTCAGCATCCAGTTTTGATCCATCTTCAAACACAACCGATTTAGGTTCAAACTCAGTGATCTTTTTCCCAAACCGCTTATTAATCTGATATTGACCGAACATTTTATTCAACATCGGCAACGCTCCTTTTCCCATTTTCGCACCTGGTTCTTCCATCGGGGCAAAAAAAGTAAGCTCAAAATTCTGTCTGATTTTCTTCTTTTTGAGCAAATGGTGAATGTTAAAAATCAATTCGAACCCTGGACCACCGCGTACCGCAGATTTGTCTTTTGGATTGCCGCCAAATCCAACAGCAATCTTACCGCTTCCCTGCTCAATTAATTTATCCAATCCGTCGCGGATTGACAAGGAAACTTCGGGCTTTCCGCAGATTGACAAAGTGTTTTCGATTCCTTTGTGCTTCATTTTATCTGCACCGAAAGCAACCACCAGATAGTCATAGTTTAATGTCTGGTTATCACAAACAACCTGATGATCGGATGCATGGATTTCCTTTACCTTATCAATTATTACCTCGAAAGGATATTTTTTCCTGATATCTGCCAAAGGAACCTTTACATTTTCAAATTCGGCTTGATGCACCGGAACCCAAATTGAAATGGGGAAGAGGTACAGGAAATCACGGTCGGAAACCAGCGTCACTTTAAACTTTCCACTTTTATGCAGCTCAATGGCCGTCTGAATGCCGGCAAAACCGCCACCCAGAATTAATACTTGCTTCATAATTGAATTGAATTACTCATTAAGGCTTTTAAATAATCACTTTCGTGGCAGCCATTAAGAACATTGACCAATTTGCCATTCACAAAAAACAATAACGAAGGTGTGCTTGTAATCTGGTAAAATGTATGCAAATCGGGAACCTGACTCATATCCGCAAGGTAAACTTTAGTTGTCCGGCTTAAATAGTTGGCTTCCGAAATACTTCGGAATGCACATCGGGACGATTCATCTTCAGGATTGTGCATGAATAGGGCAACAAGTTCCTGTCCCTCCATTTTTCTGTTAAAATCGATTAATGATGATACTGTTTGCATAGGTTATTTAGTTTTATTGAAGATTATCTCTGCCTCATCATTTGAGCGAGTCCACCGCCATTTTTTACTTTGGCATAACCAACTTGCATCAACATTCGCTGCGCATAAGCCGAACGGGCTCCGGAAGCACAATACACAATTATCTCACGTGCCGCATTATTGCCTAACTCTTCAAAACGCACCATTAATTCGTCCAACGGAATGTTGACAGCATCGGGATAAGCGCCATCCTCAAATTCTTCAACAGTACGAACATCCACAATGATGGTTGAGTTTTCATCTTGTACTTTCTCAGCAGCTTTTTCTTCAACCTTCGCTGTTTCTTCTTCCAATGATTTTGACTCAACTGGCAAAAGATCAATTTTCAGGTTTTTAAAACCTGTGGTTCTGGCTTGTCGCTGCAACGATGTATGTCCTCCGGAAATATTGGTAACATCATGATAACCTGCGCCCAATAATGTGCGAAGTGCCTGATGTCCCTTTTTCCCGGTTTCGTCGTAAACAATCACTGTACGATTTGTAGGTATATTATTGATTTGTTGGGCCAATAATTCCAGCGGAATATCAATGGCTCCTTTAACATGACTTTTCTCGAAAGCAAAAACATCGCGAACATCAACAAAAACGGGATTCTTCCCTTCAATAAATGCGTCAAGTTCTGAAACTGTGATGGATGGACTGAAACCGGAAACTCTGTTTTCGGCGGTATAGGCAGCCATGTTAATGGCATCGTTGGCTGTTCCGATTGGTGGCGAATACGCAAAGTCAATATCTGCAATATCGCTGATTGTCAATTTTGCAGCTGTCGCAGTTGCAATCACATCAAGGCGTTTATCAGCACCTTTATATCCTGCCGTCTGTCCACCAAGAATAATTCCTGTGTTACGGTCATAAATCAACATGGTTGTTACAGTTTCAGCACCGGGATAATAGGACGTGTGATGTTCTTTATGAACAACAACTGCATCGGCATCCATTCCGGCAGAGCGAGCTTGTTTCAGGGATAAACCAGTTGTCCCGGCTACTGCTTCGAATACCCGAACTACTGATGTTCCGATTGAACCTTTATAAGGGTGATTTCCGCCAAGTGCATTTTCAGCGGCAATTCGTCCCTGACGGTTTGCAGGCCCTGCCAGCGGAATGCGTACTTTTTTACCGTTTACCCGATGTTCAATTTCCACCATATCACCGGCAGCAAAAATATCGGGATCAGAAGTTTGCAATTGTGAATTGACCAATAATCCTCCTGCCTCTCCTATTATGAGACCGGCATCTATTGCCAATTGCAAGGTTGGACGGACACCGATAGATAGCAAAACCATATCGGCATCGAGTATTTTTCCATTGTCGAGTTTTACTGAACGTGAACCAATTTCAGTAACTCCTGCACCTGTGTGAATGCCCACTCCGTAGGATAGCATTTCATTCTCAATAAATCCGGCTGTTTCGGCTTCCATAACGGCCATCACATGCGGCATCATTTCCACCACATTTACGTTCAAACCTCTTTTTACCAAAGCTTCCACCATTTCGAGACCAATAAATCCACCACCTACAACAACTGCATTTTTAGGCTTCTTTACCTCCAGATGATGCGAAATCTTATCCATATCGTCCAGGGTCCAAAGCGTGAATACATGATCGAAATCGGCGCCGGGCAAGGTTGGTTTAATGGGGCGACCTCCCTGTGCCATAATTAATTTGGTGTATTCGAATGTTTTCTGCTCACCAGTTAAGGAATCCCTGGTTTTAACTTTGTGAGCTCCTTTGTCGATAGACGATACAACTGTATTTATGTGAACTTCAACTCCATATTGATCATTAAAACTCTCGGGACTTTGAAGAATCAGTTTCGATCTGCTTTTTATATCTCCTCCTATATAATACGGCAATCCGCAATTGGCAAACGAGATGTCAGGTCCGGCTTCAAGCATTGTTATTTTAGCGGTTGGAGATATGCGACGAACTTTCGCTGCCGCAGTTGCTCCGGCAGCAACTCCCCCTATGATTAATATATTTTCCATTTTTTTATCCAACTTTAGCAATTTCTTTTAACAAATACTCTTTTGATTTTACGCCGACAAAGCGGTTGATTTCGACACCGTTTTTAAACAAGATCATGGTTGGGATGTTGCGCACTTTAAATTTCTGGGCGAGCGACTGGAATTGTTCAATATCAACTTTTCCAACAAGTCTGTTCTCTGATAATTCCCCGGCTACATCGTTCAAAACCGGAGCCATCATGCGACAGGGTGCGCACCAGCTTGCCCAAAAATCGACCAATACCAGTTTGTTTTTCGTGAGTTGCTGAAAATTCTGGTCTGTAAGGGTCAATACTTTGGCATGATCGGCTACCAAAGGAGTGTTTTTCATTTTTAGCTTTGCAATAAAAAGCATGACTATAAAAGCTGTTATAAGGATCCCGATTACTATTAATACTATTTGCATCTTACTTTGATTTAATATTTTATTTTTATGTATTTACTTAGTTGCCATCAATTAAGGCGGCAACATATTCATGATCTAAAATTACTGATACCTGAGCTTTGGTTTGATTTCCTGATGTTGCTTTTATTACTTCTCCGTTTTTGTAGTAAATGGTAAACGGAATACTCATAAAATCTTTAACTTCAGAAAGAGTTCTGATTACATTCGATTCTGGATTGTCATATTCCATGTCGTAGAACTGCACATTGGGGTATTCTTTTTCCAACTCTTCGGCAATCCGGTAAACCGGAATACATGAAGGACCCATCCTGCCACAGATAACCAGTACGTTTTTGTTCTCATTGACTATTCGGGCATGATCAGCTGCTCTTTCAATGTGTTTTAAATTCGTGTATAACATGATCATTTATGTTTAAATTGTAATACCACAAAACTACATCACAAAATACGGAGCCTAAAGATTTTTGGGCTGAAGCACATCTGCTCCTGAATTGAACTACCACAACTTTTTTATTGATATAATCCTAACTTTACAAATTCAATTCAGGAATTGTTAAACATGAAACCGATACTCGAAACCGATCAGGAATTTATTTGCGATATTCAGGCACCTTGTTTTCAGATGCTTTCATCAGAAGAAGCTGAATTGGTGAGGGCAAGTAAAACACAAGTACTATTTAGGAAAGGTGATAACCTGACCAAACAAGGGGCATTTGCCTCCTACGTTTTGTTTGTAATCAAGGGATTGGCAAAGCAATACATCGAAGGTGACAGTTCAAAAAACTTTAATTTAAGGATTATTCAGCCGGGGGAATTTGTTGGCTTATCGGCAGTTTTCACAAAAAACACTTTCAATTATTCGTCTGTGGCATTGACCGATTGTCAGGTCTATCTGGTTGAAAAAGATGCCATTGCCGCAGTCGTAAAGCAAAACGGCGAATTCGGGTTCAATATTATTAAACGGTATTGTGAGCAAAACAACAACCTTTTCGATACACTGAGAACAGTTATGTACAAGCAAATGAACGGTCGCATGGCTGATACTTTGCTGTACATTGATAATTTGAAGACTGAAAGTCCGGAGATATTCCAGCTTCTTTCACGAAAAGACATAGCAGATTTTGCCGGAATTTCGACGGAAAGTGCGGTGAAGTTGCTGAAAAGCTTTGAAAAGGATGGATTGATTGTATTGCACGAGAAAGATATTGTAGTTATTAATCAAAACGGGTTAATTGAATTAAGCAAAAAAGGATAAAATCAACTCTAATAAAAAAGATATAGTTGATTCCTTTTTCAAGTCCAGATCAGCGCAATAAACTAACCTTTCCGGTAAAAAAAAATTCCGGTAAGCAAAAGTCCGGCAAAAACAAATGCGCCAAACAACAAACTACTGGCCGCAACCTGCATTCCTCCCGAAATAACATGCCCGCTGGTACAACCTCCAGCCATTCTTGCTCCGAATAGAAGGATAAATCCACCCACAAAAGCCCAAATGATCCGTTTTACAGACGAGTTCCCTTCTGTTTTTGACCATCCGGAGTATATAAGTTGAGTTTTAAAATCCTTCCTGATTAAAGAAATTACCAGGCCGGAAAGGAAGGCTCCGGAAAGAAAAATCAATTCCCAGTTTCCGGGCTTTTGAATACTTGTATAATAATTGTTTTGAGTCAGGCCAATCATTAAATCGCCCAAATATGGATAAGAAGTTGATGCTCCAATCGGACGATCGAAAACCGAAGTCATAAAAACGATGGCATCCAATACCGCAAGCAAAATTCCGGCATATAACCAGGTATAACTTTTCTTTAGTTCCAGTTGATGCAACCAGAAGGCAATGCCAACCAACACAATTCCGAAAATAAAAAGTATGATATAAAAAAGAGATCCGCTGCCCAAAGCGCTCTGAAGCGATATTTTTCCAAGATCAGGACCCATCATTCCCTGAATTGCAGGTTGAACCAATGTATAGACAATTCCACCTGCAAATCCGCCCACGATACCAACCAGGGCATCCATCGAACCTTCTCCCAGCGATACTGCCATTGTTCCCGGGCAATAACCCAGAATGGCCATTCCTGAACCAAAGATAAGCCCGCCCAAAGTGATGCCAACTAAAATCAGCGGTTTTACATGGAAAGTTGCGTATCCCATCCCGATTTCGATATTGAGTAAAATGGCTCCAATTCCTATTGCGACTAAAATAGCTTTGGCAATTGTATAATCTTCGAGGCGTGCCATTCCGCTGATGGTGTTGTATTTATTTAGTCTGGCACTTTGCAGGATGGCTCCAAACAGAAAGCCAAAAACGAGGATTAGAATGGTCATGGTTTAGAATTTAAAGTTGATAAGGTTTTAAAAACAGATACGCAATTTACAAATATTGAAGTCAAAGCAACGAAATTTCCCATCCTGTGTTTTTTATTTTTAAGAATTGTGCCTGTTTTTAAAAGTTTAATATTTCGGACAACCGAAAATTTCAGGGATGACGCCAAAATTTCGACTTGGTTGTATCGGATTGAAACCAATCACCAATCTTTCGACCATAAGTTCATTCTATTATCACTTTATGATGGAACTGAGAACATCAGAAACGACACAGGAAGACCAGAAGGCAATGCCGGGAGAACAACGAACCCAAAATCCCGATACCTCCCGACTCAACAAGTTGGTTATAGAAGTCGGGAATAATCATCGAGAACTCAAACAGGTAACCACCACTTTTTACCTGAATATGAAAAGATCCATACTGCCGAGCAACAAACAAATCTTCACCTTATTTTTCAGTTGATACTCAATAAAGGCAACAAGATAAAACTTTCGCAGTCTGGAAATTGCACCTGAACTGGCGTTGGACAGGGACAAAAACATAAAGAAGTATCCTTAATCACTTAGGAATGTCCACCAACAATGATGCGCATAATCTTAAGATTTAGCACTATAAAGCGCCAAGCCTGCCACAGGAGGTTTCCCCGGAAGAAAATTGTTGATTTTGTGGGTAAAGGTGGATACGATTCATCGTAATAACCGCGTACAATATTTTTTGCCATTGTAAATATTTTTAAGTGAATAGGAATTGAACTAATCTATTCAGGAATTAACCACCAAAAAGGATATCCTTTTGCCTTATGAATAAACATATAATGCAAAAATATTTTGATCCAGTGACCAGCCAATCCGGCTTCACCAACTGTATAGTTGAGGTCACGTCCCCATTGCGGATATTTCTCCCAATCAGGAACAATCGGGTAAACAGTCATTGTAGCAGCATTGCCTTTTATCATTCCGTATCCAGCCGATACCACACAAGCTGCTCCCATTTTGCCCATAGAAGCTTTGTGCTTGAAATCGGTTCGGCCAGTTTTAATTTGTTCAACAATATTCAATGCCACTACTTTCCCAATTACTCCTGAAGGCATACCTGTGCGCGGTGGAGCCGGCGTGATCAATGTTCCATTCGGGCTTTTCATAGGTTTTGAAATCTGGTGTGGAGGTGCAAATGCAATACCAGTGGCAAATATATTGGCAAATGCCGGACTTTGATAGGTCGAAGGCCAATCCTCTACTGACCAGTCCTCGAAAGCTTTGCCTGAATAGTCGGCATCCACTTTCATAAAACCGCTGGGTGCAAATAATTGAGCTGTGATATCATCGCCTCTTTTATTGTATGCTTTTAATCCGGCACCTGCAAAGGCTGGAATAAGCATGGCAAAATCGAAAGCTGTAGTTTTCATTTCACCATCGAGAGTTTCATAATGTACAATTCCTTCTTCCACCTTCATGACACCTGCACGTTTGATCCAGCGAATTCCATATTCAGCAAAAATAGATTCGCTAAACACTTTGGTTGGAGTTACATAACCTCCACGTTTGATAAAAGCGCCACCCATTCCGAAGTCGCCCAATTCGTATTCGTTCGAAATCCAGGTAATTTCTGCTTTATCCTGAAGTCCGCGTGCTTTGATCTGGTGAGCCACATTCAGTGCATATTCAAAAGCTGCTCCCTGACAGGTTGCACCCGGATGGCCTGTTCCAATAAGGAATCGGAGAGTTTCACCTTTCTCCATGCGGTCAAAACAAATTTTCAGTGCATCCCAGGTTGCTACGGCATGATCGCATGAACAGACTGAATGAGTATACTTGCCCGGTCCCAGACCTTCTGTCGCTGCAAAATTTAGTTTTGGTCCTGTTGCATTGACGAGGTAATCGTAATCAACACTTTCAGTTTCACCACGACTGGATTCACCTGTGTATTCAATACTTACATAAGGCCGTCCCAATCCTGCGTCACCTTCAGGAAAAATGGCGATAGCTTTTGCTTGCTTATAATCAATCTTCCAACGATCGTACACAGGTTTCAGCTTGAACCGAACCTGGTCGATGGTCATTTTTCCGACTCCTACCCAAATGTTGGAGGGAATCCATTGATAATACTCCGCAGGACTGACAACAACAACCTGATGGTTCGGGCCCAGCTTTTTCTTAAGGAATGCTGCAGCGGTATGACCCGAAATGCCGGCTCCCAATACGACAATTTTTGCCATAAAATGAGTTTTAGCAATCGTTCAAAAATATAGCTGGCAGGTTAGCCAGCTATATTTTATGTAAACTCAAATCAAGAGAAACTTTTCTTTATTGGTCTGACAAAAGGCGCATTTTTCATCAAGCATTGCTTGATCATAGGTGTTGCCACAAACCGGGCAAACAGCATATCCAACCGGCAAAGTATTTTCAGTCATTGTGTTTAAGGCTTCTAATGCTTTGATATAAAACTCATGATGTTTCTTTTCGGTATCAAAAGCCCAGGTGAATGATTTTGTAGCCTTTTCAACTTTTTCGGCCTTGGCATCAGCAAGGAATTGCGGATACATGGTTGATACTTCATAACCTTCGCCTTCAATGGCTGCCTTAAGATTCTCGGCACTTGTTTTTACTTCAAACTCGGGAGTAAAGTCTTCCATTTTTTCGCCCAATCCTTCCAACACTTTTCTGTGGTTGGCAGCATGAATAGATTCAGCTTTCGAAGCAGCCATAAATAGTTTGGCCACGTTGGCATTTCCTTCTTCGGTGGCTTTTTGAGCAAATGCAGCATATTTGGCGCTTGCTGTTGTTTCACCTTTAATGCCTGCTTTCAGGTTTTCGATTGTTTTCACAGGTTTGATTTGGGTACATCCTGCAAAGGCCATCAAGCCAATAATCGCAAATAAAAAAATGTTCTTCATGGTTTTGATTTTTTTAAATTAATGTTAAAGTGGCATCATATAATTATATACGAGCGTTCCTCCGTAAAATCCGGTGATACTGACTGAAATAGCCGCCAGCCCATACAATGCAAAAGCGATCCATTTTAAATCGGTATTTTCTTTGTTTTGTGCTTTAAGTAGCATCCGGAAAGCAGATAAAATTACCAGCAGAATAACGGTAACCCATGCAAATAATTCGTGAGTCTCCTTTACTGCTCCTGCCGCACCCTCCATTTCAGAAGTAAATAAAGCGCCGGTAAGTAATGCCGTTATCGCTGCAAATGTGCCGATAATCAGAAGGTAGAATCCAAACTTTGACAGACAAGCTTCTTTGCGATAGAGGATTGAACCAATATCAGCAATAAAACCAAAAACGATTAAAGCAATCGGAAAATGCACCAACATTGGGTGCAGGTGACTTAAAGAAATCATAAGGCTTTTGTTTAAAAGTTATGTTTTTAAAGTTATGAATAATAAACTGAAAATCAAATAGTTTTAAAAAGAGAAAATCATAGGATTAGTATGTTCTCTGACATTCTTTTAACCGTAAGATGGTGATTCAAGTTAGAATGTAATTTCTTTTATATTCGATTAAGTGTAGTAATGAAAAAGAACTAACATTTTCCACGGGGGCATGGACTGTTGATGACAAAATAACCCATCAATCCACCCATCATAATACTCAGGTATGGATTACTTGTAATCGCGCATGTTCCTGAAGTACAACCTACAAAGTGATAGTATAAAAATCCGGAAATTCCACCGATCGCTATTGCAGTAAATGATTTCCAGAAACTCCATGATAACATTAATTCCTTGATTGTTTTGGGCTTTGGTTTTGTATTGCAATTATTTTCCATTATTTTTCGATTAATAAATTATCGTGCAAAGGTATAAAAATTGACATGATAAATCACTATAGTATCACTTGAATCATTTTAGTATCACCAATTGTTTTTTACCTTTGTGTACCGAAAATAGGTTTTATGAGCGAAATATTTGACGATAGGCTGAGTCCCGGGCAGCTTGAAGAAATGTTCAATAGTGATGAAAAGTGTTTCGAGTTTCTTGCAAATTTGAAGTGGAACAACGGCTTTATTTGTAAGAAGTGCGGCAATACCAATTCATGTCCGGGAAAAGAGCCTTTTTCACGACGTTGCACCAAATGCAAAACAAAAGAAACTGCAACAAACGGAACAATTTTTCATGGTGTGAAATTTCCGATCAGTAAGGCATTCTATATTGCATACAATGTGTGCAAAAAGAAAGAAGATATTTCATCTTACGAATTTGGCCGCAGACTTTCGTTGCGTCAAATGACCTGTTGGAACTTTAAGACCAAAATTCAACATGCTCTGGCAGACATGGATTCTTTGGCTGATAAGGAAAGAAGTTCTATTGAAAAGATCCTGACAAGCTAACGATTAGTCGTTTATTTTTGAGCAACCAATAAAAATATAGGATAGGTTTTGCCTGAATCGCGCTTCATTAAAAAACAAGTTTTGTGATCGACGTTTGTAAAACCAGTAACTTGAAGGGTATTGCCCATTTTTTCAGGATCAAAACCTAAATGTACTTTCACGTCCGGGCCATGAAATGAACCATCTTCAGGAAATAAATCAGCGATGGCCAAATATCCGCCGGGATTTAAAAGTGAATAAAATGTTTTGAGCATTGCATCAACATCAATTACATGATGCATTACCATTTGGGTGTAAATAATGTCAAACATTTCCTCGCAATTCTCATGTTCAAGGTCAAAATAGAGAGGTTTTATGTGTTCTGTTCCGAAGAATTCAGCTTTTTCTTCACATACTTTTATCATTTCACGCGAACTATCCATGAGCGTAATTTCAGAAAACCTGTCCTTCATCAGGAAACTTAAAATACCAGTACCTGCGCCATATTCAAGCGCTTTCATCGAATGATTTACCGGTATCATTTTTTCAAGTTCAGTAGCAATCGCAATGGAACGCTCCATGTGCATCTTATCTTTGTCCCACTCCCGGGCGCGGTTGTCAAATTCGCTCATTTAATGTAGTTATTAATTATTTTTCGATAAAATTTAAAAATATTCGTTTCATATTCGAGGTAAACAAAATATATGCAATTTAGTTTATTCCCTGATTATAGCTATTCTGAAAGATAAATTGGTTAAAAATAATAAATACATTTGCCACACAGGATTTTAATTCCAGTAACTAAAAAATCAATTTCAATACCTAAGTAAAAAATCATGGCAGAAAATTATTTTAAAAAATATCCCAACAAAGACGGATTTTTTAATGAGTATGGTGGCGCATTTATTCCACCAGTACTTGAAGCTGAGATGAAAAGCATCAACGATGCGTATTTTTCAATAAGCAAGTCTCATAACTTCATTTCCGAACTTAGAAGTATTCGCAAACACTACCAGGGTCGTCCAACACCAGTGTATTTTTGCAACCGTCTTTCGGATAAATATGGAGCGCGGATCTACCTGAAACGCGAAGATTTAAACCATACGGGCGCACACAAATTGAACCATTGTATGGGAGAAGCTCTTTTGGCCAAATTTATGGGGAAGAAAAAACTGATTGCAGAAACAGGGGCCGGACAGCATGGTGTCGCGCTTGCAACTGCCGCCGCTTATTTTGGGCTTGAGTGCGAAATTCACATGGGTGAAGTAGATATTGCCAAAGAACATCCAAATGTTGTGCGGATGCAAATTCTGGGAGCAACTGTTGTTCCTGTTACCCACGGACTTAAAACATTAAAGGAAGCAGTTGACTCGGCTTTTCAAGCCTACTTATTAGACCCGGTCAACTCGATCTATTGTATCGGATCAGTTGTTGGGCCACATCCATTCCCGATGATGGTTCGCGATTTCCAAAGGGTAGTCGGAATCGAAGCCAGAGAACAATTTATGGAAATGACAGGAGAACTTCCTGATAATGTTGTGGCTTGTGTTGGTGGTGGAAGTAATGCAATGGGAATTTTCTCCGCTTTTCTTGAAGACGATGAATGTGAATTATACGGTATCGAACCCGGTGGACATTCGTTAACCCTTGGCGATCATGCTGCTACAATGACACTTGGTACTCCCGGAATTATTCATGGATTTAAGTGCTATCTCCTTCAGGACGAAAAAGGAGAACCATCGCCTGTTTACTCGGTAGCCAGTGGCCTGGATTATCCAGGAGTTGGTCCAGAACACAGTATGCTTAAAGATTTGAAAAAGGTGAAATACGATGTGATTTCCGATGAGGAGTGTATTGACGCTTTTTATGAATTAAGTCGTCTGGAAGGAATTATTCCTGCATTGGAAAGCGCTCATGCCGTGGCTTATGCCTTAAAATTGGCTAAGAAGGAGCCGCAAAGATCTATACTTGTTAACCTTAGCGGACGCGGTGATAAAGATGTTGACTTTGTGCTTGAAGAATACGGACTTCCCGAAAATCGCAAAAAATAAATACAATCAAAATGCAGTTCTGCCGGCTTCAGTTTAAAGCCGGTTGGACTGACATTTATAACATTAACAAGTCAGGTTTGTTGATCACTTTAACACTAATAACCATTCAATTTAAGAACTTGCCCGGTTTTTAGCTGGTTTATTTTGAACTCTGAATAAAAGGCTGATAAAGCTGGAAGTTCTGTACAATGTGATGGAATAATCCTGCTGATTTGCTCCTTTTTAAAATACGCGATGGTTTGCCGGGTTTGTTCATCAATGAGTTTCAGGTGAAAACCTCCAATTACTGCCGAAATTTTTGAAATTCCTGTCACTTTTTTGGCATGTTCGCAAATATTGCATATTCCGGAATGAGCGCATCCGGAAACAACGATTAAACTATTATCCTGAATAATTGCCAGAGCTGAATCATCTGTCACAAAATCATCATCTCCATTTTCGATCCTGAAATTGGTGGTTTTAGATTCAAATTCATTCAAGCGTGGGATTCCGCCCAGAAAGATAATGTGATCTGTTATTTTGTATGGATTTGCTGAGGTGATGAGATCAAACTTCTTTTCAATATCTGCCTGATCAAGCACAAGTCCAATGTTAAGTGTACCACCTTTTCGGTATCGTTTAATAAAAGCACTCGGATGAGTGATCAAGGTTTTATTTTCGATAAAGCGCAATCCATCACCATGATCCCAATGGCCATGACTCAATACAATCGAATCGACCACTTTTTGCAAATCAATGCCTAGCTGACGGGCATTCCGGAGAAAAACATTAGTGTTTCCCGTGTCGAATAAAATGGTTTTATCTTCATGTTCGATCAGGTAGGATAAACCATGTTCGGCCAGAAACCTTCCTCCTGCGGTGTTTTCTGTAAGTACTGTAAGTTTCATATATGTAGTTGCCAATGTCTCTGTATCGTAAACCACAAAATAAGAACAACGACCAAAACGGCTGTCTAATTAAGATTTCGGACTGTTTCTGACTGAAGTGATTGCTACTTTCTTTGTTTTTTTGTGTTAAAGATCAATTCAGCTTACAAAGACTCCGATTCTTGGTTATAAATACTTTGTATAACTAATCCTGCAATTGTAAATCCGTAAATGGCAGTAATATGGGCAACAGTTCCATTTATCACCGCTTTTTGGCTGCACCATTCGTGATCGGCCAAATCAGGGTCGCCCGGGCCATTTTTCAACTTGGGACACAAACATTTATCCGTTCCGCACGACGAACCGGCTCCTTTGTTTTCAAGCAGTTCCTCGCTATATACGCACATAAACTTTTTTGCCGGCAAATCGCCTTTCCTGATCCTTTTTCGAACAATGTGTCCCAATCGGCAGCCTTTAACCTTCCAGAATTCGGCGACACGGATCATTGTTGGATCCAGTTTCAACGATGCTCCCATCGACGAAAAAAATACCGCATTGGTACGAGTGGCTTTGCGGATCAGTTCTATTTTATTGCTCAAACTGTCGATTGCATCAATGATAAAATTGTATGAATCAAGTTCGAATGAGTCGGAAGTCGCTGGTTCGTATATTCTTTGAAGGGTTTCAATTTCGGCAGATGGATTAATCTCCAGCAAACGGTTTTTCAGCGCTTCGGTTTTTACTTCGCCAACGGTTAACGTAGTAGCATGCAACTGCCGGTTGATGTTGGTAATACAAATCAGGTCAGAATCAACAATGGTCAGGTAGCGTATTCCACTTCTAATCAGACTTTCGGCACACCAGCTTCCAACTCCACCAATTCCGAAGATAATTACTTTCTTCGATGAAATCTTCTCCATCACTTCTTTGCCAAGTAATAACTCGGTACGTTGAAATATTCCCTTTTCGAAATTCATATTGATATAAAATGGGTTGAATTACAGATGATTAGATTCTATAATAATTAGAAAAGGCTGTCCTCTGACAGCCTTTTCACCCGTTTGAGACGGGAAACTAACCTAAACCAACTAAACCTAATAAACCATGAACTACCAAAGTAACCAGCTTTGAGTAGTCATTTTAATAACCATCGAATTGCACTTTGGTTCACCACGAGAATTAAATTTTTAAGAAATAATCAAATGGAAACTTTCAGTGAACTGATGGCGGCAAAGATATTAAAATATTCAGGAAATTAACAGATGAGTTAAAGATCAAAAACCTTTAATTTGTCATACAATTGTAAAATGTTGCTATGAAACAATATTGTATTATTCTATTCCTGACTTTTGCCGTAAATTTACATGGACAAGTAGCTCCAAAGCGCGAGTTTCGGGCCGTTTGGGTAGCAACTGTAAATAATATCGACTGGCCTTCAAAACCCGGGATTTCTTCAGATCAGCAGAAAAAGGAAGCAATCGAAATTCTGAATAGGCATGCAAATAGTGGAATTAATGCTATCATTATGCAAATTCGTCCGGCTTCAGATGCCTTTTATCAGTCAGAATTAGAGCCATGGTCGCAATATTTGACCGGAACCCCCGGTAAAGCGCCTTCTCCGTTTTACGATCCGCTTCAATTTTGGATTGAACAATGTCACCAACGGAACATGGAATTTCATGCATGGCTGAATCCTTTTAGGGTAGCGCTGGATGCCAACAAGCCTTTAGCTGCAAATCACATTGCTTTTAAACATCCTGAATGGATAGTAAATTATGGCGGCAAACTGTATTTTGATCCGGGATTACCTCAAGCCCGCGAGTTTGTTGTAAAAGTAGTAGCCGATATTGTGGCACGCTACGATGTGGATGCCATTCATTTCGATGATTATTTTTATCCCTATCCGTTGAAAGAAGATTTCCCCGACGGAAGTTCTTTTGCTCAATACAACCGTGGATTTCTGGCAGCGCAGAAGGCCGAATGGCGCCGTGATAACGTGGACCTGATGATCAGGATGCTTTCAGAAAATATAAAAAAAACAAAACCCTGGGTAAAATTTGGTATCAGTCCTTTTGGCGTTTGGCGAAACAAAGCTGACGATCCGGAAGGTTCTGAAACTACTGCAGGGACTACCAATTACGATCATTTGTACGCAGATATCCTGAAATGGCAGAAAAATGGCTGGATAGATTATTGCCTTCCGCAATTATACTGGCAGATTGGGCATTCATCGGTCGATTTTCTGACACTTAGCAAATGGTGGGCAGCTCATGCGTTTAACCGGGCAATGTACATTGGTCATGCAGTCTATAAACTGGAATCAAATTCAACTGTTCCTGAATGGAGAGATCCGGATCAGCTCATCAGGCAAATACTGATAACACGCCAGATTCCGCAGATTGGGGGAAGCGCTTTTTATAGCAGTGTTCATTTTAAGCGAGATCTGTTAGGGTTCAGCGAAACCCTTCAGAATAAATTGTATAATCATCCGGCGCTGGTGCCTGCAATGCCATGGATTGATAACAAACCGCCGGCTCAACCTCAACGTTTTAGAAAGAGAGGGCACAAGTTAAAATGGAAGCAGGAAAAGGTTGCCAATGAAATGGACAAAACTATCGGCTACCTGGTTTATCTGAATGAGGTTGGAAACCTGTTTGATTCAAAAAATCCTGAAAATATATTTACAATTACACACGATAAAAGCATCATTTTTAAACCAAATTCCCGTAAATTACGGAGGAAATACGAAATACGTATTTCAGCTCTTGATCGCCTTCACAACGAAAGCGAAATAAGTAAAGTGAAAGTGATTAAACTTTAAAAAACTGGCCATGAATCGAAAAGTAGATTGTTTTTTTGCCTTCAGCAACGAAGAAGCCAGTCAGAAACTGGTCAATCAGTTCCGGGAATCTTCTCTGGTCAATCAAGTGTATGTTCTTTCCAGGAACCCGGTTAACCTGGCAAACTGTGAGCATCTGCAGGTTGAAGAGTATGGTTCCTGTTCTACCATCAGGCACATTGCCAAATTGGTACAGTCTGATTATGCCCTTCTTGTATTGGGCGAATCAACTATAGAATTGGGGCAGGGGGCCATTGAACGCTTGGTTCAGGTGGCTGAATATACAGAAACGCCCATGGCTTATGCCGATTACATGGAAATGAAAGGTGGAGTCCTTGCACCGCATCCGGTTATTGACTACCAACCCGGCAGTTTGCGCGATGACTTTAATTTTGGTCCGGTCCGTTTTTACAGAGCCGAAGTTTTAAAGGCTTTCAGGTACGAAAATTATGAAATGTTGAAATTTGGAGGCCGGTATGCCTTGCGTTTGCGTGCCAGTCGTATGGGGCAGCTCGTGCATATTCCTGAATTTTTATTTACACTGGTTGAAACTGATACGCGTTTAACGGGAGAAATACAATTTGATTATTTGAAAGCTTCGGCCAGCGAACTTCAGCTTGAAATGGAACAGGTTTGTACCACCCATTTGCGAGACATAGGTGCTTTATTGCTTGCTCCGTTTCCCGAAACCATTTTTTCTGAAAGTTTTGAAACGGAGGTTTCTGTAATTATTCCTGTACGCAATAGGGTGAAAACTATCCGGGATGCCATTGTATCTGTTCTTATCCAGAAAACAAGCTTCCGGTTCAACCTGATTGTTGTTGATAATTATTCAACTGACGGAACTTCGGAAATTTTAAATGAATATGCAGAACAAGGAAAACTAATTCATATTATTCCTGAACGTAAAGACCTTGGAATTGGCGGGTGCTGGAACGAGGCAGTTTTTCATCCGGAATGTGGCAAATTTGCAGTTCAGCTCGATAGTGATGATTTGTACCTGAACGAGAATACGCTTCAGACCATTGCCGACAAATTTTATGAAGAAAATTGTGCCATGGTAATTGGAAGTTACCGGATGACCAATTTTAATCTGGAAGAAATTCCCCCTGGTGTAATCGACCACCGCGAATGGACTGACGATAATGGCCCAAACAATGCACTGCGGGTCAATGGACTGGGAGCGCCAAGAGCCTTTTATACTCCCGTACTGCGCGAAATCCGTGTACCCAATGTAAGTTATGGTGAAGATTATGCCTTGGGTTTGGCCATTTCAGGAAAATATAAAATCGGACGCGTTTTTCAACCGATTTATTTGTGCCGCAGGTGGGAAGACAATACTGACTCTTCGCTCGATGTAGCCAAAATGAATGTTCACAATCTTTACAAAGACCGCATCCGTTCTTTTGAACTACAGTCGCGCATACAGCGAAACAAAAAAACAGATCCTGATAAAGCATGGATGGAAGAAGACTGATTTTATTTGAATTGACTATCTTTTTTAATCAATTCCCTTGCTACTTGTGCCAGAAGCCGGTCGAAATCGTTTTGTGAAATATTTCTGTCCCTTCTTTCAGGAAACATTTTATGGAATGGGAATTTGTAATTTAATCTGAAATCCAATTTATAAAAGTTGTTGAGCGCTTGTCCGTTGGAAGTATATTCAGGAACTTTCAATTCATAAGGGACTGTATTTGTACTGATCCAGCCGGGAACCAGCCACGGCTGCAAACACGAATAAACCTGAAGCTGACGCTGGAGCAAAACTTTGCTGCTGGGTAATTTCCTTTCACGGGTCCACCAAATACCTCTGACGTCCTCCATTGCCAAATAGGTTTCTGATTCGTCCGAAACGACATCGAGGCTTTGCAATGTTTTATCAATAATCTCGGTGACAGCTTTCTCATAAAGCAATTCACTCTGCAATGCCTGAATTCCGATGGTGACTCCCAACAAATTGGAAAAAGGATCTTCAACTGAAAAACTTGAGTATCGTTCTGGAACAAAAGGAATTGTCGAGGCTCCGAACCAGGTGGCTATCTCGTGCCAGACCGATAAATCATAAGCGATTTTTCCTGCAAGCTGAATTAGGTCTTGATTGCCCATGTTGGGAGGTATGGCGACATTCAAATTTTTTTCGCCTCCTTCATGCCCCAAAATCAACGATAACGTTCCTTGCTGTTTATTTTCCAACAGTTGAGTATATAGGTAGGCTGTCCAATCTGCCTGATCGCGCAAATGCCCCATATCAATAAAACCGCCACGCCGCGTATAGATGATACCATTTCCTTCGCTCTCATCGCCTAAGTAATGATGTACTCCTATTTTTTCCATGCTGGTGGTTTCGGTCAATTTAACTCCCGGAATAGCAAAAAGCTGCATTTCGGTACCAAAAGAGCAACATGTCCGGATGATACGGTGAGGTTTCGTATCAGGCTGAATGACCGTAAATTCTGGAGCTTTTGCCTGAATCGTTAAGGTAGAAAAGCATAAAATGATGATCAGGAATATTTTAAATGGTTTCATTCTGTTAACTAAATATACTATGCAAATATACCAGATTCTGGATAGGACAAGTTAAAATAACAATCGTTAACCTTTTATATAGGAATTGAAATCATGTTATCTATTATCCCTGACCCCAAATCATGTTCCTTAACATGAAATTAACAATGGATGTTGTGGGTAATTGTCTGTTATACAACAGTAAAAGCTGATGACTTGCAATTATTTCAAAAAAGACCTGGAATAGGTTTGCGGAAGAACAAAAGGCATCTATCTTTGCAGCCGCTTTCAACGGAGAGTGCTCTGTTAAGAACCGCGAGGGGAAAAGGAGACAGGCAAAAAATGGTGAGAGAAAAAAGTTCAAAAAACTTTTAAAAAGGTTTGGAATTTAATAAAAGGCGATTACCTTTGCAGCCGCTAAAAACGAAAGAGTTCATTGATTGAAAAGGGAGTAAAGTTTGGAGTTTGCGCAACGGGCAACCGTGATGGTTCAGA
>JBBRXN010000092.1:0-20466 GCA_038248385.1 Bacteroidales bacterium
AAACCGACTCAGTCAGGTGGGTTTTGGGATGAGAAAAACAAGTGGTATGTTCATTGGCTTGACAAAGACAAATCGGTTCATGGCAATAACCTGGTGATACCTGTAAACTTCATGGCGATCACCTACGGAATTTGTGACGATTCGCAACGTAAGAAAGACATTCTGGATAAGGTTGAGGAACAAATGCAAAAGGAAAAACTGTTCGCCTGGCCTTTGTGTATGTATTCTTATGCCAATGGTGAAGGAAACGACTGGCAATTCCCATTTCCCAACTACGAAAACGGAGATATATTCCTGTCGTGGGGAGCAATAGGCGTTGAAGCATATGCCTCCTATAAACCGGAACTGGCATTGAAATACGTTGAAAACATCCTTGCACGGTACGAAAAAGATGGATTGGCGTTCCAGCGCTATGGCCGGGTTAAGCAGGATGGATTGGGCGACGACATACTTTCAGGTAACAGCCTGGCCATTATCGGTCTATACAAATCAATCTACGGGATCAATCCGATGTATAACCGGATGTACCTCAACCCGCACATCCCTGAAAAACTTGCGGGGACAACATTGAATTATAAATTCAGGGGAGATAATCTGGTAATCGGTCTGGATAAAGGCCGCTATTCTATTTCAAACGCTCAGTTTAAGCTGACCTCCCAAAAGGACTTCGGCTTCAATGCAGGCAAGAATGAATTGGAATACTTCAATTCCGCTAACAATGCCTGTTCGCTGAAAGCACAACTTACTAAGACGGGTAAACTCTCTGTTGAAATTGTCAAATGGGATGAAAAAGAATGTGTCTGGAACCAGATTGCATCCCCGGGTGCAGGAAAAATAACCTGGTCGGTATCCGAATTAAAGGCTGAAAATAAGTATGCTATTTCAATCAATGGTCAAATATCCAAGACACTGAAAAGTGACAATGAGGGCCGTTTGGAATTTGATGTAAATGCGAAAACCGATTCAACAGCGATCAGCATTCAATTATTGAACAATTAGATATTCAAATTATAAACGTATGAAAAGAGCATTCGCACTGGTTTCGGTTCTGGCTGTAGCATTCATTATTGCATCAGGCCTGACGGATAAAGCAAAGGTAACAGAAAAGGCTTTGGAGCGTGGTTTCATTACTCCGCCCGA
Organism: Bacteroidales bacterium; assembly: GCA_038248385.1. GTDB lineage: Bacteria > Bacteroidota > Bacteroidia > Bacteroidales > Prolixibacteraceae > Aquipluma. The sequence goes on from JBBRXN010000092.1 coordinate 1,141, forward strand.
TTCGGTGCAAACCAGCGTTTACTGGTATTGGATATCCGACAATATTTCAAAAGAGGGAGTTGTAAAAGATCTGCAGTCGATGAAAAAGGCAGGCATTAACCGGGCATTCATCGGCAATATTGGCCTTGATGATATTCCTTACGGGAAAGTCAAAATGTTGAGTGAAGCCTGGTGGGATATCCTCCATGTAGCGTTGAAAACTGCAACTGAGCTGAACATCGAAATCGGAATATTCAATTCGCCGGGATGGAGCCAGTCGGGTGGCCCCTGGGTGAAAGCGGATGCTGCCATGCGTTATCTGACTGCTTCGGAAGTTCGGATTAAAGGACCTCAGAAATTATCCCAAAAACTGGAAAAACCAATTGCTATTTTTCAGGATGTCAAGGTGATTGCCTATCCGGCACCCAAAGATGACCAGCTTGTTCTGAATGCTAAAAATGGGAAAGTAACTTCGTCTCCAGGCGTTACCAATCTGGATAAAATTGTTGATGGTGACAATAAAACAGGAATCAGATTTCCTGCAAATGGTGAATTTGTGGTTGATATACAAGCCAATGCCCCATTTACCGCACGTAGTCTTTCTGTTCGTTCTACCGAACAACCGATGAATTTTACTGCTGCGATTCAGGTTCAGGAAACCAGTGGCGAATACCGCACCCTTTCTGAGTTTCAGATCAACCGTTCAAATCCGGCACTGAATGTTGGTTTTGAACCGTATGCTCCGGTGGTCGTGTCATTTCCGGCTACAACGGCTAACAACTTCAGGTTGGTCATTAAAAATGCAAATCCCAAAAGTGGTTTGTCTGAAGTAGTACTGGCGGCATCACCCAGGGTAGAACGTTACAGCGAGAAAACGCTGGCCAAAATGCACCCGACACCATTGCCTTACTGGAAAGACTATCAATGGGCACAACAACCCGAAACCAATGATCGGTCTACTGTGATCGATGCCTCCAAAGTGATTGATATTTCGAAGAATTTGTCTGCCGATGGCGTCCTTACCTGGGATGTCCCCGAAGGTGAATGGGTCATCCTCCGTACAGGAATGACACCAACCGGAACACAGAACGCACCTGCTTCGCCCGAAGCTACTGGTTACGAAGTGGATAAGATGAGCAAAAAACATGTCGCCATGCATTTCGACGGGCACATGGGCGAAATACTGAAACGAATTCCCGAAGCCGACCGCAAATGTTTCAAAGTGGTGGTTCAGGACAGCTACGAAACCGGTGGACAAAATTTTACGGATGGTTTTCTGGATGAGTTTAAACAGCGATATGGTTACGATCCGATCCCATACCTTCCGGTTTACAAAGGGTTGGTTGTGAATAGCGAACAAGCATCTGACCGTTTTCTGTGGGACATGCGGCGGATGGTAGCCGACAAAGTAGCTTACGATTATGTGGGCGGACTTCGCGATGTCAGTCACAAACATGGATTGCGCACCTGGCTCGAATGCTACGGCCACTGGGGTTTCCCGAGTGAGTTCCTGATGTACGGAGGTCAGTCGGATGAAATTGGCGGCGAGTTTTGGAGCGAAGGGGAACTTGGGGATATAGAGAATCGTGCTGCGACTTCTTGCGGTCATATCTATGGAAAGACAAAAATATCTGCTGAGTCAAATACTTGCGCCGGAAATCCATTTTCCCGATATCCGGGCGTAATTAAGCAACGTGGTGACCGCTTTTTTGCAGAGGGAATTAACAACACGCTGCTACATGTTTATATCACACAACCTTACGAGGACAAAAATCCAGGGATGAATGCCTGGTTTGGAAATGAGTTCAACCGCAAAAACACCTGGTTTTCGCAGATGGATGTATATACGCAATACCTGAAGAGGACAAATTTTATGCTTCAGCAGGGATTGAATGTGGCCGATGTCGCTTATTTTATTGGCGAAGATGCCCCAAAGATGACCGGAATCACTGATCCTGCTCTTCCGGTAGGTTACCAGTTTGACTATATGAATGCCGAGGTTATTGAAAAACAGATGTCGGTGAAAGACGGGTTGATTACTTTGCCACACGGCACCCAATACCGGATGATGGTCTTGCCTAAGTTGGAAACCATGCGCCCCGAAGTACTGTCCAAAATCAAACAGCTTGTCAATGATGGCGCTGTCATTTTAGGACCTGCCCCGAAGCGTTCACCGAGTTTACAAAACCAGCCTGAAGCCGACCAACAGCTTCAGAAAATGGCTTCCGAATTGTGGGGAGAAGTGGATGGCGTAAATATTAAATCCCGAAAATTCGGAAAAGGGATGATCATCAATGGCATGAACATGACCGAAGCTTTTGCTTTGATCAACTGTGTGCCGGACTGCAAATTACCCGAAGATCTTTCGATTCACTACGGTCACCGCACAATGGGCGGTAGCGAAATCTATTTCGTGACAAACCAAGCGGCAGAAACCAAACTTATCACCCCTGAATTTAGGGTCAAAGGAATGCAACCCGAACTTTGGGAAGCCGCAACCGGATTTATCCGTAACCTCCCTGCATTTGATAAAAAAGCAAACTCAACAGTAGTTCCGTTAAAACTGGAACCATACGAAAGTGTATTTGTCGTCTTCCGCAATACTTCTGGCAAAACATCGGCAAACGGTGTTGAAGCCAATTACCCGGTACCAGCCGTTCTCGCGAACCTTAATGGCCCATGGACAGTTAACTTCAACGCCTCGCAAAGAGGTCCGAAAGAACCGGTTGTTTTCGAAATGCTACAGGATTGGACAACATCGAAGGATGACCAGATCAAATATTACTCGGGAACTGCTTTTTATACTAAAAAATTCAGGTTGGATAAGTTGACTGCCAACGAAAAGATAATCATCAATTTGGGCAGTTTTACGGCAATGGCTAAAGTAACAGTAAACGGAACATATGCCGGTGGATTATGGACAGCCCCATATCAACTTGATATTACCAAATTGGTCAGAGCCGGTGAAAACGATCTGAAGATAGAAGTAGTTAACACCTGGGTGAATCGTTTGATTGGAGATAGCAAGTTGCCAATCGGTCAGCGTCCTACCTGGTGCCCCGTCAATCCTTATAAACCAGATAGTCCATTGCAGCCTTCCGGATTGTTCGGACCCGTAAAGGTTTTGAGTGTTAAGTATTAATATCTTGTTGAATACAACTGAAAACATGAAAACTATTTTTGCACTATCTGTTTTGATTTTGATGGCATCCTTGGATACCATAGGCCAAAAAACATTAAGAGAAGCAACCAAAGGAGAATTTCTCTTTGGTGTAGCTGTCAATATGAAACAAGTAAATGGCGTTAATCCTATTGAAACAGAACTGATCACGAAAGAATTCAGTGCGATTGTTCCTGAAAATATCATGAAGCCACAACCTATTCATCCGGAAGAAAACAAATATAAATGGGACGATGCCGATAAATTCGTTGCTTTTGGAGAAAAAAACAATCTGACGGTAACCGGCCACTGCCTTATATGGCATTCTCAGATAGGCAAATGGTTCTTTGTTGATGAAAACGGTAAAGATGTATCTCCCGAAATTCTGAAAGAACGTATGCGTCAGCACATCAATGCAGTTGTTAGCCGATATAAAGGTCGAATTAAAGGTTGGGACGTTGTTAATGAAGCATTTGAAGACAATGGCACCTATCGTAAAAGCAAATTCTACCAAATTTTAGGTAAGGACTTCATTAAATATGCTTTCCAGTTTGCACACGAAGCTGATCCGAATGCAGAATTGTATTACAACGATTATAATGTTGAAACTCCGGCCAAATGCGATGCGATCGTTCAACTGGTGAAAGAACTAAAGGCCGACGGCTGTAGAATTGATGCCGTTGGTTCGCAAGCACACATGCACATGAATTCTCCTACACTTGATGCTACAGAAACCAGCTTCAAAAAGCTTAAAACAGCGGGTATTCATATACTTATTACTGAATGGGATATTTCTATTCTTCCAAGTCCGTATGATGGGGCAAACGTTTCTGCTAATTTTGATTATTCCAGGGAAATGGACCCTTATCGTGAAGGTGTACCCGAAGCTGTTCAACAGCAATGGAATAAACGCATGTTGGATATGTTCGGACTTTTTCTCAAATACAGTGATGTAATTGATCGCGTTACCGTTTGGGGTCTGACCGATAACGGAACCTGGCTTAATAACTTCCCGATCCGGGGACGAAAGGATTATCCCGTGCTTTTCGATCGAAATAATCAGCGAAAGAGTGTGGTTGACGGTATGATTAAAATGGCAGAAAATTACAAATCAAAAAAATAAAAAAAGCGAAATACCTGTTAGAAAATGATTTTATGGCCGATCCGGCTGTTCACGTCTTCGAAGGGAAATGGTACTTGTTCTATCACGACAGTGTTCCATCGGGCGGCAAAACCTGGTTGCGAAGTCTAAAGGTTGTGGAATTAGAATACAATTCTAACGGTACAATCAAAACTATTGCAGGAGGTGGAGAATAACCTGAACAAAAATATCTGTCGTGTCTTTGGAATGACCCATTCAATTTTGCACATTTGTTCTCTAAATAAAAAGTTAAGTTCAATGAAAACACTAAATCGAGTTCTGCTATTCTTTATTTTTTTGACAGTTGCACTTGCTTCTAACTCACAAAACAATTCGAAGCAAACAACGCTCTGTAACCCGGTGAACCTGAGTTACCGTTTTTGCCTCGACGAACCATCAAGGCGCGAGGCAGCTGATCCTACTATGGTTACATTCAGAGGAGAATATTATCTGTTTGCCTCCAAATCGGGTGGGTATTTTCATTCAACTGATTTAATCAATTGGGATTTAATATCAACCAAAGATCTGCCTTTGGAAGATTATGCCCCAACTGCCGTTGTAATGAAAGACACCTTGTACTTTATGGCATCTGCTTCGCCTACCGTTAAAATATTTAAAACAGCAGATCCAAAGTCAGGAAAATGGAAAGTAGCCAATGCTTCTTTTCCGATCGGGATGATCGATCCTGATTTGTTTGTCGACAACGGGCGTTTGTATTTTTATTATGGTTGCTCCAATGTAAATCCAATTTATGGTGTAGAACTGGATGCAAAAACACTTAATCCGATTGGAAAATCGTTGGCACTTTTTAACAGCGACAAAAAAAATTACGGATGGGAAAGATCGGGCGATTATAACGAGGTAGGCAATAGTCCGTGGATCGAAGGTTCCTGGATGACCAAACACGATGGAAAGTACTACCTTCAATATGCAGGGCCAGGCACTGAATTCAAAAGTTACGGCGACGGAGTATATGTTTCCGAAAATCCACTGGGGCCATTTAAGCTCGCAACACATAACCCTGTTTCGTATAAGCCCGAAGGGTTTGCCGCTGCAGCCGGACACAGCAGTACTTTTCTGGATAAATATGGCAACTACTGGCATATCTCCACCATGACCATCTCGCAAAAACACATGTTTGAGCGTCGGTTAGGCATTTTCCCAACCTTCTTCGATCGTGAAGGTGTGATGTATGTTTACACCGGTTTTGGCGACTTCCCATTTGAAGTTCCGACTAAAAAGATTTCTGATCCCGAAGAGCTGTTCCCAAAGTGGATGTTGCTTTCATACAACAAGTCGCTGGAAGTATCCTCGGAACAACCAAATCATCCCAAAAGCTATGCTGCCAATGAAGATATACGCACGTTCTGGAGCGCCAGAACTGGTGATAAGGGTGAATGGATAAGGATGGATTTGGAGAAGGAATGTACTGTAAATGCGATTCAGATTAACTTTGCCGAAAATGAAACGAAGATCGTTGGACGTCAACCGGATATTTACTACCAGTATCTTCTTGAATATTCAGCTGATGGAAAAACATGGAAAACACTGGCTGATAAAACACAGAATAAAACCGATGTTCCGCACGATTACATTGAGTTAACAAAATCAGTAATAGCCAGATATATAAAACTTACCAATTATAGGATGCCAGGTGGAACTTTTGCAATTACGGGTCTGCGTATTTTTGGCAATGGTGGAGGAAAAGCTCCGTCAGCAGTAGAAAATTTAAATATGATGCGTAACACTGACGATCGTTGCATTATTAAACTAAACTGGAATAAAACACCGGGTGCCGTGGGTTACAACATCCGCTTCGGAACCAGTAAAGAAAAATTGTACCATAATTACCAGGTTCTTGACGCTGAATTACTGACAATTCGAAGTTTAAATGCTTTACATAAATACTATTTCACCATCGACGCTTTTAATGAAAATGGCATTACAAAAGGGAAAAACACATTAGAAATTAACTGAAAAATGTATGGTTAAGAATTTTTGTTTGGGAATTATGTTTTCCTCACTTTTAATAAGTGCCTCCTATGAAAGGAATTATCATCACAGCAAAGCATCATTACTGACGGACCAGTGGTGGCTGAAGTTAAAATTCCCAAATCAATAACTTGTGTAGATTTAATGCCATAATATCCTTGCTAAGATATAGAACGTAATAAAGCTGATCAACTTTGGTCAAAAAATATTTGTCGCGAATTATTGTCAGAAATCCTTACGTTTGTATCGAAAAAAATGGGGCAGCATGGATATCTATGATAGTTCGTTAATAGTGAAATTGAAAAACGGTGATGTTTCCTCGTTTGAAGTTATCTATAAATCGCACTACCGGCGTATTTTCCATTTTGCACTTCAGTATCTTCGAGATGAAGAGGCCTGTTCGAATATTATCCAGGATGTGTTTTCTTCCTTATGGGATAACAGGGAGAAACTAACCATGGATTCCAACCTCAATGCATGGCTTTTTACTGTGACAAAAAATGGTTGCCTGAAATATATCCGTGATTTAAAATCTGAGGAACGGCATCTTGATCATTTAGCGAGTCAACGTTTGGACCTGAATTATGACGCACTGACAAGTTTGAGCACCTCGTCCATAGATTTTGAAGAGATTGAAAAAATTATTCAGAGAACATTGAACAGTCTCTCTCCCCAGTGCCGGAGGGCTTTCGAAATGAGCCGTTTCGATGAAATGAAATATTCAGAAATCGCTGTAGAAATGCAAATTGCGCAGAAAACTGTGGAGACCCATATCTCCAACGCCCTTAAAATATTCCGGTTAGCACTCAAAGATTACCTTCCCCTGATGATTTTTCTCTTTCGCTAACAAAAATATTTGTAATTTCCGCTCAGGGTAAAATCCGACAAGTGGATTATACGTTACAAATACCAAAAAATGAAGGACGAACAGCTTATCGATTTTATCACTGGAAAGATTACCGATCAGTCGGAGATAAAGGCTGTTATGGATTGGATTGAAAAAAGTCCCGAAAATCGCAAAACTTACAATGATATTTTAAATAGCTGGGCACTATCTGGCATACGTTATGGAAACCATATCGTGGATGTTGACCTTCCCTTCAGGCAGTTCAAACGCAGGAATTTCAAAACCAGGCTAATTACTGAATTTTTGAAATATGCTGCCGCTATCCTGATCATTTTTTCAATCGGGGCATTGTCCCAGTACTTTGTTTCAAATAATATTCTCAGGCAAGATGTTGCCTGGCAGGAAGTAACTGCTCCTTTTGGGCAGAGTGTCGAATTATCGATGAGCGATTCCACCAAAGTATGGCTCAATTCCGGGACAAAACTACGCTACCCTTCTAATTTTAGCTCAAATAAAAGAGTTGTTGAATTGAATGGTGAAGCATTCTTTGAGGTTACCTCCGATAAAAAACACCCGTTTATAATAAAAACCACCAGTCTGGATGTCAAAGTGACCGGTACACGATTTAATGTGGATGCTTACAGTGAAAATGATAAAGCAAATATTACACTGGTTGAAGGTAAGGTGGCAATACAGAATAAAAACGGCAGTATGATCACCGAACTAAATCCAAATATGAATGCCGAATTCATTAAATCTACCAATAAATTAAAACTCAAAAAGGTTAATGTGGAATTTTATACCAGCTGGACAACAGGGACAATTGTTTTTCAAAAGGAATCTTTGGAAGAGATTGCAAAGAAATTGGAGAAATGGTATAATGTTAAAATTGTATTTGATCAGGTTGATATTAAAGACATCGCCTTTTCAGGCAGTATATTGAAAAACAAGCCAATAGATCAGATTTTAGAGATTTTAACTTACACCTCGCGAATTGGGTATCAAATGGAAACAATGAGTAATCAACCAAACATAATTCACCTCAAACATTTGCCTATGAAGAAATAGAAATCATAAAAAAGAGCCGGAAATATTTGTACTATTCCCGACCCTCAAAAGCCCTGATATAAAATGATCAGGCATTCCGATTAAATTTTGAAATGCGAATAATTATCCAAAACTTAATGTGTCAAAAATATGAAAATTTATTACCAAACTTCACAAATAAAGTGGAGATTAACTAAACTATTGCGAATTATGAGAATTACAACGCTACTTCTCTTAATAGGTTTGATGCAGACCTATGCAACAAACACCTATTCTCAGAATACTAAACTGTCTCTGAAAATGAAAGATGCCTCGATTGAGAGTATTTTAAGCCAGATTGAAAAGGTTTCAGAGTTCCATTTCTTCTATCGGAGCAACGAAATCGATCAAAATGGCAAATTTAATGTTGATGCAAATCAACAAACGGTTGATGAAGTACTAAATTCGTTGCTCAAAGATTCAAATTTGACCTACAAGATTTTCGACAAGTACATTGCGATCGTATCAAAAGAAAATGCGAACAAGAATATTGAAAGTCTTCTTCAACAAAAAACGGTAAACGGTAAAGTCTCCGATTCGTCGGGTGGCTCGCTTCCAGGAGCTTCCGTTGTAGTAAAAGGGACCACAACTGGTGTAATTACCGACAATTCAGGAAATTATACGATTGGCGTACCTGAGAATGGCGTTTTGCAGTTTTCGTTTGTGGGAATGAAAACACAAGAGATTGCTGTAGGTGGCAAAACAACAATCAACATTACTCTTGCAGATGAAACCATTGGTATTGAAGAAGTTGTTGCAATAGGTTATGGTACCGTGAAAAAAAGTGACTTAACAGGATCTGTCACCTCTGTAAAAAGCAATGAGATAAAGGCTTTTGCTTCTTCTAATGTGATGCAATCACTTTCCGGTCGTGCTCCGGGAGTACAAGTTTCACAAAATACCGGAGCTCCGGGAGGATCAGTAAGTGTACGTATTCGTGGTACAAATTCTATTCAAGGCAGCAATGAACCTTTGTATGTAATTGACGGGTTCCCGTTTTCAGGAAGCAATCCTACAGTTTTGAGTAATAGTGACATCGAAAGTGTCGAAATTCTTAAGGATGCTTCGGCTACTGCTATATATGGTTCACGCGGAGCCAATGGGGTTGTATTGATTACAACAAAACGAGGTAAAGCAGGGAAAACTACTGTTGACTTTGAATCCAGTTATGGAATTCAAACTTTGCGCAAAAAGCTTAAAATGATGAATGCTAAAGAATATGCAACATTCTATAATGAACAGGCAGCAAACGACAAACTAGCTCCTTATTTCACCCAAGATCAGATCAATAGTTTTGGTGCTGGTTTCGACTGGCAAAACATGGCTTTTGAGTCAGCCCCAATTTCAAACAATACCTTATCGATTAATGGCGGTAATGAAAAAACAAAATTCTCAGTATCCGGTACAGTCTTCGATCAACAGGGAATTATAAAAGGCAGCAATTATAAAAAGTATTCTCTGCGTGCCTATTTCACAACCGAAATTAATAAAATGTTATCGTTCGAATATGGAGCAACATTGACAAAAAATACAACTTCAAGTCGGAATTCATCAGGTGGAAACAGAGGTCAATCGCTTATTGGAGGAGCAATATCGGCACCTCCTACACTTACTCCATATAATGATAATGGTTCATACAGGGTATTAGCAACAGCTTATCCGTTTATCTCTAATGTAATTATCAATCCATTGAATTTTATCAATGAACAAATAGATAATGGTGAGAGCAATATCGTATTGGCTAATGCTTCATTAATATTCGAACCTATTAAGGATCTTAAATTGAAAATTTATGGTGGAGTTGAAAATACAGATTACAGAAGTGATTATTATCAAACTACTAATTTCGTAAATTCACAAGGAAATGCTTCTGCCTCATCATCAAATAATATGAGCCTTTTAAATGAAAATACATTAAGCTATAACAAGACAATCAACGACAAACATAGCATTGGAGCCGTGATTGGATTTACCTATCAGGACTTTTTGTATCATTATTTGGGTGGATCAGGAATTGGCTTTTTAAGTAATGTTACTGAAGATTTTGATCTTGGAGGAGCCAGCACACCGGGTATACCAAGTTCAAGTTACTCTAAATCAGTTTTAATGTCGTATCTCGGACGTATCAATTATTCCTTTAACAACAAATATCTGTTTACTGCAAGTATTAGGGCTGATGGATCTTCAAAATACAGCGAAGGTAGTAAATGGGGCTATTTTCCATCAGGTGCATTTGCATGGAAAGTTAAAGAAGAAGGATTCATGAAAGATGTTGAATTCATTTCTGACTTAAAGTTTCGTTCGAGCTATGGTTATACGGGAAGTCAGGCTATTAATGCCTATGCCACACTGAATCAGCTATCTTCCAGCAAAACTATATTTGGCGATGCTTTATATAACGCAATTGCGCCCGGAACAACACTGCCGGGTGATCTGAGATGGGAAACAACTGAACAAGCAGATATGGGATTTGATATTGGCATATTAAATAACCGGTTTCGCCTAAGCGCTGATACATATTTGAAGAATACCCGCGATTTATTGAACTCAGTTAAACTGCCTTCGTCACTTGGTTTCACCCAAACTATTCAGAATGTTGGACAAATCCGAAATAAAGGATTAGAACTCTCTTTGGACGCAAAAATATTGACGGGTGAATTCAAATGGGATATGAATGCCAACATTGCTTTTAACAGGAGTAAAGTAATTAAGCTTTATGGTGGTCAGGACATTCTAACAGGCAGCATCAATGTAACATTTATTTCCGATAATTCAAGCTTGCTTAGAGAAGGTCTGCCAATGGGTGTTTTTTATGGCTTTAAGAAGGATGGATACGATGCAACAGGCAAAGAAATATATAAAGATTTGTCAAGCGCAAATGGAACTCCTGATGGCCTAATCAATCAATTTGATAAAACAATTATTGGCGACCCAAATCCCGATTTCATTTATGGGTTAAATTCAACAATGGGCTATAAAAATTTCGAATTGACTTTGTTCTTTCAGGGATCGCAAGGCAATGATATTGTCAATGTGAGCGGTGTAGGTAATACCCTCGATTATGGTTTTGGTTTGAATATGACCAAAGATGTATACAATGACCACTGGACGCCAACCAATACCGATGCAAAATACCCGGTACTGACACGAAGTTCATCGATGAGATATTCAGACCGGTTAGTCGAAGATGGTTCTTTTCTTAGGTTAAGAAATATTCAGCTGATGTACACTTTACCTACTCAAAAATTAGGGATGAAATGGTTTCGCAATTTGCAAATTTATGCCAGTGGCCAAAATCTTCTGACATGGACAAAATATTCGTGGTGGGATCCTGAGGTAAACTCACAGGGAGGTGCAAATTCGACAGCACAGGGTATTGATCACTACTCATATCCGACATCAAAGAGTATAACACTAGGAATTAAAGTAGGTTTCTAATCAGTAAAACGAAGAATCATGAAGAAATTATTATATGTCATACTTGCATCTTTCATCCTTTTCTCCTGTAAAGATGCCTTGATTGAAGCGCCAAAATCATTGGCAGTGGAAACCTTTTACAACACACCTGCAGAAGTTGAAGCTGCAATCGCAGCGATATATTCTCCTTTACGTGATGGCGGATGCATGGGTGGACTTTATCCAACTCAGCTGGAATGCTATACCGATTATGGGTATGGTCGCGGAAGTCATGCGATGTTAAGTAATTTTCAGGGTCTTGACGGAACAAATCAAACCAAGACAGATGGATTTTGGGGCTATTTTTATTTAAGTATCAGAAACGCCAATATAGTTATTGTGAATACTCCAAAAGGCACAAAACTAACGCCGGCCGACACCTGTAAGTATATTGCAGAAGCCAAATTTTTACGTGCATTTGCTTATTTTACAATGGTTCGTAATTGGGGTGGCGTTCCTGTCCGCACTGAGAAGAACATGACGATACAAAACATCAAACGCAATACAGTTGATGAAGTGTATCAATTAATCTATAGCGACCTGAAATTTGCAGAGGAAAACTTACCCGACAATGCTCCTTTAGCAGGAAAACCATCAAAATGGTCCGCTAAAACTTTGTTAGCTGATGTTTATTTCAATCAGGGAAAGAATGCTGAGGCTCGCGATAAAGCCAAAGAAGTGATATTATCCAATAAATATTCGTTAATTCCGGTTACTACTGCTGATGATTATTCGAAAATTTTCGGACCGGAAGTCATTACCACCTCTGAAGAGATCTTCTATTTGAAATTTTCAAGACTTGGAAATTCTTTGGGATTTGCATATTTGATGTATCTTAATCATCCGGGAACAAAATACTACGGTGGTGGAGGTTATTATACGGTTTATAGTAGTACTGATAATTCAGTAATTGCAAGTTGGGATAAGAAAGACCTGCGTTATTCCTTGTGGTATTCCTATAATATCGGGCTTGGTGCCAATACGATACTAACCAAGAAATTTATTGATCCGCTAGCGCCCAATGCCAATGGCGGAGGTAATGATTATCCTTTGTACCGTTATGCCGACGTGTTATTAATGTATGCGGAAGCAGATTGCAGAGCATCCGGTGCTCCATCGGCCGATGCAATCGAGAAACTCAACATGGTGCACAGACGAGCCTATGGAAAAAATCCAACAATAGCTGATACATCAGTTGACTTTAAACTTACCGATTATAACAAAGACACTTTTAATGATCTTGTTCTGAGAGAAAGAGGCTTCGAAACACAATTTGAAGGCAAACGATGGCTGGATTTGAAACGAACAGGTAAAGTTAAAGAGATCATTTTAGCTGCAACAGGTAAAGTAGTAGCAGACAAACATCTTCTTTGGCCAATCCCAGTTTCGGAGTTAAACTATAATTCAGCAATTGATCCCACAAAGGATCAGAATCCGGGCTATTAATACAATGATTCATTATTAAAATAATAGGGCGATCATAAATCTGACAATTACTTTTAAGATCGCCCAATTATTCTTACTTTCAGAGTAACTATCCTAAATCAATTAGGCATGAACAAAATTCCTTTTTACGTTTTTATAGCCTTTGTTTTTCTTTTGAGCAGCTGCACCGGCAAATCGAAAAATTCAAATGAATACGAGGCTGACATCATTATTTATGGTGGGACATCGGCCGCCGTAACAGCCGCGGTTGAGGCAGTTCAGTCTGGTAAAACCGTCTTGGTGGTGTCGCCCGATACCCATTTGGGTGGACTTTCTTCCGGCGGATTGGGTTTTTCCGATACTGGCAATAAATCGACCATTGGCGGATTGTCGCGGGAGTTTTACCACCGCGTTTGGTTGCATTACAACGATTCTTCCACCTGGAAATGGCAAAAGCATTCGGAATTTGGCAATAAGGGGCAGGGAACAGTGGCTATGGATGGCGAGAACCGCACCATGTGGATCTTTGAACCGCATGTGGCCGAGCAGGTTTTTGAAGATTTCATTACTGAAAATAAAATCACAGTTTTGCGAAACGAGTGGCTCGACCGGACCAATGGAATGGTTAAAAAAGACGGAAATATCGTTTCATTTAAAACGCTTTCCGGAAAAATATTTTCCGGAAAAATGTTTATTGATGCTACTTACGAAGGCGACCTGATGGCTGCTGCCGGAGTGTCGTACCATGTTGGCCGCGAAGCCTGTTCTGTGTATAACGAAACCTGGAATGGAGTTCAGGCTGAAGTCTTTCAGCACGGACATCACTTCAAAGATAAAATTGATCCGTATCAAATTCCGGGAAAACCTGAAAGTGGACTGCTATACGGCATTTCGTCTGAACCAATTGCGGCAAATGGCACTGGCGATAACAAAATTCAGGCTTATTGCTTTCGGTTGTGTATGAGCAATCATCCGGAGAACCGTGTTCCTTTTCCAAAACCAGATAATTACAACGCTGCAAACTATGAATTACTGGGAAGGGTTTTTGATGCAGGCTGGAGGGAGTGGTTCAACAAGTTTGACCTGATTCCAAACCGAAAAACTGATACCAACAATCATGGTCCGTTCAGCAGCGATTTCATCGGAATGAATTACGATTACCCCGAAGCAACCTACGAACGCCGCAAGGCAATCATCAAGGCGCACGAAGATTACCAGAAAGGTTTGTTGTATTTCGTGGCCAATGATCCCCGTGTTCCGAAGGAAATTCACGACAAAATGCAAGACTGGGGTCTGGCAAAAGATGAATTTACCGATAACGGAAATTGGCCGCATCAGTTGTATATTCGCGAAGCACGCCGGATGTTGGGCGTCTATGTAACCAGCGAAAACGATGTGTTGGCCAAACGCGAAGTTCCTGAACCAATTGGTATGGGTTCGTATGCCATGGATTCACACAACGCTCAGCGGTATGTGACATCTGAAGGTTTTGTACAGGATGAAGGTGATATTGGCGTTGAGCCAAAAGCTCCCTATTCCATTTCGTACGGTTCAATTATTCCGAAGAAAGAGGAATGTACAAACCTGATCGTTCCTGTTTGCGTATCCTCAAGCCATATTGCTTATGGTTCAATACGTATGGAACCTGTCTTTATGATTTTGGGACAGTCGGCGGCGGTTGCGGCTTGTAATGCAATTGATGGCGGAATTGGAGTTCAGGACGTTGATTACAATGTGCTTAAGGAAACGCTGAAGAAAAAGAATCAGGTGCTTAAACTGCAGTAAAATCTGTATTTTAGCGAATGAAGATAATTACTTAAACTAGCTAACATGATTACCTTTTTTGTTTCGATTGCAGCTTTGGTATTGGGTTATGTTTTCTACGGAAAGTTGATGGAAAATATTTTTGGGGCTGATAAAAACCGTGAAACCCCAGCCATGAGCATGAACGATGGAGTGGATTACATGCCATTGCCTAAGTGGAAAACTTTTCTGATCCAATTTTTAAATATTGCCGGCCTCGGACCTATTTTTGGAGCTGTTGCAGGAGCCATGTGGGGACCGGTTGCCTTTTTGTGGATTGTTTTGGGGTCGATATTTGCCGGTGCTGTTCACGATTATTTCTCCGGAATGCTATCGGTGAAACACAATGGTTTGAGTATTCCCGAAATTGTTGGAATTTATCTGGGAGTTGGCACCAAACAGTTTATGCGCGGTTTTACAGTAGTTTTAATGGTGATTGTGGGTGCAGTCTTCATTATGGGTCCAGCTAAAATTCTGGAGAGCTTAACTCCGGAAACCCTAACGATGAATTTCTGGGTTTGGGTTGTCTTTATTTATTACGTTTTGGCGACTATGTTGCCTATCGATAAAATCATTGGGAAGATTTATCCTGTTTTTGGTTTTGCTCTGTTGTTTATGGCTGTTGGATTAACGGTTGCCCTTTTTGTCGAAGGTTATCGTATTCCTGAATTGACTTTAAGCAATCTGACAAATTTTCACAATCAACCCGAAAAGTTTCCAATTTTTCCGATGATGTTCATCACGATTGCCTGTGGTGCCATTTCCGGATTTCATTCCACTCAGGCTCCATTAATGGCTCGGTGCATTACCAACGAAAAGCAGGGTCGGGGAGTGTTTTACGGGGCGATGATCACTGAAGGAATTGTAGCTCTGATTTGGGCGGCTATCGGCATGGCTTTTTACAATGGAGTTGGTCCGCTTAACGATGTGATGGTTGCCAACAAAGGAAACGCAGCATTTGTGGTGAACGAAATTTCGAACTCGCTGCTTGGTAAAGTGGGTGGAGCGCTAGCTTTATTGGGTGTGGTTGCTGCGCCAATCACCTCGGGGGATACCGCTTTCCGAAGTGCCCGTTTAATCGTAGCCGATTTCCTGAGTTATAAACAAGGACCGATCAAAAATAGGCTACTAATTAGCGTTCCGTTGTTTGCAGTTGGTTATGGCTTAACTCTGGTCGATTTTGCTGTGATCTGGCGTTATTTCGCTTGGTCGAACCAAACTTTGGCCATGGTTGTACTCTGGGCCATAACAGTTTACCTGGCTCAGGAAAAGAAATTCTACTGGATTACGCTTATTCCGGCTGTGTTTATGACTGTCGTTATTACCAGCTACTTGTTATTTGCTCCTGAAGGTTTTGGGCTGTCGTACATGGTTTCCTTATCGGTTGGTCTTGTTATTGCATTGGGTGCGGCAGTCTGGTTTTTCTTATACATAGATAGAAGGAATAGATTAATTGAATCTCAGGTAATTGCATCCTAGGTAATGAATATTTTAGTCACGACAGGATTTTTTTGAAAATATATTTCTATAATTCTATCTTTATGGAACTTAAAAACCTTAAACCTAAATCTATGAAGAAATCACTTTTACTTGTTTTGTTACTATTTGTTGTTTTTGGACTGAATGCCAAATCCAAAGAATATGACTTAAAACATTGGCCTAACGGTAAATCGCCTTTAGAAATTGGTACCCGAATAGCCGAAAAATTTTTGAAAACTGCTCATTCCAAATACGGAAATACCCATCCGGAAACGCCTCCAACACAAATTACTTATCCTGATGTTTGCACATGGCTTGGAGGGATGTGGTTTGCAGAAGTAACCAAAAATGATGCTCTTTTTAATCGTTTCGAAAGTCGTTTTACTCCGCTATTCGATAAGGAAGCAAACCTTCTACCCAAACCAAATCATGTTGATAACAATGTGTTTGGATCGGTTTCACTTGAATTATATCTAAAAACCAAACAACAGAAATATCTTGACCTGGGTCTGAAATATGCCGACACTCAGTGGACGTTGCCTGAAGATGCGAAGTCAGAACAAAAAGATTTTGCTTCGCAGGGATATTCATGGCAAACCCGAATCTGGATCGATGATATGTTCATGATTACAGCCGTTCAGGCACAGGCTTACCGCGCAACCGGCGACCTTAAATACATCGATCGGGCAGCCAAAGAAATGGTACTTTACCTCGATAAAATACAATTGGCAAACGGATTGTTTTACCATTCGCCAGATGCACCTTTCAGCTGGGGGCGTGGAAATGGTTGGATGGCTGTTGGCATGGCTGAAATCCTTCGAATATTGCCCAATGACAATCCAAACCGAAACCGTATCATGGAAGGCTATCGTAAAATGATGGCTGCCTTACTGAAATATCAGGAAAAAGATGGCATGTGGCGACAAATTATTGACGACCCGGAAGCATGGAAAGAAACTTCTGGAACAGCAATGTTTACTTATGCCATGATTACCGGTGTGAAAAATGGCTGGCTCGATCAGAAAACCTATGGAACAGCGGCGCACAAAGGTTGGTTAGCATTAACCAATTACATTAATGCCAACGATGAACTTACTGAAGTGTGTGAGGGAACCAACATTCAAAACGATAGAAATCATTATATGCAACGCAAGCGTATTGTTGGAGACCTTCATGGACAAGCGCCTCTTTTGTGGTGTGCCACTGCACTTTTAAGGTAATTCAATTTCAACTAATTTTATCAGAAAAAATCACAGGATAGATTTCAATAATCGATCAGGGTGAAAATATAAAAACCTCTCAAATCCAACGATTTGAGAGGTTTTTATATTGAACTTTATTTTGTCGGGGTAGCCGGATGATGTTGTTTTGCTCTTTAGTGCTGAATATCAAATGTATATATGATCATTTTTAATCTTGGGCACCTATTAGGGTACAAGAATTTTTTATTATCTATTTTATGTAAAATTAATCATAAAAAGAACGATTTTCGATCAAAAATAGTCAAAAATTATTAAATTTCCATTAATTGCTAATAATAAATGAATGCTAATACATCCATGCAATTTTGGTGCATTGGCAATACATGTGGTGGAGGAATCATGTTCCATAATGGAACTTATTACTGGTTTGGTGAAATAAAGAGCGGGAAAACCTGGCTTGTTCCCAATCAGTCATGGGAATGTTATCGTTGCAATGCCGGTGGTATTTCATGTTACTCATCAGTAAATCTAACCAATTGGAAATACCTGGGTATAGCTCTTGCTCCAAATCTTACCGATTCAACTCATGATTTGCATACCAGTAAAGTATTGGAACGACCAAAGGTAATTTACAACGATAAAACAAAGAAATTTGTAATGTGGCTGCATGTAGATTCAGAGGATTATGCCTATTCGCGGGCAGGTGTAGCCACAGCCGATAACACTGAAGGGCCTTACACCTATCTCGAAAGTATGCGTCCCAACGGACAAATGAGCCGCGACATGACCTTGTTCAAAGATGACGATGGTAAAGCTTATCACATTTTTTCATCCGAAAAAAATGCAGTGATGCACATTAGTCTCTTAACCGATGATTATCTGGAACCAACTGGAATTGAAAAACGGATTTTCATAGATAAAAGCCGCGAGGCGCCTGCAATATTTAAACATCAGGATAAATATTACCTCATTACTTCAGGCTGTACCGGATGGTCGCCTAATCCCGCTATGCTTGCCGTTTCCGACACTATTTTAGGCGAATGGAAGAGAATTGTACAATCCATGTATTGGACCTAAGGCTGATAGTACATTTGTATCGCAAAGCACATTTGTATTACCTATTCATGGAAAATCAGACAAATACATATTTATGGCAGACAGATGGAAAAAAACAAATTTGGAAGATTCAAGATATGTTTGGCTTCCTTTGGTTTTTAGAAACGATTCTGCAGTTATTGAATGGAAGGATCGTTGGAATCTGAATGACATGTGAAAATAAATGCATAAACAGACCTGCTCCCTGGGATATGGCAAAAAATTTGCAACCACTGGTGACGAATTGTAATCGTCACCTTTTAACCAGAGATTTGTAATCACTTTTTAGCCAGTTGTTCGATCTTAGATCAAGTTTGTCCCTTTGCCCGGAATTCGGGTGAGGGGGTTTTGCCAGACTATAATATAGTTTTACAAAAACCACAAATTATCTTTTCCAAATGCCAAAATTTCGACCTCTACCAGAGTTATCTTAACAGATAACTAATTGCATAAAGCGGCAGGTTAATGAAATCATCGGATTGAATGAAGTTCCTTGGCGATACACGATATATTAATTATGGTGGCTCTATTATAATATACGGTTGATAGTTTGAGAATAAAAGTTATCTTTGTTGATCAATTCATTTTCAACATGGTAATACAAGAACAGATTAAGCAACTATTTGAATTATTGGGTCGCAGAGAAAAGATTTTGATTTTA
>JBBRXN010000093.1:0-20407 GCA_038248385.1 Bacteroidales bacterium
TGCGGAAACTTTATGATGCCCTGAAATATAAATATGCACCCTTCGTTAAACAAAAATCCGTAGTACACAAATCCGAACTCGAAAAATGCCAATTCATTGAACAACAAGAATTCCATTCGGATTAACTGCAAGTTGGGTTAAAATTTTCAGCGCCTTTGCCTTTCTTTTTTTTCTCCACTCTTGTCAGGCTTCTTTCTTTTTATAATATTCAAGGTTACCGGTATGTGCAATTGTTGTCACTTTGTCAATTAACGCTGTTCTTTGTACTTCTGAAAGTTTGGTAAAGGATCGTGCCAGCGCAATTTTTTCGCGCATGAAAGTGGCATTTTCATTTCCTGAAATTAAAACTGATACCGGAAGCGACCACACAAAATGCATTGCCTCTTTAATACTTATGTAATTCGGGATTAACGGATCATCTGATGACCAGTTGGCATTTTCCTTTTTTGCGAAAAACCGGCCATCTGCCAGGGATTTTATGGCAAGAACTCCCATGTTTCGTTCCAATGCTTTCGGCAAAACATTTTTTGTGAAACTGAAATAGGTTTGATCGAGCACATTTACCGGCATCAAAACAGTATCAAAAATGTCGCTTTCTTCGGTTCTTTCCAGCATTCGTGAATGGGCAAACGGATTTTGGTGGCCTGTAAATCCAAGGTATTTGATTTTTCCTTCTTCTTTGGCTTTCAGTAAAACATCGAGTACACCAAGCTGAATCCTGCTATCAACATCGTCAGGAGTTGAAATGGCATGAACCTGGTATAAATCAAGCTGATCGGTTTTAAGCCTCCGTAATGTACCTTCCAAATGTTCCTTCACCGTTTTGGCATCTTTCCCTGTCGATTTGCTCATCAGGAAAATCAAGTCGCGGTATTTCGGGGTCAGGTATTTTCCATAGCGTGTTTCGCTGGTTCCGTCAGCATAACTTTCGGCTGTATCAAAAAACCTCACGCCTCCCTCCAGTGCAGCTTCAATTACTTCCTGTGCATCACGTTCGGTGGTCCATCCAACATGATAACCACCAGTTCCAAGCATTGTTACATATTGATTCGTCCGTCCAAGCTTTCGCTTTGGAAGCACTTCACCAAGGCGGTCGCGATCATATTTGTCTGTTTGTGTTGCACCAGCCAAAGTAATGCCGGCAGTCACTCCTGCAAGCGATTTTAAAAACATTCTCCTGTCAGCCATAACTTGATTATTTTGATTTTCATTTTAATTATGAAACGAGCAGGGTGCAATAAAAGTTCTAATATGTATGCACAAAAAGTAATGTGATTTGTCACTTTTAAATTTACTGAGACTGGCCACCGGGACTGATCACTTTTTAACATCCGTCTTTTTAACACCAATCGACTTGCGAAAATCCCACGGAATGTTGTAGTACACCGAATAGGTAAAATCGAGGTTAAATCCCTTTTCAGCTTTTCCGTAACCCGGCATAAAATAAACCGGTGGAAATCCGGTGTCTTTATTGTTGAACTTCACTTTACCACGAATGGTCCAACCCAGGTAGAAGTTGTGGAATATTTCACCTTTGACCCCAATTAAAAACTCACCCCAATGGGCAAAATAACTCTGATTTCCAAACGATCCGTTTACGGGTCCCCAATACGAATCTATCAGGTAATGATTAACGTGTTGACTGGCCAGCGTAAAACCATATCTTAATCCAACGAACAGATTATCCTTGTCTTTTTTGTTTTCAGCCTGAAGAAAATTGTAATCCATTCCGAAACGAGAATAGCTTCCTTTACTTGAGTAATCGATGTAATTGGTCTTGATTTTCATCACTTCGTAACCCGTTTCGAAAACAGGAAATAAGTTGGGCCAAATTTCCATTTCGGCCGAGAATTCTGTACCATAACGGTTTCCTTTTGTCCACAAATCCTGGAACGGGCGGGTCACATCCATTCCAAAACGGATTCCACCCATGTGGATGTAATTATCGATCCGCTTCGGTTTATATTTCTTTTTCTGTTCCGTCTGCCCGAAGCTAATTGCTGACAGCAGTAAGAGGATGAAGGTAAAGCTTAATATTTTCATTCCATTTTTTGGTTACCAGGCTATCAACTATTTTGATGGAATCAATCCTATTGTGCGAAAATCCGACTTCGAGTAATTTATATTCATAATAATATCCGGATTCCATCGAAGCATTTTTTAGCGTTTTTTCATGTATAAAAGTGATAGAGTCCGAATTCGTATCGAACCAAATAATATATTGGGTAGTGTCTTTTATATTTAATGGCAATACTATTCCGGATAAAGATTCCTGATAATAAAAAGCGGTGTCGAGTCCGATTGCCTGTGCAGTAATACTGGAGTTCATCGGCTTATTTGTGGTCGAATTATAGAACGAAGCCTGAAGCAAAGCCTGCGGTGGCGCTTCAAACACTTCTTTGCAGGCGGCTGCAATTAACAGAATACAAATCAGATAAACAAATTGCTTCATTCGGTTTGCTTTTTTTTAGAGCCGTAAATGTAGGTATATTCGACCTGAAATGGAAAACGAAGACATTTATTTGCTAATAGACTGAAATGTTCAGGATTTAACCAACGAAATTTAAAAAATTCCTGAGCCATCCTCCGGAAAATACGCACAAAAACCTCCGCCCTTTTTATTGATTCACTCGTTGAGCAAGGAATGCTTCAAACTGATCTTTATAATTCCTTCCAATGGGAATTTTAAGAGCTCCAATTTCAACACATCCTGAAAGTACAGCATCGATGTATCGAATAGATACGATGTAACTACGGTGGATTCTGATAAATTTATTGCTCGGCAATTTTTCATATATATTGCTGATTCGTTCCTTTGTGGTGATTTTACAGGTTCTGGTATGGGCAATTACATAATCGCCTAAACTTTCGATATAAATAAGGTCTGCCGGATCAATCTTATATATTTTTTTGTCCGCTTTAAAGAAAATATACTCATGCAGATCTGGTGATTCAACGGAAGATGAAACAGTATTGTTTTCGCTTATCTGTTGATAAAACTTGCCGATTGCTTTTGCAAAACGCGCCAGCGAAAAAGGTTTCAGCAAATAATCGACTACTCCCAACTCGAAGGCATCAACTGCAAAATCGCGAAAAGCAGTTGTGAAAATGATTAGAGGGGGATGCTGCAAACTCCTGATTAATTCAAGCCCCGTAAGTTGGGGCATCTGAATGTCAAGAAAAATAAGATCGACCGGTTGATCGGTTAAAAGCCTGATCGCATCAATGGCATTGGTACATTCGCCGATAACCTCGATATTTGAGAAATTCTGTAAATGGTTTCTAACTATACGAATCGCGATTGGTTCGTCGTCAACAATCAGGCATCGGTATTTTGTCATTTTTCAATTGTTGTATATGGTTCAAGTAGAATGGAGAAATCAACTATAAAGATCGTTTCTTCATTTGAAATCGACAAACTATATTTTTCAGGATAAAGCATTTCAAGCCTTTTTTTTACATTTTTCAACCCGATCCCTTTTGAATAGTCTTTTTCCTTTTGAACTTCGCCATTATAGCTGTTTTCCAGAAAAAGTTGAAGCTGCAAATCCTGGATGGCAATATTCATTCGGATATAAGGTTGGCTGATTTGTTTGCTCACACCGTGCTTGAATGCATTTTCAATAAAGGGTAGCAGAAGCATCGGTGCAATTTGAAGATTGCCTGCTTCACCCAAATAGCTGATCGCCATTTTAAGCCGTTCCCCATATCTTAGTTGTTCAATTTCAATATAATTCTGCAAGTGCTTCAGCTCGTTTTGCAGATCGACTTTTGGCTGGTTGCATTTGTAGAGCATATAATCCAGCATGTCAGAAATCCGCAAGACTAGATCGGGTGCAAGTTCCGATTTTTCCAAGGTCAATCCATACAAATTATTCAGCGTGTTGAACAGAAAATGGGGGTGGATCTGTGCTTTTAGCAAATTAAGTTCAGCTTCCTTCAGTTTAAGTTCAGCTTCAAGTTTTTTCTGTTCCAGGTCGGTGTTTTTTTGCTGCATTAAAAAAGCTCGTTTAACTTGTTTGATAACTACCGCAATCAGATTGACAAAATACAAACCAACAATAAGCGAAAGACTATCAAAGGTGATTGGGGCCGTGGAGGCAACCCGGTAATCTGCAATATATGTAAATATAAATAGACTGGCCAATTCCGAAAGCCATCCAGTAATGATTATCAAATAAACCAGCAACAAAAAAAACAATGCTTTTCGGTCCTGAAGCAGAAATTTTGGAATCAGGTAGTATATCAGAATATAAGTTGATGCAATCGCAATTGGGAAAAGGAAGGAAACAAAAATGATGGTCGTATGATAGTCACGGCTGGTTCTTCCATAGAAAACAACGAAAAAGAAGTACGCAGCAATCCAGAAAACCACGTGACCAATTATCCGCTCTGTTTTTCTGTTGAAGTCGATGTAGTTTAATAAAGTTCTCATTAACCTAAATAAAGAATGTTGAAAGTACACAAATCTACCAGAGTAATAAAGAAAGATCGTTAGATTACTAACTATTCAATGGATACGACTGATTTTTGAAACTTTTCGCTTTTTTACTGAAAACATAGTCAATTATGCTGTCTGTCGATAAAACTTCAGAATGTTTGCAAGTACTCATACGTTTGTTTCAAATTTAATCTCTAAATTTATAAATTATGAAACTCTTTTATGAAGGTGGCCCTGTATTCATGGGTGTCATTACAATTTGTGGTTTACTGATGTTGTTTGCTTCCGGATATAAAATTTTCCGGATGTTCGTAAAAAAGGAATTTGACTTGTTTCAGTTGAGTTATATTCTTTTGTTCGGAAGCCTTGCAGCTGTGATTGGTATTCTTGGTCAGGGAATAGGACTTTTTTATGCCATGGAAGCAATATCAATAGCCGGTGATATTTCTCCGGCTATAATGGCGGGCGGTTTCAGGGTTAGTTTGATACCTCCGATTTATGGGATGATCCTATTTATTTTTTCATTACTTTTTTGGGGCATTTTGAAAGAAATTAATCTCCGGAGAATGAAAAACTAAAAAGGCAAATGGCTAGCAAACAGATAAATCCCGACAGTTTAGAGACTTGTCGGGATTTTTGGCTCTATAACGTTTTGTAGAAATATATTGTAATTGTTTACTCACCAAAATAACATTGATCGCCTTTTCTTAAAACCTTATTTTATCGCTGGTTGCCATTCCCGAAATTTGAATATCTTTGCGCAAAATACGACTGGAGTAATTGATTAATAAGGTTTTTAGAATTTTCAGGAATGAAGAACATACGTAATTTTTGCATTATTGCGCACATCGATCACGGTAAAAGCACATTGGCCGACAGGCTGCTCGAATTTACAAAAACGGTTGACGGCCGCGCCATGAAAGCGCAGGTTCTCGATAGCATGGATTTGGAACAGGAACGTGGAATTACCATCAAGAGCCACGCCATTCAAATGTTATACACTTACAAAGGACAGGAATACACGCTCAACCTGATTGATACTCCGGGGCACGTAGATTTTTCTTACGAAGTTTCGCGCTCCATAGCCGCTTGCGAAGGCGCTTTGCTCATCATCGATTCAACACAGGGAATTCAGGCACAAACTATCTCGAACCTTTACCTGGCCATCGAACACGATCTGGAGATTATCCCGATCCTGAATAAAATGGATCTTGACAATGCAATGCCTGAGGTAGTTGAAGATCAGATCATCGGTTTAATTGGCTGCAAAAAGGAAGATATCATCAGGGCAAGTGGGAAAACAGGACTCGGAATTGAAGAGATTCTGGAACGAATTGTCAACAAGGTTCCTGAACCGAAAGGCAATGATGAAGCTCCCCTTCAGGCATTGATCTTTGATTCAGTTTTTAATGTATTCAGGGGAGTTATTGCCTATTTTAAAATAGTGAATGGCACGATCAGAAAAGGCGATCAGGTGAAGTTTGTAAAGACTTCGAAAGAATATGTGGCCGAAGAGCTGGGGGTGTTGAAACTTGGCATGTTCGAACGTACGGAGATGAAAGCCGGCGACGTGGGATACATTATCTGCGGAATTAAAACGGCCAAGGAAGTTAAAGTGGGAGATACCATTACGCACCTGAAAGCGCCCTGCGACAAAGCAATTGAAGGCTTCGAGGAAGTGAAGCCAATGGTTTTTGCCGGCGTTTACCCGATTGATTCCGAAGACTATGAAGACCTTCGCAAATCGATGGAAAAGCTGCAGTTGAACGATGCTTCGCTTACTTACGAGCCCGAATCATCTGCCGCATTGGGTTTCGGTTTCCGTTGCGGTTTCCTCGGATTGCTGCACATGGAAATCATTCAGGAAAGACTCGACCGGGAATACGATATGAACGTGATTACCACGGTTCCCAACGTGTTGTACCATGTGCATACCACCAAGGGCGAAACCATCAACGTTTACAATCCGTCAGGCCTGCCCGCTGCAACTACCATCGACGATATTGACGAGCCGTTTATACGTGCAAACATTATCACAGCTTCTGAATACATAGGAACAATCATGACATTGTGTCTCGAAAAACGCGGAACGATGATCAAACAGGAATACCTGACGACCGACCGCGTTGAACTGATGTTTGACCTTCCGCTGGGCGAAATTGTTTTCGACTTCTACGATAAACTGAAAAGTATTTCGAAAGGATATGCCTCATTCGATTACCATGTCATCGATTTTCGCCCGGCCAAGCTGGTTCGTCTCGACATTTTGCTGAATGGTGAAATGGTTGATGCTTTATCAACGTTAATCCATGTCAGCAATGCCTACAATTTCGGAAAAAAGATGTGCGAAAAGCTGAAAGAGTTGATTCCACGCCAACAGTTCGATATTGCGATACAGGCCGCCATTGGCGCTAAAATAATCTCTCGCGAAACGGTTAAGGCAGTCAGGAAAGATGTTACAGCCAAATGTTACGGAGGCGACATTACCCGCAAGCGAAAACTGCTCGAAAAACAGAAAAAAGGCAAGAAGAAAATGAAGCAGATCGGCAATGTGGAAGTTCCACAGAATGCATTTTTAGCGGTGCTGAAACTGGATTGATAAGCTATACTATCCGCTTTCCATGTAATTCGTTGACTCCGGTAAAATCAGCAATTTGGGTTCGGTTCTCCGGAAGCACTTTCCCTGCAGCAATTATTTTAATCCTGTGGTTAGGCAATTCTATCAATTGTTTTAATATTTCGCGGCCATTCCACGCAGTATCCTTTCCTCCGGAAGTCAGCACGCGGGTAATTCCGTCAATTGCATTTAATTTCTGAAATGATCTTAAAATATCGGAAGTATAATCAATCGCTTTGTGAAATGTAACTTCCAGTGGGGAAGCCAGTTTTGCAAGTCGCCGGGTATTTTCAACATCAATGGTATTCTGTCCGGTCAACAATCCAAAAACTACCCCTGCAACTCCTGCCTCTTTGAAAAACTCAATATCGGCTTCCATTTGTTCGATTTCATCTTCAGTATAAACAAAATTACCTCCACGTGGTCGAACCATTGCCATTACCGGAATGGATAAATAATAAAGGCACTGCATGGTCAATTCCCGTGAAGGAGTCAAACCATCCTGATCGAGCGCTGAACACAATTCAATGCGACTGGCTCCTTTTTCTTCTGCAAACAGGGCATCTTCAAGTGTTTCTACACAGGCTTCGAAAATTAGTTTCTTGTCGTGGTTGGTCATATTAAAATAGTGTTTGTTTCGATGGATTGTATTTCATTTCAAGTTCAAGCAACCACAATTTTCTGACTATCCCACCGGCATATCCGGTCAGTTTATTGCCGGCGCCTATCACCCTGTGACAAGGAATTACAATTGCAATTGGATTTCGGCCATTTGCGGTTCCAACAGCCCTCACCACTTTTGGATCGCCCAGACGAACAGCCAATTCAAGATAAGTAATGGTTTCCCCATAAGGGATTTTAAGCAATTCAGCCCAAACCTTTTTCTGAAATTCTGTTCCTCCCGAATTGATGGACAAATCGAAGCCAAATGATTTTCCGGAGAAATAATCGTCCATTTGTAGTTTGCATTTCTGCAAAACGTCACAATCATTTTGCTCCGATAACTCTCTTTCAGAAAAAGAAATTCCGGTGACAGACTGTCCGTCTGAATTCATAATCATAAACCCTAAAGGACTTTTATAGGAGGATTGAAAAATCATGGTCCAAAAATAAGAAAGTCCGGCGAAAACCGGACTTGTTCTTTTAATATCTTTCTCTTGGAGTATAATGGGTATGTAAGAGTTGATGCGATTTTTCGCTATTCGGGTGATCCAGAAAATCCTTGTAAATTTTGATGATTTCAGGATTTAGATGCGATTTTCGCAAAGGCATCCCGGAATCTTCGGCGTAAATGGCCTCGGCACGTTTGCTGCGAATTTCGGGACTGGTTGGAATAGGCTGGCCTCCACCGCCCAAACAACCTCCGGGACAAGCCATGATCTCGATAAAATGATAATTTGACTCGCCCGAATGTATCGAATCCATTACCTTTTTGGCATTGACCAATCCGTGCGCGACAGCACATTTTAATTCAATTCCATCCAGAAATGCCCATTCAGTAAGCGGGTTTTCAATTTTTATTGTTGCCTCCCGAACTCCTTCCATTCCCCGTACAGGAATAATGGCGAGATTTTCAAAAGGTACCTCGCGTCCTGTCACCAGTTCATAAACCGTTCTCAACGCGGCTTCCATCACACCACCAGTTGCACCGAAAATAACACCTGCACCTGTTGATTCACCCATTAACCGATCGAAGTGTGAATCTTCCAGACTCATAAAGTCGATACCGGCCTGTTTGATCATGATGGCCAGCTCGCGTGTTGTCAGCACATAATCCACATCCCGGTAGCCACTGTCGTGCATTTCGGGGCGGGCGGCCTCAAACTTCTTAGCCGTACATGGCATAATTGAAACTGAAATTATTTTTTCAGGATCGAGGTTGCGGGCTTTGGCATAATAGGTTTTAGCAAGTGTTCCAAACATTTGCTGTGGCGATTTGCAGGTAGAAAGGTGATCAAGAAAATCAGGGAATATATGCTCGATATACTTGATCCATCCTGGTGAGCATGAAGTTGCCATTGGGAGTTTCACTCCGGGATCATGATCAACTAAAACACTTTTCAGGCGGGTAAGCAATTCGGTGCCTTCTTCCATGATGGTCAGGTCGGCAGTAAAATCGGTATCCATTACGGCATCGAAACCCAAACGCTTCAGCGCTGACACCATTTTACCTGTCACCCGCTCACCGGGTCCAAAACCAAGTTCTTCGCCAAGACCTACCCTCACCGCCGGAGCTGTTTGTACAACCACATGTTTGGTTTTATCCAAAATTGCGTCCCATACTTTTTCGATGTAATTTTTTTCGACCAGGGCTCCGGTTGGGCAATGATTGATACATTGTCCGCAGGTTGAGCAAACCACATCGTTCATGGCTTTTTCGAAGAAGGTAGTTATTTTCATCTTATCGCCTTTGTAGGCAACGGTCAAGGCATTTATTCCCTGCAATTCGGCACAGGTTCGTACACAGCGCTGGCAACGGATGCATTTGCTGTCGTCTTTGATGATGGAAGGTGAAAATTTGTCGATGGTGTAGTTTTTGAACGGTACGAGCCTGATAAAATCCTGTTTCAGAATTTTAAAATCTGATGACAGTTTTTGAAGCTCGCAGTTCCCGTTTTTAAAACAACTGGTGCAATCGGCGTTGTGTTCCGACAACAAGAGTTCTATGATCTGTTTTCTGGAGTGAAGCACATTCAGCGAGTTGGTGAAGATTTCCATCTCTTCTTCGCAAGGAGTGGCACAGGCTGCCGACAATCGTTTTTGACCGGCAATTTCGACCATACAAACACGGCAATTTCCTGCAATACAAAGGTCTTTGTGGTAACATAAGGTTGGAATGATGATTCCCGCCTGACTTGCAGCCTCAAGAATTGTTGTTCCCTGCTCCACTTCAAGTGAAATTCCGTTGATATTTATTTTTATTTTTTTAGCCATTTCTATCGGTTTTGCAGCGTTAATAAATCATTTCTTCCCTGAAGTTTTCAACGATGGATGAAAACGAATTGGCCACAGATTGGCCTAAACCACATTTGGCGGTTAACTTCATTGTTTCAGTCAAACGCAGCAATTTATCCAGATATCTGGCATTTTTTTCGCCACGCTTTACCGCTTTGATTCCCTTTAGCAATTGCTGACAACCAACACGGCAGGGAGTACACTGGCCACATGATTCTTCGCGGAAAAATTCAAGGTAATTGTCGAGTACATTGAACATGGAACGCGAACTATTGAAAAGCATCATCGAACCTCCGGTTGGCAATGAAATTCCGGTTAATTTACCCTGAAATCCGATAGCTGTTTCATTGAACCTTTTTCGGGGAACCAGGAAGCCGGAAGCGCCCCCAACCTGAACCGCTTTGGTATCGCCATCACCAAATTCTTCGACAAAATCAGCAAGGCTCATCCCAAGTTCGAGTTCGTAAATACCAGGTTTGGGTGTATCTCCTGAAACTGAAAACAGTTTTGATCCGCGTGAATACTGAACGCCCAGATCATAAAACCGTTTGGCCCCGTATTTAAAAATGGTATAAGTATGGGCAAGTGTTTCTACATTGTTAATTACAGTTGGTTTGCCCATGTATCCCAAATCAGAGGGGAAGGGAGGTTTGTTCCGGGGCTCACCGCGCTTACCTTCCATCGATTCAAATAGAGCTGTTTCTTCGCCGCAGATATAAGCACCGCTGCCCATAAAAATCCGGATGGTAAAATCAAGGTTGATCTCTTTGCAATAATATTCGAACTCATTGATGGCCTTTTTCAGCTCAGGCTGAAGAAAAAAGTATTCGCCACGCAGGTAAATGTATCCTTCTTTTGCCCCTATCACATGCCCGCAAACAGCCATACCGGTAAGCACTTTAAACGGTACCATAGACAGGATTTCACGATCTTTGAAAGTTCCGGGTTCGCCCTCGTCAGCATTACAGATTACATATTTGGTTGTATTTTCAACTTCTGCTGTAAGTTTCCATTTCAGACCAGTGGGAAAACCTGCCCCTCCTCGTCCCTTCAACTCCGAACTGATCAATTCATTGATCAAATCAGAAGGAGTACGGCTAATACTTTTTCTCAATACTTTTTCCCAATCATTTTCATTTTTGAAAATGAAATCGGCTCGTTTTAGCTGATAACTGGCTGTCATAATTTATTCCTCCTTTTTCTTTTTCAGGTATGTACTTAAAATATCACGGACCTTTTCAGGAGTCAGATCAGTAAATACCTCATTGTTTACAAGCATTGCCGGCGCCTTGTGGCAAAACCCGAGGCAATTGGTCTGAAGCAGGGAGAAAGTTCCATCGGGAGTAGTTTCTCCCACATGAATTTTCAGCATGTCTTCGATTGCCATTAAAATCTGATTTTTCCCTTTCATTGAGCAGGTAATGGTTTTGCAAATCCGAATGATGTATTTGCCCATTTTTTTGTATTCCAGAAAAGAATAAAAAGTTGCTGTGCCGAAAACCTCCGCGGCAGGTAAGTCCAGTTCGCGGGCAATTTCGACCATTGAAAATTCCGACAGATATTTTTCCTGCTCAACAACTCCCTGAAGAATCGGTAACAGATTATGTCTGTTTCGGCCATGCTGGTCAGCCAGATTTTTAATAAGATCGGAAACAGGGTTCATATCAAAATGAGTTAGTTATAAAATTGAATACCGGTAAATTTAGGGAAGTAAGTAGAGATAAACTATTGAAATTAACGCTAAAAATGTACTATATGCGTGTTGTTCGACATATTTATCAGCCTGAATTACAGACTGATAAATATGTAAATAACTATATATAAAGTGATGGAAATTAAAACTTCAGCTGATCGATGATTCAAATAAACACAAAAAGCTCATTTTCATGAATTTCATCACAATAATGATCTTTTTCAAAATGAAGAACATTTGGTTACTATTTCTGCAGAATCTTCAATAGCAGTTCAAACGCAGGTTCAGCCATTCCGCCATGGTCAAAGCCATCTAATTCATATAATGTTGTTTGCTGATGTCCTGCAATTTTCATCATCCGGTACATATAGGCATTTTCCTCATACCGGCCCAGCAATTCAAGTTCGCGGTCGCCTGTAATCAAGTATAGCGGGGGAGCGTCGGCACGAACATGAAACAAAGGAGCAAATTCGTCAATTACTGGTTGGGAGTCAGGGATTCCACGCTCTTTCCTGATTACAAAGTGAGTAATCATCTGACCGCTGAAAGGCACAAGCTTTTCAATCGAATTAGCGTCAATTCCATAACCAGCAAGGTAATGTTTGTCGAGTCCAATCATACAAGCCAGATAACCTCCGGCAGAATGCCCGGAAACAATAATTTTCTTCGGATCGCCACCGTATTTCTGGATATTTTTAAATACCCATGCGACCGCAGCAGCTGCATCATCAATGAAAGCTGGACTTTTCACCTTTGGACTCAACCGGTAATTAACAGCAATAACAGCAAATTTGTGATTTTTCAGGCGCTCCGGAATAGATTTCTCTCCGGCGGTCAATCCACCTCCATGAAACCAAACAATTGTGGTAAAACTATCAATATTATCAGGAAAATAAATATCCAGTTTGCATCTTTCTTTCATGTATTCGTCCAGATTTTCTCTTGAACGGTATGAAATGTTGGTTTCAGTTTTATAAGTGGTTACAACTGTTTGGGATTGAGCAGGAACTACAAAAACAGTTAAAAGGAAAAGAATAAGAAATGGAAAAATGCGGTTCATCGATGTTTGTTTAAAGCTGGGTTAAAGATAAAAAAATTTGCCAAAATGTCTTCGGGGTAGTGAGTAGGTGACACCAAGTCACGCGCTTACTACCCCGTAAATATTAATCCAAATTTATTGAAAATAAATATTCAATTGATTTTTTTGAATAAATTGCACCAGCCAACTAAAACCAAAAAATCGTTTTCTTATGAAAATCATTAAATTTTTATTTTCAAGAAAAATCCTGATGTTATGTCTTATCATAGGATCTCAATTTTGTGCAATTAATCCAAACCAGGCGCAAGGGCAGGACTGCCCACAGTGGGGCGAAAAGCACACCCGAAATATGGTGTCACCAGAAATAGGTCTACCAACCACATTTAATATCGAAACCGGGAAGAATGTAAAATGGTCGGTTCCGGTTGGAAGTTATGGATATGCAACTCCGGTAATTTCAAAAGGGAAAGTATTAATTGGTGCAAACAATGCTGACCAACGCGACCCCCGCCATGAAGGAGACCGTGGCGTTTTACTCTGCCTGAACGAATCGGATGGCAGTTTGTGCTGGCAATTGGTTGTTCCGCGTATTGAAGGTGATAGGCACAACGACTGGCCAATGATTGGAATTTGTTCGTCGCCAACAGTTGAAGATAACAGGATTTACGTGTTGACCAACCGCTCGGAGATTCTTTGCCTCGACTTGAACGGCCAGGCGGATGGAAATGATGGGACTTTCCAGGGCGAAGGATGGTACATGGCTCCATCGGGTCAATTTCCGTATGAAGTAACGTTGAAAGATGCTGATATTATCTGGGCGTACGATCTGAAACTGGAATTGGGTTTATGTCCACATGACTCGCCGAATGCTTCAATCTTAATCGATGGCGATTTTCTCTATCTTAATACATGCAATGGGGTTAATTTCAAACACATTGAAACCAATGCTCTAAACGCGCCAAGCCTAATAGCATTGGATAAAAAAACAGGAAGGCTGGTTGCAAAAGACAATGAGCATTTTGGCCCCCGGATTTTTCACTCGTCCTGGTCTTCGCCGTCTATGGGTGAAGTTGATGGCCAAAAGCTTGTCTTTTTTGCTGGTCCCGATGGAATTTTATACGCTTTCGAAGCGCTTTCACAGACGGCATCGCGTGATCAAGTCCAATCGTTCAAAAAAGTTTGGCAATTTGACTGTGACCCGACTGCGCCTAAAACCAACATCCATAATTACCTGAATAACAGAAGTGAAGGCCCAAGCCTTTCCTTTGGAATGCCTGTTTTTTATAAAGATCGAATATATCTTACAGTCGGGGGCGATATATGGTGGGGAAAAAGAAAAAGTTGGCTTAAATGTATCGATGCCACAAAAAAAGGAGATATTACCAATACCGGCAAAATATGGTCATTCACCCTTAATCAATCCTCCGCGTCAACCCCGGCTATCTCGAATGGATTGGTTTATGTTACCGACTGTGGCAAAAACCTGCATTGCGTTGATGCTGAAAATGGCAAACCATATTGGACGCACAAGCTCAATATGGATTCGTGGAGTTCGGCTTTGGTTGCCGACAAAAAAGTTTATGTTGGTTCGCGTGGAAACGATTTCTGGATTCTCGATGAAGGTAAAAAATTGAATGTGCTTGATTCCACCAAATTGGATAGCCCAATTCACTCAACTTCCGTTGCTGCAAATGGGGTATTGTATATTTCAACCATGAATAGGCTTTATGCAATAAAACAATGAAATATTAAATTCCACTCATTATCAATATTTTATACAATAAACCCATATTTATTTCACATCTGACTGAATGATTTAAATTTTGTTTTGAAAACCAGATCAGAAAAAAAATGATTTTTTTTTAAACCAGCAATTAACTTTTTAAGCATTCGTTAGTCAAACATACTTATTCTTCATAATAGAGTAATTTTACAACTAAATTAAACCAACATAAACTGTGACTAAACAAAAGATTTTCAGGTTATCGGTAACAACTGTGTTAATTGTGGTACTTGCCGGAATTGTATTTTATCCAAAGATTAAACAAATAATAATGCCGGGGGCGGAAAGTTCAGGTGAGACAATGCCCAGGTCTGGTCCTGAAGGTCCGAAAATATTACTGGCCAGCGGTTTTGTAATTGTACCAACTCAAATGAATGAATTAATCAATGGCATTGGGACCCTATTGCCCGATGAAGAGGTTGATTTGGCTTTTGAAACTTCAGGAAAAGTAGTTGGTCTCTTTTTTAAAGAGGGAACACGGGTAAAAAAAGGAGAACTTCTGGCAAAAATAAATGACAGACCTTTGCAGGCTCAATTGCTAAAACTTCAGGCACAGTTAAAACTTTCCGAAGAAAAGGAATTCAGGCAGCGGCAATTGCTCGACCGTGATGCAATCAGCCGGGAAAGTTACGATCAGATTGCTACCGAACTTCAATCGCTAAAAGCTGATATTTTACTTGTAGAAGCAAGAATTGCAGAAACTGAATTACGGGCACCCTTTGATGGAACTGTTGGTTTACG
This sequence comes from Bacteroidales bacterium, assembly GCA_038248385.1. Lineage (GTDB taxonomy): Bacteria > Bacteroidota > Bacteroidia > Bacteroidales > Prolixibacteraceae > Aquipluma. The sequence continues at coordinate 15,270 of JBBRXN010000093.1, forward strand.
TATGATTAGTGAAGGTGCATTTACCAATACGCAAACAAAAATTGTACGACTGGTGAAAATTAGTCCTTTGAAGATTGAGTTTGCTGTGAATGAACGTTATGCAGGGCAGGTCGCCCCGGGATTTTCAATTACTTTCGTTACAAATAGTGCACCGAAACAATATGAAGCCAGTGTATATGCGGTTGATCCCAAAGTTGATCTCGCTACACGTACGATCGTTGTCCGGGCTCTTTATTCCAACCGAAACGAAGAGTTAAAACCCGGTAGTTCGGTTAGTGTTACTGCCCTTCTATCAGAAATTGAAAATGCAGTTTCTATTCCAACTGAAGCAATAATTCCGGAAATGGATGGTGAAAAAGTATTCATTTACAAAAATGGCAAAGCAAAAGAGGTAAAAGTAACTACCGGTCTTCGCACAGAATCGCATATTCAAATAAAGGAAGGTCTTAATTTTGGAGACACATTGTTAACTTCAGCTATTTTGCAACTCAGGCAAAGTATTCCGGTACAGCTTGATACGTTGGTTACAAACCAAAAATTAGTACAATAAAATCATGAGTCTTTCATCAACCAGCATAGAACGTCCGGTACTGGCAACTGTATTTTCTCTTGTTATTCTTTTGTTTGGGGCAATTGGAATGACTTACCTTGGAGTAAGAGAATTCCCGAGTGTCGATCCACCGTTAATATCTGTAAGCACTTCGTATCCAGGTGCAAATTCCGATGTAATTGAAACCCAAATTACCGAGCCACTTGAGCAATCCATTAACGGTATTCCGGGAATTCGAACATTAACAAGTACCAGTAGTCAGGGAAGCAGCAGAATTTCTGTTGAGTTTGAACTTACAGTTGATCTGGAAACAGCAGCAAATGATGTACGTGATAAAGTTTCGCAGGCACAGCGGTATTTACCACGCGACTGCGATCCTCCAACCGTTTCAAAGGCTGATGCCGATGCCAGCCCAATTATGTTTATTGCAGTTAAAAGTCCTAAACGTTCGTTGCTGGAGCTTTCGGAAATTGCTGAACTTACATTTAAAGAGCAGCTGCAAACCATTTCAGGGGTCAGTTCAATCATGATTTGGGGACAAAAACGTTATGCCATGCGCATTTGGCTCGACCCGGCAAAACTGGCTGGCTATCAAATGACTCCACTCGACGTTCGCAATGCCATTACCCGCGAAAATGTAGAACTCCCGGCAGGTAGTATTGAAGGAAATACCACGGAACTAACCATCCGTACCCTCGGATTAATGAAAACGCCGGAGGAATTTAACAACTTAATCCTCAAACAAATCGGCGACCAATCAATCAGAGTGCGCGATATTGGCCGTGCTGAACTTGGACCGGAAGATCTCCGGGGAATTATGAAAATGAACGGGGTTCCCATGGTCGGGACTATTATTGTTCCTCAACCGGGCGCAAACCATATCGATATAGTGGATGCTGTTTATAAACGACTTAATTACATTAAAAAAGATTTACCCGATGACGTTGAAGTCGAAATCGGCTTCGACAACACTCAATACATTCGCACTTCGATCAAGGAGGTAAAAGACACTATTTACCTGGCATTTTTCCTTGTAGTGGTCATTATTTTTGTTTTTCTGCGCGACTGGAGAACCACCATTTTACCCATACTGGTAATTCCTGTTTCATTGGTTGGTTCATTTTTCATCATGTACCTTGCGGGATATACCATTAACGTATTAACCCTCTTAGCAATAGTTCTTTCCATTGGTTTGGTTGTTGACGACGCCATAATTATGATGGAAAATATTTATGTAAAAATTGAACAGGGAATGAGTCCGCGTGAAGCAGGGATCAAAGGGGCCAACGAAATATTCTTCGCAATCATTGCGACAACTATAACACTAATTGCTGTATTCTTTCCCATTGTTTTTCTTGAAGGAATGACTGGAAGGCTTTTCCGCGAATTCAGTATTGTAATTGCCGGTGCAGTTGCTATTTCAGCGTTTGTAGCGTTAACGCTGACACCCATGCTTTCAACAAAAATTCTGAAAACACGTCATAAAAGGAGTAAAGCTTATAACTGGTCAGAAAAATTCTTCATCAAACTAAACAGCGGTTACCAAAATTCGCTCAAAGCATTGCTCGACCGAAAATATATATCGTTGCTTATCCTGCTTGGTTCAGTTTTTCTGATTTTTATACTTTGGAAAAATATTCCGGCTGAAATGGCGCCACTTGAGGACCGGTCACAATTAAGTATTAGTATGACCACTCCCGAAGGTTCAACCTATGAATTTAATGCAGCATACGCCGAAGAAGTAGCTGCAATGGTTGAACGGACTGTTCCTGAACGGGATAAATTAACTACGATGATAATGGGAGGTCACGCACATGTCCGTGTTGTTTTGGTACCTCCGTCAGAAAGGAAGCGCTCGCAAAAAGAAATTGCCGCCCAACTTACCGGAGAACTTCGGAAGATGACAAAAGCGAAGGCAAGTGTTATCCAGCAGTCCACTTTTGGAGGAAGACGTGCAGGGCTTCCAATTCAGTATGTACTACAAGCCCCCACCATCGATAAACTGCGTGAAATTTTACCGGCATTTATGGCTCAGGTTCATGAAAACCCTACATTTCAAATGGCCGATGTGGACCTGAAATTTACTAAACCTGAATTGCAAATCGTAATCAACCGCGACAAGGCAAATCTGCTTGGCGTATCAACTCAAAATATTGGGCAAACCCTTCAACTAGCGCTAAGCGGACAACGATTCGGGTATTTTATTATGAATGGAAAACAATATGAGATTTTAGGCGAACTTGCACGGCAGAATCGAAATAAACCACTGGACTTAAAATCGCTCTATGTAAGAAATAATGACGGTCAAATGGTTCAGCTTGATAATTTTGTAAACCTTCAGGAATCTACAGCACCCCCGCAGTTGTACCGCTATAACAGGTTTGTTGCTGCGACTGTTTCAGCTGGTTTATCAGAAGGAAAAACAATCAGCCAAGGTCTTGCAGAAATGGATAAAATTTCGGCAAAAGTACTCGACGATACGTTCCGAACCGCACTGGCCGGTGACTCAAAGGATTTTATGGAAAGTTCTTCAAGTTTAATGTTTGCTTTTCTTTTGGCGATTGTATTAATTTTTCTGGTGTTATCTGCCCAGTTCGAAAGCTTTAAGGATCCGATTATTGTGATGATGACTGTTCCTTTGGCACTCACCGGTGCTTTAATTTTTATGTGGTATTTTAATATTACCATGAATATTTTCAGCCAGATTGGAATTATAATGCTAATAGGCCTTGTCTCAAAAAACGGGATATTAATTGTTGAATTTGCGAACCAGCGCAAACTGGCGGGTATGAGTAAACTGGATGCAATCAGGTTTGCTTCAGCTGCACGTTTTCGTCCAATTTTAATGACCAGTTTATCAACCATCCTGGGTATTCTTCCATTGGCAATCGGATTTGGAGAAGGAGCTCAAAGCCGTGTTGCGATGGGTATTGCTGTTGTTGGCGGACTTACACTTTCCACTTTCCTAACCCTTTACGTTATACCTGGTATTTATCTGTTTATTTCAAGTGAATCAAAAAATATTAATAATGAACCGACTAGTCCTGTCACAACAGAAACTTCAAATAGTAATTAGAAGTTTTATTTCGATCTTACTGATATTGTTTATCCCTAACATAGCAAAAGCGCAGGAAGTGTTTGATTTGAGCCGTTGTGTTGTACTTGGGTTGGAACGTAATTTTTCAATAAAAGTAGCCCGCAACCAACAGCAAATTTCAGATAACAACAATACAAAAGGCAATGCAGGTTTTTTGCCAACAGTTACCACATCCAACAGATTCGGTGGCACCGTGAATTCTACCACCCAAAATTTGAATGATGGCTCTCAAAATAACACAAAGGGCATATACAACACAACGGGTTCGGCAGCGCTAAATGCAAACCTCACTTTGTTTGCCGGGTTTAATGTAAAAACCACCTGGCAAAAATTAAATGAACTAAAGCAAATGGGAGAGCTCAACACCCAAATGGCTATGGAAAACCTCATTTCCCAGATCATAGTCGAGTACAATTATTACATTGAGCAACTAAACTTTTTTAAGAATATGGAGTATGCTGTATCACTTTCAAAAGAGAGGGTGCGGATAGATAAGGAACGTTACCTGCTGGGTGCCTCTTCGAAACTGGAATTGCTACAATCTATTGTTTATCTTAATGCCGACAGCGCCCGGCTGGCAAGACAGAATGAACAGATTCTTGAATCGGAAGTGCGGATAAAAAAGCTGATGGCGTTTGAAAACCTGGAAGAAAAGGTTGTACTGAAAGATACGTCTATTGTATTTAATCCTGATCTGGTTTATGCGGAATTATTTAAATCGACCCTCGATTACAATACCGGCTTGCTGATTGCATCTAAAAACCAACGCATCTCCGAACTCGATTATAAAATTATTTCATCACGGGCCTATCCCTACCTAACCTTAACTTCAGGCTATAATTATGCATACAGGGGTTTCGGAACCGGAACAATCAGTGACTACGGAGCAGTGTCAATTAAAAATCAGAACACCCGCAGCATGAATTACGGGCTTACGCTAGGCATGGATATTTTTGACGGGAATAAACGTCGTCTTGAAAAAAGCAATGCACGCATTGAAATCGAGAACCGATTGTATCATTTTCAGGAAGTAGAGCAGGATATTAAAGCCGAGTTGCTCACCGTTTACTATGCGTACGAAAACAACCTGCGCCTGGTACATATGGAAGAACAAAACCTGGGAGTTGCCCGAGAGAACCTTGATATTGCGCTTGAAAGATATCGCCTGGGCGCTCTGTCAGGACTGGAATTGCGTGAGGTTCAGAAAAGTTTACTTGATGCAGAAGAAAGGTTAATTTCCGTTAAGTATCAAACCAAACTTGCTGAAATTTCATTACTTCAAATCTCCGGGAAAATAATGGACTATGTATCTTAAAATAAACGGAACCTTTGATAAAAGTCAGTTCAGTTTCACAAAAGAAGGATTTAAATTTCAGGCACTTTTTGCTCAGCGTTTTTCTCCTTATACTCAGCTATAATATTTTTTACCATTTGAGGCGATACCCGACCAAATACTTTTTCGCCGACCATTACGACCGGAGCTAATCCGCA
>JBBRXN010000094.1:0-20326 GCA_038248385.1 Bacteroidales bacterium
AAAATTCGCCAAACCAGTAGCCGTCCATGTACAGCTCGGAAAAATCTGGCAGGAATTAAATTCGTTTTGTGGCATCACCATGCCAATATTTATTCCCTGCTTTTTGTATTCTTCAATAAACTTCGAGAAATAAAGAGCATAAGCTTTTAAATATTCATCTTCCTGAATGAACATGTTCGTGCCTTCTTTCCCTTGCTGATCTGCCGGCAGAAAATTGTTGAATTTGGGAGCTAAACTTTCCTCCGGTACCCGACAGGCATAATGCTTGTTCCATTTCATCCAGGACGGCGGACTCCAGGGCGAGGCCCATATTTTCAAGTTTGGATTCTTTTTCTGTGCTTCCTGAATGAAGGGAATCAGCGTTTCTTTATCATTTTCAATACTGAAGTTGTTCATGTTAAAATCACCATCGGTTTCGTTGTAAGAATACCAGTCGCGAGAGAAATCGTTTGCTCCAACCGGCATTCGGCATAGGTTGAAGTTGGCTCCTACGCCCGGAGAAAATAATTCATTGAAAACCGAATCCCTTGATTCAGGACTCAGACGGCTTAATGCCACCCAGCCTAACTCGTTGAAACAGGCGCCAAAACCCTCAACGGTTTGGAGCTTTTCTGCGGTGTCGATTTGAACATCGAATTGATCAGAAGCCGAACTTGTTTGGAGACCAGTTTCATTGACCCAAGGTTGATTTTCGGTAGTTGAAACCCACTCTGCTTTTGGGGAACAGGAAATGAAAACCAATGCCAAAAGGCCAATAAAAACGACAATTATTGTTCTGGTTTTGAATAGTTTTTTCATGATGGTCAATTAAGAATAGTTCTATTTAATAATTTAGTCTAAATCATTTTAAGGCCACATACCTGCATCGTTCAGAATTTTGGTATAACTGTCACCTTTCATTATCCGGTTATTAACTTTAAGAATCCGGTAGTTTTCAACAGGGATGGAACTGATTCCACCACCAGCCTCGCGGAGAATACCTTCCCAGCTTTTACCGGGATGACCCCACAAGCCTTCACCATACAAAGTATTGGCAGCAGCAATATCTGAGACAACCATTCCAAATTTTTGTAAAGCTTTGGCGACAGCCAATTCTCCGGGATACAAATTAAATTTATTGAGGTCAAGATTCGGGTCAAGTTGAATAACTGAACCTTCAGGAATACCACCCACAACAAAACCATCGGTCCAGATAGCAGGGAACACATGTTCTTTGTAAGCATTCACACGGGTAGCACAGGCCAGCTTGTGATTGATTTCGCCTTTCTGAACTTCATCATACATGATTAATCCGGCAATTGCAGGAACTCCTGCGGCACGACTTGGTCCATAATAATGTACACTTTCTCCATCCTGCATTCCGAAATCTTTTGAGTCAAAAACACCTTCACCATCAATACTGTATTTCATTCCAGTATTGGAGGTCCAGCTGCCATCCTCGTTCTTTTTTAATCCCCACATGTCCCATGCAATGCGCTTATTCCAGTCAACCAAAGCAAGGTGAGCATCCTCCTGCGGATCGGCCTGAGCATCGATGGGAATTGGGACCGGCTCGGCATCAAATTCTTTTCCGTGTCCATAAGTTTCGCGATTGGTGTTCCAACGTTTTTTTTCTAAAGCACTCAAGTAATGTAATTTGATATTGTAACGCGGAGTTGAATCATTCACTTCATAAACCGGAATGGTCCAGGCCACCAGGTTGATCTTAAAAAATGGACCGTTTGGTTCTTTCTTCAACAATTCAATAAAATGATCGTTTTGGGGATCAACTTCAGGATTCTCAGGTAAAGGCTGATTCCAGAAACTGGTTTCAGAAAAGAAACGCTGGCTAATTTGACCATTGGATTCCTTCTTTGATTCTGAATCCTGTTTTTTTGCCTTAAAATGACAGTTGGTCAGAGCAAAAATTAGAACAAAACTTAGGGAATAGAAAATTTTCATTTGAGATAATTTGATTTATAAATTTCAATTTAATTCTTCAGTTATACTACTCTACGGTTAATTCCACTTTCTGAAAATCCTGCGATGATTTTCCCACTAAAATATCAAATTTTCCTGGTTCAACGATAAAGTTCATATTGATGTCCCAAAAGGCGAGTTTTGATTGATCGATTTCAAATTTCACCGTTTTGGTTTGTCCGGCATCAAGCGTAATGCGTTCAAATCCTTTCAGTTCCTTCACCGGACGGGTTACCGAACTGTATTGATCGCGAATGTAGAGTTGTACAATCTCGTCGCCCGACCTGTTACCCGAATTGGTTACATCAGCCGAAACAATCACTTTGCCATTGGCTTTCATGGTTGATTCTGATAATTTCAGATTTGAATAGTTGAAATTAGTATAACTTAAACCAAACCCAAAAGGAAACAATGGAGAATAATCAACTGTCGAATAAAGAAAACTTTGGGCGCTCGGCTTGTGGTTGTAATACATTGGTATTTGACCCACCGATTTTGGGATTGTGATAGTCAATTTTCCTGAAGGATTAACATCTCCAAAGAGTACATCGGCAAGGGCTGTTCCGGTTTCTTGTCCCATATACCAACCTTCAATAATTGCCGGTACGTTTTGCGCTATGTAGTTAATTGAAAGTGGCCTTCCGTTGGTTAAAACTACCACAATTGGTTTCCCAAGTTCAACCATGGCTTTTACCAGCTCATCCTGTTGACCAAACAAATCGAGGGTGGCAGCGTCGCCCAAGCGAACCGGATCCCAGACTTCGCGGCACAATTGCTCGTTTTCGCCTATTGCAAGGATAATGATATCGGTTTGTTTTGCTACTGTTACAGCTTCGGCAATGAGTTTTAGATTTTCTTCCCGGGTTGGTACCGCAACACTATCGGTTACCCAATTTTTGTATGAACTGCCAGTTGAAATCAGTTCCTGCACCAACTGCCAGAAATTGTTTTACTTCTCATGATTATGTATTAAAGTTGTTAAGGGCAATTTTTAAACCTCACCCTTCGGGGGAGGTTTGGAGGGGGCTTTGGGCTTTTTATGACAGTGTTTTCTTAGTTCTTGCTCCATAATTGAGCGTAGTTAGAATGGTATTCCTGAATCTCCATTCAACGTTTTCATCTCCACCATTGTAACGGTGGACAATTTCCACTGGGTCAAGCATGGTCTGGCGGTCGAGCCAGACATTTGCAACATTGATCAGGTAAGCTTCGCGGATATTGCTTCCTCCTGAATTTCCGGCATAGGCTCCACCCAGCATTCCTGCTCCCATCACATTAGGATTTACCATGATGGCAAACATGATTTCAGAATTCGCAGCAGCTGAAGTAACCAGGTTCTGTTCGCTGTTTAGTTTGTTGTTCAGCGGTTCGATGATCCATTTTTCTTCTACTTTTCCATTGAGCGGATTAATTTCGAAGAAAGTAAAAATTGGTTTATCGGCGTTGTCGATGCCGCAAAGGTTGTTTTTCACATCATCCATGTAATCTTCTATTGCTTTTTTCCGCAAGTCGATGGTTCCAAATTCGTTGGCAGGGAACTGACGATCCCAAAAAGCGTAAGGAATTTGGATATGCCATTTCCAGGTTATTTGATTGGTGTATGCTTTTTTCAGGAAAGCCGGTACCATACTGGCAATGTCGATCCATCCGGCTAGATAGGCTGCGAACCAAAGGGGCGCTGAATAATACTCGTTGTTACTCTATGAATCACGGATACACATGACAAATGATTTGCCGGTTGTTTGGCCAGCCCATCGGCGACGCTCAAGGTCAGCGAAAGGATCATATTCATCCAGAAGATCGTAAACAGTGTATTCGCCTTCTGAAGGAGTATCTGGCCACCTTCCCGACACGATGCAATTCTCAACTACTCCATCCTTATTGGCAACTGTCAGGCGGCAGTATTTTGAATTGATAGCATTTACTCCAACAATCTGACTTCCATCAGCATTGAAAAGGAACTCCACGAAAGCCACCCCGAGTTTAAGGTAATCACGGATTGCTTTTTCCATGTACCGTCGCATGAAAACCAGCTCTCCGTCTTTTTTAACAAACTTGATGGAAAAGACCATTTGTTTCCCTTCCGGAGTTTCCTTGCATTCCAGTTCTTTGAGAACGAGATTGCGACGTATGGTTTCGATTTTTGGTTGAGCCATTGGAATATTTTATAGATGATTATGGCTCAAATGTAAAAAGGATGGTTATGGGGAGAAAGGACAGTTTAAACAAGCAAGGAACGGATTGAAAAGCTGGCCAGCTGAGCGCGAAGCATTACATCAAAAAATCACATCCCGAAAAAGACTAAACCATTGACTTTCCCGGGATGCGGAAATAACTTTGAAAAAAATTGAGTGAGAGTAACCCTTTGATGATAGGAGATTAACTGGGCAAAAAGAGAAACCCGAAATCTTTATGTTCCGGGTTCTTCTACTTAAATAGTAGTAGTTTATTATATTCGCTTAGTACTTTTTAAAAATGACATTTGCCATTAAATTATTTACGAAAAACTCCCCATTCAACAACATAAAATCCACTCCTATTAAAGGGCTGTATTACTGGCTCATCAAGTTTTGAATATTCAGGTGTTGCGACAATTCCATAAAACAGGCGATGAATTTTGTCGGGCTGAACGGAAAAGTCGAGCTTAATTATTTTATCAATTATATTGTTCGTTTGTGGATAAATCAAAAAGTATTTATCCTCAGTTAACAGTGGAATCCAATAACTGACAAAGTCATATATCTCAGATGCAGAAAAATTGTACAAGGCCATGTTATTTTCAAAAAACGATTTCAAATTGTCTTGACGAACACACCAACCCTTTTCGTATTGAAAAATATTTGGTTGTTTACTTTCATAAAAAAGGTAATCGAATTGATTATTAATTATCCCATTGATATCAATGTTGACTAGCCAGCCATCATGATATTCAGGAATGGATTCCACAATTTCTCCTCCCATTGGGAATGAGAGCTGAACAGATAGTCTGGTTCGGGAAAGCGGATAAATATAGATGTTCGGTTTGTACACCATAATTTCGTCTAATACTCTTTTTTTGATCGTATCTGATGTGCTACCATCATACGCAATCAGGGTAACAGTAAAAGGGAATGCTCCCGAATAAAGATGTGAAGGTTCAAATTCAGTGGAAGTTGAACCGTCGCCAAAGTTCCATAGATAATTTTTTGCATTTTCCGAACAGTTAGAAAATTGGACTTTACCATCGTTCAATGTATTTGGATGAGATATAAAACAAGCTTTTACCTCTTGAGGTAACTCTTCGACTTTCTCTTTATAACAACTTATTAAAATACTGAACAGTAAGAGTATGAAAAGTTTTCGTTTCATTTTCATATTTTTAAAATTTTTCAAGTGTTGAATTGTTGAAAGATTGCGGGCGAAAGGCAGGGCAAACTTCAATAATGCCGTGCTATTTCTTAATTATTTTAATGGTTTTTATACCAGTGTTTGTTTTATATGAAAGAAGGTAAACACCAGGTTTTACCTTCTCGCCATTTGACGAATTGCCATTCCAGACAAGAACGTTTTTTCCCTTTACTATTTGGCCAGCAGTAAATTGATAGATCAGCGAACCTTTAATGTCGTAGATTGATAATTCTTTAATTGTACCTGGATCAGAGCAGTTAAGATCGATGGTCAGCCTGTCGGTAAAAGGATTAGGATAAATCCGGATATTATCCTGACCAATAATCACATCATTGACTTCTGTAACCATTCGGACATCCTGAATCATGCAATCAGTGCATATTATGGCATTTGGCTCTAAACACAGAAATGTGGTGTACTTTGATAAAACCCGCTCATTGATACTTGTAAACACAATCTCGTTGATGATATCGTTACTTTGAGGACCAGATTCAAGCTTTTTGATGAACGCTCCAGTCCATATTTCTTCAAAAATGGAGTCATTTCTGGTATTGTTCGGATTTTGTATTTCAATTTTCTTAGAGAATATTTCATTGTTGTATTCGCCTGAAATTTCAATTGTGAAAGGGAATTCACCCTTGAATTTACCAACTTGCATTATTGGAGTATTAATATAGGCGACATTGCTTTCTCCATTGATATTATATCTGCCATAACAAAATCCTGCGGCTAAACTTGTATGAAGATCAAATGAGTTGATTGTGCCGCTTATCGATTTAAACGATTCATCAATGGCTTCTGAAATATTTAATCCGCTTCTCATTCCGTGATATGATCCAAATGTTATTCTCGACAAGTTGGAATAGAAGTACTCATTACCGTAATAATATTGTCCGTTAACGTAGTAATTCCGAAAGTTTATTGATTGGTAATCAGAGATGTGAATCTGTATTTTCGGGTTCATCAACGAAGATATGTCACTAATCAGCGTGTTGCCAACCTTGTAATCACCATATTGAGATGAATTGGAAATCAGAATGATTTTCCCGTTATTCCCATTCTTTTTAATAAAATCGATACCATTTGCTAAAAGCGTGCCCAAATTGCTGTAACTTGATAATGGATTGGTCAAACTGTTAAAAGCAGTTTCGATGTTTGTTTTAGTTGCAGCAACCCATTTTTCGCTGTAGCGTTTTATTGAAAGATTTGAAAACAATAAATTAAATGAATCTTTATTGCTCAGATTCAACAACATTTCATTCTTTATGACAGTAAGGATGTCTTTTACAGCAAGATTAGAGTTTGATGCATCATAGTCAATTAAAATTGCAGCCTTTTTATTGCTTGTTGAATTGAGAAACGAAGTTGGGAACAATGCAAACTGATAGATACCATCATTACCTTGCTGATATTTTGAGAAGTACAAACCATTTTCGATCAGCGTTTTAAACCCAATGCTGAGAGGGTTTTTATATTTTGTGGAAGGAATAACAGCTTCAAAATGTTCTCCTAAGCTTGTATCCTTTATTACTGTAAACAATGTTTCCGTGTCATTTACAATCTCTGGATCCGACCATTGAGGATCTGGCCAGTTATATATTGGAAATTTGACTGGTAAGTTTTTCGATGTGTTTATAATTGCTATGGGGAGGGCAGCAGTAAAACCGTTTTTATTCCAGGTTACTGGCATGAGGTAGCTTATTTTTACTTTCCTTGTCTGATTTCCTGCCATTGGAAAAATCCTTAATTCATATTGGGTGGCCGACTGTTTCGATAAGATGGATGGATCACGTCTTCGTTTTACAATATTTTCATAAATTGCGGAAGCGCTCCACCTGTCCGTTAATTTTGCCTTGACAATATCATTGCCAATCCATAGCCATGAGTCGTAAACAATGGCATCGGCAGGCAAGTCAAATTTCAAGGTCACTTCCAGTGTGTCTTTCACGGCAGTCCAGCTTGTTCCCCTTGACGAGAAAGTCAGATAAAGACCATATTCCATGAATAATCCTTTTGGTTGAACTGTCAGTGAAGCTTCTTCAATCGTTCCTTGGTTGGTCATCCATGAGTTTCTTGGATCACCGACTGTTAACTGGTTAACGCCAAACAAATTGATTGCAGAGATAAGTAATAAAAAACTTAAACGTATTGTTTTCATGATGGTTATGATTTTGGTTTATTGGTTCTTTGCTGGTGATTTTTTTAGCTGAAATTTTTTAATGCAGACGATCATTTCATAATAAACAGATGCGCTTTTCTTTGAAACGGTTGCGTTATCATCTTCGATTTTTGCCCAACGATGCGCAACAGAATGTTGTGTTTTAATTTCTGTTTTAACTTCAAATTCAGTCGCAAGTGCTATTTATAATACATAGCAATTTACGACAATTAATTTAAGTTATCATTATAATTTTAAGAAACCTTTGACATTTTTCTCAAGTATAATCCAAATGATTTGCAGCTTCTGAAGTTGAGATTGAAAGATAATTTTTTAATCTTTTCTTCTTTTGCACCCAACCACGTACTAATCCTTCTGAAACTCAATGCAAGTTTTACGGATAGATGGAATATCGCCCAAGTCGCGTATAGTAAAGGTTATGGCTATATATTTCAACTCCAATTGATTTGATAGAATAGCGTCTTCGAGTTCCTCAATTTCAGCTTCTTAATTACTGTGTATTTAGATAATTGAGGAACCGGGAACTTGCATCAATTCCGTTCAATTTCTCGTGCGTGAAATTCAAATGGTATTTCCTGTGCCGGGTATTTATAACCAGAGAATGAAGATGGAATGTCCTTGTTTAGAATAAATCTTCCTTTACCGGAATAAACTTTACCGACGAGCGAAACTTCAGAAGGGAAAATACAGTAATTATCTGCAATGGATTTTTCATGCATTTGGTTTTAATTTGAATAGAGTTATGTAAATATATTCTAAAAATTCATTCAATTAACAGTTATGCTGTGTTCAATGATAGAATTATCCCCACTAATAAATTTCAAAGAGTACCGACCTTTTGTGACTGGAGTAAATTCGTATTTAGCTACAATTGGAACACATGCCATAGTGCATGGGGTATTCGTCAATATTCCACCAAATACTTTAATATAGATGGCACTTCCTTCTCTCGCTGATGAAAGATTGGAAATATAATCACAGCCGCTTGATGTGGGACAAAATACATCCAATGTAATTGTTTTATTTACAGAGCCAGATGTTTGTCCTTCAACTTTTAATATATTCCAGTGAATAAGCCCTTTAGGTTCTTCTATGGTTGGAATTTCAAACATCGTCTGTTTACATCCCAACAATACGGTTATAAATAAAATGAATAATAGACGTTTCATCGCTGTTTTCTTTGTTGCTATTGTGATTTATATGATTTAACATACTCCTTTTTAACCTGTTCAAAGCCATAGTTCACCTTGATTAAATCAAGGACTAATTTTGAGTTGTTGATATTGTAATAGTGAGTGGATGGTCGGGTCAATACTAAATTGGGACCAGCATACTGAATCGTTATGCTATCTTCACTATAACTGTATTTGATAGTATGTAAAACCCGATCATAACGTGGAGTTTTGAAAGTATGATCATCAATGAAAAATAATGTATCGGTTTTGTCTTTAGATTGGTATTTTTTCGTGTTTTTCGCGCGTGTTTAGTTTGACAGTCCTGCAGATGCTGACCCCGGTTGAAAGTTGTAATATGTGTTTTTAAAAATCCCCTAAATCATTTATATCAAAAGGAATATCTTCATCCGGATCATGATCGAATGGACCGACACCAGGAGGATTAAAAAGGCCCCAACGATCGATGATGTAATCCCATTTATCGAATTTCGAGACCCAATCAATAAATAATAAGCGGTATTCTTCCAGTAAATCCCTGACAATCTGATAATATTCCACATGTTCGAAGCCAAACATTTCGAGGGAGTGATTCTGGATCATCAATTCCCTGGCAGCTTTCCGGATAATTGCAGCACATTCCATTTTGATATCGTACAATTGACCTCCGGTTGCTCCGGCCACTTTTACAGTCAACAGCATAGCATCCTCCAACATCACACCTTTTACGTGGCCTAACATTTCGTCATCGTCCGGAATGAGCTCACAGATGTGATAAACTACTTCGTAGATTTCCAATCCCTTTTTATAAATGGGCAGCTCTTTGGGATCTATATTATTTTCGTCGTCAAACATTTTGATTATATGGTTATTATCTGGTTCATTTTTTCTAATACAATTGTGTATCTCTCTTCAAGCATAAATGGATGAATATGTGCAAAAAGTATTTCTTCCTTAAATGGACTCTGAAGAATTTTGTTCACCTCCTGATTAAGAAATTTCTTGATTTCGGGATCTGCATTTTCAATTTCCGAAACAATTGTCATTCTATTGTCCAGAATGTAAATAATGTCTTCGAAATCGTGACTTGTCCGGTAGTCGCCTCCTTTGCTATTAAATGCTTCAAATTTTGTAGCCAAATATGCCGGAGCCGACAGGATCTGAATTTCTTCATCCACTGCTTTCACTTTCCATAAATTTTCGAATCCCAATTTATACCATCGGTTTGACGGTCCCAGCGGACCATCTTCTGCAGGCATAATATCGACAGGAATATTCTTGTATTTGTAACTGCAAATGGC
The DNA here is from genome assembly GCA_038248385.1 of Bacteroidales bacterium. Classification (GTDB taxonomy): domain Bacteria; phylum Bacteroidota; class Bacteroidia; order Bacteroidales; family Prolixibacteraceae; genus Aquipluma. The sequence goes on from JBBRXN010000094.1 coordinate 9,999, forward strand.
ATGTCCATAAGGATCGGCGAAAAATCCAAGCTCAGCCAGCCTTTCATGCATTCGAAACCAATTACTGAAATTCATCAGATTTATTGTCATATCGATATCAGCGGTAGGACGAATTTCGTCAGCTGCAGGATCGTCCGCATAAAGACTTACTACAGCTCCACCGATAAATACCATTTGATCCTTAAGTTCCCGGAGTGCTTGTGCTACTTCTGCAACTACTGCTATATTAATGGTTCTATTCTCCATTTAAAATTCTGTTTTTGAGTTCGGCAATGGCTAGTTCCTTTTCCCTTACCCGTCCCACGCGAAGTGCATCAACCAACGCGAGGAATTCGTATAATTTAGGATCGTTTTGTACTGCATCAACCACTGATGGATAGAGTGGAACGATACTTTGGCCCCGCAAAGTTCCCTTTCCCGATGTCCATACATAGGGCTCAGTACTTTGAATTAGTTCGTTGAGCGGCGGAGCTGAATGTGCTGTCGGAATACCCCGAACCACAGCACCGGGTTGTTGTGGAAAGATATAAGCAATACCGTATTGCAAAAATTCCAGAAATGCCAGTTTTCGTACTTTTTTGCCAGAAGGATCCAGCAGACCGGCATATCTGGACCGTGAGAACGATTTACTTATTTCTGATTGGCTCATAAATAATGCTTCAGCCAAAGGTTTTTGATTCCAGGGCTGATCGCCCATGCTGATGATTTTGAGTAAAACCACCACATCCAGAGGGCTCATTGTAGGTTGTTGTGTTTTCATAATCCTTAATATTCCATATTCCGATATGCAATATTAAATTTTAAATATATGAATTACAATTTTATACAAGTAAATATTCCGTATTCCGATAAAGAATATTTTTACTATTCCACCATATAAATGTTGGCGTGAATTTTTAGCCATTTATTTTTCCAGCTTTTTGAAACCACCCTGCAAAAAAATAATTTGCCGGCATCCATCAATCGGGAACATATTAAATTCATTTCTGCCGGTACAAAACCGATTCGGATGTTGTCGCAATAAACAGCAATTGCAAATTCATCGAACTGATTATTTGGTTCTCTTTTCAGGATTAAGACTTTTTCAGGAACTATTTGGTCTTCAATAGTTTCAATTTCTTTGCAATGAGTAGTACCTGCAACCACAATTTCCAGTAGGAATATTTCATGGACAAAAGGCTTAATACCATTTTCAACATTGCTCAAAAGTGCAAGTAATCCAGGAGTAACAGGAAGTATAGATTTATTCATCGGTCATGATAGTTATGATGTTAAAACACTTAGCTATTTCTTCCTCAAAGGTTTTGATTTGATTTCGTATTTCCTCTTGTTTCCGATTAATATATTCATCGTCGAAAATCAATACTTCCATGCTGAAAGGAAAGCTTTGTTTTAATTGGGCGATTTTATCTTTCAATGCTGAAATATTTATTTTCAAGTGTTCAATCCTTGCCTTCTTTTCATCACCAGGAATAAGCGCAAGTTTTTCGATATTTGATTCATCCAGAAACAGTAATATTTTCTGTAAATCGTCCAATCGTTGCAAATCATAGGCAGCTTTTACTTTGATGAACAAATCTTTTTCGTCTTCTGTTTGATTTGGATTCAAATCGGGATGCAGCCTTTTGCAGAGTACCCGAAAAGTTTCTTTCAGCTTTATGGTATCTTCTTCCGAAATTAAATGGGAAAGAACCTGCTTTGCCTGATCAATAGCAGCCGATTGAGCTTCGATATCAGCATAATAATTTTTCAAGCGTTCTTTTAACTCCATATCAATCAAATTGTAATTGGGCTTTTCATTCCGATTGATTGCTGCCTGGATCAAATTCATTTGCATTTTCATTCTGGCAGCTTCGGTTTGTTTTTGAAGCAATTCGAGTTGGAGATGGCCTAATTTTTCAAGATAAAGAGAGGTAAGCATTACAGAATCATTTTCGACCATGTCTTTGTGACGGGTAAAAAGGTCTATGAATTCCAAATGGAGTTGCTCCAGTTCGCGGGTTAATTCTTCGTTTTCTTTGGTAATAGCAAGAGGATTGTTACTCATAATTAATATTTGAAGCCATCGCTTGTTAATAATTTGATTGGTTAAATTATTTCTTGGGGAAGAAAGTAGTTTGGCATCTTGAACTTTTTGCCCCTGAAGGTCATCTTTGGCAACATTTATCAATTATCTATGGTTCTGCGGCAATTTGCAGATCCTCACTATTTTCTAATTCTTTCAACTTATCGTCTTTTAAATCTTTCATTAGCAAATGAAAAAACTGACTGACCACATAATTTGCCAATCCTTTGTCCTTTGATAAACGGTTCATAAATTCAATTGGAGGTTCTGCATTTTTGAGCAATGCTTTATCGATACTCTCTCTCAATTTCATTCGCTTTACGTCTTCAATATTGTTGGCACGCATACTTGCCATTAGCGATTCGTCCGCTTTTAATGTCACGTACATTTCTTTTACGACCTTATCATCATCGCCTAAATCAACGGCATACTTATCATTGATTTCCCTGACGATGATCTCCAAAACATCTTTGGGGTCTTGACGTATTCCTTTATGACCATCACCCTGAGGATTTTCAAGAATTGCATTTTCCGGATTTAACAGGATGCTTCCATTCTCCTTTTCCTGAATTTTGAATTTGTCCATATCCACCATTTGAGTAACCTCTAAGGGCAAAGTTTCCTTTTCGAATGGCAGATATTTGAAAAGCAGTTTGGTGAACAGGTAGAACTTTTCAAGATCGGTATCAATGAAAGTAATGATCTGAGAAATAAAGGAATACTGGCGTACGTATTTGTTCACATTCTTCCTGAATTTGTCTTTATCCTCGGCTTTAAGTGGCAGATAGTTTTCGTCAATTATCTTTTTGAAAAAGGGCGAAAGCACTTCCGATTTTACTTTTTTACGGAAAAACAGGTCAATAAATTGGATCACCTGATCAGCCGAAAATACATCGGCCTTTTCAATTTCGTATTTCAGATTGTAAAGCTTTTGTTTATCGGTTCCCTTGTCGAGAATCGTGCTTTGGTAATAGTTTTGAAAATCCTTCTGAATAGACTCATGCTCGTTCACAAAGTCGATGATAAAAGTATCTTGTTTCCCTTTTGCCATGCGGTTCAGTCTGCTTAAAGTCTGAACAGTTGCCACTCCGCCCAGTGCTTTATCGACATACATTGTATGTAAAAGTGGCTGGTCAAATCCGGTTTGGAACTTATTTGCAACGATCAGAATTTTATATCCAGGCTTTTTGAACTCTTCGGCGATGTCTTTCACTTTCGGACCATTCATACTTTCCTCGGTGTATTTTTCGAGGTTCAATTCTACAGTTCCCGAAAAGGCAACCAGTGTTTGAATGTCAAAGCCTTGTTCCTGAATGATTTTATCAAAAGCTATTTTGTACAACACAGCATGTGCGCGTGAACTGGTAACCAGCATTGCTTTTGCCCGGCCACCGATTTTATGAATGGTTTTATCCATAAAATGATTGAGCATAATGTGGCTTTTTGTAGCAATGGCGTGTGGATGTTTATTGACCTCATTAATCAGTAAACGTTTTGCTTTGAGCTTTTCAAATTCCTTATCATCTTCAGCTGCCTCATTTTCAATTAATTCAAAATAAGTGCTTTTGGTGATATAATTATCCAGCACATTCAGGATAAAACCTTCATCAATAGCCTGGCGCATGGTATATTCATGAAAAGCACGAAACCCAGACTTTTGAGTTTCATCCGGAACCCCAAACAGTTCAAGCGTTTTGGTTTTGGGTGTAGCTGTAAAAGCGAAGAATGACAGGTGTGGTAATTTCTGGCGGCTGGCCATTACCTTTTCCAATGCTGCCTCAACCGTATCTTTTGGTTCTGCGTTTTCTTCGTCGTGTTTGATGATGTGCTTTAAAGCTTCATCGGTTGTCAGACTGACTTTCAAATCTTTCACATTCTCTCCGCTTTGACTGCTGTGGGCTTCATCAACAATGACAGCAAAACGTTTTCCACTTAAATTGGCAATTTCACCGATGTAGCCAAACTTCTGCAAGGTGCTGATAATTATTTTATCGCCTTCGGTTAATGCCTTGATGAGTTGTTTACTCCCTTTGGTGATGGTTTTTACTGTGCCATTAATCTTTTCAAACTGTTTAATTTGCTTTTGAAGTTGTCTATCCAGTATAATGCGGTCGGTAATTACAATGATGCTATCGAAAATGGGTTCCTGGTTGTCACCAAACAAGTTCGCCAATTGATGAGCCAACCAAGCTATGGTTTTACTTTTTCCGCTACCGGCGCTGTGCTGAATCAAGTAATTGATTCCGGTTCCGTGCTCTTTCACATCGGCTAAAAGTTCACGAACGCAATCGCGTTGATGGTAACGTGGGAAAATTGTATTCATCTCTTTGGTCTTTTCGTCTTCCTCGTAAAAAATGTAGTTGTTCAGTATTTCCAACAAACTATCGGCCTGCAAAACATCTTCCCACAAATAACTGCTGGCAAATTTGCCTGAAATAACCGGATTGTAGGTATCCCGATTGTAAGGCAAAAAACGGGTGTTCCCATTCTCTAACCTCGTGGTCATTAATGCAGTATTGTTATCAACCGCAAAGTGAACCAGACAGTTTTTTAAAAACGGATCTTTACCGTCTCTTCGCTTGCTGTATTGCTCAACCGCATGAGTTACATTCTGTCCTGTAAACTCGTTCTTTAATTCCATGGTAATAATTGGAATCCCATTGATCGCGATCACCAAATCCAGACTTTTGTCGGGATATTGAGCGCTGTAATGCACCTGCCGGATTACTGAAAAACGGTTGGCTTCATATTTTTTTAAATGCTCCGGATTTAATCCTGAAGAAGGTTTAAACGAAATCAGTTTGATGCTTGCACCCTGCAACACAAAACCTCCACGCAATAGATTAAGAAGTCCCCTTTTCGTCCGAAGATTATCCAGTTCATTGGCGACTGCTTCAATTGTGTTATACGGAAATTCTTTTTCTAATTTAAGCCAGGTTGCTGGTTGCGAATTGCGGATAAATTGTTCCAACAAGGATTTGTCAAGTACATAGTCCAAATCGAAGTCTGTACTTTTACGAATGGTGTACAAGTGGCTATCTTTCAGATAATCATATACCGAATCCTCAAAATGTATTTCGTTTATTCCGCTCATGGTTCAACCTTTTTTATGCTTGTTTATTTGATCCTCAATTTCTTTTATCTCATTCAAATCATTTTGATCGGAAAGAAAAGTGTCGTATTCCTTGCGATTTTGGTCAAATTCTTCATAAACTTTTCCAACTAAAACTTCCATCTGTTCATGTGACATACTGCCTATTCCCCGAAGTATTTTTTTATTCTGAAAATTTAAAAGTTTATCCACGTTTTCTTTCCAAAATGCAATTGTAAGATCCTTCCGTTCTTTGACGGTTAATTCGGCTGTTTCAAGAAAGATAACCACAAGTCGATTTAGAGTATCAATCTCATCTTCCGACAAATAATTTTTGGCAATAATAATATCTTGTTTTCTCACAATACCACCTTTCCATCCGGTAAGCCCCATGTTTTTTTTATTGGAATCGGCACGAGCTACTATTACTTCGGCGGCAGTTTGTCCGGAAACTGCAAACAACAATTTGTTTTGCGTTTCGGCAAAAAACATTTGAGTAGCTTTATCAGTCGCATCGTAATCACTGCTAAGAGCCAACAAATCGCGTACTTTCTGGTAAAATCTTTTTTCTGAAGCCCGTACATCTCTTATTCGTTCGAGCAACTCATCGAAATAGTCGGGGCGACCATCCGGGTTTTTCAGGCGATCATCGTCCATTACGAAACCCTTAATCATGTATTCTTTCAGGTTACGATTTGCCCAAATTCTAAATTGAGTGCCCCGTTTGCTCCTTACCCTAAACCCAATGGCCAGAATCATATCCAATGAGTAAAAGGTTACATTGTATTCTTTGCCATCAGTGGCAGTTGTAAAGTAATCCTTTACAACTGAATTGGAATCTAACTCATTATCTTTCAATATACTTGCAATGTGCTGACCAATATTTTGTTTCGAGGTGTCAAAAAGTTCTGCAAGCTGATTCTGGTTCATCCATACCATGCCGTCTTTGGCATAAAGTGATACACTGGCTTTACCGTCAACTGTATTATAAATGATTATATTTTGCATCCTGATGGATAATTGGTTAAATCTTTACTCATGGTGTTTTAGTTTTCTGCCGCCATTGAAACCGGCAATTCTTCAGTTTCGTATTTTTTGCTTTTCGGCTGCCATTCCCGCACATCAATTTTACCTGTTACCGCTTGGCTAATGAGTGCCGTACGGTATTCCTGCATTAAATCTATTTGCTTTTGGTATTTGGAAATAAGGGAATCAATGTTTGAGGTTTCCGCTTGAATGAAATCTAATATTTCTTGTTGTTCTTTATGTGTTGGTGGGAAAATGAAGTCTATTGATTTTACATCTTCCTTATTTAGTTTTGGTTGAGCTGAAGAAAGAGCCTTATTCATTAAAATCCTGCAATAGCAATCGGAACCCAATAAAGTAAAGGCGTATTGATTACTCATTCTTTTTTCTTCAAATTTCAATAGAAACATATTTGGTCCCAAGGTTGCGGCAAAATCGATTTTGGGAACTAAACATACCAAACCGGCATAAGCTCCGACGTTTGCCATAAGTATTTCGCCACCATATATAACAGATTTTGATAGATATGCGTGGGCCTCTTTGCTTACATAAATTCCATCGTTTTTTAAATCTTCTCTAAGGTCAGTGAGCCTGATTAATCTGGAATAGTCTGGCGTATCCAAATATTTTACATTTTTTGCCAAATCAGCAAAAGAACCGTTCGCAGTAAAGTCTGTCAGAATATCCAATACTCTTCTAACTTTACCAACCATCCAATGTTCAGGGACTTCTTTTAACCACTCAATCCCACTTGGGTTCATTTTTGCTTTGGGGTTGATGCCTTTGGTCACTGCTTTATTGATGATTCCAGCTTTTTGCTCCTTCAGCAATTCAATTTGCTTTTGGCGGTTGGTAATAAAGCGATCCATCTGCCCTGTTCTGTGATCGAGAAAACGAACGATGGAGTGTTGTTCTGGAATAGAAGGAATTGTTAAATCAACAATTCCAACATTTTCTAAGCTTAAATTTGCTTGTGCAGTTTCAACTACTTCGAGTTTGTAATGATTCAATACAGGTTCAGAATTTAGCAAATATGTAATCCATTTTTGATTATTAAATCTTTTTCTTAATCTAATAATTCCTACTGCTTGATTAGTATTTGCTGGCAAAATTTCTTTATCGATGATTGCCACCCTACCAATTGCACCTGCAATACTTATTACGATATCGCTCTCCTGTAATTGGGACCGATGTAATATTTTATGAGTTTCACGATCGATAAATGAGCATTTTTCTTTCAAAATTGTGCCAACATTTGAAATGCTCTCAACTTTTAGATAATTTATTCCCTCACTAACAAAATCTTTTCCAACTGTTGAAGGAGTTGTACCCTTTGTTATTACAGATGTAAGAAATTTTAATTTGATAATATCCCAAGTTTCAGGTATTTCCCCAAACCATTGAACATGACTTTGTTTATATCTTGGATACCTTTTCATTCGGCCACTTCTTTAATTTCTTCCAGCAATTCTTCTGTTTGCTCTTCCAAAGCTTCAATATCCAGCATAATTTCTTTCAAATCGCGCAGCGGTTTGTATTCGTAAAAGAACTTGGTAAAGGGTATTTCGTAGCCAATTTTGTCTTTTTCGCGGTCCATCCAAGCATCGGGGGCAAATGGCAACACTTCGCGTTCAAAATACTCCTGAATATCTTCTTTCCACTTAATGCTTTCGCTGTCGCGCAGGTCGGTATCTTGTATGGGTTTTTCTTTCCACTGCCATATTGGGGTTTGCTTCTCCCGATTAATCGGGATCGCAATGACGGAGAGGTCGAAAGGATCAGCAAACACCACTTCTGCTTCTTCGTCTTTTTCTCCCAGCGCATCACGATACATTTTTAATAATCCTTTGGAAGGTTTGCTGCCAAACGCTTTTTCGAAGGATGCAAAAAACGAGGCATCGTTCATTTCCCTTCCCTTCGACAAGCTCAGGGAGCGAATCGCTTTTAGAATCTTTTCCTGAATCGCTTTGCCTTTAATTATTTCGGCTTCAGCAGTAACCTTGTCTTTCTTTTTACTTGTAGCAAACTCCTTAAATTTAGGGTGCTCTTTCAGGGCTTCAATTTTTTCATCGGTCAGCTCATATGCTAAACGCAAAGGCCGTTCAACGGTTACTTTGGTGTATTTAAAATCGGACACATCGTAAATCTTACTGATTTCAACTGTTCTTCTTTTGCCGTCTTCCTCTACTTCAATGTTGAAATCCTTGTAATCTTTATAGATTTCGGTGATCAGGCTAATACCACTCTCGCTTATTTCGTATTGCTTTTTACCCAATGCTTTTATCTTTTTGCTGAACCTTGGGTGAATGGCATTGATCAATTGTACTTTTCCTTGCCGTTTAGCCGGTTTCTGGTTATTTAAAATCCAGATGTATGAGCCAATACCGGTTCCATAGAACAGATCTTTAGGCATGGCCACAATGCAATCCAACAAATCATTGGGGTCGTCCATAATCCAGCCACGAATGTTGCTCCAACCGCCTCCGGCATCGCCATTAAACAAGGGTGAGCCATTGAAAACAATGCCAATGGTACTTCCCTGAGGATTCATTTTGCTGATCATGTGCTGCAAAAACAGAAACGAACCATCGCTAACATCAGGAGTTCCGGCACCAAATCGTCCGCTATATCCTTTTTCAGAAGCTTCGTCTTCAACAAACTCACGCATGTTTTTCCAGTCGTCGCCAAACGGCGGATTGGTGAGCATATAGTTAAAGGTTTTGCCAATCAACCGGTCTTTGGTTATGGTGTTACCATGTTTGATGTTTTCGGCATCTTCGCCTTTCATCAATAAATCTGATTTGGCAATAGCGTATGTTTTTTCGTTGATCTCCTGTCCGTAAACCCAGACATCCAGATTTTGATTCACCGATTCCTTGAGGTAATCTTTAGCAGTGGTCAACATTCCACCCGTTCCACAACAAGGGTCGTAAATGTTTATTCCTGCACCGGTTTTTTGTAGTTTATCGGTTTCGTTGGCAAATACCAGATTTACCATCAGGCGAACAATTTCACGCGGAGTAAAATACTGTCCCGCTTTCTCATTGGTCGATTCTTTCGATTTCCGGATCAGGATTTCGAAAATAGTTCCCATATCGTGATTACTGACCACGTCGGGGTGTAAATCAATCTTGGTGGAAACAAACTCTTTGGTAACAATCAACAGCAGTCCTTTACGCAAAAGTGTTTCGTAAATGGGCGACAATCCTTTTTCGGGACCTCCGCTGAAATTGAGCAGAATATCCTTGATGTTATCGCTAAAACCATTCAGATAGGCATCAAAGTTGACCCCAATGTTATTTACATCTTTAGTCAATCCAGATAAGGTATAATCCGATTTGTTATAGAAGTTCTGACCTGAAGCCTGTTTTAAAAGTTTGTCAAGAACCTCGGGACCAGCCTTATCTTTAAACTTCTCGTTTACCTGAACTACATTTTCGTGGGTTGCTTCCAAAACGCAGTCAATACGTCTTAGTAAGGTAAAAGGTAAGATGACTTCTTCATAGTCTTTGGCATCATATTCATTGCGAATGAGTTCTTTAATACCCCAAATGAACTCAGATATTTCGTTGTGGTTGGTCATTATTTGGTTTGATGTAAATACTCTAATTACTACAATTTATTAACCCTGCAATTTACAAATACTAAATAAATAAAGCTTTATTGTTAATTATATTTTAAAATTGATTTCAAGAATAACAAATAAGGTTACCAAACGCTTATCGTTTTCCTTATCCTTTCCAAACATTTGTATTTCTGATTCCGGGCACTGGCGGCACTGGAATAACCAAGTGAGCTGGCTATTACCTCCCAACTTAGGTTTTGGTAGTAAAAACATTCGAGCAACTGCTTGCAGGGATCACCAAGTGTTTCAATTGCCTGATTGACATTTTCAAAAATATCAGGACCCATACAAGACGCTGACTGGATTTTACTTTAGTGTCCGCTCTTTTTACTCCAAACCAACCGATTGGATGGATGAATTTACAAAGGAAACTGCCGACAAAAAATTTGTTTATACCGATTATTTGAAAAGTACCATTGAAAGTCTGAACAGAATTAAGGAAAATATGCAGGTGGAATGGGAGTTGAATTGATTGAAATCAGGAAATATCTTACAATGTGTTTCCTGAAAAACCGTGAGAA
>JBBRXN010000095.1:0-20217 GCA_038248385.1 Bacteroidales bacterium
GGTTTGGTAGAACTGAATCGCAGGGAGAAACATGTATTTGAAGTTGATTAACCATTTAAAAAGTAAAAATCATGGAACAGAAAACGCGCATGAGTACGGACCAGATTCCGTTTGACAAGTTGGAAAAAGTAGGTATTGATCGAGGTTTTGTTGGTAAGATGGAACCTAAAGAGTTGAATGATTTTCTGAACGGATTCCGTTCGGATAAGTTGTACACGGTTAACGCCAAAATTGGCGGAGAGGATTTTAAGATTCCGGCCAAAATCCGCCTGCAAAGTAGTGATGATGGATCGGTAGGAATCAAAGTTCACCCGATTCAAAGGCTAAACGTCCCGGATGAGTATATGGGACATAAGTTTACCAAGGAAGAAAAAGGTGCTTTGTTGGGCGACAAGAATCTTGGAAAAACAGTGGAACTGACCGGCAAAGATGGGAAAAAGGGAGACTATTACCTGAGTATTGATTCCAAGACCAATGAGATGATTCCACTGCGAAGTAGCTACATTCAGATACCGGAAAAGATTAAAGGAGCCACCTTGTCAGCAGAGCAAAAAGAAAATCTGGCGGCAGGAAAGAAAGTGACAGTAGAAGGAATGACCAGTAAAGATGACAAGAAGTTTTCAGCTGCACTTCAGATTGATGCAGCATCCAGAAAGATCGGTTTTTCCGATTTTAAAAATGAAAAGTTGGGCAAATCGGAAGAAGCCAAACAAGAAAAGCAGGAAGGAAAACATCAGGGTGCGAAGCAAAAAGTCAGTTGAATTTTTTGAATGTTCACTAAAAAGATGAGTCAAAAAAAGGCAGGATAAATCAAAAAAAATCCTGTCTTTTTGATTGTAAAGAAAGCTGAAAGAGGGGAGGGGAATCTAATAAAAGAGGGGAATGCAAGATGTGTTTTTGTTCCACAAAAACCGCAAAAGCTGTCCTTCGGAGCATTCCCCTCATAACCGAAAAGGTTGATGAAAATGATTCCCCTCTTTGAAAAAAAGCCAGAAAAATCCAATCCAGTAAATCCAGATAAACACACCAATGAGGCCAGAAACTCCGGAAGATAAAAAGTTAGTAGAAGGAATCCGGATTCGTTTGACCCGAAGTGAAAAGGAACATTTAAGAGAACGGTGCCGGAAGGAAGGTTACCGAACCATAAGTGATTTTGGCCGGGCAAAGCTGCTGCGAAAGCGGGAAATTAGAAAGATTGAAGCCAGCAAAGAGTTTGCAGAATTGATGGGAAAAATGGATTTTGAACTCAATAAGATTGGCGTTAACCTGAATCAGATTGCCAAAAAGCTGAACACCTATCTGGGATACCAACTTGATTCGGAAGACAAACGAACGCTAAATAATGCTTATGAAGTATTGAAAAACTGCTTCGTGCTTCTTCAAAATTGCATGGATCATATTCCATGATCAACAACGAAAAATAAAGCAGAAATGGTCATCGTTATCCACCAGGCAGCCAGTACTCAGAATGCTTTGTTTTATAATGAGCAGAAGGTTAAAGAAGGCAAAGCTACTTTTTACCAAAGCCGAAATACACAATCATCAAATCCATTTGTTTATTCAATGCAGCATCGGAATCAGATTTTCAAACGCATTGAAGATTCAAATACGAGGGTAAAAAACAAAGGGCTTCATATTTCATTCAATCCAACAATAAACGATATGGTCAGGTTGGGTGAAAAAGGAATCAGAACCGAGATAAACCGATTGATGGACCATTTAGGTTATGGGAGCCAACCTTATTTCGTTTACAGACATGCCGATATTGATCGGGTACATTTCCATATCGTTTCCACTCGAATTGACAAGCAGACTGGCAAAAAGCTCAAAGACAATTTTGAAAAAGAAAAAGTGCAGAAGTTTATTAAGGAGCTGGAACAAACTTATCAATTGACCAAAGATGAGCCGAAAGAAAAGATTAACCTGAAATTCACGGCATATAGTAAGAACCTGAAACAAAACCTTGAGAGACTGTTCAAGGAACTCAATCGAATGGATTTTATTACGAGCAAACGGATGTATGATGATGCGCTGAAGTTGTTCCATATTGAAATCAAGCCAGTTCTGAAGGGATACATGATATTTGTTACAGATGGGAATGGTAATCCGGTACGGTATCCGATTAAAATGTCGGATTTTGTGGAAAGGCCAAGGTATTACCAATCAATGGGGAAATCAGAAGGGATTAAACAGATCGATGCCGATACTTTGGAAAAAGTGAATTATTCAAAGGATGGTCTGGGCAACTATAGAATGTTGTTTAATTTACTGAAATTGATCCCCAACTATTCACAAAACAATAGGGATAAGTACAAAAAAAATATGCTTAAGAGAAAAATTAGAGAATATTGAAGGTAATAAGTTTAAAATGAAAAGAATTGACTTGTTTGATCACGGGCATGAGTTTCAAATGCGTTTGCATCCAAACGTTCAATGTTAAAATTGCATTTTTGTTAATATTTCCTAAATAAATAGTTCATAATATACAACCAGTGAAAAATAAATTACTTTTGAAAAACATTTTTCTATATACTGTGTTCCAGTATTGAATATGAAGAAACTTCTATCCATATCATTTGCTCTACTTATTGTGCTTTCAGGCATGCACTTTAACCTTGCAACGCATTTTTGCGAAGGTAAAATAGCTGCTGTTAAAGTATCTTTTACGGGTGAGTCAGCTTCCTGTGGTATGGAAACTAATAAAGAATCCCAATTAGCTGGGGTAAATTTCAGAGAACATTGCTGCGATAACCAAGATTCGGTTTTTGCGGTTGATAATAATTATTCACCTTCGTTTTCTGTATTTAAAGTATTTTCGCAAAATGTTTTGCAGGTTTTTGATATACCTGAAAATATTGCGATTAACTCATTAAATGCTTTCAATTATAGCAATATAAACTTCAGTCCGCCAGATAATGTACTGACGAATGCTGTAAGCTTGCCCAAAATTTGCGTTTTCCGCATTTGATTTAATGTCATTGAATTTCTTTTAGCACGAAGGCCGTTTTAGCTTTCTTGCTTTGTATCTTGATACTTGTGTCTTGATACTAAATGCTATCATTCAATACATTAACATCAAATATTTAAATCATGAAAACTGTAAAAATCATTATAGTCGCCTTATTGTCAATAGCTTTTGGTTCAAACTCTTATGCCCAAATGCACGATCATTCTCAAATGGATATGTCCAAAACCAAAATGGATTCCAAAATGAATATGGGTACTACAAAAACCGAAACTATCAAAGTTTGGGGAGAGTGCGAAACATGTCAGGCTAAAATCGAAAAAGCAGCCAAAGTTGATGGTGTAACCAAAGCAAACTGGGACAAAAATACCAAAATACTTACTCTGGTGTACGATCCTTCAAAAATCAGCAACGACGATATTCAAAAGAAAGTTGCCGCAGTTGGTTATGATACTGAAAAGTACAAAGCAGATGATAAAGTATATGCAAAACTAAACGCCTGCTGCAAGTACGAAAGGAAAAAATAATTTTTTTCATGCATATTTTTTAGGTTATGAATGGTCATAGTTGTTCCATATTCCGGAAAATGACTATGTGTTCAACTATGGCTATTCTTTTTTCTTTTACAAAAAAACAGATTCCATTATGAGAAAATTAAAACTAATGGTAGCAATCCTTTCTGGAAGCGCTATGTTACTAACGTCTTGTCTGAAAGATGAAACATCGACAAATCCGGATAATGCGGTTAATATTGATGCCGCATTCGTGGTCAATGGCGAAAGTAAATCGATTTCCGTTATTAATCTTTCTACAAATCAGGTAGATAAAACCATTGATTTAACTAAGCTTATAAGTAGTTCAGCTGGAACCCCAATGGGAACAGATATGAATATGGACAATATGTGGGCGCACCATATCAACCTGTCACCCGATAAAAGCAAAATAATAATAGCTGCGCCGGTCAGCTTAAGTGATAGTGAACACATGATGCAATGTGCTACAGCTACAAGTTCTACAACTGATACCCACAGTCAGCATCATGCAGGTAGTCAAACCGACAATATGATACAAGGCGGAATCTTGATTTTGGATGCGGTTTCCGGAGAATTATTACAAAAAGTCGCACTTGAAGGAATGGTACACAATGTCGTTTTTTCACCAGATGGTAAAGAACTTTGGACCACGATTATGATGCCGGAAGGTAATGTTAAAATATTTGATACCAGTAATTATTCCCTGTTAAGCACGATTGCAGTTGATCAGATGCCAAGTGAACTCACGTTTTCTGACGATGGCAAAAAGGTTTTTGTTGCCATCGAAATGTCGGATACGGTTACCGTAATTGATGTTGCTACCCGTAAAATTCTTGAAAAGAAGGCAGATGCTAATTTCGTAGGCGCCCGGTTTGATATGATGCATGTTGATGTCGGAGGTTTACCAGATATGAGTAGAACCACAAATATGATGGAAATGATGAACGATACTCTGAAGGTGGGGTTTGTGCCGGGCATGGCTGTCCGCAACACAATGATGAACCAAATGTGGGTTTCAGACCCCAAGGGTGGCAAAATTCACTATTGGACTGCAAACAATTCAGAGTTAACTCATGGAGGGACTTTCGATGTTGGCAAAGGCGCACATACCATTGCTTTTTCCAAAGACGGTACCAAGGGTTATGTTACCAATGAAGATGAATCATCTGTCTCTGTCGTAGATGTTTCTGGTAAAAAAGAAACATTGAAAATAAAGGTTGGGGATAAGCCCCACGGAATAGTTCTTAGGTATAACTAAGCTCTTATCTAGTTTTTAGTAAACATGTTTTTAATTTTAAAATTAAAGTATTATGAAAACACTTAAAAATTTAGCAAAAAAGATCACTGCATTGACAGGAGTTGCCCTAATAGCAACAAGTTCGTTATTTGCCCAAAAAAGTGGGGTGTTTAAAACCTATTCCGATTATGAAACTGGCAAGATGGAATATGGAATTAACTGCGCCACAGAGTCACATATAATACGACTCAACGAATTCCTGGGCAAAGATTTTATCACTGTAATTCATGAAGGGAAACCCTACAATCTTAAAAAAGCTGAAACATGGGGGTTTTTGCTTTGCGATGAGAAATTGGTTCGTTTTCAGAACAATGAACATTTTCCTCTTGACGACAAGGGCCTGCTTTGGATTTATACTAAGCAAAGTTTCAGGGGAGGTTCGCCTAAAGGAGTTGGGGCAAAAACTATAACTACCTATTATTTTAGTAAGGGCGGAGATGGTGTGATAACTGAATTGACCCTGAATAATTTAAAGTTAGCTTTTTCTGAAAATCACATGCTGCACGATGCTATTGATGCTCAATTTAAAAACAATGCATCATTGGGTAAATACGACGAGTTTCATAAACATTATTCAATCAACCACTTTTTGGAAAGCCAGGGAATTAAATAACCAGCAGTTTCAAATTATAAATACGGCTTTGGTCAACAACGACAATTAAAAATCAATCAAAAATCGATCATGAAAAGAAGAATCATTATTTTAACAATCTTTGCTTTAGTGCTTTTAGCTTTTACAGGGTGTATGAGCGCTTCTCATTTGGGTCATGGCGGTGACGGGACATCTTATCAGTCAGATAGCCATTCATCACATCAATCTGGTGGCGGATCGCATTCAGGAGGTTGTCATTAAAAGCAATCTGAATTGTATTTTTCTATAGTCTTTGGTTAATTAGAGTAGGGTTTCTTTTTCAATGAAGGACAAGGCGGGCTTTCGGGTCCCCTTGTCTCTTCAAATTGGAAAATCATTCATCGTTAAATCCTGAAAAAAACAAAAATGAAAACAATGGTAAAAATTCTGGTAATAATGGTTGTGGGTGTTATCGTTCTTTCATCTTGCCGAAAGGAATCAATGATGGAGAATTCCAATGGGCAGGAAATCATTGTAGCTGATGGCGATTTTTCAACTCCTTTGCCCATCCCATCTGCAATAAACGGACAAGGAACGCTGACAGTACAGGTTACAACATCAACTATTTTTAGTGGTAAAAAGTCAAAGGTTTTAGGCTATCAATCGGGTTCTATTTTAGGTCCCTCCATTGTGGTAAATTCAGGTGACAATATAAACATCAATTTTCAAAATAGTCTTGCTGAAAACTCTAATATTCATTGGCATGGACTGATTACCCCGGCTGGCATGGATGGTCATCCCGAAGATGTTGCACAACCGGGAAGCTCACGTAATTACAGCTTTACGGTTTCGCAGCGGGCAGGTATGTATTGGTATCATCCACATCCCGATGGATTTACAGCTAAACAAGCCTATCTCGGGCTTGCAGGTGTATTTCTGGTACGCGATGCTGAAGAACAAAAGCTAAATCTACCTTCCGGAGAAATGGAAATTCCGCTGGTAATTCAGGATAAACGGATTAATTCTAATTCCGACTTGGATTATTCGCCCAATATGATGGATGTTATGACAGGTTATATGGGGTCAAACATTTTGGTAAATGGCGTGAGCTCACCTTACAAAGATGTGCGGACACGTAACTACCGGCTTCGTGTTTTGAACGGTTCAAATGGGCGAATTTACAATTTGGCATTAAGCAACAATGCATCGTTCTCGGTAATTGGCGCCGATGGTGGATTGCTCGCAACTCCTCAAACAGTTACATCGCTTTTGCTTGGACCTGGCGAACGGGTCGATTTGATCGTAAATTTCTCAAGTTACCCGGTTGGTACTGAATTATTTCTCGTTAGCAACACATTTTCAGCCGGAGCATCACAGGGAAAACAGAATTTCCGGATTATGAAATTCAGGGTAACACAAAACGAGAAAGACTCTTTTACACTGGCTGGTACTTTGTCATCGATAAATCCCATTTCTAAAAGTAGTGCGATTAAAACACGGACTTTTGATATTTCGAATGGCGGCATGGGTAATATAGGTGGTATGAGCGGAATGGGCAGCACTGGGATGACCATGAAAGGAATGCACCGTATCAACAATAAAATTTACGACAAATCAAGGATTGATGAGACCGTTCAGTCCGGAAGTACTGAAATATGGGAGTTCGATAATTCAAAGGGCGATGAGCCGCACCCAATGCACATACATGCACTTCAGTTTCAGGTTTTAGACCGCACTGGGGGAAGAAACAGTTTGATATCGACCGAAAAGGGATGGAAAGATACTGTATTACTTCTGCCTGGTGAAAAGGTGCGTGTAATCATAATTTTCGGACAAAACAAAGGGAAATACGTTTTGCATTGCCACAATCTGGAGCACGAGGACGATGGTATGATGCTGCAATTTGAAATAATCTAAGTGGAAATTACCTTAAGCACAGCTATAAGTGAATAATTGCGCTTTAATAATCTTGAAATTATAAAATTCTGGTAAATGAGAATAAAAGTATTGATATTTTCTTTGTTGGTTGAAATACTATTCACCCAAATATTGAATGCCCAAATAGTCTTAACTGATAGCGATTTGCCTAAAAGTGGCGATACACAGATCAGTGTCATGGTCGATAGTATTCAGGCTATCAATACATTGTCAGGCAATAAAGGTGAAAATGTTTCATGGGATTTTAGCGACCTTAGAGGAAAAGAATCTGATACGCTAAATTGGATCAGTGCAACCAATGCAACCAATTATTCAAAATTTCCTTTGGCTGTTCTGGCACTCAAAAAAGCTTGTACCAAATTTCATTCACATGTTACACATACCGATAGCGAAACCTGTAAAAACGATTTCTATATCAAAAGCAACAATGGTTTGGCCTTTTATGGTTCTGATGTTCAGGGTATTTCGAAATATGCGATTCCACGAACTGTTTTTCCAATCCTGAAATATGGCGATTCTATTAAAAACGAGTCACGCTTTATTTATTATTCTGCGGGATATACACAAAAGATACTGCATGTGAAAGGTTATTCAAAGGCTGATGCATGGGGCACCATAAAAACCCCGGCAGGTACAGTGAGCGCCATTCGCATTTTTACTTCTGAAACTGTATATGACAGTATTTATACCGATGGTTCAGCGCTGTTGAAGAGTAAGACAAAAGGCAATTATTATTACAACTGGTACACCAAAGGGCTTGGATATCCGGCACTTCGGATGTCAAAAGGTATTTTAAATCCAAATAGTAGTTATCAAACTGTTGAATATGCAGCAAAACTGGCATCCATCACCACTGGTATTGAGGAAGTTTCAAGAAATAATATCCCGGTAACAGTTTATCCAAATCCTTTTAATGACAAGGCAACTTTAAAATTTAGTTCAGGATTTAACGCTCAAAGATACACCTTGTCAATAATTGATATTTATGGAAGAATTGTTTTTACGCAGGAAAATGACACTGGAAGTGAAATGGTAATTGAACGAAGAAACATGAATCCAGGCACTTATTTCTATCAATTGTCGAACAAGGATATTAATATCAATGGCAAATTTGTAATTCAATAATCAATAATCAATAGTTCAAAAGTTCATTTAAAATATTAACAATAGAATAAAATGTATAAATTTACGACAGTACTACTTATTGCTGTATTGATGAGTTTCTTATTCAGTTCATGCAGCAGCAGCAAACATACAGTAGCTCAAAAGAGCAAAAAAACATATTATTACACATGCCCGATGCACACAGAAGTTATTGAAATGAAGCCGGGAAAATGCCCAAAATGTGGTATAAAAATGGAGGAATTTGATTTAACGGATATGCCACGTAGAAATTCAGGCAGTAATTACAATCTTCATAACAATTCAGGTGGCAGCTCGGGTAGCCACTCTGGTGGTCACCATTAATCTTTTAAATTTATAGATATGTTTAACCGACTTGTCAAATTTTTTCTCGAAAACAGGCTGATAACGTTCATGTTCCTGATTGTTTTTGTAGTTTATGGAGTGGTAACCATGCCCTTCAACTTACAAACGGGCTTTTTGCCCCGCGACCCGGTTCCGGTCGATGCCATTCCTGATATTGGCGACAACCAACAAATTGTGGCTACCGAATGGATGGGACGCTCTCCCAAAGATATTCAGGATCAGATAACTTATCCGCTCACCACTGCATTACTTGGTATTCCGGGCGTTCAGACCATACGCAGCACTTCCATGTTCGGGATGTCGTTTATTTACATCATTTTCAAAGATAAAGTGGAGTTTTACTGGAGTCGATCACGCATCCTCGAAAAACTCAACTCATTACCATCCGGTACATTGCCACCCGGGGTTCAGCCCACGTTGGGTCCTGATGCCACGGCGCTTGGCCAAATATATTGGTACACGCTCGAAGGTCGCAATCCGAAAACAGGGCTGCCCAATGGTGGTTGGAACCCGGCAGAGTTGCGCACCCTTCAGGATTTTTACGTGAAATACGGATTGGCTACCGCGGAAGGTGTTTCGGAAGTGGCATCGGTGGGCGGATTTATCAAGGAATACCAGGTTGATATTAATCCTGAAGCGCTTAAGGCATTCAGCGTTAGCGTGATGGATGTGATGAATGGCGTACGAAAAAGTAACCTCGATATTGGCGCCGAAACCATCGAATTGAACAATGTGGAATACATCATTCGGGGTTTGGGATATGTGAAAAATCTCGATGATCTGGACAATTCGGTGATTGCCGTGCGTAACAATGTTCCGGTGCGGATTAAAGATGTTGCCCATACTTCTTTTGGTCCGGCCACAAGGCGCGGTGGTCTAGACAAAGCTGGTTCAGAAGCTGTTGGAGCGGTGGTGGTTGCCCGATATGGCTCCAATCCGATGGAGGTGATCAACAATGTGAAAGACAAAATAAAAGAACTTGAAGCCGGATTGCCGCAAAAGACTTTGCCTGACGGTACTGTCTCGAAAGTGACCATCGTGCCGTTTTACGACCGTACCGGCCTGATCAAAGAAACCATCGGTACACTCGAATCAGCGCTTTCACATGAAATCCTGATCAGTATCATTGTGATTATTATACTTGTACTGAACCTGCGGGCTTCGTTTATTGTAGCCGGTTTATTGCCAATCGGCGTATTGATGACCTTTATTTTAATGCACCTTTTCGGTGTTGATGCAAACGTGGTTGCATTGTCAGGTATTGCCATTGCCATTGGTGTAATGGTTGACATTGGGATCGTGGATGTGGAGAACATCCTCCGTCACCTGGAAATGCCCGAAAATAAAGACATCCGGGGGAAAAAACTGATGACGGTGATATACGATGCCACCACCGAGGTTCGTGATGCAGTGGTGACTTCGATTGCCACGACTATCGTCAGTTTCCTTCCTGTATTTGCAATGGAAGCAGCCGAAGGAAAGCTTTTTCACCCGCTCGCATTAACCAAAACATTTGCGCTGATTTCGGCATTTATTCTTGGTATTGTGGTGTTGCCAACGCTGGTACACATCCTTTTCAACATTAGTTTTGATGCAAAAAAAATAAAAAGGGTCTGGAACAGTATCCTTATTGTAGCAGGTGTGGCGTTTGTTGCGATATTTCAATTCTGGCCTGCTTTGGCTTTGGTTGCCATTGGAGCCAACAACCTGCTGGATCACCGCTGGCCTAAAAAACGCGAGGAATTTACAAGCTACATTAACGTTGCTATTACAGTACTGGTGGCTGTTTTTTACCTATCGGAGGAATGGTTGCCTTTGGGCCCTCACAACAGCCTGCTGTTAAACTTTCTGTTTGTTGCCGGTATTGTTTCCGTTGTCCTTGGGGCTTTAATGTCGATGGTTCATTTTTACGAACCCATCCTTCGCTGGGCCTTACAAAACAAATGGAAGTTCCTGATGCTTCCTGCATTTACGCTGCTTTTCGGAATAACAGTCTGGTTAGGTTCTGAACGTATTCTGGGTTTCGCTGCCACCGGGCTGGAAAAGCTGGGTTGGAAAAGTTTCAGGCAAACATCGGCATGGCAGGGAGCCACAAAAACATTTCCGGGAATCGGCAAAGAATTTATGCCTTCGCTCAACGAAGGTTCATTCCTGCTGATGCCTACCAGTATGCCACATTCGAGCATTGAAAAGAACCTTGAGTATGTCGAAACACTCGACAAGCGGCTTTCCACCATTCCTGAAGTAGAAGTTGCCGTTGGAAAATGGGGGCGCGTGAATTCAGCACTCGATCCGGCACCAGTGCAGATGTTCGAAAATACCATCAGTTACCGCTCCGAGTATATTCTGGACGAAAACGGGCAACGGATGCGATTTAAAGTTGACCGTAACAAAAGCTATGTAATGAAAAGCGGCAAGACCTACAATCCTGCAAAAGAAGCGTTCATAGTGTATCCAATAGATAGCCTTGTCCATGATCCGGATGGTGAATATTTCCGGCAATGGAGGCCAGAGATTAAAAAACCGTTGGATATCTGGAACGAAATCGTAAAAGTGACCAATATTCCCGGTTTGACCTCCGCACCAAAATTACAGCCGATTGAAGCACGTTTGGTGATGCTTTCGACCGGGATGCGTGCGCCAATGGGGTTAAAAGTCTATGGTCCTGATTTGGCCAGTATTCAGGAAGCAGGGTTGCTATTTGAACAGGCACTGAAAGATGTTCCATCTGTAAAAGCATCAGCGGTATTCTACGACCGGGCCGTCGGCGCTCCGTACCTTGAAATAAAGCTCAACCGTGAAGCGATGGCGCGTTATGGCATGACTGTCAGCGATGTTCAGGAAGTCCTGCAGGTGGCTGTCGGTGGTATGTCGCTAACCAGTTCAGTTGAAGGCCGTGAGCGTTTCCCGATGCGTGTTCGGTATGCCCGCGAGTTAAGGGACAATCCTGAAGATATCAAACGCATTCTCATTCCGGCCATGAACGGGGTGCAAATTCCGTTGGGCGAACTGGCCGATATCAACTATACCACCGGAGCGCAGATGATCCGTAGTGAAAATACCTTCCTTGTTGGCTATGTAATTTTCGATAAATTGGAAAACAAAGCCGAAGTAGATGTGGTGGAAGAAGCGGCCAAAATTTTAAAAGAAAAAATAGCTTCCGGAACCCTCAATCTACCCAAAGGGGTTACCTATAAATTTGCAGGAAATTATGAGAGTCAGATCCGGGCAACCAAACGGTTGATGATCGTAATCCCGATCAGTCTTTTGATGATCCTTTTGTTGCTGTATTTTCAGTTTAAAACGGTAACGGCCTCATTTATCCATTTTTCCGGAGTATTTGTGGCCTTTGCAGGAGGTTTTATCATGATTTGGCTTTATGGGCAAGACTGGTTTCTGAATTTTTCAGTTGCCGGTATCAACCTGCGCGACATGTTCCAGATACACCCCATTAACCTAAGTGTTGCGGTCTGGGTCGGATTTATAGCCTTGTTTGGGATTGCCACCAACGATGGGGTTATAATGGGAACGTACATTCACCAGGTATTTGAAGCTCGGCATCCGGCCACCGAACACGATGTGCGTGAAGCAGTGGTGGCTGCCGGAATGAAACGTGTCCGACCTGCGATGATGACCACTGCGGTAGCAGTCATTGCACTTTTGCCTGTGCTCTCGTCATCAGGGAAGGGGGCCGATATCATGGTTCCAATGGCCATCCCAACTTTCGGCGGAATGATCATCCAGGTGATGACTGTTTATGTAGTTCCGATGTTTCAATCGATGTGGAGGGAAGGAGCTGTCAGGAAAGCCAATAAAAAAGCATTACAAGCAATCAATAATCCGTCGAGCGATGAAGAAATATAAAATACTACTGTTAACGTTTTTAATGATTGGCAGTTGGACAGTTGCTAATAGCCAGCAGTCTGACTCTCTAAAGGTTTACCTTGAGTTGGCTGCGAAAAACAATCCAACTGTCATGCAGAAATTTATCGAGTATAAAGCTGCTTTGCAGAAAATTCCACAGGTAGGGAGTTTGCCCGATCCGGAATTAAACATAGGCGTGTTTCTTAGTCCGATGGAATTGGTTGGTGGCAATCAGGTGGCAGACCTCCGTTTAATGCAGATGTTTCCATGGTTTGGTTTACTCAAAGCGGCAAAAGACGAAATGAGCCTGATGGCCAAAGCCAAATATGAATCGTTCCGCGATGCCAAATTACAGGTGTTTTACGATTTGCAACAGGCTTGGTTCGAAATCTATAAAGTTCAACAGGACATCAGGATATCTGAAAAAAACATCGAGATACTGAATTCCCTTGAGCGGCTTTCCCTGATTAGGTTTAAGGCAGGTTCATCGGGTGGAGGCAGCGCTTCGTCGTCAGGCGGGGCAATGCAGTCGGGAGCTGCCAAAAGCGCTTCTTCCGGTTCATCAGGAATGAATACGATGGGTGGAAATTCAGGAACTGCTACAGCTAAGGCTTCCCCATCCATGCAAAGTAGTCCGATGGGTTCGTCCGGAGGATCGGGTTTATCTGATTTGTACCGGATTCAAATTGAAATTGCAGAGTTGAAAAACAACATCGCGCTGTTAAAGAATCAACAACATACGATTGTTGCCCGGTTCAATAGTTTTTTGAACAGGCAGGTTCAATCGCCTGTAGCGGTTTCCGACACATTGAAACCTGATGCTTTGAATGTCCCGCTTTTGGCCGTAGCTGACAGTATGCTCCTGAATAATCCGATGTTGGGAATGCTCAACTACGAGAAGAAATCCCTCGAAGCCCGAAAGATAATGGTTACTAAAATGGGCTATCCAATGGTTGGCCTGGGAGTTAATTATTCCCTGATCAATAAAAATCCGATGTCAACTTCCGCAATGAATGGCAGTGACATGATCATGCCCATGGTGACGGTTACTTTGCCTATTTACAGAAAAAAATACAAAGCTATGCAAGATGAAGTGGAACTGCTAAAGAATGCCACTGTACAAGGGATTCAGGCTGCATCCAATTCGTTACAGGCAGAATATTATGAAGCCGTCCAAAACTATGAGGATGCACAGCGCAGGATGGGGCTTTATGTCGATCAATATCAGTTGGCCAACCAATCGCTCAATATCCTGATGAAAAGTTTTTCGGCTTCCGGTGCCGGATTAATTGACGTTTTGCGTGTCCGTCAGCAAACGCTCGATTACGAGTTAAAACAAGTTGATGCAGTAGCCGATTTTAACTCGGCGATTACCAAACTTCAGCGATTAATGGCCTATTCACGAATTCAATAAAAACACCAGTTATGAAGAAAATATTTTCAAATCAGAAAGTCAGATACAGTATGTTTATAGTAATTGGCTTGTTTCTTGGATGGATATTTTTCCATTCGTCGTCCGCAAAGGTGGTTGAAACCCACAATCATGCAACAGATGATAAAAAAGGTGAAATCTGGACTTGTGCCATGCACCCGCAAATCAGGATGGATAAACCTGGAAAATGCCCTATTTGTGCTATGGAGCTTATTCCACTTAGCCAGAGTGGCGGTGCAAATATTGACCCATCTGCGATTCACTTTACCAAAGAAGCAGCCCAGTTGGCCAATGTGCTGACTTCGGTGGTTTCTAGTCAGAAGCCAGTTAAAGAAATACGGCTTTACGGGAAAGTGCAGGCTGATGAACGTCTGCAGCAAAGCCAGGTGGCCTATATCCCCGGACGAATAGAAAAATTGCTGGTCAACTTTACCGGCGAGTTGGTTCGGAAAGGGCAGGCTTTGGCAGTTATTTATTCTCCTGAATTGGTTACCGCCCAGCAGGAATTGCTCGAGGCTGCAAAAACAAAACAGGCACAACCTGAAATTTATGAAGCCTCCAAAGAAAAACTCCGCCAGTGGAAACTGACCGAAACACAAATTTTGGATATTGAGAAATCGGGCAAGGTGAAGACCAATATGGAAATTGCTTCCACAGCAAGCGGGATTGTTACTGCAAGGCGTGTCAACAATGGCGACTATGTCAGTCAGGGTACGGTGTTGTACGAAGTTTCAGATCTTTCGCGCGTTTGGGTGTTGTTCGATGCCTACGAAAGCGACCTTGCTTTTATGAGAAAAGGAGACCATTTGGATTTTACTTTTCAGGCCCTGCCAGGTTCGTCCTATTCAGGAACGATCATGTTTATTGATCCGGTGATTGATCCAGTGAACCGCGTGGCCAAAGTGAGAGTTGAAATGAGCAATCCGGGCGGAAAGCTGAAACCCGAAATGTTTGCCACCGGGATGTTGAAAGCAAACCTTGATGAATACAAGAATATGTTGGTTATTCCGCGATCTGCTGTTTTGTGGACGGGCAAACGTTCCATTGTGTATGTGAAACAACCCGGCGACGATCCCATTTTCAAAATCAGGGAAATTGAGTTGGGGCCAATGCTGGGGAATAGCTACGTAGTTGGCAGTGGTTTAGCTGATGGCGAAGAAATTGTAACAGCAGGGGCATTCAGTGTTGATGCAGCTGCACAATTGGAAGGAAAACCAAGCATGATGAACCCAACAGGCGCCAAAGTATCATCAGGCAGTATGCCTGGCATGGATATGGGCGAAAGTTCCGGATATAAAGAGAATAAGGCACAACCCGCAATGGACCCGAACATGGACATGAAAGACGAATCGAAACCGATGGGATTGGAACATCAAACGGTTAAAGTTTCGGGCAATTGCGATTTATGCAAAGAACGGATCGAAACTGCTGCCAAATCGGTTTCAGGAGTAATGACAGCCGACTGGAGCGCCGAAAAACAAATGATACACGTTGAATTTGATTTGGCTAAAACAAATTCTGATGTTATACAAAAAGCTATAGCAGCAATAGGACATGATACGGAAAAATTCAAGGCATCAAAGGAAGCATATGATAAGCTACCTGGATGTTGCCAGTATCGAAAATAATAGTTTAATCATTTAATTTTTAATAGTATGAAAACAAAAGTTTTAAGTTTGGTAACCCTGATTATGTTTGGGGTAGTTGCAGTTTTTGCAGGCAATAAAGTTGAGAAAGTAAAGGTTTATGGAAATTGCGATCTGTGTAAATCTCGTATTGAAAAAGCGGCAAAAGCTGTTGAGGGAGTTGCCACGGCCAATTGGGATAAGAAAACCAAAATGATGGACCTTGCCTATGACGATTCGAAAACCGATGTCCATAAAGTAGAAATGGCGATTGCCAATGCAGGGCATGACACCGAAATGCACAAGTCTACCGATGAAGCATACAACAAATTACCAGGTTGTTGCCAATACGACCGTGCAAAAGCTGATATGAAGATGGACGATAAAAAAGCCGATAAAATGGATGATAAAATGAAAATGGCTCCTGTGAAATAAGGAATCTTTCATCTATTGAACCTTACTTTTAAACTGATCTGGTGAAATAACATCATCGGATCAGTTTATAAAGTCAATCACAATTCTGAAAATATGTGAATTATATAAATCTATTTAGAAATTTTGTAACAATTTAGGCAATATAGGAGTTAACTTTATAAAGTCACTCAAATAGTGAAAAAATAGCTGGTGAAAAAAGCATTATCCATATTATTTGTATTTCTGATCATCCTTTCTGTGATGCATATCACCATTGCCTCTCATTATTGTGGCAGTGCAGAAGCTACTTTTTATAAAGTGTCAGTTACAGGAGAGTTGGCTTCATGTGGTATGGAAGATCTGGATAATGAATATTCAACTTCTGGCAGTCATTTTGGACAGCATTGTTGCGATGACAAAGTCTCTGTTCTGGCTGTTGATAATAATTATACTCCTTCATATACCGGATTTACTTCATTTGCAAAGAATATTTTACAAATTTATTTTATACCTGTAACGATTGAAGCTCATTCTTTCGTAGCTATAAATCATATAAGCACAAATGCCAGTCCACCGGTTAATTTACTGGTGAGCAATGTAAGCTTGCCCAAAATATGTGTTTTTCTGAATTGATATTTCCCAGTCTCTTATGGTTTGAAAGGTTTTGTAACCTTTTATATTTATGCGTTTGACCTTATTTCTATTTCCAGATCATAATAATATGGTAAATAGATCAAGTAAGCAAAGCATGAATATGCAATTCTAAACATCACAGAACTATTGGGATCCTCTATAAAGCATTTCATGCCTCATTTTTCTTGAAATCATAATTATCTATTTAATTATTATCAAATTCGTTATGAAGAATTACAAAGAACTGATCCTACATTCTGTCATAGGATTATTCATAGGTTACTTTCTTATTCATCCTTTCAGTATGGTTATTTATTGGTTTGAATTTAATCACTCTGATATTTCATTCGATTTATTAGCTGACGTATTTATGATGCGGGTTAAACATTCATTTCATTCAAGTATGTTACCAATGAGTCTGATTTTTGCTTTCATAGGTGGGCTCTTCGGATTCATTTTAGGACTTTATTCGAGGACGCTGAAATTAAAAAAAGTATTAATTGAAAAGAATGAACAATTGGTTGAATTAGAGACTATTAAATCTAATTTTCTTCATTTGATCAGCCATGAGATCAGAACACCCTTGCACGGGATTGTAGGTTCTGTCAGCTTACTTAAAAACATGGATACAACAAGCGAACTACGACGTATTGTTGATCTGCTGGACGCATCTGTAACCCGCCTTGAGAACTTCTCACTTACGGCTTTAAAAATAACGGAGTTAAGGACACACCCTAAAAGACTAAAGAAAGAAAAAATTAACTTACCTGATGAGCTAAGATTCAGACTTAGCAAGTACAATGCAAAAATTGATCAGAAGAAAATTACAGTTAGATTTTCGTTTCGATTAATTGAGAGACAAACTTTTGTTTATGCGGATGCTGAACTATTCGATGCTTGTCTGGATCATGTTCTTGCGAATGCGCTGCAATTTTGCTCAAAAAATATGACCATCGATGGCTGGGAAGATTCAACAAAGCTGTGTACTATTCTTGAAATTAGCATCGACGGGGAAGGATTCTCTGGTCTGGCAGAGAAGAGCGTATTTAATCTTTTGGGTAGCGATACATCGCAATTACATTATTTCAACGGGTTGGATTTTCCATTGATAAAGCTCATTTGCGAAGTACACAAAGGGAAAATAGAGTTTGGTGACACAAAAACCGGCGGAACCATTGTGAGATTATGTTTTCCATCTTCTGAAAATTAATATAAATCATAGTTTATGCGTTTAAAAATAACAAATATCCCCATGAAAACTAATAAAGAATTGATTCTCCACACGCTCATTGGGTTGTTAATCGGATATTTCCTTTTACACCCGATCAGCATGGTTATCTACTGGTTTCAGTTGAATACCAACGAATACACCTTTACTGACCTATTCAATGTTTTTCTGGGAAATGTCAGGCATTCCTTTAGTCTGCACATGATGCCCATGTCAGTTGCTTTTTCTATACTGGGCGCTTTAATAGGTTTGGGATCAGGTTTTTACTATAAATCAATTAAAAAGAGGGAATTTTTACTTTATGAAAAAAAACAGTTGTTAAAGCAGAGTATCCCAAGTTTGATTGCCAACGGCGAAAGCGAATTTGTAGAATTCAAATCGTCATTACGTCACGATTACCGACAAATAAAAACGGATAAAAATCTGGAAAACGTCATAATGAAGTCAATTGCCGGATTTCTCAATGCCCAGGGGGGTATTTTAATGATCGGCTTGGATAATGATGGTATAATATTAGGGCTTGAAAATGATTACTGGTCGTTGAAATACAAAAATAAAGATGGATTTCAGCAAAGGATCATTTTACTGATTTCAAACGCATTTGGAAAGCATATCTGTTCAAACATTCATATAACTTTTCATGAAATCAATGAAAAGGAAATTTGTACGCTCTACGTCGAACCCTCTCATCGGCCAGTTTACATTAACGAAGAAAATAGAGATATTTTCTTTCTGCGCACAGGTAATGTTACCAATCCTCTAACTACTAGTGAAACAGTAGAATACTTGCAGAAAAGAGTACGAACTTAAAATTCCAACTGCAAGGTATCTAATTGATCAATTATTCGACACCAAAAAAATAGAGCTATGGAAGATCTGACAAAAAGAACATCATTTAAAGTGAACCGAAAGTTGAATCTGGAAGAGATCAGTAAATGCACTTCTTTACTTACCCCAATTGAAGGGATAACGGATTTGGAGATGATTGACAAGCTAATTTCTGTTACTTATAATCCATATCTGATAAGTGAAAAAGAAATAGTTAAAGTGTTGATTAGCGCTAAGATTGAGATTTTGCCCACTATTGCAAAAAAGGGAATCCTAAAATCAGGGATTGATAAAATGGGGCAAAACTATATGAACGTCTTTGGCAATCAACACTTAGACTGTTGCGAAATTAACCGAAAACAGAATTGAATGACTTAAATGTTAAGCCCTTTACTGGCTGATATTTTGGAAATTAAACAATTAAGCAACGATGCTTTTAACAACAATGGTCATATCACTCATTATAGTCACCATCATAGTGTTGGCGCTTGGAGTTAAAATTCTGTTTAAAAAAAATGGTGAATTTCCGGCACATTCCTGTGCACTGGAAGAAGATAAAAATCTTGACAAAGTAGAAGACTGTTCTCAATGCCAATTAAAAGATATCGTCAACTGCCCTGAAAAGAGCAAAAAATAAATAGTCAATGAATTTTAAACTTAAAACTTTCGATTATGAAACTAATTAAAGCATACATCAGGCACCGAAAAATAGACCTGGTGTACAAGACACTTGTAAAAGCAGGCTTTTGCTGTATGACAATGGTAGAATGTGAAGGAACCGGCAAATATGTTGATCATGATAAAGAACACATTAGCTCGAAATATCCTTTTGCTGATGCTTACCGAGTAATAAAATTGGAAATACTTGTTGCCGAAGAACATGTATCCACGGTGGTTGATCTTATTCGTAAAAATGCCCGCACCGGTTATAGCGGCGATGGGATGATCATTGTTTCTCCTGTTGATAATGTCTACAAAGTGAGGACAGACGAGGAAGGCATTTTGGCGGTTTAAATTTTTTTAATGCTTTCAGTATAAAATAGTTTATGTCTGTAATTTATTTGAATACGAAATTTTAAAATTTAACTATTATGACTATTAAAAAAGTATGGATAGAAGAAGGCTGCACCGTATGTGGATTGTGTGAAGACCTGTGTCCTGAAGTTTTTGAGGTGGATGATGAAGCAGTCGTAAAAGACGGAGCTGAATTTGAGAAAAACGAGGCAGGTATAAAAGATGCGGCTGAGAGTTGCCCGGTTGAAATAATCAAGTACGAAGAATAAAAATATCCTATTCTGAAAGACTGGTTATGAAGTAATTATTAACCGCGGATATAGAACCTGAAAAATTAATGAAGGAGAGATTAAAATGAGTAATACTGATATAGTAAAGACGGATGTA
>JBBRXN010000096.1:0-20124 GCA_038248385.1 Bacteroidales bacterium
AATCATGGAAAAGAATCTTTCCCGCCGTATTTTTCTTCAAAGAAGCATCATGGCCGGTATAGGACTTTCATTGACCGACCCGCTTTCGGCAATTGCAATAACAAAAAAATCAGGAATGAAACTGGGTTTGGTGACTTATCAATGGGCTAAAGACTGGAATTTGCCAACACTCATTGCCAATTGCGAAAAAACAGGTTATCTCGGGGTTGAATTGCGCACCGATCATGCTCACGGAGTGGAAACAAACCTATCGGCCAACCAACGGACCGAGGTAAAAAAACGGTTTGCCAACAGTTCTGTTACCTGCTTGGGCTATGGTGCCAATTTCGAATACCATAGTCCCGATCAGACCATTCTCCGGAAGAACATTGAACAGACCAAACAATATATCCAACTTTGTAAAGATATCGGAGCCACCGGTATTAAAGTTAAACCAAACGATTTGCCGGCATCGGTTACCAAAGAAAAAACCATTGCCCAAATTGCTGCCTCGCTGAACGAAGTAGGCAAATTCGCGAAGGATTTGGGGCAATTGGTGAGAGTGGAAGTACACGGAAACCTGACGCAGGAAATTCCCAACATGAAAGCTATTTTTGATCAGGTGACTGAACAGAGCGTGAAAATGTGCTGGAATTGTAATGATCAGGACCTGTTGCCACCCGGTTTGGAAGCCAATTTTAATTCAGTAAAAAAATGGTTCGGCGACACTGTTCATGTCAGGGAATTTAACGTTGGCGAATATCCTTATCAACAACTGATGAATTTATTTACCCGAATAAATTACGATGGCTGGATATTGCTCGAAGCCCGCACCGAACCGACTGATAAAATTGAGGCCATGCTCGAACAAAAAATACTGTTTAATCAGATGATCGGCAAAACAAAAAATGGCTAAAATACAGATTACTGAGGGGGCGACTTATACTTCACGAAGAAAGGGGGGACGTGGGGTGAGTGAATAATAAAATACGACAATAAATTGTTTGAATTACTTAGGCGCAAAATATTCGTCCGATTCTATTTTTTTCAGCAATCATCATTTATTTTTTTTACTGAAAGCACTAATTTACTTATTCTGAAGTTGACACTCCTACAATTCCATAATTCTTTATGTCGTAATTGCGCTCCCATGCAGTGACAAACAATCCGTTATTCATAAATCCACCCATCGGGGAAACTCTTCTGAAACTGAATTTCAATTGAGTCAGCTCCATCTGATTGCCCGCCAAACATCCTCTGAAATCCTTTCCGTACAGATAAAGTGCGTTCAGGAAATAATACGCGACATCGAATCCCTGATGACTAAACTGAGAGGGCTCGGATGAAAACGTTGAACGATAATGACTGATGAACCGACGAACCAACGGGCTGGAATAATCAATAAAAGTAGGAGACAAATAACGCAACCTGATATGGTGGTAATTTTCGGTCTGGATACTTTTCAGTTTGGGCATATTGGCAGTCCCTATCAGAACCACATCGTAGTTTTCGGCAATGGCATTCAAATTGGTCACGGCAACGCTAACCTGAGCTTCATTATCGGTTGGAATTAAAAATATATTTTCACCGGTCTCGTCTAAGAGAGGCTTCAGCGAATTCAGTCCCTGCTTTTGAAAACTGTATTCGTGGTATAAATTTTCCCGGTTATTTGAGGATTGGCGAACAGCAAGCAATTTGGCTTTACCCAATTCAGCCAGCTTTGCTTCTGCCGAATTTGGACTACCGTTCATGGGCAGCAACACAAAATTTTTATTACTGAACTCGTCAGCTATGTATTTGGCAGTCTGTTCAATCTGATATTCCCTGGTTGGATTGACTTTAAAATAATACGGATTGTTGTCTTCAAAATTGCCTGTTGATGCCAAAGGGGAAACCATCGGGATCCTGTTTTTTGCAGCAAACGAAGCCACTGATTCCTGAAATTCAGGATAAACCGGCCCGATGATCAGATTCAGATCACGAAACAATTCTGTTTGCAATAAGGCGTTGATCATTTTCTGGTTTGTGACATCAAAAGTATATAATTCGATGTTCATGCCCTTTTTCTGAAGACTGTCGATTGCCAAAAGCACACCGTCATAGAATTCGAGGAAACTCTCCGCTCGCGGATCTATTTTGATCCCGCTGGTTAATGAAACCGAATCAATGCTGCCTGAATGCAACTGCCGGCTGAGTTTGCTCTGATCTATTTTACTGTAAATGATACCACTATGAAGATCCGAAGCATTGACATGGTCATTTCCCTGAAGATAAAAGGGCAATAAAAGACCGACTTTGTAGGTTTGTGTATTTCTGCCGGTTATTGGACTGCAAATTACTGGTTCGACCTTAGCGATTGTATCTCCAACCGCTAAAGTATCAAACTTCTGCATCGCATCAGGCAAGCCTGAAGTTGACGAATACTTTGGAATAAGTACGGGTTGTGTTTTACTCACAGGTATTTGCAGCCTTGTGCCGGTCTTTAATCCATCCTGAAGTATTGGATTCAAGCGAATCATTTCTTCATGAGAAACCGAAAATTTTTGTTCCAAAGAATACAGGGTTTCGCCAGCAAGCACTGTGTGAAATTTAAATTCAACTCCCGGCTGACTATTGGAAGACAATTTTCCATTTTCGGTTCCGGAAACCTGCTGTCCGGTTAAATCTGATGATTCAGCCTTTTGCACCGGGATCTTTAAAACCTGACCTGCAACCAATCCATTGGTGATTTCCGGATTGTACCTGATCAGTTCGTTGGCAGTAATGCCATATTGTCTAGCAATGGAAAAAATAGTTTGCTTTTTATTGACTTTGTGATAATAATATTCAGGTTCCGTAGCAACAGTCTTAATTTCAGCTTGTACAGGTTTTTTTTCGGCTATTTCCTTTTTTATTGGAATTTTTACGGTTGAACCAGTCTTCAGAACAGCTGTCAGATCGGGATTTGCAGCCTTTAACTCGTTTTGCGTAACTTTGTATTTCAGGCACAAGCTATAAACAGTTTCACCTTTCGATACAGTATGCAGCAGGTATTTTACATCTGATATTTCAATATCTTTCTGTGAAAATCCCGGTTGGGCATTCAGAATAAGCAAGAAAAAAAAACATATTGAGAAAAATAACTTCATGGTTTTAAAAAAAAATTAATCCGGATCAAAAGTAAAACAAATGCTTGTTCACCAAAGACCTTAGTGATGATAATTTACTATATTCTAAAATTGTCAGAAAATCCCGGATTCTAAAAAGTTTTTTCTCCAAAATATTTCATAAACTGAACACGTTCCCAAGCTTGTGCAGAAGAGGCAGATTGGCTCAATGATCCTTTGAAATCGGCCAATGAAGCAAATCCTTTTTGATCCATCCAGTTCGAAATACCTTCATTCATCATAGTGATGGCCTCAGGTCCTTCCTTGTATAAAACAGATGCAATCTGCACTGCCGAAGCTCCTGCAAGGATAAACTTCAATGCGGTTTCGGTAGTATGAACTCCCGTAGTTGCAGCCATTTCACAAGCCACACAACCCGACAAGATACCAATCCATCGCAATGGCAAATGGTAATCATCAGGTAAACTCAACACTTCAGCAGTAATAATTTTCTGGCTGTCAACATCAATATCAGGAGTATAAAACCGGTTAAAAACAGTAATTCCTGCTATTCCTGTCAGCGCCAGTTTTTGGACCATCTCAGCCAGATTAGAGAAATAATGGCTTATTTTAATACTTACCGGAATCGTAACCACCTGAAGTACCTTACTAATGGTTTCGAAATAAAACTGTTCGTTGGCAAAACCGGTTTTTTCAAAATCAGAAGGGCACACAAACATGTTTAATTCAAGTGCATCAGCTCCGGCTTCTTCGAGTTTCCTGGCGAACAATGTCCATTCGCCTGAACTAACGCAATTGATACTGGCAACAATCGGAACAGTCACTTTTGCTTTGACCTCAGCGATTAATTTGAGATATTTTCTGATGTTCTCTTCTTTAATCACATAATCAAAATAATCGAGGTATTCAGGATCAGAGTGCATTCCAGAGCGAAGGCTGATCTCTTCCTGCAATTCATGATAAATCTCCTCCTCAAAAATTGATTTCAATACAATGGCTCCGGCTCCGGCTTCGGCCAGTTTAATTATTTGATCCGTATGAGCGGTCATGCTGCTGCTTGCTGCAATTACCGGACTTGTTAAATCGAGTCCAAAGAATCGGGTATTTATGTTTGCCATAACAAAAAAGATTTACAATTTAAAGATTTACAATTTACGATTAAGCCACTCAAATAAAATTAGTAAATAGTCAATGAATTAATAGTCAATCAACTAACATTTTGCCATCAGATATTCGTGCATATTGGCGGCGGCTTTCCGGCCATCGCCCATCGCCAGAATAACGGTCGCCCCGCCCCTTACAATATCTCCGCCGGCAAACAACTCCGGAATTGAACTTTGCATAGTTTCCTCATTTACTTCGATGGTTCCCCATTTACTTACTTTCAGGTCTTTCACTTCAGAAGGAATCAGCGGATTGGGCGAAACACCAACGGCAACAACCACCAGATCAACCGGAATATCATATTCTGAGCCTTCGATCACCACCGGGCGACGGCGACCCGAAGTATCCGGTTCGCCCAATTCCATTCGTTGAATGCGCATCCGGTTCACCTTTCCTTTTTGATCGGCAAAGTATTCCACCGGATTGGCCAGATTGAGAAATTCGATGCCTTCTTCTTCAGCATGATGAACTTCTTCAACACGGGCTGGCATTTCGGCACGTGAACGACGGTAAATAATTATAGCCCTTTCAGCGCCAAGTCGTTTGGCTGTGCGTACCGAATCCATGGCAGTATTTCCACCACCAATCACAGCTACATTTTTACCCTTTATGATCGGCGTATCAAATTCATCACTCGCAGCATTCATCAGATTCACTCTGGTAAGGTATTCGTTTGAAGACAGGATCCCATTGTAATTTTCCCCCGGGATATTCATAAACCTTGGAAGCCCCGCTCCGCTGGCTACAAAAAAGGCTTTAAATCCTTCAGCTTTCAAATCGTCAAAGCTTGCCGTTTTACCAACAATAAAATTACGGATGAACTTTACGCCCATCTGTTCAAGATTCGAAAGTTCAACATCCACAATTTTGTTAGGAAGCCTGAACTCCGGAATACCATATTTCAGCACCCCGCCTATTTCGTGCAAAGCTTCGAAAACAGTTACATCGTATCCCAGTTTAATCATGTCGCCTGCGAACGAAAGCGACGCAGGCCCTGAGCCGATAGCAGCCACTTTAATTCCGTTTGGAGCGGCCACCGCTGGAACCGACATTGAACCGCTTTCGCGCTCGTAATCGGCTGCAAAACGCTCCAAATGACCAATTGCAACCGGAACTTTCTTCATTTTTTGAGTATAAAAACAAGTGGCTTCACATTGCTTTTCCTGAGGGCAAACACGGCCGCAAACTGCCGGAAGCGCTGAAGTTTCTTTCAATGTTTTTGCGGCTTCCAGAAAACTTCCTTGTTCGATATATTTTACAAACTTCGGGATATTTATACTAACCGGACATCCGTCGATACAGGTTGGAGTCTGGCAATCAAGACAACGCGACGCTTCTTCCTTTGCCTGAGCAGCGCTCAATCCGATATTAACTTCCCGATCCTGATATTTGATACGTTCAAAGGGATCCATTTCCGGCATTTGAACCCTTGTTTTACTTGTACGGTCTTTGGCTGGCATTTTTTTTCTCAGTTCGGCACGCCATTCCTTTTCGCGTTCAACCTGAAGATATTCTTTGTTTGTTGACATTTCTTAGTGTTTAATTGAATTACAGATACCTTTCGTTGGCAAGCTTTTCTTCGTTGTCATATCCTCCAAGTCGCATAATTAACTCATCAAAATCAATTTGGTGTGCATCAAACTCGGGTCCGTCGATACAGGTAAACATGGTGCGTCCACCCACGCTGACACGACAGGCGCCACACATTCCGGTTCCATCAACCATGATGGCATTCAAACTGGCCTGTGTTGGTATATTGTATTTTTTGGTGAGCAACGAAGTAAATTTCATCATCACTGCCGGACCAATGGCAATACACTCATTCACTGTTTCGCGCTGAATGACCATCTCAGCGCCTGATGTAACCAGGCCTTTGGTTCCATACGATCCGTCGTCGGTCATCACAATTACTTCATCCGACCATTTGCTTATTTCGTCTTCAAGGATAATAAGGTCTTTGTTCCTTGCAGCGATAATGGAAATCACGCGATTCCCGGCTTTTTTAAATGCCTCAACAATGGGTAACATGGGAGCAACTCCTACCCCACCTCCGCATGCTAAAATTGTTCCCGGCTGATGAATATGTGTGGCTTTCCCTAATGGACCAACCAGATCAAGAATACGATCTCCCACATTCAGGTCAAAAAGTTTTGATGAACTGACGCCCATTTTCTGAACTACCAACATGATTGTCCCTTTTACCGGATCAGCATCAGCAATCGTGAGCGGAATGCGCTCTCCTTTTTCATCAACGCGCAAGATCACAAAATGGCCCGGCTTGCGCGAACGGGCAATTCGCGGGGCATTAACAACAAATTTGGCTACTTTTTCAGAAAAAAGAACCTTTTCAACAATCTGGTTCATTATATTGGATGTTTAATTTGCTATTTTCAAATTGACCGCCAAAAGTAATAATGAACAGAGAATATCAAGCTAAAATGCCGATCTTTTTTGGAGGAGCTTGTTATTTGGAGTCCTTCTATACTGGACATAATAACTGCAAAAGAATTAGATTATTGAATAGCCCTTATCATTCAACACGAAATGGGAAATGCAAAATAAAGAAATGCCTGAAGCGGCATAAAGTCCTGAGTGGCTGAAACAAAATTGGATTGTTAATAACAGCTTCCCGGAGTAAGGTAATTGCTTACATAATCCTCTATTCCTTCTTCCAGACTGTAAAATGGGACATTATAGCCTATACTTTTCAGCTTCCGGATATTGGCACAAGTAAAATACTGGTACTTACCTTTCAAATCATCCGGAGTATCAACAAAACCAATCTTTTCGTCCAATTTCATTGATGTAAAGACAGCTTTTGTCAGGCTCAGATAAGTGCGGGCTTCTCCCGTTCCAACATTGTATATTCCTGAATTTTTCCGGTGATTGATAAAAAACATGATCACCCGGGCGACATCTTCAACATAAACAAAATCTCGGGCCTGTTCACCATCCTTATAATCAGGATGATGTGAACGAAAAAGATCCATTCTTCCGGTTTCCGAAATGGTGTTATAAGCCTGAAAAATAACTGATGCCATGCGGCTTTTGTGGTATTCGTTGGGGCCAAAAACATTAAAAAATTTCAATCCTGCCCAAAAAAATGGTTGCCTGTCCTGTTCGAGTGCCCAGCAATCGAAATCATGTTTCGACTGTGCATATAAATTGAGGGGCTGAAGCGAAGGGATAAGCGAATGGTCATCATTGAAACCCAATTTTCCGTCACCATAAGTTGATGCGGAGGAAGCATATACCAGTGGCAAACCATACTGAATGCATGCATTCCATATTTTTTGGGAATATTCAAGATTAAGTTGTTGGTAAATTTCCGGCTCCTGGCCAACGGTGTCGGTCCGGGCACCTAAATGAATAATAACCTGAACAAATTTTTCATTCATTGCCAACCAGTCAAAAAACTGATCGCGGTCAACCATTTCTGTGTATGTTTTTGTCTGGTAATTGGGCAACTTCAGCGGATCGTCGTATTTATCGACCAAAACAATGTCTTTAAATCCTTCCCTGTTAAGTTTACCGACAATATAACTTCCTATAAAACCAGCTGCTCCGGTAACTACAATCATAAAATACAGTTAATTAACGTTAGTTAATTTCTGAGACATTGTTTTCGCTTATACAAACTTCATTCTCCGGTTTATATTGTATGCCAATATCGAAAAAAATTAACTTTTTTTATTCTTTTAAATACCCGACAGTAATGTCCTGAATGACTTAATCTTAACTAAATTATTTAATGACCTGTAAGGTTATTCAAAGTACAATAATTAAACACGATGGCAAATGTAAAAAAATCTGCTATCTAAGTACATGCTTTTCATTTTGATTTTTATGCTGTTAATGCTAACATCATTTTAGCTGATTTCAGGATAAAACTTTTCATTCAGACTACTTGTAAGACTGAACATACTACCTTTGTGGTTGCGTTTGCAAAACATTTTTTTTTACAGAAAGGAATTAATATGGAATTTTCATTGAATGGGAAAAATGGTACTTACCATAAGATCGAACGTTACGATCCTGAAACAACTCAAAAGTTAAGCGATCATTACAGGCAAATTCTCGAACTTTTAGGGGAAAATGCCGATCGGGAAGGCTTAAAACAAACGCCGAAGAGAGTTGCCAAATCCATGCAATTCCTTCTTCAGGGTTATGAACAGGATCCGGAGGAAATTTTACGTTCAGCTATGTTTAAGGAAGATTATCGCCAGATGGTCATTGTAAAAGATATCGAAATCTATTCGTTGTGCGAACACCACATGCTTCCATTTATAGGCAAAGCTCATATCGGATACATTCCGAATGGCTATATCACCGGACTAAGTAAAATTGCCCGTGTGGTTGATGCTTATGCCCGCCGCCTTCAGGTTCAGGAACGGCTGACGACACAAATTAAAGAATGTATCCAGAATACCTTAAATCCGCTTGGAGTAGCAGTGGTTATCGAAGCTCAGCACCTTTGCATGCAGATGCGCGGTGTACAGAAACAAAATTCCACAACTACTACTTCCGATTTTACAGGCGCATTTGAAAGAGTGGCTACAAGAGAGGAATTTATCAGGCTGATCCGGGATTAATTCATTTCAAAAACTGCAAACAAACCGGCGATTCATTTTGAACTTTTATTCCTGTATAAGTAATTTTTCCGGAGATTTCATCCACCTTAAAAACAGTAATATCGTTGCTTCGCTGGTTGGCAACAAGCAAAAACCGGCCAGTTGGATCGAGGGTAAAATTGCGGGGCCAGTTTCCTTCAACTGAAGCAGTCTGAATCATTTCCAGTTTACCACCGATTTGATCGCGCTTGAAAACGGCAATGCTGTTATGCCCACGGTTCGATCCGTAAACAAAACGACCGTCAGCAGATAAATGAATATCGGCACACCAGCTTTCACCTGAAAAATCTTTTGGCAGGGTTTTTATGGACTGAATTTCTTTCCAAATATCCCCGTATTTTATCAAAACAGTAATAGTAGAACTTAACTCATTGATTACATAGATAAAACCGCCATCAGCCGAAAACTCGAAATGACGCGGTCCAGAACCCGGGGCAAATTTAACGAACGGCTGAGCGCTTGGGGTAAGCGTTTTCACTCCGGACCCAACCTGGTAAATTTTCAATTCATCGATACCCAGATCAGCTGCAAACAATTGTTTTCCTGACGAATCAAACTTAGCAGAATGTGCATGTGGTTCTGTCTGGCGACCCGGAAACGGACCACTGCCTTTGTGTTGAACTTTCTGCACCAATTCAGACAAGCTACCATCTGGTTGTACATTAAAGAGTGAAAGGTTTCCACCGGTATAGTTAGAAGCAACCAATTTTTTTCCATCCGGAGAAAGGCATACATGGCATGGATTTGCGCCGTAGGTCAGTACACGGTTCAGTAAAGTTAACTGTCCGCTCTTTTCAATTCGGAAAGCCGAAACTCCGCCGCTGCGATTATCATTTAGATTATCGACTTCTCCAACTGAATACAAATATTTTTTATCACCTGAGATAGTCAAAAACGAAGGATTGTTACTTACTGCTGGTATTTTCAGGTCAACCAATTTCCCGGAATGATCGTCAAACGAATAAACAAAAATACCGTCGGTCATGCCTTTTGTGTAAGTGCCGACATACATGATATGCTTTTTTGCAGCAGCAGGTATTCCGGTAAAAAGTATTCCCAATAAACAGAATAAAATAAGTTTCATTTTAAAAATATTTTGTGTGATTTGTTAACCAAATTGAATTTGCATTGTTAATGATTACTACTTCAAAATTATAAATTAATTGCCATGAAACTAAGAAACTATTTTTTATTCATTCTGGTCAGTATTGGTTTATCGTCAACTGCTCAAACCCTGACCAAAGTATGGACAACTACTGATGGTCTGAAAACTCCTGAATCGGTTTTATTTGATGCAAAATCGAATAAAATTTACGTTTCCAATATCGATGGAAACCCTTCAGAAAAAGATGGAATCGGTTTTATCGCGCTACTCGAAGTGGATGGGAAAATAAATAAATTACACTGGGTAACCGGTCTGAATGCCCCAAAAGGACAGGCCATTTACAAAGGGAACCTATATGTGGCCGATATTGATGAATTGGTGGTTATCAGCATCAGGGAAGCAAAAATCATTAAACGCTTCAAAATAGAAAATGCCAAATTTCTGAATGATGTAACAACTACCGAGGACGGAACTATTTTTGTTTCTGACTCACAGGACAATAAAATTTATATATTCGCTGGTGATAAACTCACACTTTGGTCTGAAAATAAAATTCTAAATGGCTGCAATGGTTTATGGGCCGAAAAAGGAAAACTCTATATCGGAGCAGGTCAAATTCTTCAGGCAGATATCAAATCAAAAGAAATAAAAGTGTTGGTTAACGATTGCGGAGGTATTGACGGGCTGGAGAAGATGGAAAACGGGGAATATATTTATTCGAACTGGCAAGGACGCATATTTGTCACCAGGGGAACAGAATCAATTAAATTGCTTGACACTGTTGATAAACAAAATACCGCCGACATTGATTTTGTGCCGGGTAAAAATCTGGTTCTGGTTCCTACATTTTCAGGTAATAGTATTGAAGCATATACGATTAAGCAATAACACTGAATCACAATAAATTACACCAATTAACAATTATCAATTATGGGCAAACTTTATTCAGCAAAAAAACCAGCATTGGTAACACTTGAACCCGGACCATTTGCTTGGTGTTCGTGTGGGAAAAGTTCAAAACAGCCATTTTGTGATGGAACACACACCGGAACTAAATTTACACCTGTACTTTTTAAAATTGCAGAAAAGCGTGAGGCATGGCTCTGCAATTGTAAAAACAGCAAAAAAACGCCTTATTGTGACGAAACACACAAAGAGCTAAAAGAAATAGAAAAACTCGAGAAGTAATCTTTGGATAACTGTTTATACCAGTCGATAAAATTAATCTCATTAAACTGAATCATCATGGGAGAACCATTTATTGCAGCAAAAATGCCTGCGCTTGAAACACTCGAACCTGGACAATATTTCTGGTGTGCATGCGGGAAAAGTTCCAATCAACCATTTTGTGACGGATCGCACCTTGGAACGGGATTTTCACCCGCCATTTTTAAAATTGCTGAAAAACAGGACGCATGGCTCTGCCAGTGCAAGCACACCAAAAATCCGCCATACTGCGACGGAACACACAAGACACTCTAACGAAGAAAGTCTTTTTTCAGCAATTGGTATTCGTTTTCAAAGTTGGGTGTAAAAACCCCTTTACCAATATTCGCATCAATTTGTTTTGATGTCCAGAAACGACCTTCCACGACTTCTTCTGAATGTAAATGAATCGTTTTAAAATCATGTGTAATAAATACATATACCAATTCCGATTCTATTTCACTTTCCCAACGATAAGTTTTTACCAGCTTTGCCGAGAACTGCGTTAATCCGATTTCTTCCCAGGCTTCGCGCTTCAGAGCCGTTTCAAGTGTTTCGCCCACCGAAATGTGCCCGCCAACAGCGGTGTCCCATTTGCCCGGCTGAACCAGTTTGTTTATTGGCCTCTTCTGCAAATAAATATGTTTCTGATTGTTGAAAACATGCAGGTGAACCACCGGATGCAGCAATTTTTCACCTCTGTGACATGCAGAACGCGGCGCTTTCCCAATGATTCCGCCCTGCTCGTTCACCAACGGCAACCATTCTTCATCGGCCATCACCACCACCTGTTTGCGCGATTTTAGTTTCTGTCTGACGAATTCGTAACCAAAAACAAATGCAAACAAAATATAGAACAATCCACCGCTGATAAACGCCCATGCCGCATTCGACAGATAAAAAGCGGAATAAAAAACGAGTATTGTATGGATAAGGAAAACGAAAAACATCAGCTTCATAGTCTGCCTGAACTGAGACAGCTGCTGTTCATTCAATTCGATGTCTTTCATATACCGCTGTGTCATCAAACCAATGATATTCAGTTTCGAGAAGGCTGAAACTGCCAGTACAGCACAAAGGATTAACTCCACCAGGCCGGGTTTCAGTTTAAAAAAGATATCATTATTGAGTACAATGGATACTGATCCAAGCACCAAAAGCAAAGCAGTATCAAACAAAACAAAACGATCGAACCGTTTTTCTTTGATCCAGATCCAGATCATTTCGGTAACACCAATAATTAGGGCAGCAACCAAACCGGCACGGGTTCCCCAAATTTCGTCGATGGCTATAAAAACGAAGAGTGGAATAAATCCGGGCAAAAGCTTTTTCAATAATTGGGTTCTGTTCATATTCTAAAAAAAAATCCCACGAAAAACCGAAAGGTTAACGTGGGAATATCTTTGATTCAAAAAAGATTAATTGCCTTGTTCTTTCTGTTGTGCAGGCGAATATCCGTATTTTACAGTAACAGTCACCAACAGGGTCGAAAACCGCGGAATACCAATCGTTGCTGAATTATCAACCGCTTTAAATGCCAACTCTG
This sequence comes from Bacteroidales bacterium, assembly GCA_038248385.1. Classification (GTDB taxonomy): domain Bacteria; phylum Bacteroidota; class Bacteroidia; order Bacteroidales; family Prolixibacteraceae; genus Aquipluma. Next base: position 12,739 of record JBBRXN010000096.1, read on the forward strand.
AAGGAATAACCATAAAAGCTTTTCCTCCTACTTTCATTTTTTTAAGTCCTGTATGCAACCCGGCAATTTGCTGGACATACCTTAAATTGATCGTAGCATCGTTCACATCCACATAAAAAGGATATTCCTCATAATTGTGCCCTGATCCATCCTCGGTGGTAAAACCATCTGCCTGTATTGCAATTCCATTCAATAAGGTTATCTTGAAAAACATCATCAGTTTATAACCTGATTTAATGGTATCTCCGGTTCCTTTGATCACATCTTTAAAGTAAATTCCGGAAACGTCTTTTGCTTCAGTCAGATTATTATCCTTTACATACTTGTCAAGAGCAACAACCTCGTTTTGGCGCAATGTGTCTAAAGTATCTGTTTTACACGAGGTATAAATTCCGGAGAGTAAAACAGCCAACCCGAGAATGTACAATATTTGTTTCATAAACTTTATTTTTTTGCGAAAGTAACAATTTTGAACAAGGTTTTATTTAATATCCAGAACTTCGATGATGAAAATTAATGGGGAGTATGGCGGAATAGTTGGTTTACTTCCTGTGGCTCCATATCCTTTGGCCGATGGAATCAGGAAAGCGGCACTTTGGCCCTTACTCAATACTTCAATGGCCTCTTCCCAACCCTGAATCAACCGATCAGTTTTGTGTACATAGGTCATTGTTCCATCGCCGTGATAGGCAGAAGCATCAAAAATGACTCCATCAAGGAATATTCCGGTGTATTTTACGGTTACCGTATTTCCGGCTTTAACTTTAGGGCCTGAACCCACTTTCACTGTATCCGGAATGAAAAACAAACCGGTAGAGGTGGTATCAATATTCAATTTTTTTGCAACCATTGCATCCAGCCATGTTTTAATTAAGCTGGCTTCCCTTTCAGGAGTATAGGCAGCATAAGGATCTTCCTTATCTTTAATACATGAACCCACTATTCCGATTAATAATAAGAAAACACTAAATTTCAAAATAGTATTCAATTTCTTCATGGTATTTATTTAATAGATTGTTTAATTTTTTCTTCAAATTCGGGTAAAAGATTTTCAAATTTGGTTAGCGTTTCCTGTAAAGATGCATAAAGCTCGCCTCCGGATGCGTTGCGATGCCCTCCACCATTAAAATATTTTTCACACACCTCATTTACAGCAAATTCGCCTTTCGATCTGAAAGAAACTTTGATATATTTTTCCTTTTCGGTAAAAAGTGCGCTAAAAACAACTCCTTTTACCGACAAGGGCATATTTACAAATCCTTCATTATCTCCCGTTTTAAAATTAAAGGCCTTTTGATCTTCAAGCGAAATATACATGGATGCTGCATGATATTCGGGATAAACGGTCATCCGGTTACTCAGACAAAAACCCAGCAACCGCATCCGGTCAGCCGAATAATTATCATATACTTTCGAATGAATATCCAGTTGATCGATCCCCATTCGGGTAAGCTGAGCCACCACTTCAAATGTATTCGGATTTGAAACATTAAAATCGAAAGATCCCGTATCGGTCATGATACCGGTAAAAAATGAAGTCGCGGCATTCTGATCAACAAATTGTGCAAGTTCGGTTGATTGAAGAACCGAAAAAATCAATTCGGCTGTCGAACTGTAAGAAATATCAGAAATAATCAAATCCGCAAAATTACCGGGATAAGGATGATGATCGATCAACACCTTTTTCCCCTGATAATTTTCGACCAGAGTCTTCATATCGCCAACCCTCGAAATTTGGTTAAAATCCATACAGATCATCAGATCTGATTCGTCAAAAGCCCTGGCAGCTTGTTTTGGATGATGGCTGAAGATAATCACCTGATCGTTACCATCCATCCAGTGATAAAACTCCGGATATTTGGTTGGACTCACTATTTTAACTTTTAGTCCTGAATTTTGCAAAACCCGCCATAATCCGAGGACGGAACCCATTGCATCGCCATCCGGATGCATGTGAGGCACTAAAACAATGGATTTACAACTGGATTTTATTAGCCCTTCAAATTGCTTAATTAATTCTATATCAACTCTTTCCAATTATTCTATTTTAAAATAAACTACAAAGATAAAAATATTGCCGATGGTGTTGATTCATCAAAACGAAATATCATTAACTTGTGATCATTCAACAAATAAACTAAAAATACACGATATGTCAGGTAACCAGACATTTACAATGATTAAACCGGAGACGGTAAGTAAAAACAATATTGGTCCGGTTTTAAAGATGATCAATGAAGCAGGATTCAGGATAAAAGCAATGAAATTCACGCACTTAACCAAGCATCAAGCGGGTGAATTCTATGCTGTTCATGCCGGTAAATTCTTCTATGAAGATTTAACATCTTTTATGAGTTCCGGCCCGATTGTAGCAGCTATTCTGGAAAAAGAAAATGCGGTTGACGATTTCAGGGAATTGATCGGTTCAACTGATCCGGCGAAAGCTGCTGAAGGTACCATCCGGAAAGTCTTTGCTGAATCGATGTCTCGCAATGCCGTTCATGGATCCGACAGTGACGAAAACGCCATTATTGAAAGTGATTTTTTCTTTTCTATGATAGAAAGGTATTGAACAACAAGTAAAAAATACAGTTTGAGAATTCATTTTTTTGTATTTTAGTTGTCATTAAAAGTGACTAAATGAAATTACCTAAATATGAACTAAGGGCTGAAAAATCATTGATGGTTTTTGAATTTATCAGCGAAGGAATAAATGGCAGGATTCCTAAACTCATTTAAAGGATATTTAAAATCTGGCTTTTGGAGACATTGATAATTCAACAGGGGAAATTGATGATTTGGCAATTTCAAATAACGGAGATAGTGAAAAAGTATTAGCAACAGTAGTCTCAGCTGTTTATGCTTTTACTGATTTATATAGAGACACTTGGATATATGCCATGATTTGCCATATTTTATTTAATTAACATATTCGTATCATTAAGGAATTGGGAAAATCAAAAAAGAAGATAGTTAAACTATTTTCTGTTAAGTATTGCTCTACTTTATTTCTATTTAACTTTAATACTTTTTCAAAATAATTGGATAGGTTCTCAAACTTGGGCTTATTATGTTTTACACTAAATCGATAAGGCAGAAAAAAATTAAAAAGGTTCTAAATCATTTTAAACTTTTTCTTAAATTCTAATTAGATAATAGTTTTAATTAGAATTAATTCTCCTCGAATGAAAATTTGTTAAAAATTCTTCATTTTTTTTAAAAAATGTGATTTTTTTTTCAAATCGAATCTTAAAATTCTTTATATTTATTCTGAATTTGGTTTTTGATGCGAATACTTTAATATTCATACACAAAAACTGACATTATCTGGAGGTAAAACATATAGTCACTGTGAAGATTTGAGCTGAAAGCCGATAAGATGTTTCGCATCCTATAACCTGCTACTTGAATTTTACCTCCACTGCAATAAACACATTCAAACATTCTGTCGTCTGACTTTAAAGACACATAAGATACGGATCCCTGGCATAGCAATATGCAAGACATGACTGACTTCAATACAGTGTAGGATTTTTTCTCATAAGTTGAAATTCGGCTGCTTCTGAAGGTTAACCTAAGTTACCAGTTGGAATATTAACTCCCAATCATAAACTAATCTTTACGAATATGAAAAAGTTTTTCCTTTTATTAATTGGTGCAATCCCTTTTACGTTTGGATCTTATGCCACCGACATCACTACTCATTTCACGGCCAATACTATTTTGACCGCAGCAAACAACCCTTACATCGTTACAAACAATGTAAATATTAACGCAGGGGTTACCTTAACAATTGAAAAAGATGTTGTGATCAAATTTAATTCAGGAAGGTATTTCCAGGTTATCGGAACCATGAATGCAAAGGGTGCAACATTTACATCGTCAAGCGCCACTCCCACTAAAGGAATTTGGGATGGCATTTATGTTTCCTATACAAGTTATGCTCCGGGAAGTGTTACACTTGATAGTTGTACCGTTGAATGGGCAAGTAACGTTTATGCCCGTAATGGCGACCTCACCTTAAAAAAAACTACCCTGAATAATTTTAGTGCGTATGGCTTACAGATTGAGGGTAAGGCGACTGTAGATATTTCGGAAACAACCATTAAAAATACCAATTATCCGATCTATTTTAGTGGTCCGGGAATCTTGAAGGGTGGAACCAACAACCTGCTTAACGGAAATGCTAATGATTATATCTATATGAACTTTAGTGACATCCCGGGAAATTTCTACATGCCGAAATTTAATATCCCCTATCGCACAACAACTTTAAGAGTTAATCCAACGGGTACTCTTTTTATATCGCCTGGGGTCGATCTGAAATTAGTGGATTGCGAAATGACAATTAATGGTAAAATAAAAGCTATCGGAACCACTCTACAACCGATTATTTTTGACAAGTATCCCACATCTTCCTATTGGTATGGTATCAATGTGGCAGCAAATTCGATTGATACCGCCTGTATATTTAAGAACTGCATCATTAAAAATGCCAACTATCCTTATGAGCCTTATGAGGCAGTTGAAATTATAACGGCATCGCCAACATTCGAAAACTGCGAATTTACCGGGAACTATCGGAACCTACGCGTTACTGGGATTAGCAAACCAATTTTTACCAATTGTAATTTTAAAGCCACTACCCCAATAAGTGGCGAATGTTATAACATTGGCATGGATATGAATACAAACATAGACTTCACAACTGATTCAATTAAATTTAACAGCGCTGAAATTCGTGCCATTAAAATAATTCCTGCAACCGTTATCGATGATGCTCAACTCAAGAAAATATCATTCAAAAATCTTGAAAATATTACCTATTGTTTTTATGATCAGACTACTGTTCTTGATACAGCAACATTAATTATCGATCCGGGGATAGTTATCAAATGGCGGAATTATTCTTCTTATCTCATGGGAAATGGAAAAGTGACCAGTATTGGGACAGTGGCCGAACCCATCATTTTTACGCACATTGCCGATGACAATTTTGGTAATCCGAAAGATTCTCAAAACGATGGGCAACCTGGAATAAGCAATAGTAATGCAGGCCGGATTATGTTGTACGGAACCAAGACATCAACCCTTGAAAACTGTAAAATATATTATGGCGGATATGATTCAAATAACTGGGCAGTTTACGTTGCACAAGGTAACATCGTAAAAAATTGCGAAATCAAAAATTCGTACCGCGGTATCTATTTTTACGACAATGCCCAGATCCTGAATAATTCCTTTTCAAATATCAATTCTTTCCCGGTAGGAAGAAAAATAAACCAGGGAACTCCTGTTTTAATAGGCAACACGGTTTCCAGTGTTGGAACCCTTGGAATACTGCTCGGGGAATTTGGAAATGATTCTCCTACGCTTAAACCAATGGATTTTGCCGGGTTGACCAATGTGGCCTACGTTGTTGAATCCAACATAGCCATTGCCGCCGGAAATGTAGTTACAATTGAACCTGGAGTGGTGATTAAATTTCAGGGAAGCTATTGGAATGGTTATCTTACTGTTAATGGTGCTTTAAAAGCAATAGGGAAGGAAAGTAATAAAATTATTTTCACTTCAATTTCAGACGACTCTGCAGGCGGTGACACCAATAATAATGGAACCGCTTCAACACCTGGCAATACTGACTGGCAAGGGTTAGATTTCACTGGAACTGCAAGTGATACGGAAAATATCCTTAGAAACTGTGAAGTCAGGTACTGTGGCTACAGTTACCATTGGAGTGGGGCTATACGAATTACTGATTGCAGAGTCGTGATGGATTCCACAAAGTTAAATTTCAATCGTAGTGGCGCATTATGCATATTCGGTAGTGCAAATCCCCAGATAACAAACTGCCAGTTCTACAATATTGCTGAAAATGCCCCTATCTATATGGATATGTTTTCGAATCCAACATTCTCTAACAATAAGGTAGCTAATGTCCTGAGAATAGGTTTACGCATTCGTGGTGGAGCCATAAGTGGAACAATACCGGTCAGAAGTTTTGCGGGATATGACAACATCTCCTATATTATTGAAGAGGATATGACCGTGCCCAATACCAAAGAATTGATCATCCCTGCAGGTTTTTCATTTAAGGGATCAGGTCATTGGTACATACATGGGAAACTTGACATACAAGGCACGGTTGCAAATCCGGTTGTGTTTACCGCACAGGAAGATGATATGTATGGTAATCCGAAAGACATGCAACAAAACGGAAATACAACTCCGGGCAATGGGGGAAGCTATTTTGTATTTTATGATGACTCGGATGATTTAAGCAAAATAGACCATGCCCTATTCAGGTATTCCGCAAACATCCCGATACAAACCAACAATGCATCTCCTAAAATACTGAATTCAACCTTTGAAACTATAGCTTTCGAAGGAGTTTCCCTGGCAGGTTCAAGCACCCCGTCAATAAATGGTTGTACCTTTAACAACGTTACATTCCCGTTCAGAACTTCACTTGTAACTTATCCGGCCGAAACTACCGGAAATACTATTTTGGGTAAAACTGGAAGAGGCATTCGGGTCACAGACGAAACACTTACACAGAATGCAACACTGATTAAACGTGACTTTGCAGGCAAAACCAATATTCCGTACGTTTTCCAGAATTACACTGTCGGTACAGGTGCAAAACTTACCATAAATCCGGGTGTGGTTTGTAAATTCGGACAAAGCGGATATCTGAATATTCAAAATGGATTAATTGCCAAAGGAGGAAGTACAACTGACAGTACCATAGTATTTACAGCCGACCGGGATGATTTTTATGGGGGTGATACTTATAATGATGGTGATGCAAATTTGCCAAATAATAACTGGTGGCAAGGTATCTATTTTTATAACGAGTCGATTGATGAAAATTGCATACTCGAAAACTGTATTTTAAAAAATGGATCATACGCTCATTATTATCGTACTTATTACAACGATTGGACATACAGCAGGGCAGCTATTACTATGGCAAATGCTTCTCCAACGATTAAAAACTGTCTTTTTGAAAATAACTATGATGGAATTCTGTCATGGAACACCTCCCTGCCAAAAATTACCAACTGCGACTTCGTAGGAACAGAACCATCCATTGGGTATGGAATTTATAATGCTACTTCTACCAATACAGTAACTGCTGAAGGCTGCTGGTGGAACAGTAATACCGGGCCAAGAAACGCATCTAATCCGGGCGGATTGGGCGAACGGGTATCTGACTATGTGGATTTTACACCATGGTCAACACAATTAGCCAAACCGGTTTTGGGCGATGTGAGTATGAACGGAGAAGTAAAACCTTACGATGCTTCATTGATTTTACAGCATACCGTTTCAATTATCACGCTAACTGCCAAACAATTAAAAGTTGCAGATGTCAGCGGAAAT
>JBBRXN010000097.1:0-20055 GCA_038248385.1 Bacteroidales bacterium
CAAGTGGAATTGTTCGATTATACCAGCAACTGGTCGGGAACAATGGAGTTGTTTTTGCAACTGATAGAAATGAAAAAAGGTAAATCCGCTGAATATCAAAAGGCTTTTACCACACTATTGAACTGGATGAAACAATATCCGCTGAAAAACAACCATTGGGGGCCATTTTTTGAAGACATTGTTGGCGAAAGCGAAACGCAGATAAATGCCATAACCTTTGCTCAATTCATGATGAATCATCAGGAATATTTTCCCAATTGGAAGACGGAGGTAAAAGGGATTTTTGACTGGGTTTATGAGAATTTGGGTAATAGAACCTGGGAAAAGTATGGTGTGACAGTTATTAATGAGCAAACAGCTTTTAATGTTCCGGGCAACAGCCATACTTCTCGACAGGCCTCTGCCGAATTGCAATACGCGGCGCTTACAGGCGATGAGTCTTTTGTGGACCACGCCATTCTGCAACTCAACTGGGCAACTTATATGGTCGATTTCGATGGTAAAAATCGATATCCGCAAGATGACATTTGGCTCTCCGATGGTTACGGCGATTATGTGCGCCATTATTTGCGCTCCATGGCTTTTTTGCCCGAACTCGCGCCTTCAAATCAGAACCATTTGTTGAGTTCAACTTCTGTAATCCAGTGGATAAAATATTCTCCCGAAACCAAAACGTCTTTAGAAAACACCGTACTTAACTATCGCACTTTTGACAATAATTCCACCGAAATTTTACGCTTGACTAAAAAACCGACAGCCGTTTTGGTCAATCAAAAAAGTATTTCAGAATTAAAAAATATGGATGGAGAAGGTTGGAGCTGGAAAGCTTTGAATGAGGGTGGGGTATTTACTATCAGGCATAGTTCAGGGAATAGCATTACAATTTTAAAAGATTAAATCTAAATAGTATTAAATGAACAGTTTTATGATAAAGTTATTTGGATAGCTTGCCGATTCAATAAAAGTAGATACAAAATAAGGAATGGGGAAACTCAATATAAAAACGAATTGATATGAAAATTACAAACATTTTTCTGGCATTAATCATGGTAACAAATCTATTGGAAGCTAAGGACTTGGAGAAAAAATCATTGTTGAATTGGGAACTTGGTTATTCATCGAATGATGAGGGAAAACCAGATAAATGGATACAGGCTTCTGTTCCGGGTGCGGTTCAACTGGATATTGCAAAGGCCGAAAATTATCAGCCTTACTTTTATGCTGAAAACTGGAAAGACTACCTGTGGATGGAGGATTGCTATTTCACTTACCGGACTACTTTTAAACAGCCGGAATTGGCATCTGGCGAAAACCTGCATTTTATCTCAAAAGGGATTGATTATCAGTTTGAAATATTCCTGAATGGAGAGAAGATTTTTGAACAGGAAGGGATGTTTACCCCGGTAAACCTCGATCTTACCTCAAAATTGAAAGACAAAAATACCCTGATAGTCAAAATTTTTCCTGCGCCTAAAATTTATCCTAAACCTGTAAACCGATCTCAGGCATCCTACAGCTTAAAACCGGCTGTCAGTTATGGATGGGATTGGCATCCCCGGTTGATCCCGCTTGGAATCTGGGATGAAACCTACCTTGAAATCCAAGCGAATGCTTTTGTCAGCGATGTCCACATCAATTATCAACTGAACAACGAATTGTCAGAAGCAGATATTTTGTTGGAAGTGAAGGGCAGAAACCTGAAAGGCAACCGGTATCAATGGCAGTTAAAGGATAGAAATGGCGCAACCATATCCAGTATGGAAGGCAAAATTGAATCTGTTGATTTAGAATCTTCTGCTAAAATTAGCCAACCAAAGCTTTGGTGGCCCCACGATCAGGGCGATCCCTATTTATACCAATCCGTTTTTCAATTGCTCGACATTTCAGGAAAAATCATTCAAACAGATAAATCAAATGTTGGTTTTCGGAGGATTAAACTGGTGATGAATGAAGGTGCCTGGTCGGAACCTGTCCCGTTTCCCAAGACCCGCAGTGTTCCGCCAATTCAGTTTGAAGTGAATGGACGGAAAATCTTCTGCAAAGGGACCAACTGGGTGAATCCCGAAATATTTCCCGGTATCATCACACGCGAACGGTATCAGCAACTGCTCGTTTTGGCAAAAGAAGCAAACTTTAATATCCTGCGTGTCTGGGGTGGTGGAATCGTCAATAAGGAATCATTCTTTGAGTTGTGTGATGAAATGGGCATTCTGGTTTGGCAGGAATTTCCGCTGGCCTGCAACAATTACCCCGATGATACCCATTATTTGAAGATACTTAAACAAGAGTCCTCCTCAATAATCAATCGATTAAAGAAACATCCTTCATTAGCCTTGTGGTGCGGGGGCAACGAATTGTTTAACAGTTGGAGTGGCATGACCGACCAGTCATTGGTCTTGCGTTTACTCAACAGTCAGTGCCTGGAACTCGACCCGACAACACCATTTATCCCGACATCACCAGTGATGGGAATGGGTCATGGTAATTATGTTTTCCGCGATATGAGCACCAAAGAGGAGGTTTTTCATGAAATGGCCCGTTCCAAATTCACTGCATACACTGAATTTGGAATGCCTGCCCCTGCTTCGGTCGAAGTATTAAAAACGATTATCCCGAAAGAAGAGTTATGGCCTCCAAAGCCCGGCACTTCCTGGGAAAGCCACCATGCTTTCAATGCATGGGTTGGAAATACCTGGCTTTGCCAGGATATTATCGAAGAATATTTTGGGAAATCACAATCGTTGGAAGAGCTGGTTGCCAATGGCCAGCTATTACAAAGTGAAGGCTATAAATGTATTTACGAAGAAGCGCGCCGGCAAAAGCCCTATTGCTCCATGGCGACGAACTGGTGCTACAGTGAACCATGGCCTACTGCTGCGAATAATAGTATTGTAAGTTACCCAAACAAGCCAAAACCCGCATTTTATGCAATTAAAAATGCCTGTCGGCCCGTTTTGGCAAGTGCCCGTTTCCCCAAATACAAATGGAAGGAAGGCGAAACTTTTCAGGCGGATATCTGGATGTTGAACGATTATTATAAGGATTTACCTTCCGGAAAAATGACTGTAAAACTAATTGCCGACGGAGCAGAAATCAATCTGTTGAATTGGGAATTTCACGCGATGAAAGCCAATGTCAACGAAGCCGGACCAACCGTACGATGTCAACTCCCGGCCTGTAAAACCGGAAGGTTTAAAATAATTCTTGAGGTAGTAGGACATCCGGAATACAATTCAGAATATACCCTTGCCTGTCAAATTGAAGAAGTGGTAAAGGAGAAATCAGAGCGAAAAATGAACCAGTAAACCGTTGTTGAAAGTTGAATCAGAATTTTTAAAAGAATTTTACGTAGTCAAAATCAATCAAAAAAACTATATGAAACGCAGTGAAATTAACCAGATTATGAAAGATGCCAAGGCTTTTATGGCAGAGAAACAATTCATTTTACCACCATGGGCGTATTGGAGTCTTGAAGTTTGGAAGAAAAACAAGCGGGATGCTGAAGAAATTATCAACAACATGCTGGGTTGGGACATTACCGATTTTGGTTCCGGTGATTTTCATTCGCGGGGCTTGTTCCTGTTCACCCTCCGCAACGGAAAATTCAATGTGGACCGGAAGTCTTATGCTGAAAAGATAATGATTGTGGAAGAAAATCAGGAAACTCCCATGCATTACCATTGGTCAAAAATGGAAGACATCATCAATCGTGGAGGAGGAAACCTGGTTCTGGAATTATACAATACCACTCCCGACAGCAAGTTCGACTCGACCCCGGTAAATTTTAAGACCGACGGTGTAAAGCGTTCGGTACCAGCCGGCGGAAAAGCAGTGCTGGCTCCAGGCGAAAGCATTTGCCTGGAACAAGGCATGTACCATCGTTTTTATGGTGAACCCGGTAAGGGAAAAGTACTGGTGGGCGAAGTGAGCATGGTCAATGACGACACCTCTGACAATTGTTTCTATGAACCCATCGGAAGGTTCCCGTTAATTGAAGAAGATGAACAGCCATTGCATTTACTGGTTTCGGATTATCAAAAATTTATTTGAGCGATGCCGGAAAGTAAACCATTCAGAATTTCAGGAACCGGTTGCGCATTGGTTGATTACCTCTATAAACCAGTGAGTTTTACGGATGCCAGTTTCACCGGATACCTTTCAAAAACTCCCGGTGACGGAGGTCTTGCGCCCGGGAAACTTGTTTTCAGGGAGGAATTTGAAAAGTATTCAAATGAAGCTTATCTTCAGGTACGCGACGCCATCAATGGAGGCAGGGAACCGGTGGCTCTGAATATCGGCGGCCCTTCCATCGTTTCGCTGATCCATGCTGCCCAGATGCTGAACGGATCGGCTGCTGAAGTTTGTTTTTACGGCAGCAAAGGAGCCGATGAAGCCGGTGCATTTATTTTGGGGAAATTGAAAGAAACGCCCTTGAAAATTGGCAGCTATAAAACTGGAACCCAATACACGCCCTTTACTGATGTGCTGTCAGATCCCGATTTTGACGGAGGTCATGGAGAACGGGTTTTCATCAACAATATTGGTGCAGCCTGGGAATTTATGCCTGAAGATCTGGATGAATCATTCTTCAGGAGCGATATGGTAGTTTTTGGCGGAACCGCTCTGGTACCGAACATTCACAACTCACTTCGCGAATTGCTGCTGAAAGCCAAAGCGCAAAAAGCCATCACAGTAGTAAATACCGTCTATGATTTTCTGAATGAAAAGAGCGATCCTTCAAAGCCATGGCCGCTGGGCGATTCACATGAAACCTACCGGCACATTGATTTACTGGTAACCGATATGGAAGAAGCGCTCCGTTTAAGCGGAACCTCAAAGGTTGAAGAGGCCGTCCTGTTTTTTCAAAATTCAGGAGTTGGCGCTTTTATAATCACCCACGGATCCAATCAACTCTATCTTTCAGCTGATTGTATATTGTTCGGACAGATTCAGCCGACCTCTTTACCGGTTTCTGAAAGAGTAGTCACCGAATTGATACAGATGACAGAAAAATCGGGCGATACCACCGGTTGCGGCGATAATTTTGTAGGAGGTGTATTGGCAGCGATTGCTCAGCAGCTGATCAAAAATCCTTCCGTTCAGGTCGATTTGAAAAGTGCAGTGGCATTGGGAGTAGCTTCGGGTGGATATGCGTGTTTTTACAACGGAGGTACATTTTATGAAAGCTTTCCCGGTCAGAAGAATAGTCTGGTAAAGGCCTATCATCAGGATTATTTGTTACAAATTGGGCAGACGGCTAAATTGTAAAAATGGAAAATAAAAAATTGGTGCTTTTTGGCGGAGGGAAAATTGGCCGTTCATTTATTGGGCAGTTGTTCAGCCGTTCGGGTTATGAGGTGGTTTTTGTTGACATCAATCAGGACTTGATCAACCGGCTCAACCAGCAAGGAAAATACAAAGTGGTGATTAAAAGTGAAGCCGGAGATGAAATTCTGGAAGTCGCCAACATTCGAGGCATCAACATCAGGGATACCGAAAATGTGGTCAGCGAATTGGCCAGTGCTTCGATCGCGGCATTGTCGGTTGGCCAGCAGGGATTGCCGATGGCCTTGCCATTGATCGCAAATGCATTGGTTCACCGCAGGAATCAATTTGGCGAATGGCCGCTTGATTTTATTATCGCCGAGAACATGCGCAATTCAGATGTTTATCTGGCGCAGGAATTGAGCCGTTTTTTACCATCGGATTATCCGCTCGATAAACTGGTTGGACTGGTCGAAACCAGCATTGGTAAAATGGTGCCCATCATGTCGCAGAAAGACATGGAAGAAGATCCGCTCCAAGTGTTTGCGGAACCTTACAACAGCTTAATTGTGGCAAAAAAAGGTTTCCTGAATGCCGTTCCTGAAGTTTCGAACCTTCAGCCCAAGGAAAATATAAAAGCATGGGTTGACCGCAAACTTTTTATTCACAACCTAGGCCATGCCACTGCGGCATATCTGGGGTTTCAGAAATATCCGAAAGCAATCTATATTTACGAAGTGCTTGCTGATGCTGAAATCCTTGCTGCCACCCGGCAAACCATGCTGCAGTCGGCCGAAATCCTGATGGCTCTGTATCCCGGTGAATTCACATTAAGCCAGTTGGAAGCCCATATTGACGATTTGCTATACCGGTTTCAAAACAAAGCATTGGGTGATACCATTTTCAGGGTTGGCTGCGATTTGTACCGAAAATTAAGTCCTGAAGACCGGTTGGTCGGGCCAATCAATGCAGCCATCAATCTCAATAAACCTTACAATTTAATTTATGCAGCGATGATTGCCGCCATCTTATTCCGGGCAACCGATGAAAAGGGTAAATTTCTGGTTTCGGACGAGATGTTTATGAAGGAATCAGAAAAAGGAATTCAATACATTATTGAAAATATCTGCAACCTGAATACAAAACAAACTAACTGAACTTATTTAGTATGAAAAACATTTTTTTAATTGGCATTCTTTTTTTAAGCATCGGTTCCTATGCGCAAATGACTACCTGGAAGTCTCCTGAAGGCTTTGCTTCCGAGAAATATTACCGGGTAAAGGTGAACGGTATTCCCGTTCCGGTTTTTGACACTCCTATTGCTTCGTATGCCGTTTTCGACTTCACCGGTGAAGTAAATATTGAAGTGAATACGATGTACGACGTGCGCTGGGTTGATATCCGTCCTCTCCGAACTGGTCTGAAACCGACCTATTCAGGAGACAATTCATTCAGTTTTAAATTGAATAAACCTGAAAACTTAAGTTTGGAACTGAATGGCAGAATCCGCCAACAACCTTTGTTCATTTTCGCCGGAAAACCTGAAACTGAAAAACCATCGAAAGCGGATAAAAATGTAATCTGGTTCGAAGGAGGCAAGCTATACAAAGATGTGAAACTCGAATTACAAGACAATCAAACCGTTTATATTGAAGGTGGTGCAGTTGTTCAGGGATACATTTTCGCCAAAGGAAAAAAGAACATCAAGATTTGCGGACGTGGAATTCTGGACGGATCATTCAACAAAACCGACCCGACCTGTCACAATCGATTCATCGATTTGCGCGATTGTGAAAATATTGACATTGAAGGAATCACTTTGCACAACGGAACCACCTGGCAGGTAGCATTTTTCCATTGTAACAAGGCAAATATCAAGGATATCCGGATCGTAAGCGAAAGCGGCAGCGACGATGGAATGGATATTTGTCGTTGTACCAATGTGATTATCGATGGTGTTTTTGCACATACCAAAGACGATTGTATCGCGATAAAATCTCAGGGCGATTACCCTGGCGACCATCCGACCGACAATATTCTGGTGAAAAACTGTGTGTTCTGGAACTCAATCTGGGGCAATGCCATTGAAATTGGTTTTGAGTTGTATTCCGACGAAGTGAAAAATATTCGTTTCGAAAATATCGACATTATTCACGTGGAAGACGGCGCTACAATGAGCATTCACAATGCTGGCCAGTCGCATGTTCACAACGTGGTTTTCGAGAATATCCGTGTGGAAGACAGCCGCCAGAAGTTGTTCGATGTGGCCATTTTCTATTCGCAATGGGGTCCCGATGGTAATCTTGATCCTGAATTCACTAAGAAATATTACCTGCATGGCGCCTGGGATGGTGTTCAGCGTATTCCGGAGGGAACTGAATCCTATCACAGCAAGTTTCGCGGAACTGTAAGCGAAATTATATTCAAGGATATTCAGGTTATTGGAGGCTTGATGCCGTTCTCGGTTTTTCATGGATTTAATGCCGGAAAAAATGTTTCCGGCGTAAAAATTGAAAACCTTACTTACATGGGCAAACGACTGACCGACCTGGAGAGTGCAAAAATCAGACAACAGAATACAAAAGGTTTAACTATTCAATAAAACATCAAAAGCCATGAAATCCAAATCTATTGTTTTCGTAGTTTTAATCGGATGGATCATTCTGACAAACACGGGTTCAGCTTTTGCTCAATTCGAAGTAAAAGAAACCATTACCAGCGAAAAACTTCTGTATCACCCGATTCACCTAAACACTGTTGATCAAACCATTATCCCTTGGTATTCAACTGATTTGGGGGAATCTTACGATTTTGTGATTAATGCGACCTGGAATTTCTGGGATACCATGCGCACCGACAAAAACGGCTTGCCTTATTATATGAACCACCAGGTGTGGCGGGGCGATTTCAACGACCGGCGCGGCATTGGCGGCGATCAGTTTGCCATGGCATTGTCGTCGTGGAATTTGTATTACGGTTACTCAGGAAATGAAGCGGTGAAGGAAGAGATGAAATTCATTGCTGATTATTATCTCACACACTCGCTTTCTTCGGACGATGCGGTTTGGCCAAATATTCCATATCCGTACAACACATTAATTTATTCAGGAATTTACGATGGAGACATGGTTATTGGCCAAGGTTTCACCCAACCCGACAAAGCCGGCTCCTTTGCGCTGGAACTGGTGAAACTTTATAAAATGACCAATACGACCACCTATCCGAATATTACCGACAAACGTTATCTGGATTCAGCAGTAAAAATTGCCAACACACTCGCCTCAAAAATAAATTCAGGGGATGAAAATAATTCGCCGCTCCCATTTAAAGTAAATGCAATTACGGGTGAAACCGGAGTATTGAAACACAATTCAGGCAATGGTGAAAACGACCAGTTGAGCAGCTACACCAGCAACTGGTCGCCAACTTTGGATTTGTTCCTGAATTTAATAGAACTAAAAGCCGGAGATGTTGCACTTTATCAGAAGTCGTTCGAAACCATTCTGAACTGGATGAAAAACTACCCGCTGAAAACCAACAAATGGGGGCCGTTTTTCGAAGATATTCCGGGTTGGAGCGATACCCAGATTAATGCCATAACTTTTGCCCAGTTCATGATGAACCACCCCGCATATTTTCAGAACTGGAAAACGGAAGTAAAAGGCATCTTTGAGTGGGTTTACAAAACATTGGGAAACAAAGAATGGGAAAAGTATGGCGTAATTGTGGTAAACGAACAAACGGCCTATCAAACTCCGGGGAACAGCCACAGTTCGCGACAGGCATCGGCCGAGTTGCAATATACCGCGCTAACCGGCGACCAGACTGCAGTAACAAATGCTATCCGGACACTCAACTGGGCAACTTATATGGTTGACGATGACGGCAAAAACTGTTACCCACGCGATGAAGTCTGGATGACCGATGGTTACGGCGATTATGTGCGCCATTATTTACGGGCAATGGCCTGGAGGCCAGAATTAGCACCCGCTGACCAAAACCATTTGTTAAGTTCCACATCTGTAATTCAATTGATGGAATATCCACCGGCAATAAATAAGTTTTGGGAATCTGACGTACCCGAAGTCAAGAAGAAAAATACTTTAATCAATTACCGTACTTTCGATGAAAAATCGGTTGAAACCATAAGGATGACAATAAAACCGGTTTCAGTTCTTGTAAACCAAAAAGAAATTAAAGAATCAGACCAGAAAGGGCAGGAAGGTTGGAGCTGGAAACCAATGGAAAAAGGCGGGTTGCTGACAATAAGGCATTTCAACGGAAATAGAATTAGTGTTTTGGTAATTGAATGACAATAAACCTTATTATGAAGATTAAACATACCGCATTTAAATTTATTCTCATCTTGTTTTTATTAGTATTTTCTCAATCGAATGCAATTGCCGAAGGATTGGCGATTACAAAATATGAAGCTGAAAATGCTGTTTTAACAGGGGTTTCAATCGCGAGTTCACTTCCCGGATATTCAGGAACTGGTTATATGGATGGCGGAACTTTTGATGTTGAAACCGACAAAATTACGTTTACTGTTAACGTAGCAACCGCAGCTTCGTACCCTCTGGTTATCCGTTTTCAGAATACCTGTGGCGCCTGCGAGAAGGCGCAAAAAATTTCTGTGAATGGTGGCATCAACACTTACACCACTTTCCCGGGAATTTCGTCCTCATGGCAGGATTTGAATGTTGGGAATGTGGATTTAAAAGCCGGCAATAACACCATCACAATTTCAAAAAGCTGGGGATGGACCCACATCGATTACATTGGAATTGGCGAAAACGATGTTTCAGCTCCCACAGCTCCTGCAAATCTGAAATACGGAGACGTGAAGCAGACTTCCTTCACTATATCATGGGATGCTTCCACCGATAATATTGGTGTTACGGGCTATGATATTTATTTCGTGAATACACTGAAAACTTTAACAACCGGCACAACCCTTACAATTACGAATTTAAATTGTGGTGCCGGATACCCTGCAATCACCGTAAAAGCTAAAGATGCTGCCGGAAACATTTCTGCTGCAAGCAATA
The DNA here is from genome assembly GCA_038248385.1 of Bacteroidales bacterium. GTDB lineage: Bacteria > Bacteroidota > Bacteroidia > Bacteroidales > Prolixibacteraceae > Aquipluma. The sequence goes on from JBBRXN010000097.1 coordinate 10,317, forward strand.
ACGTTTCTGTTACAGCCAAAACCTGTCAGCTTTTTACCTTAACCGTCATCAATGGCAGCGGAAACGGTTCATATAATTCAGGAATAATTATACCCATCGCGGCAAACGCAGCGGCAAAAAATCAAATTTTCGATAAATGGATTGGTTCAGAAGAAGTAACAAATCCGAATCTTTCCAATACAACGATTATAATGCCCGAAAGTGCAACCGAAATTTCGGCAACGTATAAAGATATCGATCCGACACCACTACTCGATCCGGCTGCAACCCCCGAAACCGTTGCACTTTGGAATTACCTGAAATCGGTTTATGGCCAGAAAATGCTTACCGGTTGCTGGACAGAAACACAGTTTGGCGGAAATGCAAATGTGGTGAAATGTTCGGGTGAAACCCCTGCCATTTGGGGACAGGATATGAATAGCTGGTACAGAAGCAGAACTGATCCGTATTGGATTAGCACCTGGAACAGTAATATTCAGGGATTTAAAACTGCCCACAAAAGGGGCCAAATACTACAGGTAAACTGGCACTGGCAAATGGTTTCGAGCAAAGTGAATGGCGCCTACAGCCGCGATGCCTGGGGCAAAGATGCAAGCGGCAACGGTCAAATGATGACAAGCCAGCAATGGAGTGATATAGTTACTCCCGGAACTGATTTATACAATGCAATGATTGAGGATATCGACTACCACATCGTCAATTTTCTCAAAAGAATTGTTGACGATAAAGGAAAACCTATCCCTATTATTTTCCGTCCGCTTCACGAAATCGATGGGGGATGGTTTTGGTGGACTTGTCCTTCCGATCCGGCCAAAACAGCCAATCTGTTCAAAATCATGCAGGATCGCATCATCAATTTTCATGGTGTTCACAACCTCATTTGGGTTTTTAATCCGGCTGTTGTTTGCAATAATACAAGTTGGCCGCCCTTTCAGAGTTCTGAACTGGCGCGCCGCAAAGCATATTATCCGGGCGATGATTTTTGCGACATCACCGGAATCGATTTGTATGATTACGATCCGGCGGTGCGCGGAACTTATGCCAACTCCGGCAAAACCTACCGCGATGCCTGGAACATGATGAAAGCCATTACCCCCTCGAAAATGATTGCACTTTGCGAATCGGAAGGGCTACCCAATCCCGACAAATGTTTTACCGACCCAAATTACGCTCCATGGTTGTATTGTCTGCCCTGGTATTCCGATAAATATACCGACCCAACTGCCGCAGCTACCCGTGATTTATGCGAATGGAATAAAGTTCAGTTTAAGAGCACGTATGTTGTGAATGAGGGCGATTTTGTAATTACTTCTAATCAGGCAATTTCGGTTTTAAATAAACCGGGTTTTTTGATATATCCAAATCCGGTAACCAATGGGTTGTTGACAATTAAGAATTTTGACCGTGCCCACGAAAATACTGTTCAAATTTCAATTCTTGATTTAACAGGACGGATGGTTCAGCAAAATAGTTTTTCGACCGGCTCAGATGAAAAAAGCATTGTGCTGCAAGGTTTGAAACCGGGTGTTTATATTCTTGAATGTCGAAATGGAAATTCAAGGCAAGTTGAAAAGTTAATTATTCAATAGTAGAGCAACCAATTGAAACAACCAAAATCATAACCAATGAAACAAATAGTTTTGATTTTCCTTTTCATTGCCTTTATCAACCAATTAGTTACCGTTCAAAATTCGGTACTTTGGAACGGAGCGTGGGGAAACGGTTTAGAGATTGGTTTCGAAACCAGGTCGGATACCATAAAAAACATTACTTTTAAAAATTGTGACCTAATTCATGTGGAAGGGCCAGAAGGAACGTTTACCATTCATAACGGCGACAGGGCTGTAGTGAAAAATGTGTTGTATGAAGATATTCGCGTGGAAGATTCACGGGGATGGCTCATCGATTTTAAAATCCTTGAATCTCAGTATTCAAAAGATAAAGAGCGGGGTAAAATTGAAAATGTCCACTTTAAAAACATTACAGTCGAAGGCGATGTTTTTCCTTCTTCGCAAATGCTGGGTTTCGATAAAAAAAGCCGGATTATTGGTGTAACACTTGAAAATTTTGTGATTCACGGAACGAAGGTCAACAGCACGTATAACGGAATGATTACAACCGTTCATTCTGATGAGATAACTTTTAAATAAACCACTGATGAGAACTAAACCATTTTTTCAAAAACCAACCCATTTTGTATTTTTCATTTTTGCTTTTCTATTTTCAAATGCACTCTTTGCCCAGGTAAAAATCTCCGAAGAAAGTTGGGTGCTTCCAACTTACCAGGTCGAACCTCCCGATAAAAACCCGATGTTCTTTAAAGGCGAATCTTACCAGGGAGCATCCAAAGTTATCTATCCGTATGCCCTGAACGATATGATTTCGAACGAGAAAACCGAAAAGGCCTGGAAAGCGCTGATTCTCGAAAACGAATACATCAAACTTTGTGTTACCCCTAAAATTGGCGGAAAGCTGTATTACGCCACCGACAAAACCAACAACTACAATTTCGTTTACAAAAACAATGTGGTAAAACCATCGAACATTGGCATGACCGGCGCCTGGGTTTCCGGCGGAATTGAATGGTGTGTTATCCACCACCACCGGGCATCAACCATGTTACCTGTTGACTACGATTTGAAGGAGAATGCCGATGGCAGCAAAACCATCTTGATTGGCGAAACCGAGCCACGCCATCAAATGCGCTGGACCATCGGGATTACCATGTTCCCCGGCAAATCGTACTATCAGACCGAAGTAAAAATTCATAACCCTACCCCATTCACCAACACTTTTTTGTACTGGGCAAATGTGGCCGCGCATACCAACTCCAATTACCAGGTTATTTTTCCGCCAAGCGTAACCCAGGTTACCTACCACGCCAAAAACAGTTTTTCCAACTGGCCTGTTTCGCACGAAGTATATAATGGCGAGGATTTTACAAAAGGAGTTGACATTAGCTGGTGGAAGAATTCAGGAAATCAGAATTCATACTTTGCTTATGATTTGAAAGAAGATTTTATGGGAGGTTACGACCATGGCAAAGAGTCGGGAACGGTTCACATTGCTGACCACAATATTGTAAAAGGCGCCAAGTTGTGGGAATGGGGTTCGGGCGAGCGCGGACAGGCAACCGAAGGCAAACTGACAGAAAACGACGGTCCGTATGTTGAAATTATGGTGGGCGCTTTTTCCGACAACCAGCCCGATTATAGCTGGATTCGGCCTTATGAAGTGAAATCGTTCAAACAATACTGGTACCCGGTGAAGGACATTCAGGGATTCAAAAATGCCAATCTGAATGGTGCGGTAAACCTCGAAAAACGCGAAGGCAACAAGGTCTTTCTGGGATATTATTCAACCCAAAAAATAAACAAAGCCAAAATTATTCTGAAAAGAAAAGATACCGTTGTTTTTGAAAAAGTAGTGGGAATATCGCCTGAAAATGCGTTTACAAGCCTTGTAAATATTGATGGCACATTTGAAATGACCGACCTCCGCACCGAAATGGTCAATCTCGAAAACAACGAAGTTCTGGTTGCATACCAACCTGTTCAGCAAAAACCAAAAGAGAAACTACCTGAAGAAGTTAAAAAACCGGCCGAACCTAAGGATATCCAAACCATTGAGGAATTGTACCTGGCCGGAAGCCGCATTCTGCAATTCTATAACCCAACTCTGAACGCGATGAATTATTTCGGCGAGGCCCTGAAACGCGATCCAAATGATATCCGTTGTAATGTTGCTATTGGAAATATTCATTTAAAAAATGGAGAATACACCATCGCCCGGAGCAATTTTGCCACAGCAATAAAACGGCTTACAAAAGACTACACCCGGCCATCGAATTGCGAGGCGCTTTATCTGCAGGGATTGACACTGAAAGCACTCGAATTGTACGACGAAGCCATTGATACACTTTTTCGGGCCACCTGGGATTATACTTTTCATTCGGCAGCTTACCTCGAACTGGCCCGCATCTCGTGCATAAAAGGCCAATGGGTTAAAGCGCTTCAGCAGGTTAACGAGTCGCTTTCAACGAATTTTCACAACAACAGCGCAATCAATCTCAAAGCCTCCATCCAGCGAAAACTGGAAGATTTTAAAGGTGCAAAACTAACCATTACCGATGTTGCTGAAACCGATCCGCTCGATTTCAGGGCCGGAAACGAATTGTATTTACTGGCAAAAGAATCAGACAATAATCAGAACAGCGGCGAATTGCTGGCCGCACTCAATCTTAAAATGCGCAATTATGAACAGAATTACCTTCAGCTTGCCGTGGGTTATCTGAACGATGGACTGCTTACCGAGGCTGAAGATGTGTTGCTGCGATTTATAGGGAAAAATGCAGTAGTGAGTTATTATCTGGGATATTTTCAGTACAACAAAGCCCATAAAACCGAGGCTGAAAAATATTTTAAAGAAGCATCGCAAATGCCTGTCGATTATGTTTTCCCATTCAGAATAGAAACGGAAAAAGTGCTTAATGTGGCTGCAAAGTCAAATCCTGCTGATGCCCGTCCGTACTATTATCTTGGCAACCTGTTGTACGATAAGCAACCTGAAAGGGCAATTGCCTGCTGGGAAAAAGCAGTTGAACTTGAACCTACACTGGCAACCGCATGGCGAAACCTGGGATGGGGATATTATCAGCATTCGAATGATATTCAGAAAGCCATTGGCGCTTACGAAAAGGCGTTTGCATTGAAAAAAGATGAGCCAATCTTCTATGCCGAGCTCGATCCACTTTACGAAATATATAACACACCCATTGAAACAAGAGCGAAATTATTTGAAGGAGTAAATGAGGTTGTAAAAAAGCGTGATGATTCATTTGTTCGCGAAATTATGGTCCTTAATCTGGCTGGTCAACCCAATAAGTCGGTTGAATATCTGTCAAAAAGCAATTTTCATTTTCGCGAGGGAAGTTCACGGGTGCGCGATATTACCGTTGACGCACATTTGTTGTCAGGCAAAAAACTGATGGAAGAAAAAAAATATGACCAGGCTTTGGCGCAATTCCTTGCAGCGGTTGAAACCCCTGAAAATTCAAAAAGAAAATCGGGTGACGAAAGAGGTCCTCAGATCAATTATTTTATTGGTTTGGCCTACGAAGCGCTTGGGAACAAGGCAAAAGCCAAGACCTACTTTACGCTTTCAACCAGCCAGCCGGTTCGCGAATCCGACTTCGTGGGCTATTATCAGGGATTAAGCTATCAGAAAATGGGCAATCAGGCCAAAGCTTCAGAATGCTTTAATAGTCTGATTGACGAAGGGAATAAACGCCTGAAGAAAGGTTTGGAGATCGATTTCTTTGCCAAATTCGGTGAAAAAGAAGCCGCCAGCGTACAGCTGTCGAATGCCCATTTGCTGGTTGGGTTGGGACAAAGAGGACTCGGAAATTCAAATTCCGCTTCCGAAAACCTGAAAAAAGCGGTTGAGCTGTCGGCCAGCAACTTATGGGCAAATATTGAATTATATAAGCATTAACAAACTTCAAATGAAGCTTCCAGATAAAATAATTCGCGGGGTATTATTCTCTTGGTTGTCAAAATATTTTAAACCTATACACATGAAAAATATACTCTTTACTATATTTATCCATATTTCTTTCACAGGCTTTGCCCAAACTATATTTCAGTTTGAAAATCCTGTAAAACAGCGGCTTTTTGTGCTGACCGACATTACCAACGAGCCCGACGACCAGGAATCGATGGTTCGATTGTTGGTTTATTCCAATGAATACAACCTTGAAGGTTTGATTGCAACCACATCTACCCACCTGAGAAACCAGGTCCGAAAAGATAAAATCGAAGCACTTGTGAACGATTACGGAAAGGTAAAACCGAATCTCGACAAGCATGCTCCCGGGTTTCCAACCATGGAATACCTGTTGAGCATTACCTCGGAACATTTGCCTCTTTACAGCATGGATGGCGTAGGCGAAGGTAAAGATTCGCCCGGCTCTGAACTTCTTATCAAAGCTGTGGATAAAGCCGACGACCGGCCCTTGTGGGTTACCGCCTGGGGTGGTACAAACTGCCTTGCACAGGCGCTCTGGAAAGTGCGTGCAACAAGGAGCGATGAGGCTGTCCGCCAATTTGTTTCAAAACTAAAAGTGTATTCCATTTCCGATCAGGATTTTGCAGGGCAGTGGATACGGAACAATTTTCCTGACATATTTTACATCGTCGATGCCTCGGCAGGCGATTCCTGGTTCGAATACTACAAAGCCACCTGGACAGGCATCTCTGGTGACCGTTACTACAAAAACGGACCGGGATTACATCAGGAACTGGTTGATAATCCATGGCTCGCAGCCAACATCCGCGAAAATCATGGTCCGCTCGGCACCAACTACCTCAAATTCGATTACATCATGGAAGGCGACACTCCTTCTTTTTTCGGGCTCATCAACAACGGGCTCGGATGGTACATTAGTCCGGCTTACGGCGGATGGGCCGGAAGATATGAGCTTTACCGTTCGTATGCCGAGAAAGCCAAAATCTGGACCAGCTCGGTAAATACCCAGGATGAGATTATTTTGCCCGACGGACGAAAGGAAGCATCCAATCAGGCTACCATCTGGCGTTGGCGCGAAGCTTATCAGCACGATTTTGCTGCGAGGATGGACTGGAACATCGATGGCGATTTTAAAAAAGCCAACCACAACCCGGTTTTGGCTTTAAATGGAAATGTTGGGAAAGCAGTCGCTTTGGCCAAAATTAAAGCAGGAGAAAAAGTACAGCTTTCGGCCAAAGGAAGCAGCGATCCCGATGGCGACCAACTTAGCTGCCATTGGTTAGTGTACCGCGAAGCCGGTGGTTTTACAGGAACGCCCGAACTGACTGATCCAACTTCCGAAGAAATAAGTTTTACAATGCCTGAACTTAAAAAAGGGCAGGAATTGCACCTGATTCTGGAAGTAAAAGATTCAGGCATTCCGGCTCTGTTTAGCTACAGGAGGATAATATTGACAAATTAATGATAAAAAAACTGACCAATGAACCTGACCAACAAATTTCTAATCTTCACTCTTTTTATCCTGATTTCATGTATTGCTTCAGGGCAAGACCGCAGCAAATGGTTCGAGTTTTACCTTCCGTGGAACGATTCAAGCAAAACGGTAACTGACATGTCGGCCACTCTGGATGCGCCTGCCGGGAAGCATGGCTTCTTGCAGGTCACGCCCGACGGCCATTTCAGGTTTGAAAAGAAAACTACGCCCGAACGATTTGTGGGGGTGGTGAACGTAGCCATAGCTAACTTCCCGACCAAAGCGCAGGCAAAGATTTTGGCTGCCCGAATGGCTAAGTTTGGGATTAACCTGGCGCGTATTCACCTGATGGATGTGGAGGGCACAAGTGGTCTTTTCCAGAATTCATCATCAAATACATTGCAAATCAGCGCATCGAAACTCGATCTGATGGATTACTTTATCAAGTGCCTGAAAGACCAAGGCATTTATTTCAATTTTTGCATTCAGGCCGGAAGAGTTTACAAAACCGGTGATGGAATCGATTCGCCCGTGCTGAACGATCAAAGCAAGTATGTCACTCTCTTCAATCAAAAACTGATTGACTTGCAGAAGGATTTTGCGCAAAAGGTAATTGGTCATGTAAATCCATTTACAAAACTGACTTACGCCGACGATCCGGCAATGGCCAATCTGGAACTGACCAACGAAAACTCGCTTTTCAACGGATGGCTGGGATGGCAGCAAGATTTCATTTTTGGCGATACCAAAGGCGGGATTGGCAGTTATTACTCCAACGAACTCGACCGAAAGTTTAATGACTGGCTCTTAGCAAAGTATAAGGACGACAACACTTTGCTTGAAGCATGGAAACCCTCAGCACCGGCCGGAACAACCTCTGAACTGGTAAAAAATGGTTCATTCGAGCAAAACCTGACCAGTTGGAGTACCTTGGTTTCGAATGGCGCCATTGGAACTATTACTGCGGATGCCACCAATGCAAAAGACGGAACAAAATCGGTAAAAATTGCTGTTACCAAAGCCGGAACGGAAAACTGGCATGTACAGCTGAAAACCAATGATTTCAAGGTCGAAAAAGGTAAAGATTATAAACTATCATTCTATGCCAAATCGGATGTAGCAAAAGATTTGGTTCTTGAAGTGATGGAAAACCAAACCTGGAAATGGGTGATGGGGCCATCGTACATTACGACCACCAACTGGAAAAAATACGAAGTGTTTTTTAATTCTCCCATTAATTCCATTGCCATGCTCATTGCTTTCGAATGGGGCAAACAAACCGGGACGTTTTGGCTCGACTCGGTGAGCGTTAGCCCGTTTTACGGCATCGGGCAGGAACCAAACGAAACAATGGCTGCCAAAAACATCAGGCGGGTAAAAAATACCGAAATCGGCAAATTCACCAGTCAGCGGGTTGGCGACAATGCCAATTTTTATTTCGACCTCGAAAAGAAATACAACGACGAACTGACTGCCTACCTGAAAAATACGCTTGGGGTGAAATGCCCGGTTACGTTTACCAACAACTACTACGGATTGGCCTCCATTTATGCCCAGGCACAGGCCGATTACATGGACTTTCACATGTACTGGGACCATCCTAATTTCCCGAATGGCTGGTCGGATTTGAATTTCACCCTGAATAACAAATCCATTTTGCTCAATCCAGCCAGTTCAACATTCAGCAAAATGCCGCTTACCAAAGTAAAAAACATGCCCCAGGTATTAAGCGAATACAATCATCCGTATCCCTATATTTTCCAGACAGAAGCGCCTTCGCTGTTGTACGCCTATGGATCGTTTTTCGATCTCGACGGCATCGTCTGGCATGCCTACTACGATTATATGAACAATTTTACGATACGCCAGCAGGACATGTTCTTTGATATTGCCATGCACCCGGTAATGATGACACAACTATTGCTTGCTTTGCCCTACCGGAATTATTCTGTCCAAAAAGCTAAAACTTGGGTGGAAGCCAGTTACAAAAAACAGGATGTTTTCAACAACACCAAAATTTATCAGGACAACGAAGTGGTAAACATCGACAATGGGAACATGGGAACTACATTTTTGAAACACGGCTTTCAACATGCCGGTTTTGAAGCAGAAACCACTTCACTGAGCGCGCCGCTTACTGATCCGGGGAAAGTGGTCACCTCCGAAACCGGAGAATTGAAATGGGACGGGCAGCTTGGATATTTCACTGTAAACAGTCCATTATGGCAGGGAGCAACCGGCTATCTGGGTGGCAAAACCATTGAACTGAAGGACATCACGATTTCGAATGTTGTTACAACCGACAATCTGAATTTTGCCTCAGTTCAGTTGATCTCACTCGATTCGCTGCCCATCAGCCAATCGAAACGATTGATTTTGCTGACCAGTGCCCGTCTCGAAAACGACGGGTTGAAATGGAATTCAACACAAACCGCACTCGTTAGCGCCGGAGGAACGCGGGCTTTGTGCGAACCGGTAGAGGCAACTTTGAAATTTAAAGCTGCCGGCAAAGATTCGCTTGGAATTTATCAACTAAGCACTACCGGGAAACGCGATATTCAGTTGAGTACTGTACAACTGGGAAATGATGTGCAGGTGAATATCAACAAAAAAACTTTGTGGTACGAAATTGCGAACCATCAGGCAGTTTCGCCGCCAACCGGATTGAACAAACTATTTCCAGATAACTCAAAATGGATAAAAGCATACCCCAATCCGGGGAAAAGCCAGTCAATTATC
>JBBRXN010000098.1:0-19828 GCA_038248385.1 Bacteroidales bacterium
AATAGGTACCTGCTGGCGATGTAATTTCATGGCAAGGTTGTTCGGAATCTGGCCACCCATCGAGAGTACAACTCCTTTCGGAATTTCCAGATCGACAATGTCCATCACCCGTTCGAAAGTCAACTCGTCAAAATACAGGCGGTCGCAGGTATCGTAATCGGTACTCACGGTTTCAGGATTGTAATTGATCATGATTGATCGGTAACCTTCTTTGTGAATAGTGGTAATGGCATTCACGCTGCACCAGTCAAATTCTACAGAACTACCAATTCGGTATGCTCCTGAACCCAAAACAATCACTGATTTATCATCCTTGGGGAATTCAATGTCGTGTTCGTTTCCGTTATAAGTCAGGTATAAATAATTTGTTTGCGCCGGATATTCACCTGCCAGCGTATCAATTTGTTTCACCGAAGGCAGAATATTCTTGCTTTTGCGCCAATCGCGTACCTTCAGCAAATCGTCGTTAATTTTTTTATTCGAAGATTTCAGTACCAGACGTGCCAACTGAAAATCAGAAAAACCTTCCTTTTTTGCCTGAAGCAACAACGAATCTTCCAATGTTTGAAGCGAATGTACTTTTTCGAGCTTAATCTTTGTCAAATGAATGTTGTGCAGTTTTTGCAGGAACCATCGGTCGATTTTTGTTTTTTCGTAAATCTGATCCACCGTGTAGTTTTTGTTGAAAGCCGCTTCAATGGCAAAAATACGGCGATCGGTCGGATTGCTCAATTCTTCGTCAATCTGTTCAATAGTTATTTCTTCAGCATTGGCAACAAAACCATGCATTCCGATGCCGACCATGCGAATTCCTTTCTGAATGGCTTCTTCGAATGAGCGGCCGATTGCCATGATTTCGCCCACACTTTTCATCGAGCTTCCCAGGTTTTTCGATACTCCGGTAAATTTATTCAAATCCCAGCGTGGAATTTTACATACGATGTAATCGAGTGCCGGTTCGAAAGCGGCAGTGGTTACTTTGGTCACCTGGTTATTCAACTGGTGAAGTCCGTAACCTAAACCAAGTTTGGCAGCCACGAAGGCCAACGGATAGCCAGTTGCCTTTGATGCCAGCGCCGAAGAGCGCGACAGACGGGCATTTACCTCAATCACACGGTAATCTTCGGAATGCGGATCAAGCGCATATTGTACATTACACTCGCCGACAATCCCGATATGACGGATAATTTTGATGGCCAATGCCCGTAATTTATGATATTCTGAATTGGAAAGCGTTTGCGAAGGGGCAACCACGATACTTTCGCCGGTATGAATGCCCAGCGGATCGAAATTTTCCATGTTACAAACCGTGATACAGTTGTTGAAACGGTCGCGAACCACCTCGTATTCCACCTCTTTCCAGCCTTTGATCGATTCCTCAACCAAAATCTGCGGTGAGTAAGTGAATGCTTTGGATGCCAGCTCTTTCAGTTCCTCATCGTTTGAGCAAAAACCACTTCCCAAGCCACCAAGAGTATAAGCAGCGCGAATAATAATCGGATAACCAACGATTTTAACTGCAGTATAGGCTGCTTCGAGATCAAGACAGGCAATACTTCGTGGGGTTAATACATCAATTTCTGCCAGTTTTCCTGAAAATATCTCGCGGTCTTCGGTATCTATAATCGATTGAACCGGAGTTCCCAATACTTTTACATTGTATTTTTCAAGAATTCCCTGTCGGAACATAGCAACTCCACAATTGAGTGCAGTTTGTCCGCCGAAAGCGAGCAAGATTCCATCCGGTTTTTCTTTGATGATAACCTGCTCAACGAAAAAAGGAGTTACCGGCAGAAAATAGATCCGGTCGGCAATGTCTTCTGAAGTCTGAATGGTAGCGATATTCGGATTGATCAGAATAGTATTAATATTCTCTTCTTTCAGCGCTTTCAAAGCCTGTGAACCCGAATAGTCAAACTCTCCCGCTTCGCCAATTTTCAACGCTCCCGAACCCAGTACGATTACTTTTTTAATGTCTTTATTTATCATGATTTGCTTTTCTTATATTCTATCACATTCTGCATGAAATCGTCAAACAAAAACTCGGTGTCAGTCGGTCCACTGGCAGCTTCAGGGTGAAACTGGGTGGAGAAAAACGGTTTTGTTTTGTGGCGAATTCCCTCATTGGTCTGGTCGTTTACATTGGTAAACAAGGGTTCCCAATCTTCTGGCAATGTTTTCGTATCCACAGCAAATCCGTGATTCTGCGACGTGATGAAACAACGGTCAGTTCCCTGAAGCAAAACCGGCTGGTTGTGGCTGCGGTGACCGAATTTCAGTTTGTAGGTTTCGGCTCCGGCAGCACGTGCCAGCAACTGATTGCCCAAACAGATTCCCATGATTGGTTTTTCAATAGCCATGGTTTTGCGGATATTTTCGACGGTGGCATCACACAAAGCCGGGTCGCCCGGGCCGTTTGAAAGAAATATGCCGTCAAAATCTTCACCGCTGAAATCGTAATCCCATGGCACAACAATAACTGTTGCATTCCGGTCGAGCAAACATCGGATGATATTGTATTTTACACCGCAATCGACCAAAACGACGCGGTGATCACCGTTCCCATAAGTTTCAACCTTATCGCAACTGGCAATCTCCACCAGGTTTTCCTGATTCGGATCGTAAAAATCGATCACTTCATCGTCGAACTCTATTTTTCCCAACAACGAACCTTTTACTCTGATAATTTTAGTCAGGGCACGGGTGTCAATTCCGAACAAACCGGGAACCTTATTTTCTTTAAGCCAGTCGCCCAGGCTTTTGATGGCATTCCAGTGACTGTATTCGAAGGAATAATCAGAGACAATTAAACCCATAATGTGAATTTTGTCCGATTCATAAAACTCATACAAACCTTGTGCTTTCGAGTCACTTGGCACACCATAATTTCCTATCAGCGGAAAGGTAGATACGAGTATTTGTCCCGTATATGAAGGATCTGTTAAACTTTCGGGATACCCGGTCATGGCAGTATAAAAAACCACTTCTCCGGCTACCGACCGTTCATATCCGAACGATTTTCCTTCAAATGTTGTCCCATCTTCAAGAATCAATCTGACTTTTCGTAGTTGTGTCATCGTTGCTAAGCTAAATATTATAAAAAATGCGTTTGGCTAAGGCTGTAGGGCAAACGCATGGTTGTTATTTCTAAACAAACTTTCTTTCCTATGTACTTTCGTAATTTCAACCTGCTTCTTTCCAAGTTTCAATTCGTTTGTGTTTTTCATTACGGCCACAAAAATATAAATTATTCCTGAAAAAAAGCTTGTTTTATTTATTTATTGCATATTTTTGCATCGGTTTTGTATAATTATTCAAAAATGAAGAATCGTACCCAAAGACAGCTTGCAATAAAACAGATCATCTTAAGCCAAAAGATCAGCAGTCAGGATGAGCTTTTGCACATCATGAAAGATCAAGGCTTTGAGCTGACACAGGCTACCCTGTCGCGCGATTTGAAAATCTTGAAAGTAGGAAAAGTATCCGATCAGGCATTGGGCTACGTATATGTTTTTCCCGAAGGCATGAATACTGAAAACCAACGCGAAAATACACGAATCAATTTTCTGGCCGACGGTTTTCGCGATTTACAGTTTTCAGGAAACCTGGCAGTAATGAAAACCATGCCGGGTTATGCAAGCAGTCTGGCTGTTGTTATTGACAGTGCTGCTCCATTCGAAATAATAGGGACGATTGCCGGCGACGACACCATCCTGATCATCATGCGCGAAGGAGTTACGCACAGCGATTTGATTAACAGCCTGATATTGCTAATGCCGTCGCTGGAGGATAAACTTGGTTGAAAAAGTGTTCAGTTTTCAGTCGCAGTAGGCCCAGTTTTAGAAAGGTTGTTGGGTTGTCAAAAAAAGGTTGTCAGTTGTCAGATTAGACAATTCTCAATCAGAGAAATATCCTTTGCCGTTCGGCTTTAGCCAACGGACATGAAGAAAAAAAAAGCTCCAGAGGAGCGAAATATTTGTAGTTGATGAAAATAACCTGACAAAATCGTCCGCGAAAACTGGTTGAAAGAAGTGGATTCAACGTTTCGGACGAAAAGGGGTTTACCTTCAAATAAGAGATTAAAGACAGATATAAAAGAAGGAATAATTAGATAGGATTTTGAGGATTTTGAAATTCCTGAAAATTGAAATTTATTTAAGAACAAAAAATGAAAGAATTAAAAAATATTCAAGTTCTGGCTGCAACAGAAGAACATTTAAAATTTGTTGACGAGGTTAACGATGCCATCGAAAGCGCTTCGAAAGAACGTGGAACTGGTATTGCTCGCCGGACTTACGAATATATAGCAAAAAAAATGTCGGAAGGCAAGGCAATTATTGCGCTTGAAAATGGGACAACTTTTGCCGGATTCTGCTATGTTGAAACCTGGGGCGAGAAAAGCTTTGTTGCCAATTCAGGGTTAATTGTTGCCAAAGATTTCCGTGGAATAGGTTTGGCTACTGCAATTAAAAGAAAGGCATTTATGCTTTCCAGAAAAGAATATCCGAATGCCAAAATATTTGGTTTGACTACCGGATTGGCAGTAATGAAAATTAACCACGAACTGGGTTATCGTCCTGTTACATTTTCAGAATTAACTACTGATGAAGATTTTTGGAAAGGCTGTCAAAGTTGTGTAAATTACGATATTTTGCAGCGAACAAACAAAAGCAAGTGCCTTTGTACCGCGATGGTTTTTGATCCGGCCTTGGGAAAGGACAAAAAAGTAGAGAAAAAGAGTTGGGCCATCAAAGATTCATTGTTGGACATCGTTAACAAACTGAAGCGAAACAAGAACGGAACAGATCCTAAAGAGTCTGCAATTTTGACATTTTTATTTAAAAAAACACATAAATCATGAAGGATAAAGTAGTTTTAGCATTCAGCGGAGGCTTGGATACTTCGTATTGCGCAAAATATCTGTCGATAGAGAAAAATCTGGATGTTTATACGGCCATCGCCAATACCGGCGGATTCAACCAAACGGAATTGGATGCCGTCGAGAAAAAAGCATACAATCTGGGAGCGATCAAGCATGTTACGATTGATGTGACAGACCAGTATTACGAAAAAAGTATCAAATACATGGTTTTCGGAAACATTCTCCGGAACAACACTTACCCGATTTCGGTCAGTTCGGAGCGTGTATTTCAGGCCATTGCCATCATTGAATATGCAAAAAAAATAGGCGCCAAATATGTGGCTCACGGTAGCACCGGCGCAGGAAACGACCAGGTCCGTTTCGACCTTGTGTTCCAAATTCTGGCTCCTGAAATTGCTATCCTCACTCCTACCCGCGACCTCGAATTGAGCCGTCAGGAAGAAATTGATTACCTGAAAGCCCACGGAGTATTAGCCGACTGGAAAAAGATGGATTATTCGATCAACAAAGGACTTTGGGGCACCAGTATTGGCGGAAAAGAAACACTGAAATCAAATAAAACTTTACCTGAAGAAGCTTATCCGTCACAGTTGACCGAAACCGGAGAAAAAGAGATTACACTTGATTTCGTTGAAGGCGAATTGAAAGGGGTGAATGGCGACAGTTACGACAATCCAGTAAATGCCATCCGTGCACTCGATGCTTTGGCTTCACCTTTTGCCATTGGCCGCGACATGCACATCGGCGACACCATCATCGGCATCAAAGGTCGCGTTGGATTTGAGGCAGCTGCTCCGATCATCGCCATCAAAGCACATCAGATGCTCGAAAAACATACGCTCACCAAGTGGCAGCAATACTGGAAAGAACAACTCAGCAACTGGTACGGCATGTTCCTTCACGAAGCGCTGTATTTTGAACCAGTTATGCGCGACATCGAGAAATTCCTCGAACATTCGCAGCAAACGGTTACCGGCAAAGTGATTGTCCGACTGAAACCTTACAATTTTGTGCTGGTTGGTATTGAATCAGACCATGACTTAATGCGCTCTGAATTTGGCGAATACGGAGAGAAAAACTCAGCATGGACAGCCGACGATGTCAAAGGATTTACCAAAATACTTTCAACATCGCTGAAAATACACAATTCGGTGAACAAGACATTTTAAAAGTCCAAGCCCCCTCTAACTCCCCCGGAGGGGGAGAATGTGGCAGAAACATTGATCATTTGCTCATTTACGAACAAACTGAATAATTGGAATAAAAAAATGACCATTAATAATATTAACGATAATCCTATGGAAACCGAATCTTTCCCCCTACCGGGGAATAAGAAGGGGGCTGTATCTGTTGGAATTATAGGAGGCGCCGGATACACGGCTGGTGAGTTGATCCGCATTTTACTGAACCACCCGCAGGCTACTATCGCTTTTGTGCAAAGCAGCAGCAATGCTGGCAACCTCATTTCTGATGTGCATACTGACTTATTGGGCGATACTGACCTCCAATTTGTTGCTGAATCCGATTTTTCGAAAGTTGATGTGGTTTTCTTCTGTATGGGGCATGGCAAATCGAAAGAATTTCTTCGAAAAAATACTGTTCCTGAAAATTTGAAGATCATCGACCTTAGCCACGATTTCAGGCTGAAAAAAGAAGGCAATACATTCGTTTACGGTTTGCCTGAATTGAACAGGGAAATCATCCGCGAATCAAATCATATTGCCAATCCAGGCTGTTTCGCAACCGGAATTCAATTGGCTATTTTGCCATTGGCGGCAGCAGGATTGATCAAAGATGAACTGCATGTACATGCCATTACCGGCTCAACTGGTGCAGGTCAGGCGCCAGGTGAAACCTCACATTTCAGTTGGAGAAGCGGTAATGTTTCTGTTTACAAGGCGTTTGAACATCAGCATCTGGGCGAAATTGGCGAAAGCCTGAAACAATTGCAGCCTGATCTAAATCACGACATCAACTTTATTCCTGTTCGTGGAAATCACACCCGTGGAATATTTGCTTCAGTATATACCAAATTTAACGGCACAATTGAAGATGCCCGGAAATTGTATCAGGATTATTACGAACCACATCCGTTTGTGTTTGTGAGCCAGACCAATCCAGATCTGAAACAGGTGGTAAATAACAACAAAGCAATTCTTTACCTCGAAAAACACGGTAACAAACTGATGATAATATCGGTTACCGATAATCTGCTGAAAGGCGCATCAGGACAAGCTGTTCAAAATATGAACCTGATTTTCGGACTGGAAGAAACTGCAGGACTGAATTTGAAAGCCGTGGCATTTTAAATGCCTCCCCCAACTCCTCCGAAGGAGGGAAGTTTTGCGGCCTGCAAATTTATAAAAGATAGAAGAAATCAAAAATAACAGCGCACTTTTTAAGCCGCCCCTCTCGGGGGAGGTTTGGAGGAGGCCAAACTTTTTTTATATGAATTTATTCGATGTATATCCGTTAATGGACATCACGCCTGTAAAAGGCGAAGGCTGTTATATTTGGGATGAAAACGGAACCAAATACCTTGATTTATATGGTGGTCATGCAGTTATTTCGGTGGGACATTCGCATCCATACTATATTAGCCGGCTGACCGACCAGTTAAATCAGATTGGATTCTATTCCAATTCTGTACAAATACCACAGCAAAAAGAGCTGGCCGAAAAACTGGGGCAACTTTCCGGATATCCCGAATACCGGCTGTTTCTGGTCAATTCAGGAGCCGAAGCCAACGAAAACGCCCTGAAATTAGCTTCGTTTGTGACTGGCCGGAAAAAGATCGTGGGCTTCAAAAGAGGGTTTCATGGTCGTACATCGGCGGTAGTAGCTGTAACCGATAATCCGAAAATCATTGCTCCGGTCAACCAAACTTCAAACGCAATTATTCTTCCGTTTAACGATCTTAATTTGCTCGAAGAAAAACTCAAAACCAATGAAATAGCCGCAGTGATCATCGAAGGGATCCAGGGAATCGGTGGAATACATGTTCCTGCTGAAGGTTTTTTGGTCCAGGCTGAAAAAATGTGCAAACAATACGGCACTTTGCTGATATTGGATGAAATACAATCGGGATACGGACGAAGCGGAAAGTTTTTCGCCCATCAATATACCGATGTCAGACCTGATATTATTACAGTCGCTAAGGGAATGGGGAACGGATTTCCGGTAGGTGCAGTGTTGATTGCTCCTGAAATAAAACCCTGGCATGGTATGCTGGGAACTACTTTTGGTGGAAATTATTTGGCATGTTCAGCAAGTTTAGCCGTTCTGGAAATCATGGAAAGTGAGAAACTGATTGAAAATGCAAACAAAGTGGGCAGTTACCTCATCGAAAAACTAAAACAACTTTCAGGAATAAAAGAAGTTAGAGGACTCGGGTTAATGATTGGATTGGAATTTGAACAACAAATTAATGACATCCGTCATGTTTTGTTAAAAAAACATCATATTTTTACCGGCGTTTCCGGAGCAAATACCATTCGATTGCTTTCTCCGCTAACTTTGAGCAAAGAACAGGCAGATGTATTCATTGAAGCATTGGCTGAAACGATAGGATAAAAAATATTAAACAATGATTGATCAGAAAATTACCATTATCGGGGGGGGAAATCTTGGAGGCGCTGTTGCCTTTGGTTTAATTAAATCAAAGCAAATAGAACCTTTAGCCTTAACTATTTCCGACCGCTTTGTAAATGTGCTGAAGAAATTTCAGGAACAAGGCGCTTCAACAACAGATAATAATGTTGAAGCATGCCGGAATGCCGATATTATCATTCTGGCTGTTAAGCCCTATCAAGCTCAGGATATCATCAACGAAATCAAACCTGTTCTAAATCCCAGGCAAATCCTGATTTCTTCGGTTGCAGGCTTTGGTCTTCAGAAACTTGAAGATGCTGTAAAAGACTCGGGGGTGAATACATTCAGGATAATGCCCAACACGGCCATCGCCATACAGGAATCTATGACATTGATTTCGACCAATGTAAAATCGGAGGAATTGCGTAATCTGGTAGTTCATATTTTTGATCAATTAGGCAAATCCCTCATTATTACTGAAGATTTAATGGCAGCTGCAACAGTACTTGGTTCATGTGGAATCGCATTCGCATTGCGGTACATCAGGGCAGCTATGCAGGGCGGAATTGAAATGGGATTTAGTGCTGAAATGTCTCAATTCATTACTGCCCAAACGGTAAAAGGTGCAACCGGTTTAATTCTCGATTCAGGCAGACATCCGGAACAGGAAATTGATAAAGTAACCACACCACGTGGAATCACCATCACCGGATTGAATGAAATGGAACATCAAGGTTTCAGCTCTTCGTTGATCCAGGGATTGATCGCCTCTTTCAATAAATGTTGAAAAAGGATTAAAGTATATTTTGAAAACGCATTTACGATATAAAAAGATAACTGTCAAAGTGGGCAGTAACGTTCTAACCAAGTCGGATGGCACTTTGAATGATGCCAACATTTCACATTTGGTTGACCAGATTGCTTTTCTACACCAAAAAGGAGTAGAAATCGTGTTGGTTTCATCGGGTGCAGTTGCAGCAGGAAGAGGCGAAATCGGGAACGGCAGGAGGCTCGATACTGTTTCGGCCCGGCAGTTGTGGTCGGCAGTTGGTCAGGTAATACTCATCAACAAGTATGCTGATGCATTCAGGAAATATGGAATGAAGTGTGCGCAGGTACTCACAACCAAAGAAAATTTCAGCGACCGGGTGCATTACCTGAACATGAAAAACTGCATTTCGACTTTGATTGAGAACAAGGTTATACCTATTGTGAATGAGAACGATACCATTTCGGTTACTGAACTGATGTTCACTGACAATGATGAACTCTCGGGATTGATTGCTTCGATGGAAAATTCTGAAGCGCTGATTATTTTAAGCAACATTGACGGAATTTACGATGGTTCGCCCGAATTGCCCGAATCTAACGTGATTCGTGAAATTACATCCAAAAGCAAACCGCTGAACGAAGCAATTTCGACTGCAAAATCGAACTTTGGGCGCGGTGGAATGTTGACTAAATATCACATTGCAAAAAAAGTAGCCAAAGGCGGAATCAACGTCCACATTGCCAATGGGATGAATGAAAATACACTGCTGAGGATCATGAATACTGCAGATGAAATCGTTCATACCACTTTTTTATCAGAAAATAAGAAATCGTCGAATGTAAAAAAATGGATTTCTTACTCTGAAAGTTTCGCCAAAGGAGAACTGGTGGTGAATGAAGGAGCCAGAAATGCACTTTTATCAAGCCAGGCCACCAGTCTGTTGCCAATTGGCGTGGTATCTGTAGTCGGTGTTTTTGAAAAGGGCGACCTTGTAAAAATAATAGATGAAACCGGCCATTTGATCGGAATCGGAAAATCGGAATACAATGCTGAAAAAGCTGAAAAATACAAAGGAAATAAAAACAAAAAAGCAATAGTTCATTATGATTATTTATATTTAATGGAATAAAAAAAATTAACCCGGGATTTGTTTATTGATACCCTTTTCATAGACCCCTTTAAATTACAGCTTATTCAATGGCGTCAGATTCCAAGGTTATTTTCCCCCTTTCACCCCCTGAAAGGGGGATTTATATTTAAAAAGTTATGACAGTTAAAGAACAGCTCGGTCTGGTTTTAAAAGCCAGCAGAAAACTGAACCTCGTTTCAGTTGAGAAAATAAATCAGGTGTTGTACGATGTCGCTTCAGCGGCCATTGCAAATACTGAGTTTATCCTTCAGGAAAATCAAAAAGACCTGAACAGAATGGATCCGACAGATCCAAAATTCGACCGTTTAATGTTGACAGTTGAACGGATAAAAGGAATTGCGGCCGATATCAGGAATGTGGTTTCACTCCCCTCGCCTCTCGGCAGGTTACTGAGCGAAACCATCCGACCAAACGGGCTCCTGATCAAAAAGATTACCGTCCCCTTCGGGGTTATCGGGATCATTTATGAAGCCCGGCCAAATGTAACTTTTGATGTGTTTTCGTTATGCCTGAAATCGGGAAATGCCTGTGTTTTGAAAGGCGGAAGTGATGCAAACGATTCGAATGTGGCCATTGTGAAAGTGATTCAGGAGGTACTCAAAAAACATGGGTTGGATGAAAATATACTTTCGTTGCTTCCTGTTGGCCGCGAAGCAACTGCTGAATTGCTTCATGCCCATGGATTGGTTGACCTGATAATTCCACGTGGTTCACAAAGCCTGATCAATTTCGTGCGCGAAAATTCATCCATTCCGGTTATTGAAACCGGAGCCGGTATTTGCCATACTTACTTCGATGTATCGGGTGATACAGCCAAAGGACAAGCAATTGTAAACAATGCGAAAACACGTCGGCCTAGTGTCTGCAATGCACTCGATTGCCTTATTATTCACCAAAACAGACTTGGAGATCTGCCTGCGTTAACAGAACTTTTACCGGAAAGTCAGGTTGTAATTTATGCCGATGAACAAGCTTTTCAGGCACTCGAAGGAAAATATCCGGCTTCACTGCTCCAACCTGCAACTGAAGAATCGTTTGGCACCGAATTTTTATCATACAAAATGTCGGTAAAAACGGTGACTGATTTTGACGAAGCCCTCGAACACATCGCCCGATACAGCTCAAAACATTCGGAGGCCATTGTTGCTGAAAACAAGGAGACCATCGAAATATTCCAGAAATCAGTGGATGCTGCTGCGGTTTATTGCAATGTTTCCACCGCTTTTACCGATGGAGCACAATTTGGTTTGGGAGCCGAAATAGGCATTTCGACACAAAAATTACATGCCCGCGGTCCAATGGCATTGGAAGAATTGACCAGCTACAAGTGGATTATTGAAGGTGACGGACAAATCAGGCCGAAATAAAACCGGGAAGGCAGTTGAAAAGGGTTGTCGGGTTGTCAAGAAAAAAGGTAATCAATTATCTGTTATCCGCTTTTCAGTTAATAAGAAGTGCAACTGGTTATCAGGCAGTCAGGAAATCGCAGGCTGTGTGAGATATTTCTGTGAAAATAGAATCAGAATATAGCCATCCGCAATAAACTGCGATCAAAGTGAATTTGTTCCTCTTTGCAGAACCTGGAATTTGAAATTTGGAACCTGGAATTCTATTTATACCATCCCGAATACATTCCGTAGGCTTTGGCAATGCGTTTGATCTCGCCTTCGAGCAATTCGGGACTGATGTCCTTAATTTTTTTAGCTGGTATGCCACCGTAAACGGTACCGCTTTCGACATGTGTTCCTTTGCTGACAACCGAACCGGCAGCAACGATACTGTTACTTTCTATCACAGCATCATCAAGTACAACGGCATTCATCCCAATCATCACATTGTCGTGAATAGTGCAACCGTGAACAATCGCTCCGTGAGCAATCGTAACGTTATTGCCAATGTTGGTGGGCGATTTCTGGTAGGTAGCATGAATAACGGCATTGTCCTGAACATTGCTGTTGTTACCGATGCGGATATAATGAACATCGCCTCGTAGGACAGCACCATACCAGATGCTGCAATCGTTTCCCATCGCGACATCGCCAATAATAGTAGCTGTTTCGGCTAAAAAACAATTTTCTCCAAACACCGGTGTTTTTCCTAAAAGTGGTTTGATAAGTGCCATGTTATTGAATTCGTTATTATTCAGGAACAAAGATAGAAAAAAGGAAAAGGAGAAGATGATGATGAAGAAAAAGGCATAGGATAAGGCACAGGATAAAAAAAGAAGCACAGGCATAGAAAATAGGTCCGGTAAATAATCTGTTTTCTGCCTTCCTTACTCCATGCTCTTTGCCCTATGCCTTTCCTGCCAAATATTCCTTCTTCCATTCAATAAAACCGACAACTGCCATAATGGTATAAACTACAAACAAAATGACTGTAGGAAGCAGGTCTTTGTACCAAAACAGTCCGATGGAGAAAGTATCGACAAAAATCCAGACGAGCCAGTGTTCCAGAATTTTACGGGCCAGCATCCAGGTTGCAACAATGCTGAGCGAAGTCGCCAGTGAATCGGCAAACGGAACAGGTGAATCGGTATAATTTTTCAGAATATACCACATCGCCAGAAAAAGCACAAAACTGACCAATACAAGAATAAAACCCAAGCGGATGGTCAAGCGACTCACTTTTAAAGGTTCGGATTTATCAGATGAATTTCCCCTTAGCCATTCGTACCAGCCATAAATACTGATTACCACATAATACATCTGCAGTCCCATGTCGGCATAAAGCTTCGAATCAAAAAACACCCAGATATAGAGCGCTGATGTTAACAGACCAACCGGCCAGGTCAGAATATTTTGACGAATGGAGAAAAAGATATAGGCAAATCCTAAAATGGCTCCCAGGAGCTCAATATAATTTCCTGAAAGCCATTTGATTGTAATTTCCATAAAAAGTTCCAAATTCCAAGTTCCAAGACTTGAGCTAATAGCTTATTGAGACAAGCTACCGGCTACTTTTCAGCAATGCTAACTGAGAATGACAACTGCGACTGAAAACTATTTTCCTGAAAGTATCTTTTCGTAAGCTCCTTTTTGAGTAATGACCTCAACAGCCTTTTTGATGGATTCATCATCACTATTCATGATTTGAAAATAATGGCTCATCGAGAAAAGATCGCGTGCAATGAGTCCTTTCATTTGGCGTTTGATTAGCGGCCGGGCAAATTCGATGCTTTTTGGATCGACTTTCGCTTCTTTCTTTTCACCAACATTCTCATTTTTGCCGGTTACATCCTTTTTTATGCTTGCATTTTCGACGGAGCCGACTGCCCTGCTGATGATTGTGTCTTTTTCCTTATCACCGGCTGCCATTATTTTATTCACCATCTCATCCGTCACGTCAAACTTATCAACGAAGGTTTTAAAATCGGGATATTGCTGAATAAATTTTGCCCGGTTCTGATCCATGATATCAAGTACTCCGGTATAGATAACATTCTTGCGATTCAGCGTGTTATAATAAATGTAATATTTTGATGTGTCAAGCGGGATAAACAAATCGGGCATGACACCACCACCTCCATATACTGTTCGCTGGGTAACTTTGGTCAAATACTTCTCCGATTTATTTTGAGTGATGCTGTCTTTCGAAAACAGTTCCCCTTTCTCTATCCGGTGCATGTAGTCTTTCTGATAGGCATCCACTCCATCGGTGTAAGGTTTCTGAATACACCTTCCGCTTGGTGTATAATAATGTGCGGTTGTTAGCCGCACCATTGAACCATCAGTTAACGGGAACGGTTGCTGTACCAATCCCTTTCCAAATGACCGGCGACCAATCAAAATACCACGGTCCCAATCCTGAATGGCACCGGCTACAATTTCGCTGGCCGAAGCAGAACCTTCATCAATCAAAAGAACCAATTTGCCCTGTTCCAATTCACCAAGAGCAGTTGCATTGTATTCTTTTTTATCAGCATGTACACCACTGGTATAAACAATTAGTTTATATGCTGTCAAAAACTGGTCGGCCAACTCGGTTGCAGCCGATAGGTATCCACCGCCATTTCCGCGCAAATCGAGCACCAGACTGTTCAACTTTGATTCGGCTTTCAATGCTTTGATTGCATCTAAAAATTCGGTGGTAGTAGTTGCCGAAAATTTATTCAGTTTGATGTAGCCCGTATTGTCGTTGAGCATATAGGATGCATCAAGACTGTTGATCGGAATTTTATCGCGGATAACGGTAAAATCGAGCAGGCTGGCTTCGCCTTTGCGTTTTACCTGTAAATCAACCTTGGTTCCCTTTTTGCCGCGCAGATAATCATACACCTGTTCATTTTTCAAACCAACACTGGCAATGTTTTTCGTATCGACGGATACAATACGGTCGCCAGCCCTTATACCAACCTTTTCGGAAGGCCCTCCCGGAACGGTAGTTACTACCATCAAAGTATCGCGGTAAACATTAAATGAAATACCTACTCCTTCAAAATTTCCCAGAAGCGGTTCATTCATTTTCTCCACTTCAGCTTTTGAAATGTAAACCGAATGAGGATCAAGTCTTCCAAGCACCTCAACGATAGCCTTTTCAGTTAAAACATCGACATTTGTTGTATCTACATAATAGCTGTCGATTAAACGGAGCAATCGTCCAAACTTCATGGTACTGTTCTGAACATCCTGTGCTTTCAGTTCGCTGCCACCAGCCATTAGAATTATTCCCAGCAAAATTGAAAAACCTGTAATTCTGTAATTGAAACTCATAAATTCTTTTTTTTATCGGATTGGCATCTCGTCAAAAACCATGCAAAAAGCCAAACACAAAATTATTGACTGACAAAAATAGCTTATAAAAACGGTCAATCTTTAAGAACATTCTTAATTTAAGTTAATGCATGGACGTAATTCGTGTTCATAAGTACCTGAACAAATCATAAAAACAGCCAGAAACTGTTTTAGAATCCCCTTAAACTTTTTTTTCGATTAATGATTCTGATTAACATTAATATGTATATATTTGAAACCATCATTTCCGAAACTCTCATAAATTGCTCTTTAACAAACTAAAGAGTTAAAATTAGAAACCTAATGAAAGACTACGAACCTGAAAATTTTAAAGACGAACTGGAACGGTTGAAGCAGGAAATCGAGATAAAGAAAATAAAATTAAAGCTTGAATACGGAGCTGACTTCCCTATCGAATCAGAAAATGAGGATTTGCCTTTACAAGTTGAAAACCAGTTTTTGGATAATGTTTCAGCGTTTGAAGATGCATTTCATCATTCGGATCGCATTTCTGTTTACGATTTTATCGATCAACCTGAATTTCGAAAAAGCGAGTCCATCCCGGATTCGGAAATCAAAGCCGAATTGAACCTTATTACGCAATTATTGAATGAAAATCAAATAGCTTTGGATACCCTTTGCCAAGTGGATGACCGCGAACTATACCGGTTTATCACCGAAGAACTGTTTTTTACAGAAACTGATAACATAAAAATGGACGGTTGGATCAGCTACTTCACTTATGAAGAATTTCATCCAAACCACGAATATGATCTCAGAAACAATTGCACCGATTTCTTCAGGTCATTTTTAGATAAAGAATCCCAATATTATACCAGCCACCTTACCAAAAAAGCAGAGGCTAATAATTGGTTCGAAAATTTCCGAAAAGCTTTCAAATCCTTCACAATCAACAACTTTGAAATTGCGAATCTTCAATTTGATGAACGTAGCGCAAAAGTGAAATACAACATCAGTTTTTCCGGAATAATTGAAGGCAGCAACGAAACAGAATATTTTTCAGGGTTAGGCGAAATAAATTTTCTCCACCAATATGGTTACTGGTATATCCAGTACCTATCAATGCCGTTTAATCAAAATTAAGCGTAAATAATTATACCCAATAAAACCAAATACAATGAACCGACTAACAAAACCCACAAAATTATTCAGCCGTTCAATTTCCCTGATAGCCTTTTTTGCCCTGATATTATCAGTTTCAACAATTGCTGCATCGCGCGACTATTATCAGATTCAGATATTCCGCTTAACAGGAAAAGTTCAGGAAGAAAAAGTTGACAATTTCCTGAAAAACGCCTATTTACCGGCTTTGCACCGTGCCGGAATTCAAAAGGTGGGTGTATTTAAACCCATCGAAAGCGATACGACTTCAGGAAAACGCGTTTATGTTTGGATCCCATTTAAATCGCTTGATCACTTTGCAAAAATTCAGGATGAACTGACAAAAGATCAGCTATATCAAACAAAGGGATTTGAATTTTTAGGCGCTCCGTTTGATCAAAAGCCTTTTATCCGCAAAGAATCTGTTCTGCTGAAAGCATTTCCGGATGCGCCAAACTTCTTCATTCCCAACCACAAAACAGCTCCTGCTGAACGGATTTATGAACTCAGAAGCTACGAAGGTCCGACTGAAAACCTCTTCAGAAAAAAAGTAAAAATGTTTAATGAAGGCGGCGAGATCAAACTTTTTAAAAACCTTAATTTTAATGCCGTATTTTATGCTGAAGTTATTTCAGGAAGCACCATGCCCAACCTGATGTACCTCACCACTTTTGCTGATATGCCTGCTCATGATGCCCATTGGGATGCCTTCAGGGCCCATCCGGATTGGAAAAAGCTATCGGCCATTGAAGAGTATAAAAACACGGTCTCTAATTCAGTAAAAATACTGATGCACCCAACCGATTATTCGGATTTTTAAAATACCGTATTTTCGTTCGATTAAAAACGTAAAACAGCCAGCCGATGGAATGTCGGCTGGCTTTATATTCCCTTTTTTGTTTTATTTTCTAATACTTTCAAACTTTCTAAATAATTTTTTTCTGCTTCGCTCAATGTTTTTTGTTGATACTTCTTATATTCTGTGGTAGCCTTTTCAATAGCAATTTCGTGACTGATGGAGCCTGCACCCTCCAACAGTTTTTCTCCGCTCATTGTCAAAATTTTATCCAAATGTTCAGCCCAATCTTTCATTGTCATTGCCTGTTCCCGTTCGGCTTGACGCTCAGAAAAATCCAAATACCCCGATACTATTTGTCCGAGCGAACGAAGCTCCTTTTCGTCCAAATAATTTTTTGCAACCACAACATCTTTCAGGTATGGACGACAGCCAGGGAAAGTCATCAAACCCATAAATTCGTTTTCGGCATTGGCACGATTAAAAATAACTTCGGCGGCAGTTTGACCATGTACTGCATAATGTATTTTGTTTTGCACTTTTTTGAAAAATGCAATGGAAACCTCTGCTTTGGGGTCGTAGTCAATACTGGTGGAATAAATATCAAGTACCTGACGATAAAATACTTTTTCGGATGCACGAATATCGCGTATGCGTTGCAACAATTCTTTCCAATAGCCACCACCACCTAAATTTTTCAGGCGTTCATCGTCCATCGTAAAACCCTTGCGGATATATTCGTTCAGCCGTTTGGTTGCCCATTGGCGAAACTGTGTTCCACGCATTGATTTTACACGGTAACCGACAGATATTATAACGTCTAAATTATAGTAATTAGGGGTTTTCTGCTGAAATTCGGAAATTCCGAATTTCTGTAAACATACAGACTCTTCAAGCTCTCCTTCATTAAAAACATTTTGTATATGCTCATTTATTGTAGATTTGGCTTTACCAAACAACAACGCCATTTGGTCTTGTGTAAGCCATACTGTTTCATCCTCAAAACGAACGTCAACTGATATTTTTTCGTCTTCGGTTTTGAATAAAATAAAATCTGAATGGTTTGCTTTCATACCTGAATAATTTGTTTTTTAATTATTTTCTTCGTAGTAAAAAGAGTAGTCAATTCCTTTAATAAACATTTCGCGGTCGTTTATTTTGGTGGTGAGCGCATTATTCAAATGAGTTTTTAAAACACTACTTTTTGTTGGACTTTGCATCATTGCATTCATGTAATCCTGCTTGCTTATTTTACTCCAATCCACGTATTTTTTGAGGCGTTTTTTTAATATCAAATCCAACCATATTCGGGCGCTTCTGCCGTTGCCTTCCATAAAAGGGTGTGCAATGTTCATTTCTACATATTTATTTACGATTTCGTCAAATGTAGTTTCGGGCAATGCTTCTATTTGCTTTAATGTGTCGCCTAAAAAGCGTGATACGGCAAATTGGAAACCACCTTTTGAGATGTTTTTCTGTCTGATTTGTCCCGCAAAATCATACAATCCACCAAACAAATAAGCGTGTATTTGTTGCAAACCTTTGGCTGTGCCAACTTCTATGCTGTTGATAAAAGAACTTTCGAACAAGGCATACGCTTTTGTTTTGCTTTTTCCATCAATACTTTCATCGCTAAACGTAAACCAATCTATAAATCGGTTTGCCTTTTTGCCCGGAAATTCTTTGCCTAAAGCAATAATACCGCTGTAATCCAACATATCCGCTAAACGCTTTTTACCGTCAGGAGCAAGAAATTTTAACTGGGTAGTAGCACTAACCACTTGACTGTTTTCTTTTTTCAATTTGGCCTTTAGATATTTCCAATAGTTGCGGGTTTTGGTGTAGTCGTCCTGGTCGGTAAGCAAAGCTACGATATCCAACACACTAAACCACCACTTGGCGTTTTGCTCGTCCCAAACGGCTCGCACTTCTCGGTTGTCAAAAAAACGTATGGATATTCTTGCATTACTCATAATTATAATTTCGCCTATTCTATCACTCTGTAACTGTCCAACCAAAGTTATGATATTTTTTGTCTTTTAGCTGAAGTACATGTTGTTACGTTACAATGAACGGTTCGTAAAAATCCCATTAGCCTTATCCGGCAATGGGGTTTTTTATGACCGGGATTTCGGCTATTCAGTTAAATGTTAGCGCGTCGTTGTTTGTTTAACTATTTATCAGTTCCTTAATCCTGTTCCATTCGTCAGATGTCACTTTAAAATTAGTTCCTTGTCGCATTCTTAAAATACTTAAATTTTGAAGTCCAGCTGTATTCCGAATTGTCGCCTTCGACAGTGGATTACTAAGCATATTCTTTACAATTTTCATTTTAACTCGAAGTTTCTCACCTTCTTTGTCAACCGAATCAGTCCAGTATTTTTTCTCTGCAGCAGGTTCTTCCATAAATTGTGGGTCGCTTACAATCTCTAATATTGCATAAATGCCAGCCTCTCTGCCAGACAGCCAAATCATGCCGATATGACCTTTTGCAATATCGTTCTTATGTTGGTTTACTGTCCAACATATATTGATTCCAATTTCTTCATCTGCCAAAGCATTCATTATGTCATATCTTTGCGGATTTGCCTGAAAAATCCAAATATTATCTGCAATCGGTAATAAACTTTCAGCTTTTTGTTTTTGGGGTTTTGGAGGATTTATAAATTCATAGCCAACTTTTGCAGCAATTTGGTTTATCAAATTAATTCCGAGTTCTTTACATTCTATCCCCACGTTTTCTAAGAATGTTTTCCTTTCTGATGGAATAATATTGGCACAT
>JBBRXN010000099.1:0-19504 GCA_038248385.1 Bacteroidales bacterium
TGCCATAATTGGTAGTGAAGTTAATTCTTGATTTTCCTACTTTGCCACGTTTGGTAGTAACCAGAATGACCCCGTTACCTGCCCTTGCCCCGTATATAGAGGCCGAAGCATCTTTCAGAATTGAGAAGGATTCAATTTCGTTTGGATCAATCTGATCAAAAGGTTGCTCCACTCCGTCAACAATGATCAAAGCGTTGCCGAATCCGCGAATGCTGATTTCCGATTTATCACTTCCTGGTTGTCCGCCTCTTTGTACGGCAATAAGACCAGGTAATTTACCCACCAATGTGTTGGCAGTATTTGCAACAGGAATCTTTGCAATGCTTTCGGTGTTAATAGTGGCCACCGAACCTGTGAGTGTTGCTTTTCGCTGAGTTCCATATCCCACTGCCACAACCTCTTCAATGCCAAAAGTTTCTTCGAAAAGAGTCACATTTATGGATGATTTACCTCCAACCACAACCTCAAGTGTTTTCATCCCAACAAACGAAAACTGCAAAATTACATTTTCAGGAACATTGGAAAGGGAATATTTCCCGTCACCATCGGTAATAGTTCCAGTGGTCGTTCCTTTTACAACGACTGAAACACCCGGAAGCGGACTGCCTGAAGAGTCGGTTACTTTTCCGGAGACGGATTTTTGCTGCTGGCTGCCTGGAGCAAGTCCCTTCGATGCAATATTTGTTCGTTCAATCAGGATCATTTTATTGTCCAATTCCTTGAACGAATAGGGAAGTCCTTCGAAAGTGGTAGTCAGGATTTTAGCAACCGTTTTTCCTTCAGCATAAACCGTTACTCGCTGACTGACATCGACTTCGTCATTGTTGTAAAAAAAGCGGTAATTGCTGCTTTTCTCAATTTGCAGGAACAATTCCTGAAGGGTAGCATTCTTCAATTTCACACTCATGGTCTGCGACCAAACCGATGCGCTCATCGGAAGGGTGAAGATTAAAACCAGAAACCAGGTTAGTTTCATAATTAGTAAACATTTTTTTAGTTGTCCATCTTGTAAGAGGGACCACGCGGTTCGATTTAATTTCATAAATTTACGTGCTTTTTAAAGTTAAACTTCGGTTTAATTTAATTACTTGAGGGAGGTGTTGGTAGCACTTCCCTTTTTCATTTTACTCTGAGATCATACTTTTGTCATTTTATTTATTTTCAGATTTAATAACGATTTTATTTCCTTCAATGTGGCAGTCCACTAGTTTCGACAGATCGAAATAAGAAACTACTTCCAAAATACTTTCGCGCTCGAGAACACCAGTAAACCGGAGACTTTTCACCTTTTCATCAGCAAAAACAATGTCCACATCAAACCAGCGTTCGAGCATCAATTCCAGTTCACCAAGCGATTCGTTGCGGAAAACCAGCCGGCCATCTTTCCATTCTGTATCGGGCGAGGTGTCAGTTAGTTCCAGCTTAGCCATTTTCTGGCTTGTTTTGTCGAATACCAGTTTTTGAGAAGGTTTGATTAATGTTTCCTGTGTTTGGCTCGAAACTTGGACGCTCCCCTCTATCAAGGTGGTAGAGATTGAATTTTCTTCCGGATAAGCTTTTACATTGAATTCGGTGCCCAAAACTTTAATTTCGAGATCAGAAGTTTTTACCCGGAACGGATGAGCTTTATCTTTCGAAACCGAGAAAAAAGCTTCGCCCTCCAAAACCACATTTCGTCCACTGTTTTTGAAATCGGAATTGAAGGTGAGTTTACTTCCGGAGTTTAACCACACGCGGGAACTATCGGGTAAAACGATGCTTGACTTATCACCAAACGCGCAGGAAATGGTGGTTACCGACGACTGCACCACATTTCGCGTTCCCAAATAATAGCTGAATGGTAAAGCCAAAGCCAGAATTACAATGGCCGCATATTTTAAATAAGGAATGAAATTGTTTTTTTTCGGCTGGCGTTTTTTCTCATTTTGGATTTGTTGCCTGAACTTTCCGATAGCGGCTTCCAGATTGTAGTGATCTGAGTTGCTTTCAACTCCCGAACTCAGCCAGATTTCACGGAGGTCGGCAAATAACTTCTTATTTTCAGCCGATTGGTCTAGCCATCCGGCGATTATCTCCTTTTCGGAAGCGTCTGCTTCTCCGGAAAGGAGGCGTATGATCAGTTCGTGTATTGAAGTATTGTTTTCCATTTTATGTGCTTTCAATAACCAAGATGCACAAAATGTAAAAACCCTGTATCCGAAAATAAAAAAAATTGAAAAATTATTTCAGCAACATAAACAACAGAAAATAAGGTAAATAATCTTTCAGCTTTTGGCGCAAATTGAGTGTAGCTTTTGTAAGATGCATTTCAACGGTTTTAACTGAAAGTCCCATGATTTCGGCCACCTCTTTGGTTTTTCGTCCTTCGAAACGTTTCAGCCGGAATGCTTTTTTCTGTTGTTCCGGAAGCTGATCAATCCCCTCTTCAATTTTCTGATTAATGTTGATCAATAGCAGACTTTGTCCTTCAATTTCGTCCAGTGGTTCAGAAAAAGCAATGTTTTCGAACGTGGTTTCATGAAAATATTCTTCGAGTCTGGTTTCATGTTTTAATTTGCGCAAATAATTAAGCGAATTGTTGCAAACCGCCTGGAAAAGATAAGCTTTTATAGAGGTACTAATATTTATCTTTGCACGGTTTTCCCAGAGTTTAAAGAATGTTTCGGATACGATTTCTTCGGCAATGTCTTTACGGCCAACATATCGCCGGGCATACGAACACAGTGGCACATAATATTGCCGGAAAAGGAAAACATAGGTTTCCTCATCGCCGTCCTGAAGTTTTTGGGTAATATAAGTTAGGTCAATATTCATTGTGGAAAATCTAAGTCATCCTGAATTTCGGGTAAATGTAGCTGAAAGTTTTACATTAAAAAACGAATTCGGATGTAGCTCTCTTTGCAACTTTAATTGAACGAATCTGTATTTTATTTTGTTGTAATCTTAAGCATAACAACTAAAAAGATACAAAATGAAACACTTAATATTAATACTCGCCGCATTTTCCCTTTTTCATCTTTGTAACGGACAAAATGCAAAAGTACTTGTACTGAAACATGAGCTTCGCTGGACCGATGAAGCGCGATTCCCGAATTATTTTCTTTATCCCGACCTCCGTGATTCCATTTTTAGTGATATCCGGATGGAACTGTCGAAAACAATAAATGTTCAGGATGTTTTATTCCCTGAACGGGTGGAGTACAAAATCATCAATGGTTTCGGGAATCAGAAAGTTGAATTGCCGGAAAAGGTTTCCGGTGCGGAGCCCGAAATAGGTATTTTCTCCTTCATTACCAGGGCAACCTCAGGGTTTGCAATGTACTGGAAAATGAATATTATAATCAGACAGAATGGGAAAACGATTCTCACGAAGGCGGTTTCGCATGAGCTTGAATATTTTGATGCATCAGGGTACCTTACATCGAGGCGATGGCTTTCGCCGGACGAGTTCCGGCAAATTTTTGGCAGATTGGTAAAAGAAGCTCTGGGTGTTTTACCTGCTTCGGATGAAAAAATCACCTTGGGTTCGCCGGAAGAGAAGGAAGAATTGATCCGCTCACTTTTCCCGCATTCGAAACGTGTACTTCTGAAAATAAATGGCGCCTGGCGGGATGCAGGTAATTTTTCTGCCCTATTGGAAGCTCCGGGTGACACTCTTGTCAGGCTGAACTACCACGAAGGTTGGGAAAGTGAATCAGCCAGACCTGGCAGGTCGGCCATATTCTCTACTCTTTTTACTGAAATTACCGGCATCGACATGATGTACGAACAAAAAGTTATCAGGGAGAAGAAAGGAACCGTCAAGTTTTCAGATGGTCAGAAAACCATCATCCGTCTCAAATGGATCGAAATGCAGGAACGATAAGTAAAGGATGCTGCTGGCTCCTCACGGATTACCGCGCCTCTTATCGCTGAATTATACGATGATAAAAACCGGGTTGGTGATTTCCTTTATACCCGTCGGGAAGAAGTGCATTCCACCGATCAAACCAAGGAGAAGTTCAATATTTTTACCGGATTTCAGACCGAAAATACGTTGGGTTTGGAGCGGATACACCGGATTGAAGGATTTTTCGGAGAAACAAAGATTTTTGCTGAATTCAATGAGTATTACGGGATTATGGAGGTGTGTGCAGATACTTCATTACTGGCGATGATGGTGGTTCAGAATTGTAATCCCGAAAGTCGCTCGTTTGGTAAAGAAAAAGTGTCAAAAAACAAAATGTTCATTTCCTCGAGTACACCCATTGGAAAACAATCCTTGGAAAAAGCCGATAAAGTAGAATGGTATCCAATATATTTACCTGTAAATGCATCTGATGAAACCGGAAAAATGTGCATTCAGATCATGACCTGTCTTTTCTTCGGAATGGGAAATATAGGGTCCGGTTCACAGGTAGAATGAATATGATTTTTTTTTAAAGTATTTTTATCATTCCAGTAATTAAACGATTTCACTAAATTGAAGTCTTAAAGGAACTGTATCTAATTTTATGAACCAACTTAATTGACTACCTATGAAAAACACAATCGCCCGATTTGCAATGCAATCCTTATGTTTTTTGTTCTTCTTTTTGTTCATGTTGACCAAAACACAGGCGCAGGACAAATCTGACTTCACCGCCAACTGGCCCGAATGGCGCGGTTTATACAATTCAGGGGCAGCCTCGGTTGGCAATCCTCCGGTTGAATTTAGTGAAACCAAAAATGTGAAATGGAAAATAGAAATTCCGGGAAAAGGACACGCAACGCCAATTATCTGGGGAAATCAAATTATTGTACAAACTGCCGTTGCAACCGATAAAAAAGCAGAAAAAACTGATGGAACAGGAGCAAGCCCAATGGCCCCTAATCAGACCGATTTAATACATCAGTTTAAAGTGATTTCGGTTGATAAAGGTTCAGGAAAAATTAACTGGCAAACGGTTGTAAAAGAAGAATTACCCATCGAACGAACTCACGAATTGGGAAGCTGGGCCTCCAATTCGCCGGTTACCGATGGTGAAAACATTTTTGCCTATTTTGGTTCACGAGGGTTGTATTGCCTTGATATGAAAGGAAATGTGAAATGGGAGCGCGATTTCGGCCAAATGGATATCGTGGCAAGTTTTGGCGAAGGAAGCTCTCCGGCAGTTTACAAAGACAAAGTTTTCATCCAGTGGGACCATCAGGGAAAATCATACTTGTATGCAGTGAATAAAAAGACGGGCAAAGAAGCCTGGACGGCCGAACGTGACGAAATTACTTCATGGGCAACTCCACTTGTAGTTGAAGTTGACGGAAAAGCGCAATTGATTACAAGCGCAACGAATAAAGTCAGAAGTTACGATGCTGAAACAGGTCAGGTAATTTGGGAATGCACCGGAATGACCAAAAATGTAATTCCTAATCCCATGTTTGCTGATGGTATTCTTTACCTGATGAGCGGATTTCGGGGGAACGCGATTAAAGCGGTTGATCTGGCCAAAGCCAAAGGCGACATCACCGGAACTGGTGCAATTCTTTGGGAATACAATCAGGATGCGCCTTATACGCCAAGTCCGGTATTGATGGATAGAAAGCTGTATTTCCTGAAAGGCAACAACGGCATTATGACTTGTCTGGATGCCAAAGATGGAAAGGTTTTGTACAGCAATCAGAAATTAGATGGGATAACCAATATCTTTTCGTCGCCCACCGGAAGCAAAGACAGAATTTATGTGGCTGCAACCAATGTTGTGAACGTTTTAAAAGCCGGTCCTGAATTCTCAATTCTCGCAAAAAATACGTTAGACGATACTTTCGAGGCATCACCGGTTATTGTTGGAAATAACCTGTTTTTAAGAGGCGCCAAATATTTGTATTGCATTTCGGAAAAGTAATTTTCAGAAGAATTGAAGACACAGTTTTACCCTATAATAACCAGGGATAAACTGTGTTTTCAATATTTGAAACCGTATTACTGATCATATATATTTTTTCGATTCCGATTTCTTTTGCCAAACTTTGAAGTTTCTTAAAATCAGAGTCCATTGCTTTTTGTTTTACTTCAAAAGCAATTTCCTTGTTTAGGATAAAATCGATTTCTGATGTGTTCCTTTTATTGTAAAAGCTAATGTCGCCATAGTAACAAAGTTGATTGGCTACTGCTGTTTCAAGAAGCTGCCCATCAGTAACTTTGGCTACTAAATTGAGTATTCCTGTATCCGAAAAATATACTTTTTTACCTCCTGCCACGCTTCGGTCAAGGCTTTTGGAATATTTTGGTATCATTTTCAGAAAAAAAACACCTTCCAGAAATTCGATGTAATTGTAAATTTTCACCCTGCTAATTTCCAATTCTGAAGCCAATTTAGTAACGTCAATCAGATTACAATTTCGCGGTGCCAGAAGTAAAATCAGGTCTCTTAATTCCCTGATGTCTTTTAATTCGGTAAATACTCTGATGTCTTTTTCAAAAAAAGATGTAAAGATATTTTTCAGAATTTGTCTTTTTGTTTCACGATCAGGAGTAAGTACTACCTCAGGAAATCCACCAAATTCAAGGTAATCGCTATATAGCTCTTTCGTTTGCATGATGTTGACTTTCGATTTTTCCTGCATCGCCTCCTCAATATTTTGAGTCAGTCGATCTTCGGATAGCCTATTATTGAAATACAAAAATTCCCGATACGATAATACGGGTAAAACATAAAGAAATTTACGACCGCTCAAAGATTCTGGGAACAAATTGCGCAGATAATAATTTGAAGACCCGGTTACTATAAATTTGACACCAAAATGATCGATCAAATATTTAATGATTTTGGTTATTTCAGGAAGATTTTGGATTTCATCAATACATACCAACAGACGTTCGTCAGTTTTAATCGCTGACATTCTTGCCAGATCACTGTAAATGGCATTGTAGTCAATGTTTTCGAAAAGCATCTGATCCAGAGGGTTGTCAAGATCAAACCACAAACGTTTTCCTTCGAAATCATTAAAAAGTTGGCGCATTAAGGTGGTTTTTCCAACTTGCCTCATTCCAGTAATTACTATCGCATTTTTGTGATAGAGTTGTGGACGGATAGTATGAAACAATTCTCTTCTCAGCATAAATGTATTTTTATTTTTACAAATATACGCATATATGTAATTTTTATTTTACAAATATGCGCATATATGTAATTATATTTATACAAATATCGTAATTCGCACAAAATTTAACCTTGTTGTTTCCGGTATTCCGCAGGCGACATACCCATTATTTTCCTGAATACCCGCGAAAAATAAAATTGATCCTCAAATCCTGCTTCGCGCGAAACATCAGCAATCAGCCATCCGGAATTATCAAGCAAACGACAAGCCCGCTGGACTTTCAGCTGAATAAAATAATCAATGGGAGAATGTCCTGTTCGTGTTTGAAACAGCCGTGAATAGTGTGACGCAGACAAACCTATTTCCGAAGCAATTTCGTCTAATCGCAGCTTCCGGACAAGATTTTCGAGCATAAAATTAATGCTCATCGCAACCGGATCGTTTTCATCGGCTTTGCGTATTTCCCTGAACTGACTCAAATGGGTAAACGATGCCAGTAAATGCGAAAGACACATATTGGCGTACTCCAGTGTTTCGATGCTGAAACCGCGATCGAGGTTGCGAAAAATATCTGAAAATAATCCGAGCCGTTCGCTGATCCGCGAAAACTTACTTCGCTCAACAGGCATTGGACGGCAGGCAAACCGTGCGAACAAACCGGCTTTTGCTCCGGAAAAATGAATCCAGTAAATCGACCACGGATTTTGTTCATCAGAATGATAGGCATGAGCCATCCCTGCAGGAATAATAAAGAAATGATCGGCATGAACCGTATGTAGTGTTTCTCCCAATCGGATTTCGCCGTTTCCTTCGACACAATAAATCAGGATATGTTGTGCGCATCCTGCCGGTCGTTCCCTGAAATGGTGCCTTGCAAGCGGGTAGTATCCAATGTCAGTGAAGTACAAATCCGAAATCAGTGGATT
Organism: Bacteroidales bacterium; assembly: GCA_038248385.1. GTDB lineage: Bacteria > Bacteroidota > Bacteroidia > Bacteroidales > Prolixibacteraceae > Aquipluma. The sequence continues at coordinate 7,986 of JBBRXN010000099.1, forward strand.
CTCCTTGATAAGTCCGGTAATTTTCTCCGGAAGCACAAAACTGACCTGCCCCGGAAATCCATCTTCCTTCTTCATAATCATTTTACTATTTATGCCGATATTGTCAATTCTGATGTTTCGATTTCAAAGTAATCAATTATTTATAAGGAATAAAAACGTCTCAAATTCAAGATGAATTAAAAGATTTTACCTTTCGCAAATTTTTTCAGAAACAGGCCTGCAAAAGATCAGATAATCCATAAATTCGTAAAATCATTCATTCTGTAAGAATAAGCTAAATCATATTTTTGCCTTTACTAAATCATTAACTCGTGGACAAATCCAATTTCAACAAACAATTCATTTTAGGAATTACGCTGGTTTCGGCCATGGGCGGGCTTTTATTCGGCTACGACTGGGTGGTAATTGGCGGAGCAAAACCCTTCTACGAGCGATTTTTCGATATCACCAATTCACCGCACTTACAGGGATGGGCTATGAGCAGTGCGCTGATTGGCTGTTTATTTGGCGCCATGATTTCCGGTTATCTTACCGACCGTTTTGGCCGAAAGATTCCTTTGATAATTGCTGCTGCCCTGTTTACCATTTCGGCCATTGGCACCGGCGCTGTTAACCAGTTCACCCCTTTCATTGTTTACCGGCTGATCGGTGGTTTGGGAATCGGGCTGGCTTCGGCCATTTCACCCATGTACATAGCCGAAATTTCACCGGCATCAATGCGAGGAAGGTTGGTTTCGGTGAATCAACTCACCATCGTGATCGGAATTCTGGCAGCACAGATCATCAACTATCTGATTGCCGACAAAGTTTCATCAGGTGCCACCGACCAGATGATCCTGCAGTCGTGGAACGGGCAAACAGGCTGGCGCTGGATGTTCTGGGTGGAGACTGCTCCTGCATTCGCATTTTTTATACTTGCCTTTTTTATTCCTGAAAGTCCACGATTTCTGGGAAAATCCGGAAAATGGGAAGCATCTTTGCATATCCTCGAACGCATCGGGGGCCGCAAATATGCCCTTCAGGAACAAAAAAACATAGCTGAAACGTTGAAGGACGCACACAAAAAAGTGGAATGGAAAGCATTGACCAATAAGAAAATCAGGCCCGTTCTGATTTTGGGGATTGTGTTGGCAGTTTTCCAGCAATGGTGCGGCATCAACGTGATTTTCAACTATGCCGAAGAAATATTTACATCGGCAGGTTATTCGGTGGGTGAAATGCTTTTCAATATTGTGATTACCGGAGCTGTTAACCTCGTATTCACCCTGCTGGCTATGCGCATGGTCGATAGCTGGGGCCGCCGCAAACTGATGTTACTTGGTTCTGCAGGTCTTGCATTAATTTATTTCATGCTCGGTACCAGCTATTATTTTGAACTGAAAGGTCTGGCCATTTTAGTTTTGGTGATGGTTGCCATTGCCACTTATGCCATGACATTGGCGCCAATTACATGGGTGGTACTTTCCGAAATATTTCCGAATAAAATCCGTGGAGCGACTATGGCTTTGGCAACTACAGCATTATGGATGGCTTGCTTTATACTTACCTATACTTTTCCTATCCTGAATAAGCTGCTAAATGCAAGCGGAACATTCTGGTTATATGCATTTATTTGCCTTTCAGGATTTCTGTTTATCCTAAAAAAATTGCCCGAAACAAAAGGAAAAAGTTTGGAAGAAATTGAAAATAAACTTATCCACTAAGCGATTATATCATGAAAAAAACATTGATAGCCCTCATTTCGGCCTTCCTGTTTTTGGGTGCACAAGCTCAAAAATATCAATTGAATTCTCCTGATGAGAAACTTGCTGTGACAATTGAAATCAACCATGGAATCAGAGTAAACATGGAGAATGGTAACGAACTTGTTTTCAGTCTAAACAGTCTGTCGCTTGTAATGGTTGGTGATAAACAACCGTTTGCCAACCTCCAGGTTAAAAAAATCATCCGAAGGACAGTTATCGAAGAAGTTAAACCAGTGATTCGTGAAAAAGCCGACACCTATAAAAATTACTTCAATGAACTCGGAATTGCTTTTAAATCCAACTGTTCTGTTACTTTCCGGCTATTCAACGAAGGACTGGCTTACCGCTTTTCAACATCCATCAAAGATAGCCTGACAATCATGAAGGAAAATCTCAACATTCAGTTTCAGGAAAACGATTCCGTTCGCTTTCAGGCTTCAAAATCGTTCAATTCCTCCTACGAAACCCCCTACGAATTCAAAAAACTAAATGCATTGGAAGTTGGCAAACTTTGTAATCTGCCCCTACTGGTCGAAAAACAAAACGGATCATTTGTGATGATTACTGAATCAGATTTATACAATTATCCCGGTATGTGGCTTAAAAGCAACGGAAAGGCTGAACTGACAGGTACAAATCCACCATTTCCGAAAAAATATTCGAACAAGGGAAATATTTATGGTCAGGGACAGATTGCCGAAAGTTCTGATTTCATCGCCAAAGTGAAAGGAACCAGAACTTATCCGTGGCGTATTTTTGCAGTAACTGACCATGAAGACGGACTGATTACCAATAATATGGTGTATCTGCTGGCTTCTCCAACCGAATTAAAGGATGTTTCGTGGATAAAACCGGGAGTGGTTATGTTCGACTGGTGGGCCAAAAATAATATTTACGGAGTCAATTTTAAAGCAGGAATCAATACCGAAACAGCCAAATATTTCATCGATTTCTGTGCTGCGAAAGGATTTCGGTATTTCCTTTTCGACGATGGCTGGTGTCCGAAAGAGAACTTATTGCAGGAAGTTCCGGGATTGAACATGAAAGAAGTAACCGCGTACGCAAAATCGAAAGGCGTTGACATTATGCTTTGGGTGATGTGGCATTCGCTTGAAAAACAATGGGACCAAGCTTTTGATCAGTTTGAAAAATGGGGAATCAAAGGTATAAAAATGGATTTCATGAACCGCGACGACCAGCCTATGGTAGAGTTTTATGAAGCTGTTGCCCGAAAAGCCGCTGAAAAAAAGATGGTAGTCGATTTCCACGGAGCATACAAGCCATGCGGATTAAGAAGAAAATATCCCAATGTGCTGACCCGCGAAGCGCTCATCGAATTCGAATATAGCGGAAGTACCAATTTGGATAATACTGAACATCACAATCTATTGCCATATATCCGAATGTTTACCGGGCCGATGGATTATATTCCGGGGACCATGCGAAATTCTACCAGAGATAATTTTCGCGCAATTGGCGATTACCCCATGGGACAAGGAACCCGTGCTCATTCGATGGCTTTGTTTGTCATCCTGAGCAGTCCGATGGAAATGCTGCCTGATTCACCATCTGATTACTACCTCGAAAAAGAATGCACTGATTTTATTTCAAAAATACCGGTTGAATGGGACGAAACCCGCCTGCTGAAAGGGAAAATAAGCAAATACACCATCATTGCCAGAAGGTCCGGTAAAGATTGGTATGTTGGAGCTATTACCAATCAGGACGAGCGAAGGTTGGATTTGCCAACTGATTTTCTGAAACAGGGCAATTACCACATCGAAATCATTGAGGATGGACTCAATGCGAATACTCGGGCAGAAGATTATAAAAAATCTGAACGCGATTTTTCTTCCGGAGAAACATTAAGCCTGAAACTTGCTGCCGGAGGTGGATGGGTGGCCCGTATTACACCAACCAATTAAGTTTAAATGATCGGATAAAAAAATCAACCATGAAGAATATTGGATTTCTCTTATTCGTGCTGCTCGTTACTTTCACTTCATGCACAAATAAAATTGAAAAGAAAATCGACCTTTCCGGTGAATGGAAATTCGCTGTAGATCCCAACGATAAAGGGATTTCTGAAAAATGGTTCAGCCAATCATTAACTGATAATGTGACGCTTCCCGGCTCCATGTCAACCAATGGAAAGGGCGACGATATAACCCTGTACACAAAATGGACCGGGCAGATTGTGGATAGTTCGTTTTATAAAAGCCCGGAATACGCCAAATACCGCGAACCGGGAAATATCAAAATCCCATTCTGGCTGCAATCGCTCAAACATTACCAGGGAGCGGCTTGGTACCAGAAAGAAGTGACTATACCAGCCAATTGGGAAGGGCAAAATATTGAACTTTTTCTCGAACGTTGCCATTGGGAAAGCCGTCTCTGGGTGGATGACAAGGAAGTCGGCATGCGAAATTCACTGGGAACACCCCACAAATACGACCTGACAGAAGTTATTAATCCGGGCAAACACATTCTTACCATTTGCATCGACAACCGGACCAAAGAAATCGATCCGGGATTAAACTCGCACAGCATTTCAGATCACACTCAGACCAACTGGAACGGAATGGTTGGGCAGTTGTTCCTTGAAGCACGTCCGGCAATAAACATCCAAAATATTCAGGTTTTTCCTGATCTTCAGAATAAGAAAATTACAGCCAAGATCACTGTAAAAAATACGACCGGAAAAACTACCAAAATCAAGATGAACCTCAATGCCAACGGGGCAGGTACACCAAAAAGTCAGGCAAATGATTTTGATCTGACCATTGGCGAAAACCTTCTTTCCATTGACTATCCGATGGGAGGTGAAGTGAAACTTTGGAACGAATTTCATCCTGAAATCTATAAACTCACTGCGATACTGAGCGATCCGACTTCAGGAGCAACCGATACTTGCCAAACCTCTTTCGGAATGCGTGAGTTTAAAGTGGTTGGCAAACAGATTCAAATCAACGGACAGCCCACTTTTTTACGTGGAACATTGGAATGTGCTATTTTCCCGAAAACAGGTTATCCGGCAACAACTACAGATGAATGGCTTCGTATTTTTAACATCTGTCGTGCTCACGGCTTGAACCATATCCGTTTTCATTCGTGGTGCCCGCCCCAAGCGGCTTTCGCAGCTGCCGACCAAACCGGTTTTTACCTTCAGGTCGAATGCTCGTCCTGGGCCAACCAATCTACCACTTTGGGTGATGGAAAACCATTCGATAAGTATTTGTATGAAGAGAGCGAACGAATGGTTCAGGAATATGGTAACCATCCTTCATTTTGCATGATGGTTTACGGAAATGAGCCGGGTGGAGCTAATCAGGTTTCTTTCCTGACCGAATTTGTGAACTTCTGGAAAAACAAAGACAGTCGCCGTATTTATACTTCAGGAGCCGGTTGGCCCAATTTGCCGGTGAACGATTACCTGAGCACTGCAAATCCGCGGATTCAGGGCTGGGGCGAAGGTTTAAAAAGCATTATCAATGCTGAAGTACCAAGGACTGATTACGATTGGTCGGATCGGATTGCAGCTTTCAAACAACCGGTGGTGAGCCACGAAATTGGCCAATGGTGCGTTTATCCCGATTTTAAGGAAATTGCTAAATATGACGGAGTAGTTCGTGCAAAAAACTTCGAAATATTTCAGGAAACTTTGAAGGAACATGGCATGGAACAGCTGGCCGACAGCTTTTTATTAGCTTCGGGTAAATTGCAGGCGCTTTGCTACAAAGCCGATATCGAAGCTGCACTGCGAACCAAAGATTTCGGGGGATTTCAGTTACTCGATTTGCATGATTTCCCAGGTCAGGGAACTGCATTGGTCGGCGTTTTGGATGCTTTCTGGGACGAAAAAGGGTATATTTCGCCTGCTGAATACAAACGTTTCTGCAACTCAACCGTTCCGCTGGCCCGACTTAAAAAATGCATTTTCACCAATAACGAAACTTTTGAAGCGGCAGTCGAAATTGCTCATTTCGGCGAAAACCCAATTACCGGTTGCACTCCTGAATGGAAAATCACTGACAAATCAGGCAAAACGCTTCAATCGGGCAAACTCGCGCAAACGGATATTCCGCTTGGAAATGCCTTCAAACTGGGAAATATTTCTGTTCCATTGGCATCAGTGATAGAACCTGAAAAGTTGAATCTCGAAATAACTATAAATGGACTGAGCAACTCCTGGGATTTCTGGGTATATCTTGCAAAAAAGGAATCCATTTCAGGAGAAGAAAAAATAAGGATTGTTCAAAAACTGGATGCTCAAACGGTGTCGTTTCTTGAAAATGGCGGATTGGTTTTGTTAAACCTGAAAAAAGGAACACTGCCGAATGAAATGGGTGGCAATGTTAAAATCGGTTTTTCGAGCATCTTCTGGAATACAGCATGGACTGGAGGACAAGCGCCGCACACTTTGGGAATTCTATGCAATCCAAACCATCCGGCATTGGCCGAATTCCCGACCGAATACTTCAGCAATTACCAATGGTGGGATGCCATGAGCCATTCAGGAGCCATCAATATCAGTAGTTTCCCATCTGAAATAAAACCCATCGTTCGTGTGATTGATGACTGGTTTACCAACCGTCCGCTGGCTCTGGTTTTTGAAGCCAAGGTTGGCAAAGGGAGAATCCTGATTTCCGGAATCGATCTTACTTCAGATTTGGCCAACCGCCCTGAAGCGCAACAATTGATTTTTAGCCTGAAAAAATACATTGCAGCAACTCAATTTAACCCTAAAGTGGAACTTACGGTGACAGATATTCAAAAACTTACCAATTAATTCTATATGAAAACTTATCCAAAAACATTCGTTTTAATTGTCTTGTTTGGCATGCTGATTATCGCACCAACTCTGGTGTTTTCAGGAAATCAGGAAAAGACAATTTCAAACGGCTTTGAACTTTATACTCCAAAACCCGGGCCTCAACCCCGCATTAATGGGCCTTTAGTTTATGGTTGTCGTCCCGGGCATCCATTTCTTTATCGCATTCCTTGTCAAGGTGAGCGGCCGATCAGTTTTTCGGTAAAAGGCTTGCCCAAAGAATTGAAACTGAACACTCAAACCGGCATCATTTCAGGAATTACGCCTGAAAAAGGGGATTATCAATTGATGATTCAAGCTAAAAATTCAAAAGGAAAAGATCAGCGAAAATTCAAGATTATTTCCGGAGATAAACTGGCACTTACTCCGCCGATGGGTTATAATCACTGGTACGCTCATTACGACCGCATCACCGACCAAATGATGCGCGAAGCCGCCGATGTGATGATTAGCAGCGGAATGGCTGATGTTGGTTATGAGTATGTAAACATCGACGATTGCTGGATGAATGCACCAAAAAATAACGATCCCATGCGTGTTGGTCCGTTGAGGGATGAAAAAGGAAATATTATTCCAAACAAGCACTTCCCGGATATGAAAGGACTTACAGACTATATTCATGACAAAGGTCTTAAAGCCGGAATTTACACATCTCCGGGGACTTTAACCTGCGGTGGTTTTACCGGTGCCTGGCAGCACGAACAACAGGATGCCAAACAGTTTGCCGAATGGGGATTCGATTTCCTGAAATACGATTGGTGCTCGTATGGGGAAATTGCCAAAGATGATAAAAGCCTGGAAGCTTTTGAGAAACCTTACCGCCAGATGGGAACCATTTTGAAATCGCTCGACCGCGATATGGTTTTCAACCTTTGTCAGTATGGCATGGGCGATGTTTGGAAATGGGGAGGCGAAGTGGGTGGCCATTGCTGGAGGACTTCCGGGGATTTGGGTTTCGAACTCGACCGGATTTTCGATGTAGCTATTAAGAATTGCGAACACAGGCAATTTTCCAAGCCGGGCGAATGGAACGATCCCGATTATATTCAAATCGGATGGATTGGCAATGCCAATAAAATGGGCACGCCCGAATTGGCACCAATGCCAGCTGCTATGCAATATGCTTACATGTCTCTTTGGAGCCTGATGGCTGCCCCTTTGATTTATAGCGGAGACATGGCCAAATTGGATGAACTCACTTTGAATGTCCTTTGTAATCCTGAAGTGATTGATGTCAATCAGGATCCGCTTGGGGAATGTGGTTTGGTTATAAAGCAGTCAGAAAATGTATTCCTGATGGTTAAAAATCTGGCTGACGGCTCAAAAGCAGTTGGTTTATTTAACCGGGGCAAAGATGCTATAGAAGTTTCTGCAGACTGGACAAGTCTTCAAGTCAAAGGAAAACAAGTAGTTCGTGATCTATGGCATCAAAAAGAATTGGGTACTTTCGATCAAAAGTTCAGTGCTCTGGTTCCGGCTCAGGGAGTCGTAATGGTGAAATTAGTTAAAAAGAAATGACCAAATTAAATAGTAATGTTCCAAACTCCCCTCCTTCGGAGGGGGCGGGGGAGGCTTCTGGGGAGGCTCGGGCCTGGTGCGAAAAAGTGATCATCCCAACTTATGGAATCGGGAAGCCTGAGAAGAATCCAATGTTTCTGGAAAAGCGTGTTTATCAGGGAAGCAGCGGTGTGGTTTATCCGCATCCGGTGATAGAAAAAATTCTGGACGAAAAAGTGGATCGTGAATGGAATGCCGTTTTTCTTGAAAATCAATACCTGAAAATCATGATTCTGCCCGAATTGGGCGGACGGATCCAGATGGCTTTCGATAAAACCAAACAGCGCCATTTTGTATATTACAATCAGGTAATCAAACCGGCATTGGTTGGATTAACCGGTCCGTGGATATCCGGAGGAATTGAATTTAACTGGCCGCAACATCACCGTCCATCTACTTTTGAGCCGATTGATCATTGTATTGAAGAAAATGATGATGGTAGTGTGACCGTTTGGTGCAGCGAAGTGGAACGTATGTTTCGCACCCGTGGAATGGCCGGATTTACGCTGTATCCCGATAAAGCCTACCTGGAAATTAAGGCAAAACTATACAACCGCACCAATCATCCGCAAACTTTTTTATGGTGGGCAAATCCGGCTGTGAAAGTGAACGACCATTACCAATCAGTTTTCCCTCCTGATGTGAATGCCGTTTTCGATCATGGCAAACGCGATGTTTCGGAGTTTCCCATTGCCAAAGGAACCTATTACAAAGTTGACTACTCGCCCGGAACCGATATTTCGCGCTACAAAAATATTCCGGTACCCACTTCGTATATGGCCGTCAATTCGAAATACAATTTTGTAGGCGGTTACGAAAACGACAGCAAAGGCGGATTGCTTCATGTGGCCAATCACCATGTTTCGCCCGGAAAGAAGCAATGGACCTGGGGTCACGGCGATTTTGGCCGTGCCTGGGACCGAAACCTGACCGACGAAGATGGACCTTACATTGAGCTGATGTGTGGCGTTTATACCGACAATCAGCCCGATTTTTCATGGATTATGCCAGGGGAGGAAAAAACTTTCTCCCAGTATTTTATGCCTTACCGAGATTTGGGTGTGGTGAAAAACGCGACGAAAGAGGCAATGGTTAATCTGGAATTTCAGGATGGGAATGCTGTTATAAAGGCATATACAACCGCCGCCTATCCGGCTTCAAAAGTGATTCTGACGTTGGGAAAGGATATTTTGCTGGAAGAAACATTTGATTTTCATCCGGCAACGTCCTTCGAAAAAACTATTAAACTTCCGGAAGGAACTGATCAGAAAATGATTAAAATTTTTATTGTCACTTCAGATTGGAAAACCTTGGTTGGTTGGCAGCCTCAATCCGACGAGCAAAAAGCAATTCCTGAAGCGGCCATAGCCGCTAAACTTCCTGAAGAAATCGACAGTAACGAACAATTGTACCTAACCGGTTTGCATTTGGAACAATACCGCCACGCCACTTATGATCCGCGCGATTATTACCTCGAAGCGCTTCGTCGCGATCCGGAAGACAGCCGCTGTAATAATGCGATGGGATTGTGGCTGTTGCGTCGAGGAAAATTTCAGGAAGCCGAAAGCTATTTTCGAATAGCGATCAACAGGCTTTCAGAGCGAAATCCAAATCCGATTGATGGCGAGCCGCTGTTTAATCTTGGACTTGCCTTGCGTTATCAGGAAAAAAATCGGGAAGCTTTTGTTTTCATTTACAAATCGGTGTGGAACCATGCTTTTATGGCTAAAGGCTATTTCCAATTGGCACAGCTCGAATGTACCTGTCGGAATTGGGAAGAAGCGATTGAATTGATTGACCGCTCCCTGATCTGCAACTGGCATAACCACAAAGCTCGTCAACTTAAGGCAGCCATTCTGCGGAAACTCGGACGAATCAATGAAACCGAAATATTAATTGAAGAATCTATAAAGCTGGATCGATTCAACTTTGGCCTTTATTTCGAAAAATACTTGTATCACTTCGGCGGTTCTCATTGTTTAAAGGCGTTGGGATTAATGAAAGAACTTATCCGCGGAAACATCCATAACTATATAGAATTTGCTTTGGATTACGCATTTGCGGGATTATTTGATGAAGCGATCGAATTGATCACCATAGGGATCAACGAGCAAAAAGATATGGAGGTTTATCCGATGGCGCTTTACTACAAAGCATGGTTCGAAGATCAGAATGGAAATCCTGATTTGGCCAAAACAACCTTGCAGGAAGCAGTGAAAGCTTGTCCTGACTATTGTTTCCCGAATCAGATCGAAGCGGTGATGGTTTTGGAATGGGCCAAACAGCAAAATCCGGAAGATTCGAAAGCACCCTATTATCTGGGCAATTTCTGGTACAATGCCCGTCAATACGACGAAGCAGTTGCCAATTGGGAATTATCCGAAAAGCTGGATGATTCGTTTCCTACAGTTCACCGAAATCTGGCATTGGCCTATTTCAATAAGCAAAATGAATCGGCTAAAGCACTGGCCGAACTTGAAAAAGCATTTGCACTCGACCCAACCGACGCGCGTATCCTAATGGAACTGGACCAATTGTTCAAACGACTGAATTTCGACCCGCAAGAACGCTTACAAAAACTGGAAATGTATCCTGAATTAGTGAATTTCCGCGACGATTTGTACCTCGAAAAAGCCACCCTGCATAATGTTCTTGGCCAAAATGGAAAAGCGTATGAACTGATCATGTCCCGAAAATTTCATCCGTGGGAAGGCGGCGAAGGGAAAGTCACCGGACAGTATGTTTTCAGTCTGACCGAATTGGCGAAAAAATCCATTGAAGCAAAAGAATTTGAAAAAGCGGTTGATTTATTGAACCTTGCTCAACACTATCCGGAGAATTTAGGCGAAGGAAAATTGTATGGTGCGCAGGAAAATACCATTTTCTATTGGATGGGCTGTGTATTCGATGGAATGGGAATGGCTGACAAAGCCAAAGAATACTGGCAACTGGCATCAACAGGATTGAAAGAACCTGCACCAGCCATTTTTTACAATGACCAGCAACCTGATACTATTTATTATCAAGGATTGGCATTGATTAAACTTGGCAAAAACGAAGAAGCCAAAGAGCGGTTTGAGACGCTGATCAACTTCGGAAAGCATCACATGAACGATGAATTCAAACTGGACTATTTTGCCGTTTCATTGCCTGATTTACAGATATGGGACGACGATCTGACCAAACGCAATCGGCAAAATTGCCAGTACCTGATTGGATTGGGAGAACTTGGACTGTCCCGCTCCCACGGCTGTTCAATTCTAATCGATTAAGGAACTGTGGAAAAACAAGGAATGTTGATAACTTTGTAATGAACTAAAAAACAAAGTTTTATGATTTCAACATTCCTTGAAGACCTTAAAGATCATAGACGATCTCAAGGGCAA
>JBBRXN010000100.1:0-19427 GCA_038248385.1 Bacteroidales bacterium
GAAATTCTTTGGCGTAGAATCAAATATCAATGGTTACCTTTTGATGCCTATCTCTGTTTTCAGAATCTAAAAGAACGATTGTCGTTTGTGCTAAAGAATTTTGGTAAATTATACGACATTATATTTTAACCATTACTTAATGGCGGATTTGGGGTGAAAAAAATTCATACTTCATTAAAAGAAATTCCCTCTAAAATTACTTCCTCCGTTTTATATACAACCGCAAACAAAACCATCGGCCATTCCTTCAGTCAAATCTTCGACGGCATTTTTTTCTGCTTCAGTTCCGCTGCATTCATCACAAACCGGGAGGTTGAGTTGTTGGTTCTTCTTAGAGGTTTGTGGATCGGTATCTTTGCCGCAAACAAAACAATGATTTGAAAAATCTGTCATTGAAAGCGTATTTTTGAGATTCTGGCTTCAAAGGTAAATTAAACAATCAGGTTTCAAAATGCACTTTACGAATTGATCTTGTCATTAAACAATGTTACGAATACTGGTTTTTACTGATTAATTGGCAGTTGTTTCTCATAAATAGGTAAATCTGGCTGATCTTTCGCTAATTAGCCGGGTGGCACGATAATCGTAAAAACCAATCCCAGATTTAAACATTATAACTACATTTGTGACTTTAAATTTTTGATCAATTAAAACCCCGATAATGGCATTTTTAAACAAAATTTTAGGCAAATTTCTCGGCAACAAGGCTGATAAAGACATGGTTGAGATAACGCCGGTTCTTGAGAAAACCATCAAAGAATACGAACGTGTTAAATTACTCTCAAACGATGAACTTAGAGCCGAATCAACGCGGTTAAAAGCATTTATTCAGGAGAGAATTAAACCTGAAGAAGACAGGATCAATGAACTGAAAGAAACGGTTGAAACAGTTGATATTCAGGAAAGTGAAAAGATTTATCAGGAAATTGACAAACTTGAAGAAAAAATTGATGATAAACTCGAGGAAGTTTTAAACGAAATACTTCCGGCTGCATTTTCAGTAGTAAAAGCAACTGCCCGGCTTTTTAATGACAACGAAAGAGTTATAGTAAAAGCGAACGACTTTGACCGTAATCTGGCAACAATCAGAAACAGTATTGTGATTGAAGGCGAGAACGCCATTTGGTTTAACAAGTGGATGGCCGGCGGAAACCAGATTACCTGGGACATGGTTCATTACGATGTTCAGCTGATCGGAGGAATTGTGCTGCATCAGGGAAAAGTAGCAGAAATGGGTACCGGTGAAGGAAAAACACTGGTTGCTACACTGGCTGTTTTCCTGAATGCATTGACCGGTAGAGGCGTTCATCTGGTAACTGTGAACGACTACCTCTCGAAACGTGACTCTGAATGGATGGGGCCGATCTTCGAATTTCACGGACTGAGCGTTGATTGTATCGACAAACATCAGCCCAACTCAGAAGGCCGCCGACTGGCCTATATGGCTGATGTTACTTACGGAACCAACAATGAATTCGGTTTCGATTACCTTCGCGACAATATGGCCATCAATCCACGCGATCTGGTTCAGCGCAAGCATCATTATTCGATTGTGGATGAGGTCGATTCAGTGTTGATTGACGATGCACGTACACCTTTGATTATCTCAGGTCCGATTCCGAAAGGCGAAATTCAGAAGTTTGAAGAGCTGAAACCCAAAGTGGAAAAATTATATTCGGCTCAGCGCAATATCGTCAACCAATGTCTTTCCGAAGCAAAGCGAATCCTGAACAATCCGAATGCCACCAAGGAGGAAAAAGAACAAGGGGCCATTTTATTACTTCGTGCCCACAAAGGACTTCCAAAAAATAAAGCGATCATCAAATTCCTGAGTGAAGAGGGAATTAAGTCGATGATGACAAAAACAGAGAATTATCACATGCAGGACAATAACAAGCTCATGCATATCATTACTGATCCTCTGGTTTTTGTGATTGAAGAAAAACTGAATTCAGTAGAGTTGACTGACAAAGGTATCGACCTGATTTCGGATGACGTTGAAGATCAGTTGTTCTTCGTATTGCCCGATGTCGGTTCTGAAATAGCTGAAATTGAGCAGGATAAAACGCTTACGAAAGAGCAGGTGCTGGAAAAGAAAGATGAGTTGCTGACCAATTATGCCGTCAAATCAGAACGCGTCCATACCATCAATCAGTTGTTGAAAGCTTATGCAATGTTCGAAAAGGATGTTGAATACGTGGTGATCGAAAACAAGGTGAAAATTGTGGACGAACAAACTGGCCGTATCATGGAAGGGCGTCGCTATTCGGATGGTTTGCACCAGGCGATTGAAGCCAAAGAACATGTAAAAGTGGAAGCTGCAACTCAGACTTTCGCCACAATTACACTTCAGAATTATTTCAGGATGTACCACAAACTGGCCGGTATGACCGGTACTGCCGAAACAGAAGCAGGTGAGTTGTGGGACATCTATAAATTGGATGTGGTGGTCATTCCGACCAACCGCAAGGTAATCCGCGACGACCGTGAAGACATGGTATATAAAACCAAACGCGAAAAATACAACGCGGTGGTTGAAGAAATTGTAGCGCTTAACACAATTGGAAGGCCGGTCCTGGTCGGAACAACTTCCGTAGAAATTTCGGAATTGTTGAGCCGTTACCTGAAAATGCGGGGAATTAGACACAATGTACTGAATGCCAAATTACACGCACGTGAAGCTGAGATTGTTGCTGATGCCGGATTAAATGGCATGGTAACAATCGCCACCAACATGGCTGGTCGTGGTACTGACATCAAATTAACTCCTGAAGTGAAAAAACTAGGTGGTTTGGCCATCATTGGTACCGAAAGGCATGAATCCCGTCGTGTTGACCGCCAGTTGCGCGGACGTGCAGGTCGTCAGGGTGACCCGGGTTCGTCACAGTTCTTCGTTTCGCTGGAAGATGATTTGATGCGTTTGTTTGGATCAGACCGTATTACCGGAATCATGGATAAAATTGGCCTGAAAGAAGGCGAGATGATCCAGCATTCGATGATTACCAAATCAATTGAGCGCGCCCAGCGAAAAGTCGAAGAAAACAACTTCGGAATTCGTAAACGACTGCTGGAATACGATGATGTGATGAATTCGCAACGTGAGGTGATCTACAAAAAACGCCGTCACGCCTTGTTTGGCGAACGTGTTGAAGTGGATATCCTGAATACCATGTACGATGTGATCGAAAATATGGTGACTGAATACCACGAAAACGGTATGTTCGAAGAATTCAACAGAGACCTGATTCGTTTGATGTCGTTTGAATTGCCTGTAACGGAACAGGAATTCAATAAAATGAAACCGGACGAACTGGTTGACAAAGTTTATCATGAAATGGTAATTACTTATACACGACGGATGGAAACCATTGCCAAACAGGCCTATCCAGTTATCCGCGACGTTTATGAGCAAAAAGCACATCTATATACAAACATCGTAGTTCCAATTTCTGACGGAAAACACATTTTCCAGATCGTGACCAATCTTGAAAAGGCCTATAATAATCAGGCGAAAGAGTTGGTTAAGTCCTATCAGAAACAAACCGTTCTGGTTACCATTGATGATGCCTGGAAAGAACAACTTCGCGAAATGGATGATCTGAAGCAATCGGTTCAGAATGCCAGCTATGAGCAAAAAGACCCGTTGCTGATCTACAAATTTGAATCGTTTAATTTGTTCAAGATCATGATCACCAAGGTAAACAAATCAATTGTTTCCATTCTGGCAAAAGGTCACATTCCAATCAGCGATCCGCAGCAGGTGCGCGAAGGTCACGAACGCAGAGGACTTGATTTGAGCAAACTCTCGACTTCAAAATCAGAAGTGCCAACCAGTTCTTCAAGCCAAAGCCGGCCTGAAGCTCCACAGGAACCCAAAGTTGTGCAACCGATAAGGGTTGAAAAAAGGGTGGGGCGTAACGATCCTTGTCCATGCGGAAGCGGCAAAAAATTCAAGGCTTGCCACGGTAAAGATATGATGGATTAAAAAATATAAACATGGACATTCTCGCCTTTATTCATTGGAACGTTAGCCCTGAGATTTTCTCATTGGGACCCATTCATGTTCGTTGGTACGGACTTCTGTTTGCCGTAGGTTTCCTTTTTGGATACAACCATGGTGAAAAGATGTGGAAACATGAAAATATTGATCCGAAATGGCTCGAAAGTTTGTTCATTTACCTGATTGTAGCCACCATTGTTGGCGCGCGGTTGGGTCACGTGTTTTTCTACGGATGGGAATATTATTCTCAGCATCCGATTGAAATTCTGTATGTTTGGCAGGGTGGGCTGGCCAGTCATGGCGGCGTACTCGGGATCATTATTGCCATGATCATCTGGAGTATGAAAGTTTCGAAACGTTCTATTTTGTGGGTTTTGGATAGGGTAGTGGTTCCCAGTGTTTTTGTGGCCGCATTGATTCGTTTTGGAAACCTGATGAATTCCGAAATTTACGGCATCCCAACTAATTTGCCATGGGGAGTTATTTTCGAGCGAAATCATGAAACCGTTGCAAAACATCCAACGCAGATATACGAGTCACTGAGTTATCTTCTGACTTTTGGCGTATTGCTTTATATGTACTGGAAAACAAAGGCAAAAGATTACCAGGGAATGTTGGTCGGTGTATTTTTTATCATGGTTTTTACTGCACGTTTCTTCGTCGAGTTTATCAAGGAAGACCAGGAAGCATTTGAGGCAGGTATGAGCCTGAACATGGGGCAATGGCTAAGTATTCCGTTTGTTCTGACCGGAATCATTCTGGTCATTCTGGCTATCCGGAAAGGACCGGTTTATTACCAAAATTTGGCAAGTCCCGGCAAAAAATAGAAGCTCAATTTTATACTGAAAACCCTGAAATCGTTGGCAGAATGCTGCGATTTCAGGGTTTTTTTATGGTGATTATAAATCCAAATTTGTTTACCAAAGGCAAATATAGTATTGTTTTATGGTGAAGTGACAAAGAAAATTAGCTATAACCAGTATATTTTGAATAAACTCCAATACTGAATCACGATCATCGCCTAAAAATGAAATATCACGATCAGAATTTGTTCGTGCGGTTTCATTTTGACACCAGATTCGTACATTTTCGCTTCATCATCAGGGTTCGCACATACGACTTCTTTCATTTTTACCCCGGCATTGAGGACGACAAGACTGATTAGTTATCTGATTTGTTTTTCCAAACGCTCAACTTCCCTCTTCCGCATGGCAATTAAATTAATATATTGCTGACAATTAAATTTATGTTCTTCATTTTCAAACCTGTAGGTCGAATACGATTGAACCAGCCAATCGATGGCAGCATCTAATTTTCCTTCCATTTCGCAAATCAAAGCCATGTTATATTTTGCTTTGGCTGCAATGTTGCGGTTTTTATTTTTGGTCTCCCGGTTATAGATTTCAGCAGCGTTTAACCATTCACCGTTCAAGCAATATTTTTCAGCTTTCAGCAAATTGGTATTGTGCGACTGGTAATATGTCCGGCTAACTTTCAACCAGGTAGGAATTAGTTTAGCGCCAAATGATTTGCCCAGGTATTCCGAGGTGTTTTCCATCAGTACTTTATGCTTCAGATCATTGCCAAACAGTTCAGGATAAACAGAGTTTCCGTAAAATAATTCATCAGGTTGACTGTAAATGTATTTGGAGGTATCGCTTTTAAAGGAAAGGGACCATATAAGATATGCTTCGACACTTTCCAATTTTGTACTGCTTTTAAATTCCGGAAAATTATTTAAAATACTCGTCCAGGTATAATAGTCACTTTTTTTTATCAGTTGATCTTTCAATTCAAAAAAATCAAGAAAGATAAAGGCATCAACCCCAAGCCCTTTATGCAATTCGGGATAATTGATCAGACTGTCACCTTGTGAAAACAGATAATTCAGGGAATCTTTGAAATTGACTATTTTTAGAAAATATCCTTCATCGTAAAGATAATTGGCCAAAGCATCTACACATTTATTCGAAAGGTCCCTGTAATGAATGGCGGTATCTGTTATAATCTTGTTTCTGTTAACATATTTAAAAGTGGTAGTATCAGGAAGATACAGACGGCGAGTAAAAACAGCTATTGTATCAATGTCTATAGGCATTGTGACCAGAGCAGGTTTCATTATTTCCACTTGAATGGATCTTGTATTGCTTGTGGTAATACACGATGTAAAACCCAGTATTGCAATCAGTATTATAAATGAAATTCTATAATTCATAATTCATTGAATTGAGTTTGTTCAATTCAATTTTTCTTCTTGCCAGGACAGCAGAATATTTCCTAATGTTCTCATTTTCAGTAGCATAAAAAGGGGAGGAGCTGACTTTTGATGCTTTGGAAATGAGTTCCGTTGCTTCTTCAATATTGCCGTTCATTTCGCTGGCAATGGCCAAATTGAATAAGGCTTGCATCTTTTGACGCTTGTTTTTGCTTTCGGCATATTTTCCCCACAACAAGGATGCTTCATCCCATTTGTTCTTTTTTGCAAGTTCGGCTGCTTTTTTAAAATCGGGTTGATTGTACGATAAGGTGTTACGGTAAACTTTGGCCCAACTGGGAACTATATTTTTCGAATAATTTACGCCAACCAACTCCGCTGCAATTTTAATTGCAGCCTTTTTATTTGGAATCCTTGATGCAGAATAATTTTCCTTATCGTCCAATCCATCCCAATATAATGTATCAACCAGCGAGGTGTGGTTAATAATTTGAGATTTTGAAGCGTCATAAACAGTCCAAATACTAGCAGTTACAACTTTAGCAATAGAACGGTTATTTTCGGGATTTGGGTAAACCGAATAAAAAGAGGAGTACATATCGAGCAGGATCAATGCGTCGGCATTGGTGTCGGTCGAAATCTTCTGTATGAAGTTTTTTGAAGGTGGATTTATACTTTTCACATATTGCACCTGAAGGCTTGAAAAAGGCAAAATCGTGATTTTGCTGAACCGTTTTTGTGCCTGTATTTTCATCGACAAACTGTCGAAACAGGCCTGAACAGATATGCTGTCAATGTTAATCGGCTTTAAATCTTTTATCAGCCTGTAATCTTTTGAATAGAATTTCTGTAAAGTATCGTTTGCATATTTCAGGTTCCGGCTGACGAGGGTAATATTTTTAATTTCAGCCGGAAATACAACTTTGGCTGGCTGAATTACCTCAATCGGAAACTCATTTAAGGTAACACATGAACTTAAAAAGAAGTACAAAACAATTCCTGATAATGTAATCATCATTTTCATGGCTGCAAAATTTATTTTGGTAGGTTGCTCTCTTTTAGTGCTTTAAGCTTTCTTAAATATACTTCGGTCTGATGCTGGTAATAACTGTAAAATGATTTCATTCCCCATTCTATCGCCTGATCAAAGTTTCCATCCAGTTCGCTTGCCACTGCCAGGTTGTATTCGGCCCTGCTCCTTATTTTCTTGTTGGTCGATTGGGCTTTTTCAAGCCAGAAAGCGCGTGCTTCAACCATTTTATTTTCATTTATCAACTGCCGGCCACGGTCGTTTTTAAGGTCAAACAAAAAATAACCACGTTTTTCAGAAACCCATACAGGCGAAATTTTACTGTCAACATCAAGCGCTATTTTAATTCCGGCATTAATAATGGCTTTTTTGATGCCCGGGAGTTTGCCAAATAGTCGTTCCTGAGTATAATCGGCGCTTTCCCAATAAATGGTGTCGATCATTTCAATTTCTTTGACCAGTGTATTCTTGCCCGGTTTATAAATTCTGAAAAAGGCATTGTATTTTACGTCGAGAGAAGCATAATAGGAATAATTTGTACCTGTAGTTGCCTCAAGGTATTTTTCAGAAGAAAAATCTGCCATCACTTTGGTCGAGAACCTTTCCATCACCATCAACGCGTCAGTATCGTAGAGTTTGCATATTTTGCTTACAAACAAGGGACTCAAAGTGTCAGGAAGTAATTCGTACGAAAGGTCTCTGCTGATGTTCCTATCTACCGGAACAACTACATCGTACCGACCCGACTCAAACATCAATTCAGCCAGAGCCCGGACAGTGGTATCAGCTGCAGTACTGTCCAAAACAATTTTTGAAAGCTGATATCCGTTGCGGTAAAAATACAGTTGCAGCGAATCTTCCTGATGATTCACAAACTGATTGTTCATACTGCGGTTCATAAGCGTAATGCTTTGTATATCCGCAGGTAATTCTTCTTTTGGAGGTTTGGGCGCCTCAATAGTTAAGGTGGTGTAATAGCTTTTACATGATACAGCCGTTAACCCGATCAGGCAAAATAAAAATATTTTATAGGTATTGATTTTACTTCTATCCAGCATTTTGTGTCTTGATCTTTTTAATAAATTCCCCAAAACTTTCTGAAAAACCATTCGGTGCCCAACAACAGAATCAACAGAAAAAACAAGGTTTTCAGATTAATCCATTCAGTTAACAAAGTTTGCTGATGTTGTTGTACGGAAATTTGTTTATTGTTGCCGATCGCATCAAGTAATGTGCCATAATTATCAATTGCAGAAAACTGTCCACCGGTTTGTTGTGCCAATTGAAATAACAACCCGAAATCGGCCTGGTTATTTTGCAGTTCAACTTCATTTTTAACAATACTGAAATTGCCTTTTTCGGTAAAGTGTTGGCTACCCAATTGTGTTTCAGCCATAAAAGTGTAATCACCCGGCTGAAGGTTGCCCGCATTCAGGCGATAATAATCAGCAGTACGGTCAAAAGTGTAGTTGAATTCTTTCAGGCTGTCGCTTTTAATACGAATGTTTACATCGGGAGTGTTAACCAACTCATAGCTGTCGTTGTAAAGTTCGGCAGTAAATTCAATGTTGTCGTTTTCCTGAAAAAGAGCGGGGTAATTCACATTGAAATTATCTTCATTTTCTTTTAACGAAAGGTATTGTACAATTTTTTGCATCAATTCATTAAAAGCTTCATGATTACCACCGTTCTGGAAGTTGAACAAACGCCAGCGCCATATTCCTTCACCAACGATGAAACCGATTTTACGGCCTTTGTCATTTCCAAATGCCATGATGGTTTTCGGAGTGCGAATATTCCTGATGCTTTGGTAAGCGAGGATTTGCATCAGCGGCGAAATTTCGGTATTGCCAAAAGGGCTCATCAGCGGCGGAGCCATTGCAAGCATCTCTTTGGTCTCACCTGAAAGCATGAACAACGAAAAATTGTCATCAAAAATGGCTTGCACTTCCTCGGTATTTTTGCTGGCCGAAATTTTCATCCCCATATCAAGTGAATTCAGCTGTTCAAGCAAAGTGTTTGGACCGATTAAGAATAAAACCGGTATTCTGCTATCTTTAATCCTTGTCAAAAGTTTGCTGGCAACGTTTGTAACCGTCGGAAATTGGTTCAAAACAATCAGACTGTATTTTTTCAGACTGTCAGGGGCATCGTTGCCTGTAACTAATTCTGTTTCATAATTCTGAAGCTCTAAAAGACTATTGCGAAGAGCGCCCAAGTCAGGATGTGGACCATCACTGAGCATCAATATTTTCTGTTTGTTTTCCAGTATCTGAATCACAAATTCATATTCGTTGTTCTTTACATTCGCTTCTTCAGTAAACGGCCTGATCCGGATTTTATAATGCTGAAGTCCGGACTGAGTAGCTTCCGGACTGGCAAATTCAAGCTTGAAATCATCATCCGAAACAATCGAAACGGTGCTTGAATAAATTACTTTTCGGTTGTTTTCAATTTCGATGTATGCAATTTTATTTTTCAGTTTCGAAAACTTTAATTCAATTTCTATCGGAAATTTGTTCTTCAGAAAAGCAACTTTATTGGTTTTTACACTTCTGATGGCAGCATCAACCTTGAGTGTAGTGTCGCCAACACCTATGGAATAAACCGGGAATTTCAGGTTTGAAGCGAAATTAATTGGGTTTTGTCCCTGATTGTAAATGCCATCGCCAACCAGAATCAAAGCGCCGATATTTTTATTGATGTAGTTGCTTTTAATCGTCTTTATTAACTGTCCGTAATCCGATCGTCTTTCAGTGCCAGTGATCAGGCCATTGGATTCGACCTTTTCACCAAACGACCAGAATTCAACCTGATAATCGTTCGAGAAACGTTCATTAATCGATTTTGACAATTCTTCGAAAGCCCCGTTTTGAGCTTTTACCGACAATGAATTATCCAAAGCAACTGCCAAAATTGGCAACTGCTTAATTTTCTTTACCTTTTTGATTAACGGTGAAAGTAAAAACAGAAAAACCAGAAGAAGGGAGGCAAACCGGAGAAATGCCAGAATAGCTTTCTGAATTGCAGAAAGACTTGAATTTTCTGAATTTCTGTAATAAAGCAGAAAACTGATGCCCGACGAAGCAAGAAAAGCCAAAAGGACCCACCAACCGGAGAAACTATGATCAAAACTGATTTCCAAAACGCATATTTTTTATAATCAGCCAAAATTAATAAACTTACGGAGAATTGGCTTACAAAGCTGATTTATTGCCTATTTTCGCTGCTTTTACAGATAAAATATAGATGAAGCAAATATTCAGTATCGCACTTTTATTTTTAATCATCTCAACTGCTGCGAATGCGCAATTTTTCCAAACCGGACAAGACCCTTCGCAAATCAGGTGGCGGCAAATAAACACCGCTCATTTCCAGGTAATTTATCCTGAAGAGTTTGATAAAGAGGCACAAAGATTTTCATTTGTGCTAACGAAGGTCTATGAATACGGGTCAAAAACCATGAATTTTAGTCCACGAAATATTTCGGTTGTTTTGCACACCCGGACGGTCCAATCGAATGGATTAGTCGCATGGGCGCCCAAACGAATTGAGCTTTTTACTACACCACATCAGCAAATTTATGCACAGGATTGGCTGGAGCAATTGGCTTTGCACGAATTCAGGCATTTCGTGCAGATGGATAAAATTCAAAACGAATTGCCCTTTCTCCTGAAGTTAATTTTGGGTGAACAAGCTGCTGCAATTATAACAGGTAGCTATTTGCCATTTTGGTTTCTGGAAGGTGACGCGGTGGTCACTGAAACTGCGTTGTCTCATACTGGCCGCGGCCGAATGGCTTCATTTAGCATGGAATACCGTGCCCAACTGACTGAAAAAGGCAAATATTCGTTTGATAAAGCTTTTTTGGGTTCGTATAAAGATTTTGTACCCGATCATTATAAATTGGGTTACTGGATGATCGGTAAAAGCAGGGAAAAATACGGGGCACAAATATGGTCAGATGTATTGGATAAAGTTGGTAATCAGCCACTCTCAATAACTCCGCTTAATTCGATACTGAAAAGGGAAACCGGAATGAGCAGCAAACAAATGTACAACCAGATTTTTGATGATTTGACCACCGGATGGAAACAAGATTTGAATTTGAACACAAAATCGATTGTTTCACCATCAAGAAAAAGCTATACTGATTACCTTTATCCTGAATTTTACAAAGACTCATTCATTGTTGCTTACCGGACTTCAATTGACGACATTGGCCGTTTTGTTTTGATCAGTCCTGATAAAACTGAAAAAATAATTTATACCCCGGGAACTGTATTTGAAGAATCAGTTTCGATGAAGGAACAATTAATCATTTGGGCGGAAAGGCGGGCTGATATTCGTTGGACTCATGCTGACCGGTCGGTTATTTTGGTTTACAACATAGAAACAAAAAATAAGCATGAAATCGCATATAAAAACAAACTTTTCAGTCCGGTCATTTCTCCTGATTTAATGTCATTTGCCGCAGTAGAAGTTGATCCGGGAAATCATTTTTTCCTGTCGGTTTTCGATTTAAATTCAGGCGAATTAAAGCAGCGGTTTAAAACTGATGATAACCAGTATTTTTTCACGCCATGCTGGGACGAAAAAGGGGAGAAGCTGTACTTTGTAAGCCTTTCAGCAAAAGGGAAATATTTGGCCTCATTCGATCTTCAATCCAAACATTTTCAGTCAATTACAGCCACAACTTTCGGCAATCTGAAAAATCCGGTTTACACGAATAACCAGCTGCTTTTCTCTGCTGATTTTTCAGGAAAGGATAATTTGTATTCTTTAGATATTAAAAACCTGAAAATTAAAAGGATTTATGAAGCTCCTTTCGGAGTTGATTATCCATCGGCGGTCAACTCGAAAAATCAAATTCTGTTCAGCAATTATTCAGCTTCAGGCTATCAGCTTTCAACGCTAAATTTAACTGACAAAACTGATAGGCACGAAATTACCGATATCAGTCTGAAATCGAACCAACTTGCTGATAATCTTGCAGCGCAGGAAAAAGGAATTCCGGATTTTGCAAACAGTGATTCAATAAAGTACCCCTCAAAGAAGTATTCCAAATTAGGTCATTTATTCAATTTTCACAGTTGGGCTCCGGCATATATTGATGTTAACAGCTATGAAATCAGGCCTGGAGTATCGGTGTTTTCACAAAATAAACTTGGAACTGCCGAAACCCGGCTTGGCTATGATTACAATATTGCAGACCGTACCGGAAAATACTATCTGGCTTTTAATTATTCCGGTTTATTTCCTGAAATTAATACCAAATTTACTTATGGAAATGGAGCTTCCAACCGATACCTGATTACAAATACCTACAATCAATATACACATAAGTTAATTACCAGAGATACTACTATTCAGCGGATTACATATCAGGAACAGACTGCAAATATAGACGTACGTTTACCGTTAAATCTTTCAAAGGGGAAATATTCACGTTTTTTTATTCCTGAAATGGAATATGCGTTTTACCAGGTAGCATATAATGATACAACTCAAAATTTAAATTATCACGCACTGACCTATCGGCTTTATTTTAATAATATTTTGCACCAATCAACCCAAAGCCTTATGCCCAAATGGGGTCAGCAATTTGATTTAATTTTCAGGCACACGCCATTTAACGGATATAATTTAGGCACGCTAACAGGAATTCAATCGGTACTCTATTTCCCGGGTTTGGCTAAAAATGATGGTATAAAAATTTACCAGGGATACCAACAAAAGAGTTTTACCCGGATTTCAAGCTTTTCCAATTTTGTGCGCATTCCCCGCGGTTTTCAGGGAACTGATAACAATAAAATGTATTCGTTTGCAGCTGATTACCGGATACCATTGGCTTATCCTGATTTTAGCATCGGAAAATTGATTTACCTGAAACGTATAAAATCTTCATTGTTTTACGATTATGCATGGTTGTCGGCTACTGAGATTGATCAGCACAAAGTAATATCATATACCCCGCTTGAAATGAAGTCCTTGGGATTGGAACTGACTTCCGATTTGCATCTTTTACGGTTTTTTGCACCAATTGAAATGGGAGTTCGATCAGTTTATCGACCTGACTTTCATGATTTCCAATTTAATTTACTGTTATCAATAGATTTTAATGGTTTTTAGTTCGATACAAAGTTAAAACAGTAATTTCCGGCCGCATTTCCACCCGTCCCGGAAATCCAACTGTTCCTAATCCTCTATTTACATAAAGCAACTGATTATCTGACTGATAAAGTCCTCCCCAGTTTTTTTGTATCAAATAAATCGGACTGAATTCGATTCCTGCAATTTTTATCCCGAACTGGGCACCGTGTGTGTGGCCTGAAAGGGTTAGCGGAATATCTGTTTTTGGAACCACAATTGAATTCCAATGAGCCGGATCATGCGACATTAATATTTTAAAGGAATTATTCGGAATGTCTTTCATGGCTGCATCCAAATTGGCATATTGAGGAAATGGCCGATGACCCCAGTTTTCAACTCCGATTAGTGCAAATGAGGTGTCTTTTACCACAATTTTATTCCATTGGTTAAGCAAAAGTATAAATCCGGCATCTGTTAACCCGGATTGAATTCCATGCAAATTTATTTTCTTACTTGTTGAGTCCGGCCAATTGGAGTAATCGCCATAATCGTGGTTACCCTGAATTGCAAATTTTCCGTACCGGGCCTTAAGTTGTTGTAAGTAAGGTTCAAATCCTTTTATCTCTTCGCTGAAATTATTCACCAAATCACCTGTAAATAACAATAAATCAGGGTGGTTTTGATTTACAATTTGGATTGTTTCCTTCATTACATCAATGTTATTACCAAAGCTGCCAAGATGGATGTCTGAAAGCTGAATGATCTTAAATCCATCAAGTTGTTTAGGCCAATTATCGAAATACAGATCGTGTTTTTCGACATTAAGATTTGATTTTCCCCAAATGAGGGCAATAGCGATGGTTCCTAAAAGGCCGGAACAAATCAGAAAAGACCCGGTAATTAGTATTAATTGTGACCGTTTGCCCGACAACCATCTGAACAGAAATGAAATAATAGTTGTAAGGGCAAAAATAAATTTTGGAATAAGGTTCAAAAAGGTGACCGAAATTACAACATAGAAGAAGGTGTAATTTCTGGCCTGACGGATAATTTCAGGGTTTGAAAAAGAGTAGAATAGTAGTCCTGTTGTTGTAAGACTTATCGCAATATAAAGTAAAGTCAGGTATTTCCTGATTTTTTTTGAACGTTGATTGACAAGAAGCCGTATTCCAAAGTAGGAGATAAGCTCAACCAAAAAAACAAGGGTAAAAAAGAATATTAAAAAAGCTGAAGGAATGCCACGCATAAATCCAAGTTTAAACAAAAATGAAAAATACTCATTTTGAAGTCGTCTTTTGATCACTCAAACCAATTTTTATGCCTTTTGTTGAAAAATTAGTTGCTTTCTTCCAGATGGCGATTGGTTGAATAAAGAAATTTAACTGATTAAATTTCTTTATATCAGTTATTTAGAATCATTTCTGTGAAATTTAAACTGCTTTAGAATTGGATATATACAGAGAAATTGAGATAGGGCAGGGAATAGGAGCAGATTTTTTCATGTTCCAGTCCGAATACAGAAAAAGTACCCTTTCAATTAACTTTATGCTTTTTGTCTGACTGAAAATTTATTGGTTTGTATTTTTCCTCATTTTTTCCTTTTAAAACTGAAGTTTAAAAATAGCGGAAGAAGTCAGTTTTACCGGAAATGAGTTTTACTATTCATCATTACAAGAAATATCCTCTTATTCACAAATGGCAACTATCAGAAATGACGAATTTTAATGTCAAAATGTAAATCGCAGTGATTTAATACAAATGTAAATAACAAACATTTCAAATATATCGCAGAAAACACATTAATAATTAACATTTTTTGAACCTTCTTTCTGACTCTAAAATTAATCTGAATTAATAGATATAAAGTATTGAATAAGTGCATTTAATAAGCTTTCATATCTATCTTTAATTGAATAAATGATTTATATATGTGTATTTCAAGCTGAATAATGAATATTATAAATTATATATCTCTGAAAACAAGTTATATACAGTTTATATCTAAAGTATATTTAAACTATATATCAACTGTATATTGACCTGCATTGATTTTTTATATACAAATGTAATCAGTATGAATGCACATTACTGAATCCGTATTTGTGAAATGTTTATTACATTTGTGTATTAATTAATTTACATTTAAATGGAAGACCGGATAAAGAAATTTATGGAATTCAAGGGAATTTCTCCATCTGAACTTGCTGATACAATCGGTGTGCAACGATCGAATGTTACCCATGTTTTAAAAGCCAGAAACAAACCGAGTTTTCAGTTTATTGAAAAGCTTCTACAGATATATCCTGAACTAAATGCCAAATGGCTTTTGCTTGGCGAAGGCAACATGATCGAAGGTGCATCAAAATCCAGAACTTTATTTGATTCTATTCCAGAACCGGTCATTGATAAAATCAGTGTTGATAAGAAGATTGAACCGGAAATAGAAAAAGATTCTGCTTCTTCTGCTTCAAAAGAAATAATTTCTCCGCCTATTGTTCAGGATAAAAAGGAGCCTGAAAATGAGTTGTATGATTCATTTTTTGGCTCTGAAAAGCCCATAGAACGGCTGATTGTATTTTTTAAAGACCAAACTTTTAAGGTTTATAATCCTTCCCGATAAGATTTTTGAACTATATTTGCGGTCAAATTCATCTGCATGAAAAAGACGGTAATCGATTTATTATTGATTGAAAATAAGCAACTTAATAAGGATAATTTTCTGCTTAAACTTCAATCATCAGTTCCTGTTTCCGATATATTTCCAGGTCAGTTTCTCAATATTGAAATTAAAGATACACAGGAAATATTCCTCCGTAGGCCCTTTTCATTTCTTGATGTCGATTATCCAAATCAAACTATTTCATTGCTGGTAAAGATTTTAGGCCGGGGTTCCAAGAAGCTAACAGAAGCGAAAGTCGGGCTTACGATCAGTACAATTCTTCCTTTAGGCAAATCTTTTACCCTGCCTGTAAATGATGACCGTATTTTATTGATTGGCGGCGGCAGTGGTGTCGCTCCCATGTTGTTTCTGGCTAAAATATGTGGACTTCCTCCTGAAAATGTTCATGTACTTATAGGTGCACGTTCTGTTTCAGATCATATTGATATTGAGGAATATAAATCCTTTGCAAATTTCTATTTTACGACCGAAGATGGTACTCTGGGCGAAAAAGGATATGTAACCAATCATCCGGTGTTTACAGATAAATTAAACGAATTCACAAAACTATATACTTGCGGACCTGACCTGATGATGAAAGCCATCGGCAAAATTGCTCTTGCCAATAATATTTTTTGTGAAGTTTCACTTGAAAACATGATGGCCTGTGGGTTTGGCGTTTGTTTGTGTTGTGTTGAAGATACCAGGGAAGGCCATAAAACCGTTTGTGTTGATGGACCGGTATTTAATGTAAATGACTTGAAATGGTAAATTTAGGCATAAAAATTCATCAGCTGGAATTTAAGAATCCGGTATTGACAGCTTCCGGTACTTGCGGATTTGGGGAGGAAATTGATGATTTCATTGATCTTTCCCGTCTTGGAGGGATTGTTGTAAAAGGTACTACCCTCAAACATCGGGAAGGCAATGCATACCCAAGAATGGCAGAAACGCCTTCCGGTATGCTGAATGCAGTTGGACTACAAAATAAAGGAGTTGATAATTTCATCAACAATATTTATCCCAGGATTAAAGACTTGGATACCCACATTATTGTAAACGTAAATGGTTCTACAATTGAGGATTATGTGGCTTTGACGGAACGATTGAACGAATTGGATAAGATTCCTGCTATTGAGTTAAACATCAGCTGTCCGAATGTAAAAGAAGGCGGAATGTCATTTGGAATCAGCTGTCCGTCGGCAGAAGCTGTGGTAAAGGCAGTACGAAGAGTTTATAGCAAAACGCTGATCGTTAAGCTGACGCCAAATGTTACAAACATCGCCGACATTGCCAGAGCAGTTGAAAGTCAGGGCGCTGACAGCGTTTCGCTAATCAATACGCTATTGGGGATGGCGGTGAATGCCGAAACAAGAAAGCCGGTACTTTCAACAATTACCGGTGGACTTTCTGGTCCTGCAATAAAACCAATTGCCCTACGCATGGTTTGGCAAGTTTACAATGCCGTAAAAATACCTGTAATGGGCATGGGAGGAATCATGAATGCTACCGATGCCATTGAGTTTTTGATTGCCGGTGCATCAGCAGTTCAAGTTGGGACTGCAATTTTTATTGACCCAACTATTCCTGTTCAAATTGTTGATGGCATATCAGCCTATATGGAACGGCATAACATTCAGTCTGTTAACGAATTAATTGGTAGTTTACAATGCTGAATTACAGATTGATACATATTTGCACTAAGAATATTATTCTGGTTGGATTAATTATTTTTCTGGTTGTTTTTCGTTTTTCAACGCCAATGGATGGTGCCGAATTGCAGAATAACTACCAGGATATTGATGAAGATGGTTTAAATTTTAAAATTACCAATGATCTTTCGGTATTCAAGGAAGGCAAAGAGATCGAAAAGCAAGCAAATGACTTTCTTCGTCAATGGAATTTAGCCGGAATGACTATGTCGGTTGTGAAAGACGGTAAATTGGTTTATGCTCATGGCTTTGGATATTCAGACATTGAAAATAAGCAACCGGTTTCTCCCGGACAATTGTTCAGGATAGCCAGTGTAAGTAAGTTAATTACTGCTGTTGCTATTTTAAAACTGGTTGAATACAAATCAATTTCACTTGACTCAAAGGTGTTTGGCCCAAAAGCGATCATTAAAGATCCCATTTTCAATTCCGTAAAAGATCCACGTCTTTATAACATTACCGTTCGGCATCTTTTGGCACATTCAGGAGGTTGGTCGGTTCATTATGGCGATATGGCATTTAATTCATTGTTAGTTCTCGAACTTAATGGTGAAACGGGAACTGCAACAATGGATTCATATTGCCGGTTTATTGCATCCCGAAAACTTCACTTCGATCCGGGAACCCGCTCATCCTATTCCAATATGGGTT
Source organism: Bacteroidales bacterium (assembly GCA_038248385.1). GTDB lineage: Bacteria > Bacteroidota > Bacteroidia > Bacteroidales > Prolixibacteraceae > Aquipluma. The sequence goes on from JBBRXN010000100.1 coordinate 18,361, forward strand.
ATATGTTTTTGAAAAAAGTAATCGAATCAGTTACCGGTCAAACTTATGAGAAATATATTCGAAATGAAGTTCTGAAACCTGTCGGAATCACCGATATGCACATTGGACACAGTTACCTTTCGGAGCGTCGTTTCAATGAGGTAAAATACTACCAGTCAGATGACAATCAATTGGTTTCATGTTTTGATGGAACGGGAAGAATGGTTCCGAAAGCTTATGGAGGCAATCCGATTGAATTATTGGGGCCGGCCGGTGGCTGGATTGCTTCATCGGTGGAGTTGGCAAAGTTGATGGTGATGGTCGATGGTTTTAAAAATTTTCCTGATATGTTACCAAATAATCTAATTAACCAGATGGTTGATAATAAACTATTTAAAGGGCCATTGGGTTGGAAAACAGTCAAAGAAAACGGCGATTGGATAAGGACAGGAAGTATGGCTGGTACGTCTGCAATCGTGAAGCGTCAAAGTAACGGATTTTCATGGGTAGTTGTCATTAATTCAAGTAGTTGGAAAGGACCTAAGCTGCCGTATTACGTCAATTATATGATGGGGAAAATTGAACATTCGGTGAAAAATTGGCCAAAGCATGATCTGTTCAAATACCAACCGAAAGAATAAATATTTCTGCATATTGCTGTAAATCAATTATTATTTTTTTTGAGAGATGAGTCGGGATGCCGGTTCATCTTTTTTTTTGAAATATAGCTTTATCACTGTAACATTTGCGTCGAAAAGGCCTTAATTTTGGATGTTGGAAGTTGAACTTTTCAATCTGTATTTTGTTAGTTAGTTTGGAAACTTGAAATTATTAATGTTAAATAAATACAGTATGTCAGAATTTAAAATTCAGATGCCTAAGCTGGGCGAAAGTGTTCAGGAAGCCACCATTACCAAATGGTTTGTACAGGAAGGTGATCGTATTGAAGAAGATCAGTCTCTTTTTGAAGTGGCTACCGATAAGGTCGATTCCGAAATTCCTTCGCCTGTTGACGGTATCATAAAGAAAATATTTTTTGAAGTAAATGCATTGGTTCCGGTAGGTGAAACGGTTGCTATTATTACTAC
>JBBRXN010000101.1:0-19293 GCA_038248385.1 Bacteroidales bacterium
AAATGCGCAATACAGGAGATTTCGTCGGGGAATTGAGAGCTGAATTTGATGATATTCATAATGTGATTTGTAATGATGTTATGATGTAAATATAATGAATATCAATTAATTACACAAATTATTTAAGCAGTTAATATTAACAAAATCCGCTTGATTTTTGATCTTTTTTTATTAGGTCGTCATACGGATAATCATAAAATATATTGTAGAATTAATATGGAATCAAATTTAAAATCTATAGTAACCTGCCCGATTTGTGGTTTTCAAAAAGAAGAAACCATGCCTGAAGATTCTTGTTAGTTCTTTTATGAATGTGAGAGCTGTAAAATTGTATTGAAACCAAAACACGGAGACTGTTGTGTATTTTGTTCATATGGAACGGTAAAATGCCCACCGATACAGGAGAGTGGAGAATGTGGCTGTTTTGGTTAAGGGAACTATTCTCTTTTTCTTTCATATAAAATCACTTTTCAAGTAAAATGAAATATTGTTTTATTCATTAGTTTAACTATTTTTGAACTATTAAACCACTCAACAATGAAAGACAAGACGATTTATACGCTTCATTCCAATATTTGTAAGGCTTTGGCGAGTCCAATCAGGATTGAAATTATTGATATTCTTAATGATAAAGAAATGACTTTTGGCGAAATTCAGGAAATTACCGGAGTGTTGAAATCAAACCTTTCACAACACTTGTCGATGATGGTTTCAAACGGCATCCTTTCGCAACGAAAAGAAGGACTTAATATGTATTTCAAACTTACTACCGAAAAAATTGCCATTGCTTGTCGGATGATGCGCGAGGTGCTGATCGAAAACCTCAAAAAGCATCATGAATTGATCAAGGACTATTAATCAGCGAACTGAATAGTGCAAACTACACGCAATAACAGAAATGAAAATCAGAGACAGCGGAATGCCGGAAGAGTCGATGTGGTCGGATTTCTTTGATGTTCCATTTATTTTGGGGCAAATGGAGGTAAAATCCGATTTACATATCGTTGCCGATTTGGGTTGTGGTTTTGGCACCTTTTCCATTCCGGCAGCTAAAATTGTCGGAGGGGAAGTACTAGCTTTCGACATCGATGAAGAGATGATCCGTCAAATGCAGGCCAAAATTGATCAGCAAGAAATCCAAAATATCAAATTGTATTTAGGCGATTTTATTGACGAAGGTACCGGGCTCTCGGCCAATTCAGTCGATTACGTGATGATCTTCAACATCCTGCATCACAACAATCCCATGCAGATTCTGAACGAAGTTTACAGGATTCTAAAGAAAAAGGCGATGGCTGGAATCATTCATTGGCGAAGCGATGTTGACACACCGCGTGGCCCTTCACTTGAAATACGTCCCCGGCCTGAAGAATGCGCAAACTTGGCAGAGGAAGCGGGGTTCCAATTATTCAAAAGACCATTTATCATCGAGCCATATCATTACGGATTTGTTATTCAAAAACCATAAATATCTACCTCTATGAAATTCAGATTAATCTTAATTCTCTTATTTGTTTGTACAAACCAGTTGTTTAGTCAAAATCCTAAAGAACAAAAACCTACTTCAATTGGGGTGGTCATTTATTCCAACGATGTTGAAACAGTTTGGAATGCCTTAAGACTGGCTAATTATTCTAAAAATCAGGGCGATACGGTGCATATTTTTCTGCTTGGCAAAGGTGTTGAGCTGGATAATTTGGTAAAAACAGATAAAGACCTTAAAGAACAAACTGACAAGTTTTTGGATAATGGTGGTACAATACTTGGGTGTGGCACCTGTTTAAGAAGCAGAAACAATAAGGAGCCGCAAGTATGCAAGTTTTCTTCCCTGGCTGATCTATATGAGATAGTAAGGAAAAACAAGATTGTATTAACATTCTAACTTAAAGAACATGCTTCAAAAAATGATGCAGGCATTGATGCCACCCGAAAAATTGATTGGGATGTTTACGCACAAAATCACAAGTAAACAGTCAATCGAAAAAATATCAGGAGAAGTACCGGCTGCATGTGAAAAACACAAATTCGCATTGCTTCACAAATACGTTTATCACGAAATCGTTGCGAGTAAAGGTTTTCCCATCACCCGCAAGGTTTACATTTACGAAATTTGCCAGGCAAAAACAGCGGCAGCTATGCTGACCGATTATCCACATTTTTCAATTTTCATGCCTTGCAAACTGGCTATTTATGAAGAAAATGGCGACACCGTAATTTCAACTATGAATATGGAAATTATGCTTAAAGTAGTTAGTTCCAGTTCGGAACTTTATAAAGAGGCAACAACTCTTTTCGACACTTTAAAAACATTAATTAATTCATTGTCAGGCAAGTAAAAATAAATAAAATGAAAATCGGAATAATTATTGAAACCAAAGAGTACGAAAAAGCATGGAATGCTTTTCGTTTTACAGTAACCGCTAAAAAACAAGGACACGAAGTAAAGGTGTTTTTAATGGGCGAAGCCGTCGAGTGCGAAGGACTCACTCACGAGAAATACAATGTTGACGAACAACTCCGCAATTTTGCAAATATCGGCGGAGAGATTCTTGCCTGTGACACCTGCCTGAAATCGCGCCATTTGGACAGCACCGAAGCTTGTCCGATTTCTACAATGGTTGATTGTGTTGAGTTAGTAGTTTGGGCCGATAAAACAGTTACGTTTTAATATCATCACTTATCTATAGTCTATATCAAGTACCTAACAACCTGCTACGGCTGACAAGTATCGCTAGAATATGACCTTCAGGAATAAAATAGGTGTAAACGGGACGGAGCTGGAATAGACCCGGAAATTGCCTAACTCCTTTGCTAACTGAAAATTCTTTAGGTTTGCATACAGCAGGTTTTGGGTATTGAGAACATTAAGAACCGACAACCCAAGTTCTCCTGAAAATCGTTTGGGAGTGAATTTATAGGTCACTGCTGCATCAATGCGGTTGTATGATACATTGCTGGTTTCGGCTTTATAAACTTCGCGCAAAATCTGCAATCCCGACCCGTACACATAATCGGCTGAAAGGTAAAAATGTTTGATATTAAATAATGCGGCGGCCTTAAATTCATGCAATTGATGTTGTGGCGCTAATGAATAAGCAGACAATGCTGTATTTGCGGGAGCAAATCGTTCGAGCGCTTTGCTAAGTGTGTAGGAAGCCCAAACAGAATGTTTCCCAAAATCCTTTTTTGCATAAAAGTCGAACCCAAAGGTTTTGGCATCGCCAAAATATGGGAAATAGCCATCTACTCCTTTGCCATTAATCACCCGATGTTCGAATACACGTTCAGTTAGGTTTCGGGTAGGTTTATAGTACGCTTGCAAATTGAGGGTCAGGTCGTTTTTGAAATAATTTAATTCCGTAACCCAATGTGTAGCATTTAAAGTCGGGATATTTTCGTTGCCGGTAACCCACAAATAGGTATAGCTTTTATTTCGGTCAACATTGGCAACTTTATAAATGAACTGGTTATAAAGTCCCCATGATGCATTGAACTTCAACTGCTCTGTAAGTTTATAACTGACATTTATACGAGGTTCAATCAAAACCTTGTTCCTATTTAATAGCTTGTTTATTCGTAATCCGGTTTTCAGGATTAAGCGATTTCCTATCGGCAAATTATCGTGTATATATGCAAAAATTCTGTTATTACTGTACAGGTTCAAGTTTTCGATTGAAAGCGAATCTGTCAGATTGGATTTCAGATCAATTTGTGCTTCGTTATTGTAAAAGCCACCACCAAATTCGAGCTGATGTCCATTTAGAAGGGTTAGAATATTATCGGCCCTGAATGAATTCTCCAATGCGCTGTTTTTCGTATTTACAAGATCTTTATTGTAGATCCTTTGGGTGCTGGTATTTTTCGAATTGACATAGTCGGACTTCGATTTGGAAAAATTGGAATGTGAAATGATAAATTTTGAAATCAGGTTAGCTGACCATTTTTTATGGTAAAAAGCCGACATTCCGAGTTGTCGGTTTTTTTCCGTGTCAAGCAGGTTAATGCTTACAGGAGTGGTCTTACTCCCACCCATATTCATATTCATGTTCATTTTGTAGCTGGTATTGGCATCAGCAGCCAGACTGAAATAGTCGCCTCCACCATACAAACTGACATAAAACTGATCGCCATTATCGAAATTATAACTGTATTTCAGGTTCATATCCCTAAACTGGTAGTCGTTGGGATATACATCCAAATTAAAATTAATATCTCGATGTTGTGTTGATGCTGAATGATTATTGATTCCTGGACGAATAGGTGAAAAAATATTGAAATCGCTTGATTTATATAGGTTGTAATAGGTTTGCCGATAGGCGAACAACAACGACGATTTTTTAAACAACGGTATTTCCACCATACTGTTTAAGGTGGTCGGGTTAATATTCAGGCTGAAAACAGGCTTTTGCATGTTCCCGTTTTTGGCCGTGATATTCACTATTCCCCCAATCCGATTGCCATATTTGGCTTCGAAACCTCCTTTTAATATTTCTATATTTTTCACTAAAAATGGATTTACAACACTGATGTTGTCGTTGTAATTTTTTAATCCGAAAAGTGTAAATTCATCAAAAGTAAAAAGACTGTGTCCTTCATAACTTCCCCAAATCAGTAGGTCCCCAGACTGTTCACCGGAAGCCTGAATGCCCGGCATTAACCTCATCAGATTAAATACAGAATTGTCGCCCTGACCAGGCAGAAACCGGGCAATGTTATGGTTGATGGTTATTTTACCTGCCTTTTCGCCTACCATGGTCGCTTTCTCAATCCGGTTATTCAAAACAATCACTTCCGGAAGGGTTTGGGTGGAAGGGATTAGTTTGAACCTCTGATTAATGCTGGCATAAAGAAGCGTATCATAAATATAATAGCCCAAATGCGAAATACGGACACGAAAGGAACTGTCAGATGAAGCCGTATAATTAAAATTTCCGGTGACATCGGCAATCATCGGATGGTTGTTAATCAGGATTTGTGAAAACGGTAAAGGTTCGAACGATCCGGCTTCTACAATCTGACCTGTAATTTGGGTCTGGTCTTTTTTCTGCTCTTCCGTTAACTTCTTTTTATCGGGAATAATAACAAATACTTCTCCAGTTTTTTTGAGTTGGAAAGGAAGTCCGTTTAGCAAGAACCTCAAAGCTTCTTCTTTGGATGAAAAGGTTTTTGAAACCGTTACTTTGTATTGCGAAAGTTGATTGTCGCTGTACGAGAGCTGAAAATCATATTGCTCACGCAATTGCAAAAGCACATTGACTATTGGCTGGTTACTTACAGCAATATTAATATTCCGGGTTTGAGCAAAGCCCGAAACCAAAAGAAATACAACAAAAAAACTTGATAAAATTAGTTTCCTGATCATTCATTTTTCTGAATAACGAGATATTCTCCGGTTGATTTGCGGATATATTTCAATCCCAGAGCTGGGCAAACATATTCTAATATTTCTTCAACATTCTGATCTTTGGAAAAGTTTCCGGTATAAAGTGATTTTTCATCAATTTTTTCATCAATTTTTACTCCATATTGGCGTTCTATTTCTGAAAAAACCGCGTGAACCGGAGTCGCTGTAAATAAAAAAATGTTATTTTTCCACGAAATTTCAGGGAAAGTTTGAATGTTGATTGAAATATTTATTTCGCCATTTTGCTTTACTTCAGCTTTGCTGTTTGGCTTGATAATAGCTTCGAATCCCTGATGTGACCTGACTCTCACAGTTCCGGTAATACAGGTTACTTTATAAATATCTTCGCGGGCAAAAATATTAAAACTGGTACCTAAAACCTGGGTGGAGCCTTTGGCAGAAACAACAGTAAACTTCTTTCCTTTCTGAACTTCAAAAAATGCTTCACCTTCAAGCTCTACCTTACGGTTAATTTTCCACCAATAAGGATGATAGCTGATTGAACTTTTTGCATTCAGATTGACTTTTGATTGGTCTGGTAACATGGCTTCCTGATGTTGTCCGGCTTGTGTTTCGATGGTGACGGTGTATAATCGTAGGAAACTTCCGATGGAGAAGAGAATAACTATACTTGCAGCAGCAATCCATTTACCCAAAGTGAAATTAAGCAATAGCAAACGACCTTGGGGCTGATCAACAATTTGACTCTCTAAGTCTGCCCATACTTCAGCTTTTTCTTTTTTCCATTGAAATTCTCCTCCGGTAAAAAAAGCCTTGCTTTGTCTGTCAACAGCATTCAAATCAATATGTTCTTCGCTTTGTTTCACTTTTATTTTTCAGTTGCGATCATTGTTGATCGAAAGGCCAGTAAGAATAAAATTAAACCTGATATTTTATCTTTTAAGTGCGATTTTAAGTGCTCCAATGCCTGGCTCATTCGTTTTTCAATAGCTTTTACGCTAAGTTCAAGCTGGTCTGCAATTTCTTTGTATTTCAATTCGTCAATCCGGCTCATCAGGAATACTGTGCGTTGTTTTTCCGGCATCGATTCTAAAGCAGTTTCATACGCCTTTTTTAATTCCTGAAAGTTTAATTCGTCTTCCGGCGTTGTACTTTTGTTGTTCGGCTGGTAAGTATTGAAGAAGTTAAAAGCAACCTTTTCACGACGGTACTGAGATATAAATAGATCTCCTGCAATTTTCAAGAGCAATCCTTTAACAGTTTTAGGGTCAATGGTTAATTGTTTCTCCCAGATACGCATAAAAGTATCCTGTGCAATATCTGTAGCCATTTCTTCATTGCCCGACCGGTAGAGTATGTATTTCCTGACATCCTCAAAGTGGCTGTTGAACAAGGTTTTGAACTCTTCTTTTTTCAACTTCTTTCATTTTTTATCTGCCATAAAGATAGATGAAAAATGTAGAATTAAGACATTCGAGCCAGACTTACAGGAATCTTAAAACCATTATGGTCATCATCCCAACCATCATGACTCCACCACCCAGGTTCATCCCGATATGTGATTTATTGTTGTTGGGTTGCATCATACCCATACATCCCATTTTGCTGTGATCGTTCGAATTGGCAGATGAGTTTTGAACTATTAAATCCATACCGCACTTTTGACATTTGCCTGGTTTGTCAGAAACTACTTCAGGATGCATTGGGCAGGTATAAACTATCGAAGTACCCTTAACTGATGCTTGATTGTTCTGATCTGGCTGAATTGTTTCGTCAGTTCCGATAGTTCTCTCTGAATCTGACATTTCTGAATGAGCCAGATGGGAAACTCCCATACAACCTGTTAACCCCCAAAGCGTTGAAATAAAGATTGTTAAAATAATTATTTTGTATTTCATGATTGATTTTTAGTTTTAAATTATTTTATTGATTGAAGGAGAGTTAATTCCGTCGTTTTAAATTTGGTTTCATTTTTGAAATGGATACCAGTATGAATGTTTTTAAGATTTTAATTAGAGAGTTGCCATTTGAGGCAGCTCTCTAATTTTTAATTGTTAGATTAATCTTCTTAATGTCCACTTCCACCCATCATTCCGTTACCACTTGTATTTCCTGTCATTGTTCCAGTACCATTTGTAGTTCCAGCACCATTTCCGTTCATGTTTCCGTTTGTAGTCCCGTTGCTGCCGTTTGCACCATTTCCTCCCATGGTTCCAGTACCATTTTTACTACCAGTACCATTTCCGTTCATGTTTCCGTTTCCGTTTGTAGTCCCGTTGCTGCTTTTTCCGCCCATCATGCCGCCGCCATTACCGCCCATGGTTCCAGTGCCATTTGTATTGCCTGTACCATTTCCGTTCATCATACCATTTCCACCTGCATTATTGTTTCCACCCATTGATCCGTTTCCGCCCATATTGTTATTGTGTTGACCATCAGTCATTGCTTCAGTCATTGCATGATCTTTAAGAACTATTTCAACAGTTGTACCATTGGAAGTAAGTTTTGCCAGATTGTCGCAAACACCAGCGCCATAGTTCAATGATGCAATTTCATTTCCATTTTGTTTATACTGTACTGTTCCTTGTACCGGGTAGTTGCAATCTCCCAAACGTATCAGAGGATCGGTAATTACTCTTGAGTAATTGTTGCCGGTTGAACTTTTTACATTAATAGTTCCCGTAATTTGCATCATATCGTCATCACGTTCGAGTGGAGTATTCAAGCCTTTTAGCCATTCCATTACATTATTTCCAACACGATTGATAATTGTTCCGTCGGTTAAAGTAAAATTAACATCACTTAATGTGGTCATCTTCGCCGTTGTTAAATTATCGCCGTTAAATGTTTCAGTTCTTTTCCCATTTATGCCAATTGAGTCTATAACACAGTTAATGAATGAAATGGTACGAGTACTTCCATCTACTTTTTTCGCACCTGAAATCTCAATCAGAACCTTACCACTAATCATACTTCCATGTTTGGTTTCTTTTCCGGTCCCATAGTCTACTGTAATGGTAATTGGATAACCGGCTGCTGCAGTATCGATTGAAACACTAGGGGCCGATCCATTCATATAATGCATATTGTTTTGACCATTCATCAAGTTGCCCATTGAGCCTTTTGTTTGAGCAAGTTGGCGAAGCATCTGTTCAAATCCTCCATAAAAATAAGTTTCGTAATTGGCTACATCCGAAACACTTTCAACAGCCACATCATTTATTGCAATTGTAGCAGATTTCAATTGCGCAGAGCTTAAATCAGAAGAAGATGGTTCGATAACATCATTTTTTTGACAAGAAAAAAAAGCGAATGTGAAAATTACCAGTAAGACTTTAATTGTTGTTTTCATAATTTTGAGATATTTTAAAAAGTTAAAAATTTGCATTTTTACTCTATATCCGAAAAGGAGAGCTCTTACCCTACTTTTTTCATGATATTTATTTCACCTACGACAATTCTTTGTTTGGTAGTTTGATGTGAACACATAAGTTGAATTTAAATATTCAAAAACTTCTCAACTGGGCTTTGAGTGTCATTTCAGATTTCTTTATTGGGATAGTATTTAATTCGTGGCACTTCAATTTCACATTGTGTCTTTTTCCTATAAGCCAAATAATATCAACCCCACCTAAACAATAAAATTTAGGTGGGGTTGATACATAAGTTTGAATTTTTTTAATGATAGGGTCTATAATTACTCAGGTGAACAGGTCTTAAGTTAATGGCATAATAGATACCTTTGTAACTTTTATAGAATTGATCTTGAACTTTATTCATGGAATATAAATATGGGCAAATCGGAATATAAAATAGTTATTGCAGATACACAGTTTTTGGTGGTTGAGGCTTTGAAATCATTACTCTGCAACAACGAACGGTTTTATATTACTGGGATTGTAAATTCCCAATATGAACTGCATAAAGTTCTGGAAAAAGAATCTTGCCATTTGCTCATTACCGATAATACACTTTTAGATTATAACGATCCTGATGATATGCTGCGAATAAAACGTAAGTTTCCTCAACTGGCAATTTTAATCCTGACCAACACGCTAAGCAAAAACGAGTTTGTTAACCTTTCCAAAATAGGAATCAAAAACATTATTTATAAAACTGCCGAGCGCGACGAGATTTTATCTGCTATGGATGCAGCCTGCAAAGGGAAAAAGTATTATGCTGACGAAGTTCTCGATATGATACTTGAAATGGGTGAAAGCAAGTCAATAGTAGAGGAACCGACGCAATTGACAGGCTCTGAAATCGAAATTGTGCGGTTAATAGCCAATGGTTTAACTACTAAGGAAATTGCATCCCTGAAAAATATCAGTTTTCATACCGTTAATACCCACAGAAAAAATATCTTCCGTAAAATGGGTGTTTGTAGTGCTTCCGAATTGATTATTCATGCTATTAAAGCCGGATGGATCGATAACATTGAATACTATATTTAATTATTTCTTCCATTCTATTCCGGAATCCTTTGTTTATTTTAGTACATATACATCTATCACGATTACCGGTTTCACTTATGCCAAAGCGATGTTAACCATTGGTTTATTTTTGTACCTATTCATTTCAAACTACACTGTGTGCAATTCTTTCTAGGATATGATGGCTGTCTCCGAACTTGCAAAGTGAGTCGCAATGTTGTCTCAAGTCGGAAAATAATATATAGTTGATTGGAACTTTTACGCTTTTTATGGATGGTCTTGACAGTTGCATTTTCACATCTTTTTCTCTGTTGTCGGGAATGATGATATAAAACACTTCTTCGCCGAAGGCAATGGAATAGGCAAGATCCGCCAAACGCAAAATGCCGGAGTAAATGCTTGTGCTTTTTTCCACTTCAAATGCGCCGATTATGTTGTTTGTCCCTTTTTGAAACCAAAGAATATCAATCATTTTGATTGTATTTTGAGTTTCCCTATCAATATTCATTAAAGGAAATTCGCGAAGGCAGTGAAACGAGAAACTGGAGCCGTTATATGATTTCGATTTGTCGTTAATGGCACAAATCACATCATAACCCAATGCTGTGCCGATCTTTAATAAATGATATTGCATTTCGCTATGCAAACTCTCTTCTTGTTTATCCTCCTGAATTTCTTTCTGTCGTTTCGTAATTACCGCTTCTAACTTGTTTCGTTCCGGTTGAGAAAGATAAATGTCAGTTCCGGTCACAATCTTTTGTGCACCAATTTCAAACATAAGTCCGGAAATCGCGCCAAGATCGGTTGAAAATTCATTTTTGCATTTCGTATTTACATCAATCAATACTTCGCGAATTTTCAGGTACTCACTCCACGAACCTAATTTTTTGTTGTCATTAAAAAGGGCGTTGAAACCGTTGACAATAGCGGTGTTAAATGGAAGAATAATTGTAGGGTGAAGAAAGTAAAGTATGCTTGCAACCGCAGGTCCAAGTCCTTTGATTTTAAGTTCATCCAGACGGACAATCTCTTTTACAATTTGGTCTTCAGTAGTTGCTTTTAATACATTTTCTAAAAATTGTCCGAAAGCAATCTTGTTTGGTTCGTTTTCATAAATGTCCGGAATTCTCAACTTTGGCTTCCAATAAAAAGGGTGTGCGGCTCCCTTGAATACCTGTTTTTGTTCACTGATACATGTCAGCACAAACTCCAATGAACTTCCTTTAAAGTTGTTACCGAATTTCTTTTGCTTTATATCTTCTACTACCTGAATAACGCCACGCCTGATGGAGCGAAACGCTTTTAGCCGGTCTTCGTTATTAATGAACCATGTGTTGTAAACCGATTCGTTATCCGACTTATATTCCTTAATTAAATTGTTTAGGTTTGCTATCATCCTTCAAAATTATGATTTTAAAGTTAGTTTTAAAACTTTATGCGTAAGTTTAGAATGAAGTCATTTCCCAGCTTTAAACTATAAAAGAAGCCATTATTCAGGGCTTTGTCTATTTGACTTGAAACTTCATTTTAGATATTTTCAACGGGAAAAATCGTTGCTAGGTATTTGTACCTGATTTCAATATTAATTTGGACTACTTTTTCGTTTTTCGAAATCCAATTCGTCGTTCTCGATAAATAATGTATTCCCTTTTCGTGGGAATTATTACTACCACAAATAAGGTATGCGATATACCAGTTATAAGGTATTTGATTAAAAAGCAATGGTGTGCAACTTTGTAGCGCATTTATACTTACTCAAAGCAGATCCATAAAAACCCAAAATGTATAATCTACCAACATCGTTAAAAACCGAAATTGATGCCTATTCCCAACATGTGAGCGATTTCAGGAAGGGTGAAATTGAAGCCGTAAAATTCAAAGCCATTCGAGTGCCGATGGGCATTTACGAACAGCGTAAAAACAATACTTTCATGTTCCGGGTTCGGTCAGGAATGAAGGACACCATGTTTTAGAGGAGAAAATGAGAGATGATTTTTGGTCGGTTTTGATCCGAAAGAAATAAAAATCATCCTTTCTGCCTTATTTCCTCAAATATACCACAAACGTGGTATGTAAAATACTTCAATATAGGTATTGTGCAGGGTATAATACCATACCATCTTTGTACAAAGCAAAAAAGAAACATCATGACAAAAATTGCAAAAAAATTAACCGATTTAATTGGGAACACTCCGTTATTGGAACTTTCCAACTTTAACCGCGATAATCAGCTTGAATCCAGGCTGATCGTTAAACTTGAATATTTTAATCCGGGCGGAAGCGTAAAAGACCGTATTGGCAATGCCATGATCAGCGATGCTGAAGAGCGTGGAATACTCAAACCTGGTTCGGTGATTATTGAACCGACCAGTGGAAATACCGGAATTGCTCTCGCTTTCGTGGCTGCTGCCAAAGGATACAGATTAATTCTTACGATGCCTGAAACCATGACAGTTGAACGCAGAAACCTGTTGAAAGCACTTGGCGCCGAATTGGTTCTTACACCAGGAGCTGAGGGAATGAAAGGTGCAATCACCAAAGCAGTTGAATTGTCCGCATCAATACCCAATTCATTTATTCCACAACAGTTTAAAAACCCTGCCAATCCTGAAGTTCACCGCAAAACAACTGCCCTCGAAATTTGGAATGATACCGATGGCAAAGTTGACATATTCGTTGCCGGAATCGGAACCGGAGGAACCATTACCGGTGTTGGTGAAGTCCTGAAACAGCAGAAACCTTCTGTTCAGATCATTGCTGTTGAGCCAAGCGCTTCTCCAGTTATTTCGGGTGGAAACCCAGGCCCGCATAAGATTCAGGGTATCGGCGCTGGATTTGTTCCTGACGTATTGAACCGTTCGGTAATTGATGAAATAATAACTGTAAGTAACGAAGATGCTTTTGAAACAAGCCGTCAACTGGCACGTTCAGAAGGGCTTTTGATTGGAATTTCTTCCGGAGCTGCGGCATGGGCAGGTTTACAAATTGCCAAACGTCCTGAAAATAAAGGAAAAACAATTGTAGTGATCCTACCTGATACTGGAGAAAGATACCTTTCAACCCTTCTGTATCAATTTGAAGAACCAGCATTGGTGGCAGCCAATTAGTTTTATTCAGAATTAAAAAATAAAAAGATGAGCAAAATACTGGTAAACGGGAAAGAGCAGGAGGTTGAAACTCCCATTTCGATTATTGATTTGATTAAGAGAAACGATGTTGTCCAACCCGAAATGGTTTCGGTGCAACTGGATGGTGAATTTGTTGATCGCGCACATTTCAGTGTAGTACATGTAAATGAAGGCGACGAAGTTGATTTCCTATATTTCATGGGCGGTGGCGGAAGCTATGCCCCACAAATTCTGAAATACCAATAAACATGTTATTCATTGACGATTTACTATTTGAAAAACTAGAAGGTGCAAGAAAAAATGACTGCACTTCAGCAATTGTAAATAGTAAATAAACAAATAGTAAATAAAAATCATGGATTTTACTGAAGATCAGATACAACGATATAGCCGCCACATCATCCTTCAAGATGTTGGGGTGGAAGGGCAGGAAAAAATCAGCAACGGGAAAGTACTGATTGTGGGAGCTGGCGGATTGGGCGCTCCGGTTGCCCTTTACCTTGCTGCAGCGGGTATTGGCACAATCGGGATAATTGATGGCGATGTGGTCGATTTATCGAACCTGCAACGCCAGGTTATTCATTTTACGCCCGATGTAAACAAAGCAAAAGTATTGTCGGCCAAAGAAAAGATTAATCAGCTGAATCCTGATGTAAAAGTGGTGACTTATTACGAACTGCTCACCGCCAGCAATGCGCTGGACATCATCAAAGATTACGACTTCGTGGTGGATGGAACCGATAATTTTCCGGTGAAATTCCTAATCAACGATGCGTGTGTACAGGCTGGAAAACCATTTTCACATGGCGGAATTTTGCGTTTCGAAGGACAAACAATCACTGTTTTACCAGGAACTGCCTGCTATCGTTGCATTTTTCATGAACCGCCCCCACCAAATGCAGTACCTACCTGTTCGCAAGCTGGCGTTTTAGGTGCCATTGCCGGAATATTGGGTACCATTCAGGCGACTGAAGTACTGAAATTCCTTACCGGAGTGGGCGAATTGCTTACCAACCGGTTGTTGACATTCAATGCAAAAACGATGGAATTCCGCACCATCAAGGTGAAGCACATTCATCGTTGTGCCGTTTGCGGCGACTATCCAACAATCACCGAATTGATCGACTACGAGCAGGCCACTTGTGAAATAAAGCAACGGTAATAAATTATGGAAGCAGGAGATTTTTATATAGGGAAAGAACCGACAGCACAAAAAAAGCTTTCGCTCATCAGTTTTAGTGGTGATTTTGATAAGCTGGTAGCCACCTTCACATTGGCCACCGGCGCTGCCGCAGTCGGCTACGAAGTAAATATCTTCTTCACCTTCTGGGGACTCGATGCCATCAAAAAGAAACAAGGCCGGGCATTTGTTGGAAAAGGCTTTCTGGGTAAGCTGTTTGGCTTTTTCATGGGTGGTTTGCGAAGTGCACCGGTCAGTCGGCTAAACTTCCTGGGATTAAGCCCGAAAATATTCCGTTACCTGATGCGCAAGAAAAATGTGGCTACACTCGAAGAGCTGGTTGAAGCGGCCAAAGTGCTGGAAATTAATATGTATGCCTGCGAAATGGCCATGCACATTCTCGGTCTCGAAAAGACCGACTTCATTCACGAGGTAAAAGGCGTATTGGGCGTTGTCACTTTTCTGGAAATATCAGAAGGCGGCAGAACAATTTTCATTTAATTAATCATCAATCAAATATGGCAATTTTCCAATTAGATATTACCCGCGAGCATTGCCCGATGACCTTTGTAAAAACCAAAATTCAATTGTCGAAACTAAAAACAGGCGATATTTTGGAAGTTTTACTTACCGATGGCGAACCGCTCGAAAACGTACCGAAAAGTTCAAGGGAACAAGGATTTAATGTATTGGAAATGTCGCATGTTGAAGGCGCAGTCCATAAAGTGCTCATTCAAAAATAAAAATATGCTCCAAATTCCGCAACAAATTATTGATGAAATTATTGACCATGCCCGTATCGGGTTGCCCGAAGAAGTTTGTGGTTATCTCGCTGGTTCTTGCAATGAAGTTACCAGACAATTCAGGTTGACAAATATTGACCACAGTCATGAGCATTTTTCGTTCGATCCGGCAGAACAGTTTCAGGCTGTCCGTGAGGCGCGTAAATTAGGGTTAGAAATTCTGGCCAATTACCACAGTCACCCTGCAACCCCTGCACGCCCTTCAGAAGAAGACATCCGGCTGGCATTCGACCCGGGAATAAGCTATATTATTGTTTCACTCGCAAACAATCAGGTTGATGTAAAGTCCTTTAAAATAAGGGAATCAATTGCAGAAAAAGAAGAAATAGTATTTGTTTAACTAACGATTTAAACCGTGTACACATTACCCGCAACATTATCCGACGACATCAAATATTTTGGGTCGTTGGTTGACGAGTTCCAGGACGGAAAACTCGAACCAGTTAAATTTAAAGCCATCCGGGTACCGATGGGAATCTACGAACAGCGTAAAGACGGAACTTACATGGTTCGTATTCGTTGTGCAGCCGGGTTCATAAGCCCTTTGCAACTCAAAAAAGTAGCCGAAATTGCGCACAGGCATAATTCCGACTTGCTGCATATTACTACCCGTCAGGAAATACAAATACAAAACGTTGACCTGCGCGAAACCCTACTTATACTTCAAAACCTGAAAGAAATTGGCCTATCAGCAAAAGGTGGCGGCGGAAATACGGTTCGTAACATCATGGTATCGGTGGATAGCGGTATTACACACAACGAAGTGTTTGATGTCACTCCATATGCTTTTAACCTGACATCGAAACTGATCGCTGAACCCGATTCGTTCACCTTGCCCCGCAAACTCAAAATCGCTTTTTCAAATTCAGAAGAAGATACCAGCTATGCCGCCTTTAATGATATTGGATTTATCGCACGAATAAAAGAGGGGAAGCGTGGTTTTAAGGTTTACCTTGGAGGTTCACTGGCATCAAAACCAATGGTTGGATACGAACTTTTCGGTTTCGCTCCTGAAGATGACTTATTTTACATCGCTGATGCGGTTAAGAAACTGTTTTCGCGCTATGGCAACCGTAAAAACAAGCACAAAGCCAGGCTCCGACATGTATTTTACAAGCTTGGTAAAGACGAAGTATTCCGTTTATTTTTCGAAATATATAATGAAATAAAGCAATCCGAAGATATTCCTTACAAACATTTGACATTTGATTACGCGGTACCGTCAATCAAACTTGTTCCTGAATTGATTTCAACTCCTGAATTTGAAAAATGGAAGGTAAGATATGTCACCAACCAACGTCAGCCAGATTTGACATCGGTTATTGTTCCATTCGATAATGGAAATTTAAATTCAGATGAACTTGGCCAATTGGCTGATTTTGCCTCAAATTTTGGCGATGATGTCATTCGGTTTTCAATGCGGCAAAACCTACATTTGCGAAATATTCCTGAACAGTATCTTGGCAATGTGTATAACTTTCTGGATAAAATCGGTGTTGATTTGCACCTGCCGTTGTTGCTTAACACGGTAGTCGCATGTACTGGCGCCGATACTTGCCGCTTGGGAATTTGTTTGGCAAAAGGTGCCAGCGCCGCACTTCGCAAAACGCTTGGTAAAAGCGATTTGCCACTTGATAAGTTAAGCGATTTACGGATCAATATTTCCGGTTGCCCCAATTCGTGCGGACAGCAGGTTGCTGCTGATTTAGGCTTCTTTGGAAAAGTAGGCCGCAACGACCGTATGTTTCCGGCTTATCATGTAGTTGCCGGTGCATCCATTGGACTTGATCCCAAACTGGTGGAATTAGTGGGTGAAGTCAGTGCGTTCGACTTGCCAAAATTTACTGCCGATGTGTTCAAACTCTATCTAAAAAAACAACATAAATACAAATCGTTCAGCGAGTACGTAAGCGCTGAAGGAAAAACCGATATAGCAGAGTTGACGCAGAAATACAAGGACATTCCGGATTTCCGCGATGATAAAAACTATTACTTCGATTGGGGAGCCGACCAGTTGTTTTCACTTGCTGCAAAAGGCGTTGGCGAATGTTCTGCCGGGCTTTTCGACATGATTGATGTTGACCTGAATACCATAAACAGTACAAAGGAAAAACTCGTCAAGGAAACCGATAAAGAAATGGTTAACTGGCTGCTTTATACTTTGGTTTTTGCTTCGTCGCGCATGCTTTTAATTACGAGAGGAGCCGAACCTAAAAAACTAACAGAAGTTTTCAATGATTTTATAAACAAATTCATTGATACCAAGCTGATTAGTAATGTTTACCGTGAGATAGTTGAAATTGCCCGTGACGATCAGCAGTACGATTTTTCGGAGAAGAAAGACACCATTCTTGACCTGTCACAGGCGGTTGTAAACCTTTACGAAGGAATGGATGATTCCCTGCAATTCAAAAGTTTGGAAAATGCGGGAATATCAACTGATACTGAGATCCCAAAGCAGGTAATCACACTAAAAAAAGATTTCAGGGGAGTGGCATGTCCAATGAATTTTGTGAAAACCAAAATAGCGCTCGCAACACTCAAACCGGCTGATATTCTCGAAATTCTACTCGACGATGGAGAGCCAATCGAAAATGTGCCCGGCTCGATTAAAAGTGAAGGCCATAAAGTGCTCGACCAAAAAAAGGTAGAAAACTATTGGATAGTGACAATTGAAAAAGGTTGATGAATGAAGGAAAAAAGATACAGGAGCATCCTTAAAGCCATTAGCTGGCGGGTGACAGGTACAATAGATACTTTCGTGATTTCATTCCTGGTAACCGGCAAATTTAAGTTTGCCATTTCAATAAGTTTTTTCGAGGTATTTACCAAGATAACCTTGTATTACCTGCACGAAAGATTTTGGAACAAGATTGAAGCCGGACGTATAAAAAATATTGTTCCTGATTATGAAATATAGTGAACAACGAAATCAGACTTTTCTGCCCATATCGCTTAATATCACCTGTAAAAAAATACTGGTGGTTGGCGGTGGTAGAATTGCCGATCACAAAATCTGTTTTCTGGAGCAATTCACCCGAAATATTACGGTTGTTGCCCTTGGAGTATGCGATAGTATTAAAGCAAAAGGATGTTCATTCAAAGAAAAACCTTACGAAAAATCTGATCTTGAAGGCGCTTTTCTGGAATATGCCTGCACCAACATCCGTGAGTTGAACCTGCGGATAAAAACCGATACCGAAACCCTTGGAATACTCACCAATGTGGTTGATAATCCCGGTTTGTGCGATTTCGTTTCACCGGCCATTTATAAGCGTGATCATTTCACCATTGCTGTTGGCTCTAACGGACAGGATGTTCATGGTGCAATTAAAGTTAGAAATAAAATTAAGGAAATCATTGAAAATGACTCAAATGTGTTCTTTCGGTAAAGTTTGGCTGGTTGGTTTTGGTCCAGGGGATCCTGAATTGCTTACTATAAAAGGGTACAAGCTTTTAGAAAAGGCAGATATCATATTTCATGATGACTTGCTAAACAGCGAGTTCCTTTTGAAATTTCGGGCCGAAAAAGTTTATGTAGGAAAACGAAAAGGTAACCACAGTATTGAACAGGCTGAAATCAATGAACTGCTTTATAAAGCAGCTATTTCCGGAAAAATGGTGGTTCGCCTTAAAGGTGGCGATCCGATGATCTTTGCCCATGGAGGCGAGGAAATTGAATATTTACGACACCGGCATATCGAGGTTGGCGTAGTTCCGGGGATAACAGCAGCCCATGCTGCTGCCGCATTTACACAAATTCCATTAACGCATAGGGGAATCGCATCATCTGTTTCGTTTATTACCGGGCATACCAACAGGAAAATCCATGTTCCCGAATCAGGAACAATTGTGTATTATATGGGGGCATCAAACCTTCGCAATATTGCTGAAGAAGTTGTTAAAAAAGGCTGGCCGCCTGATACACCGGTTTTGTTGGTATATAATGTTTCAGGAAACGATCAGGAGGAATTCTTTACAACCTTGCAAGAAACAATTGATGCACCATTTAAATACAAGACACCTTTAATCATTGTAATTGGCGAGGTTGTTCGATTAAGGCGTGATCATTATGAAAAGCACAGTGTTTCAGTACTTTGTCATGCTTAGGTAAAAGTTGTCGCTGAATCTTCTGTTTCCAGTCTTTCCCATGCCCTTTGCTCTTTTCTCTCATGCTTCCTACCTAATTTGTGGTATGTAAATTACCCGAAACGAGGTATTTCAGATCGTACATATCTTTGGTTAGCAATTCCTTGACAAGACCTTCAAGAACTCGAAATTTGTATTTTGGAGTCCATACAATATGGTAGTTGCACCGATAAATGACATGACTTAACTTTTTAAATATGCTCATGCCACGAAATTAATAATTTTCAGGCAAAGC
>JBBRXN010000102.1:0-18902 GCA_038248385.1 Bacteroidales bacterium
AGAAAGGAGTCAGGGATTGGGTAAGTGAGACTTCGGCATGGCTCTGTCGAACGCCATTCGAACTTCACTCCAACCTGTCGGCCTTTTAGCGGAGTGAAGCCCTTTCTTGCCCAAAAGTGGGAGCGCGACTTCAAGTCGCACCCCCACTGAGAGGAGGAGGTTCCTGAGCCTATCGAAGGATGAGTTTTTAGATACTGCAAAAGATGGGGTGGTTTTTGAGTCGGAATAATTACAGAATGACGCTTCAAATTTGCAAGGGTTTCACCCGAAGCCTGTCAGCCCATTGGCAGATGAAGGCCTTAATTGCCAAAACAGCAGCCATTGGGTGCGGCGATTTTTAATCGCCGTTCATTAAAAAGCGATTAAAAATCGCTTCACCCCCATTCCCTGCAAGGATTTGTATTCACAAGGAATATTTCAAAGATTCCGCAGTTGATATTTAAAAAGAAGTCAATATCCTAAAATACAGAAAAATCAATAAATTTGTAAAAAAAGGGACATGGAAACATTAAAGATTAATATCGTTAATCAGGATGCTTTAGCCATTTTAAAAGGAATGGAGCAGGCAGGTTTAATCATTTTGCCTAAAAAAGAAATTCAGAATAAAAACCTTGCGAAACAATTAAGAGGAACTATCTCAAGTTCGCGTGCTAAAGAAATGATTGAAACCATTGAAAAACAAAGAGCAGAATGGCAACAAAGATATTAATCGATACCAACATTGCTATTGGCTATATTGGTAGCCGTTTAAGTGTGCAATCAATGAACAAATTGGATGATCTTTTTAATAGTCAATACCATCTGTCTTCAATTAATAAGATTGAACTATTAGGCTATCCGAATCTGGACAAAAACGAAGAAGATAAATTCAATTTATTTATTGATCATTCAACCATGCACCCAATTGACAATAAAACAATCGAAAAAACAATCGAAATAAGAAAAAGGCATAGGATTAAACTTCCTGATGCAATTATTGCTGCAACCTGTTTAGTAAATGGATTAGATATCCTAACCCTAAATGTGAAAGATTTTGAGAATATTGAAGGTCTAAAGGTAATACAATCCGAATCTATTTGACATCAACTGCTTCCCAAAGTTCAGGTTTTAAGCACCATTTACCCTATCCGAAGGCCTTCACCGCACCTTGCATTATGAGTTTATAGATACTGCAAAAGATGGGATAGTTTTTGAATCGGAATAATCAAGAATGACACTTCAATCCTTGCAATCCGTCTTAATCCGTGCAATCCGTATTAATCCGTATTAATCCGTGTCTTTTGCAGGACCCCTGCCGGCATAGTCAACAATGATCCGTGCATTTTTGTAGGCACGGTAAAAATCGGGTTGGGTTTCTTCAAAAAGAAGCATCAATACATCAATTTCATCTTTTAACATCGTGTTCAAAGAGCTAACCACCTCACCAATATTCACCGTAGAAACTTTTGAGACCGAAACAGCCACTCTTTTCTGAGGGATCGCACCATTAAAATCGGCGAGTAAACCATTCAATTTATCCATTTTATCACTGCTGATAAAATACTTGTTCAGATCGGCCAGTATAGGAGTAGCCAGGCTCACCAATAAGGTTCCAATGTTATACAATACCGGGTCAGGAGCCGTTTTTAATTCCGACTTGGTATAATTGGCTTTGGCCTTCAATTCTTTATTTTTCGTAGAATTGGCATGGGCAACTTAAAACTGACATTAATTCAGTTCAAATGCACATCTAACGACTTCAATCGTGCAAATTATATTTCAAAATAAATACGAAGCAGCCCCATTCCCTGCAAGGATTTGTGTTCACAATGGATTTTCTTTTTAATAACTTTACAAAAAAAATACATCCAATATGACAACCATAATTATCAACGAAAAAACAAAAAAAGGACGTATCATGGCGGAGTGAAGCCCTTACTTGCCAAAAAGTGGGAGCGCGATTTCGAGTCGCACCCCCACTGAAATTATGAGTTTATAGATACTGCAAAAGATGGGGTAGTTTTTGAGTCGGAATAGTGATGGAACACTGATATTACAGATGAACACGGATATCCGACGAATTATTATACTTAAATTTTTTATCTTTGAAAAAATATCTGGTCATGAATAAAATGAATTATACGGCAATAATCGAAAAAAGTGATGATGGTTTTTATGTAGGTCAGGTTCAGGAAATACCCGCTGCAATTGCCCAGGGAAAAACAATTGACGAACTTAAACAAAATCTTTTAGATGCCTTACAATTAGTCATTGACCATCAACGTAAACAAACAATAAGCCAATATAAAGGGCGCAAAATAATAAGGAGCAAACTTAAGCTTGCCTGATGAAACGAAATACCTTCATAAAGCATCTTAAATCGAATGGATGTGAGTTAGCTCGTGAAGGTGCCAACCATAGTTTATTTATGAATCCTCTAAATGGAAAAAAATCGACTGTTGGTCGTCATCCGGAATTGTCAAACCTGATGTGTAAAATCATCTGTAAGCAACTTGAAATCCCTTCAATTTGATTCCAAAATAATTTTGTGTATAAAAAAATGCCCTATCCTTTATGGATTTTGTTTTTAAAGTATGTTTCAAAAATACCGCAGTTGATATTTAAGCATAAGAACACTGATGACACGAATGGTACAGATGAACACTGATTTTTGATTTTTTATCTCCCGATTTATCGGGACAAGTCGTGTTGATCCGTTCGATCTGTGTGATCTGTGTTCAAAATAAATAGGAGCTGCGCTGATAAGAATTTCCAATCCTGACCTTCTTAACTCGGGATTTGTAGTCCTACAACGATGGCTTCAGAGTGCGGTTTCTGCGGACATCTAACTATGTCAGCGTTTTGACCAATAGATTTCTATTTTTTTTGAATTCGGACACTATCAACTGGAGGTCAGGAAAATTAATTACCTTTGAATTAAAAAATATGCCAACGATATTACGAACAATGGGATATCGGTTTTTCTTTTACATAAACGACCATCCTCCTCCTCATATACATGTTGAAAAAGAAAGAAGTACCGCAAAATTCGTTTTGGAAAACGCGGAACTGGTAAAATCAAAAAGATTTAATGCAAGTGAACTTAGTGAGATTAGAAAAATAATTTTGGAAAATATTGAACTTTTTAAAACTATATGGGATGAGCGTTTTACAAATTACTAAATCAACCAACGCAGTAAATATTTGGTTCGACGATATTAAAATGTATCTCGTTTTAGACGACGGGAGGGAACTATCTGTTCCAATAAACTGGTTTCCCTCATTACGGGACGCTACGTCTGAGCAAAGAAACAACTGTAGGTTTATTGGCGATGGTGAAGGAATCCATTGGGAAGATTTAGATGAAGATATTTTAGTGGAAGGGCTCTTATAACTAATAACATATTGATCTGGCCCGCCTCTGGTCAGGATTTGTAATACTGACATTCTTACCTTGGGATTCCTTTCTGATATCAGGCAGTTGCAGTCCCGCAACCAGCAAGCCTTGCCGCTAAAAATTTTTCAGCACGTTCAGTACGTTCAGTAGAGTCACAAAATCCTGCGCTACCACTCAGTTTGATACAACCACTGCGCACAATCCAGGGTTTAAAGCACCATTTACCCTTTCTGAATACCTTAGGTTCCTGAACCCGTCGAAGGACACCGCACTTTACATTATGAGTTTATTGATACAGCAAAAGGTTGGGTAGTTTTTGAGTCGGAGTAATTAAGAATGACACTTCAAATTGGTAAGGATTTCACTCGAAGCCTGTATTCAAGCATTTTGAGCAAGCAAATTCTTTTGATACCTTTGAAAAAAAGAAAAAATGGAAAAAATTATAAGCTTACATATTGAGAAACTTCCGGAAGGATACTATTTGGCCACTTCGGATGACGTTCAGGGCTTGGTTGCACAAGGCAGGACAATTGCCGAAACCATTGAAATAGCCAGAGATATTGCAAAAAAATTGCTTGAAGCGAGTGAAGGACAAATAGCAATGTTGCCTGGGTTATCAGATAATTTTGATTATCCAATTTTAATAGGAGTTTAAAAATGGGTCGTCTATCAGGTTTTAGGTATCGCGATATCATTAGAAAACTTAAAAGAGGTGGGTTTGAATTTTACCGGCAAGCTGCAGGCAGCCATGAAATTTGGTATAACCCATTAACGAATAAATATACCACCATTCCAAATCATTCCGGCGATATGCCTGAAGGAACACTTAAAGCTATTTTAACCCAGGCGAATATCTCAATTTCCGATTTTCTGGACAAACTCTAATTCTGATTTTGCCATTTTTTCAACTTCAATTTCTGAACCTTTTGAAAATCTACATAATAACCGCCACCTATAATAGTATTCAACACATTTCAGGAGTACTTGGAAGCATCCAAGAGCAAAGTTACCCGAACATTGAGTTGATTGTTATTGATGGAGGTTCAACCGATGGTACTGTTGAAGTGCTAAAACAAAGCAATTTGTTAAGCCAAATCATTTCAGAAAAAGATGATGGAATTTACGATGCCCTCAATAAAGGCATACGTATGGCAAATGATGACATCATCGGTTTTTTATAAATATTGAACAATTAGTACTCTGATAGTTTAGCATTTTGGTATGTCAAAACAACTCACTACAAAATTCAAGTTGCAAGTAAGTGCTATTCAATCATTTTGAGCAAGCAAATTCTTTTGATACCTTTGAAAAAAAATAACATGACAACAATAAAGCTTACCATAAACGAAAGAACAGGCAAAGGGAAACATCTTCTTGCCTTGTTAAAGGAGTTGGCCAAATCAGATAAGGATATACTTATTGAGAATGAGAATGAACCTAATTCCGAAACTTTAAAGGCCATGAAAGAAGCGGAAGCTGGTCTGGTAACAATGGTTGACAGTGTTGATGAACTGTTCAATTCAATTTGATATGTACACAATAGGATTTTAGTGAGAACAGGGACACATTCCGACTTATTTAGATAAGATTGGCACCGGCAGTGCGAATATAAAATAAATCCTACTGAAAAAAAGGAACGAAATATCTCAGAATGAAAATCACCCTCATCACCGCCACCTACAACAGCGAAAAGCACATTGCAGACTGTTTGCAATCGGTTGCCGGGCAAAGCCATAAAAACATCGAGCATATTATTGTTGATGGTGCATCTAGCAATGGAACCTAGGCACTTGTAAAATCGTTTCCTTCGGTTACCAAATGGATTTCGGAGCCCGACAAGGGAATTTACGATGCCATGAACAAAGGGATTCAACTGGCAACTGGAGATGTTATCGGCTTTGTTCATTCGGACGATGTATTGGCTTCACCACGCACCATCCAAAATATTGCAAATGCTTTTTCTTCCACCTCCCCTAACGATAAAAGTCGAGACAGGGCTTCGGTCGTTTACGGGGATTTAGTTTTTGTGGACGAGCAAGACACAAACAAGGTAGTTCGTTATTGGAAAAGCCGGCCCTTTGAACCCAATTTAGTTCAAAGAGGTTGGATGCCTCCCCACCCCACTGTTTTTATGCGCCGTGAGGTGTATCAAAAACATGATTTGTTCAATGCCAACTTAAAATGTGCAGCCGATTACGATTACATGCTTCGTGTATTTCGGGATACATCATATACTTTTGTTTATCTACCAGAAGTTATCACCAAAATGCGAATGGGTGGAATGAGTACGGGAGGCATCAGAAACCTGATCAATAAAAAGAAGGAAGACTATTGGGTACTCAAACACAACAAAATGCCATTTCCTTTATGGATTCTGCTGTCAAAGAATGTTTCAAAAATACCGCAGTTGATATTCAGAAAGGAGTCAGGGATTGGATAAGTGAGACTTCGGCATGGCTCTGTCGAACGCCAGTCGAACTTCACTCCAACCTGTCCGACTTTTGGCAGAGTCAAGCCCTTACTTGCCAAAAAGTGGGAGCGCGACTTCGAGTCGCACCCCCATTGAAATTATGAGTTTATAGATACTGCAAAAGATGGGGTAGTTTTTGAGTCGGAATAGTGATAGAACACTCATAACACCATTGGAACACTGATGACACGGATAAGACTGATATACACAGATTTTATATTTTTTATCTGTAAACTTCTATGCCAGAGGCAGCCGGCTTTTGTTACTTATCCATCTTTTGCGGAACTTTGGTTAAAACAAATCCAAATTAATTTCTACCTTTCAACTTCAAATTTCAAAAGTATGCTGGCCGAATCAATAAAAAATGAGATTATTGAATTTTTACGCCCAATCGATCCAGAGAAGGTAATTTTGTTTGGCAGTTTTGCCTATGGAATACCTAATATTGACAGTGATATCGATCTGTATATTGTTACCAAGGAAAACATTATCCCTCAAAATTTCGAGGAAAACTTTCAGGTAAAAAAAAGAGTTTACCGGGCACTTGACAAATTTAGAAAAAAATATGCTGCTGACATTATCGTTCATACCCTGCCCGTTCACCATAAATTCTTAGCATTGGGGAGTTCTTTTTCAAAGGAAATAATGCAAAAAGGAATTATTCTGATTTGAAACGACCATGAAAGAAATTACAAAGAAATGGTTTGAATCTGCACATTTAGATATTGAAAACATAACACTTATTCTTCAAAATGACCGACTGACCGGACATGTTGCTTTCCACTCACAACAAGCCATAGAGAAATCGTTGAAGGCATTGATCGAAGAAAATGAAGAAAGAGTACCTAAAGTACATTCATTAAGCAAACTATTTGAATTGTGCTCCACATTCATCGATATTCATTTCGATGACGATCTTGTTATAGCTTTGGATAGTCTTACGCTATCCTGGGGAATTTGGTCTATTACCAGAAGGAAAACCTACCCGGAAACAGGCGCAAGTATTTTATGATTTTGCAGTTGAAGTTTATTCTGCTATAAAGAATGAACTGGAGTAAGAAAATAAGTCAGCTTTGTTATCAAAGCTCATAATAGGATTTATGCCGAATGTATTACCAAAATGCGTATGGGCGGAATTAGTACCGATGGCTTTAAAAACTGAATCAATTAAAAGAAGGAAGATTATTGGGTACTCAAACACAACAAAATGCCATTTCCTTTATGGATTCTGCTGTCAAAGAATGTTTCAAAAATACCGCAGTTGATATTTAGAAAACAGGGAAATCGCTTTTAGAACTTGTAGTTCTTTTTAGCTCCGAAAACGACCTCAGAGAGGTCGGATGTTTATAGAAATTGATTAGTCCAGCGACATTCGACCCCTGCGAACACAATTGGAGTCTTGTTTGTTTTCTATAAACATGTTATCCCGCCGGGATACAAATAGCCATTGTCTCCCATTGCTAAAAGTTAATTCGTGTAATTTGCAATAATTCGCCTTATACAAAAACAATATTCATTTAGTGCAGGTTTAACTTAAAGTGAACCCCGCATTTGTAAAACAACAAGTCTAAATCAAAATTGAATGAAGTCAATCTTACCATTTCTTACTTTCTTTGCTTTCTTTCTCTCTTTTAATAGTTCATACTCCCAAACTATCCAGGCAAGCCAGAAGGAGAATCCGGATATAGCCGATCAGGTCAGGTTAAAGAATAAAATAGTACCGCTAAGTAATCCTGTTTACAGGATACTGGATTATTATGAAGCTTCCGGAGAAATCAATTTCTTGCCCCAGGCAAAGCCATATACCAAGATTGTAATTCTAACCATGCTTGAACAGATAATTACAGATATTAATTTATCTGAAAAAGAAAAGAAAGTCGTCAATAATTACATCAATGACCTTACAAGAGAATCCAATGGACTGCAAATATTTAAACAGGCAACAAAAGAGACATTTGCAATTGTTGGTTTTGGAGCTGAAACATCTGTTCGCTCAGGAGCAGGCGCTGATGCAACCTATACTACCAGCCTGCTTGCTGAACCCTATTTGTCGGGTGATTTAGGCGAACACCTGACATTTCATGCGGCCATGGGCGCTGCCATTGAAAGACTTGCACCGGATATTTTTTATCAGTCATATACCAAAGACAATCAAGTTCATTTTCCGTATCAGTCAATTGGGTATGCCTATTTACCTTATCAATTCAATTACGAAACCTTATATACCCATACGCAAATTTCCAATAAAACCTCTGGCAAATCCAATATTACGAAAGAAATGGCGGTTGGAATGATTTATCATACTGAACTAAACGGAAGCTGGTTTAACGGAGCATTACAAATGAGCCTGAACAATCAACACCGCGCGTGGGGACATGATAACAGTAATTTATCTCTCTCATCGACATCCCGCCGCTTCCCCGGAATTGAATTCAAAATAGAACCTGTCAGGTGGCTCAGGTACTCTTATCTGACCGGTTCGCTGTTTAATTATGCCAATAATAGTTCAAATTACAAAAAAGCCATTTATGGCTTTGACTTAGGCGATTCTCAAAACCTTTTTACACTTCATCTGCTCGAATTCACACCGGCAAAATGGTTTCAGATTTCTGCTTCTGCAGGAAATATCTGGTCAAAAAGACTCGAAATCTCCTATATGATGCCATTTGTATTTTCTCACTTTTCCGAATTGGAAGTTGGCGATTACGATAATCTTACCATGTGCATCGACGTTGCCTTCCAAATACCAAAAGTGGGCAAAACATGGCTGAGTTTTTTTAATGATGAATTTAGCTTTTCCGAATCAGGCCCTTTATTGCGGATGCCCCGGAACCGGTATGCCTGGCAGTTGGGATTAAAGACCACGCTTTTATCAAACATCATCCCCGGAACTACCTCTACCTTAAAATATACACGGGTCACCCCCTTTGTTTACACCCATTATACTGATGCACGATTTAACACTTTTACTGCACGTCCTTTGGACATGACCTACATGAATGATGGTTTTAATCTTGGATTTTACCTTCCACCCAATTCAGGAGAAATAAGCTGGTCGCTGGTAAATATTGCTATTCCTGATTTGATTCTTTCGCTTGACAACAAACTAATCATTCATGGAACAAACGATTTGGCAAGTACCAACGTTTACCAAATATATGGTGATGTCTATCGTTCGCAAATTGGTGATAATATTTATAAATATCCCTTGCTTAATTTTACAAAGGATGGAATTTATGATTTTACAACGCTATCCGATTTCAAATTCGACTGGAAAGTTCGAAAGGCAACCTCTCTCAATTATTTTCGGTTAGTTGGCTCCCTTGGATTCTCTCAAACCTGGTGGAGAAGCAATTATAGTGGCGTGGTGGCGCCGGCCGCTAAAACATATTTTAGCGGGAGTCTGGGTGTGGTGGTCGATATTTAAAAAACTCTAAATTACCTTATATGACACAAAAAACAGCCCTTATCACCGGTGTTACCGGTCAGGATGGCGCTTACCTGAGTGAGTACCTGTTAAAAAAAGGATATTTGGTTCACGGAATCAAACGTCGTTCATCCATGTTCAATACCGAACGCATCGATCATATTTACGAAGATCCGCATGTGGAAAACCGTCACTTTAAACTGCATTACGGCGATTTGACCGACAGCATGAACCTGACACGAATCATTCAGGAAACACAACCGGATGAAATTTACAACCTGGCAGCCATGAGTCATGTGGCGGTTAGTTTTGAAACTCCGGAATATACGGCAAATGCCGACGGACTGGGTACCTTGCGTATTCTTGAAGCAGTAAGATTACTGGGACTGACTGAAAAGACCCGTATTTACCAGGCTTCCACTTCCGAATTATACGGAATGGTACAGGAAGTTCCGCAAACAGAAAAGACACCGTTCTATCCGCGTTCACCTTATGCAGTGGCCAAAATGTACGCCTACTGGATCACGGTTAACTATCGCGAAGCATACAAGATGCACGCCAGCAACGGTATTCTGTTTAATCATGAATCACCCATCCGTGGTGAAACTTTTGTAACCCGGAAAATCACCCGTGCTATCAGCCGTGTTGCCCTCGGTATGCAGGATCAGTTATTTTTGGGTAACCTTTCATCAAAACGCGATTGGGGTCATGCCAAAGACTATGTAAAAGCCATGTACCTGATCCTTCAGCAAGACCAACCAGATGATTACGTCATTGCAACAGGCGTTACCACGACCATCCGCGACTTTATTAAATTGTCGTGTGCCGAAATCGGTCTGGAAATGAGCTTTACAGGTGAAGGTGCTGAAGAAAAAGGCAGCATCACCGCAATCGACGAAAAATTATTCATCGAAAAAGTGGGTGAACGCTATTTGGGTGGAATCAAGTCCCGCCTCGCTCCTTCAATAATAATCGCTGTCGATTCAAAATACTTTCGTCCTACCGAGGTCGATTTGTTGATCGGAGATCCTACCAAGTCAAAAACCAAACTCGGTTGGGTTCCTGAATACGACCTTCAGGGACTGGTTACCGACATGATGCAATCTGATGTCAAACTGATGAAAAAAGATGCCTGGCTGAGAGAAGGTGGATACAGAACGCTGAATTACTTTGAGTAAATATAGTTTCCACAAATCGATTAAGATTAAAACCATTATTCTCCCACAAATGAACACAAATAAGGACAAATACACACAGATAAATAAATCCACAGATACAAACAGACAATCTAAAATAAACACAAGTGGATACCAATGAATTTCCTTTTATAGATCAATGTTACGATATTATAGGAGCTTGCATGGAAGTTGCAAATGAATTGGGATGTGGTTTTCTGGAGGCGGTATATCAGGAAGCATTGTGTTATGAATTCTCGGACCAGAAAATTCCGTTTGAAGATGAGAAACAATTAAATGTTTACTTTAAAGGACGTCTTCTGACAAAAAAATACAAAGCTGATTTTATATGCTTCAGTGAAGTTATTTTAGAAATCAAAGCTCTTGACGCCCTTCATCCGGAACATACTGCACAAGTTCTGAATTACCTGAAGGCAACCGGAAAGAAAGTTGGTTTACTGGTCAACTTTGGAACGACAAAATTGCAATACAAACGCATTATCCTTTAATCATTAGAATTCTATTTGTGTGCATTTTATATATACATCTTAAAATATATTTGTGTGTATTTGTGATAAATTTGTGTGAATTAGTGGATAAGTAAATCAAAATATTTATGAATAAAGACAGCAAAATATATGTAGCCGGGCACCTTGGCCTTGTTGGCTCAGCCCTTTGGAAAAACCTTCAATCGAAAGGTTACACCAACCTGATTGGAAGAACAATCGATGAATTGGACCTGATGGATGCAAAAGCAGTAAATGAATTCTTTGAAACCGAACAGCCTGAATATGTAATTCTTGCTGCGGCCAAAGTGGGTGGTATTGTAGCCAACAGCACCTATCGCGGGCAATTCATTTACGAAAACCTGATGATCCAGAACAACGTGATTCATTCGGCTTACCTGAATAAAGTTAAGAAGCTGCTTTTTCTGGGTAGCACCTGCATCTATCCGCGTGATGCGCCACAACCCATGCCCGAGGATTGTCTGTTGACCGGTGTACTCGAATATACCAACGAGCCTTATGCCATTGCCAAAATTGCTGGGCTAAAGATGTGCGAAAGCTATAACCTTCAATACGGAACCAATTTCATTTCCGTAATGCCCACCAACCTGTATGGTCCAAATGATAATTTCAATCTGGAGACTTCGCATGTTTTACCGGCCATGATCCGCAAAATTCATCTGGCAAAATGCCTTCAAAACAACGATTGGGAAAAGATCAGGGAAGATTTGAACAATCGTCCGGTTGAAGGAGTAAACGGATTGTCAGAAAAAGAAGCAATATTAAATATCCTGAACAAATTCGGGATCAGGCAGGAGGGCAAAGATTCCTGCATTTTGGCCTTGTGGGGATCAGGAAAACCATTGCGCGAATTCCTGTGGTCGGAAGAAATGGCCGATGCCTGCATCTATCTTATTGAGCATATCAACTTTGATGATCTCATTCGCATTAATTCGTCTTCAATTCGTGAAATTCGCAATTCTCATATCAACATTGGTACAGGCAAAGAAATTACCATCAAAGCGCTTTCGGAACTGATTAAAAAGACAATCGGGTTCGACGGAACGATAGAGTTTGATCTTTCAAAACCAGATGGCACTATGCGCAAACTGACCGATCCGTCGAAGTTACATGGACTTGGCTGGCATCATCAAGTGGAGATTGAGGAAGGAATTGGGAAATTATATAACTGGTATCTAAATCACGAATTAACGCGAATTTAGACGAATTACACGAATCTCATGGTCGATATTCTCTTTAAAGATGAAAGTTATGCCATTATCGGAGCATGCATCAAAGTGCACACAGAACTTGGAGCTGGATTCTTGGAAGCAGTTTATCAGGAAGCGTTGGAAAAAGAATTTACAAAACGAAATATTCCTTTTCTGCGCCAACCAAAACTGTCGATTTTTTTCGATGGGGAAATGCTAAACAAATATTATGTCGCAGATTTCTTTTGTTATGACTCAATCGTTCTGGAACTAAAAGCAACATCCTATTTGGCCGAATTTAACATCAAACAACTTCAGAATTCATTAAAAGCCTCCAAACAACGGTTGGGAATTTTGATCAACTTCGGAACACCCTCATTAACCTACAAACGTATCCTTAACCCTTCGCATTAATTCGTTCAAATTCGCGTAATTCGCATTTTTTATGAAGCATCTAATTTCCGTTCCGCCCAATACAATCCCCTATTTTCATTCTATTTCGGGACTGCCCGAAGCCAATTGGTTTGCAGCGTCTGATCCTGAAGACAAAAGAGTTGGCTCTGGTGGTGGAACAGCTCATCTTCTGACCGAACTATTTCATCAGGAAGAAGGGGAAAATTTTGAATCCTGGTTAGCCAAAGAAAAACGGATGATTATTCATGCCGGAGGTCAAAGTCGTCGTTTGCCGGCTTATGCACCGGTGGGAAAAAGCTTGTTGCCCATGCCTGTTTTCCGCTGGTCACGCGGACAGCATCTCAATCAACGGCTCATCCATCTTCAGGCGCCATTGTTCGACCGGATACTTGATAAAGCACCTGAGAAGCTCAACACACTCATTGCAAGTGGCGACACTTTGATCTTTTCAGGCAAAAATATTCCTGAAATTCCGGATGCTGACATCGTATGTTTTGGACTTTGGCTTGAACCGGAAAAAGCCACCAATCATGGTGTTTTCTTTGCCAGACATGAATCACCCGGCCAAATGCAGTTCATGCTGCAGAAACCTTCCATCCAAACCATCAAGGAACTCATTCACCAGTATTATTTCCTGATGGATATCGGCATCTGGCTGCTGAGTGAGAAAGCGGTAAACTTGTTGATGCAACGATGTGGCTGGAATGGTAAAAACTACGAAAATCACATACCCGGGTACTATGATTTATATACCGATTTCGGCATGGCCCTAGGCGAATCTCCGGTTGAAAAAGACAAGGAGATCAATAATCTGAAAGTCGCGCTGGTAAATCTTGAAGGAGGTGAATTTTATCATCTGGGCAACACTTCCGAACTGATTTCATCCAACCTGTCCATTCAAAACAGGATTACCGATCAACGGGAAATCTGGCATCGGCAGGTTAAACCTCATCCTTCCATTTTTATTTTAAACGCTGATGTAAAGACCAGACTGAGCCCGCAGCACAACAATATCTGGATAGAAAACTCCTGCATTCCTTCAGGCTGGGAACTCGAAAGCAATCACGCGTTAACTGGAATACCTGAAAATACATGGAACTTAAAACTTCATTCCGGAAATTGCCTCGATGTGATTCCCATCAACCAACAAGAGGCAGTGATTCGAAATTACGGTTTCTCTGATCCTTTCAGGGGATTCTGTAGCGATGAAACCACAAGGTTTATGGACACCACCTTGACTGAATGGCTCGAAAAGCGCGGTTTGTCTGATGCTTTCCAACGTTTTCCGGAAGAAACTGACATTCAGTTGCTACCTCTCTTTCCGGTAATCAGGAAAGACCTAATCAGCGAATCATTTCTCCAATGGCTGATCGACCCTCAACCTGAAAATCAGTCTGAATTCACTACACTTTGGCTAAATTCGAAAAGGGTAAGCGCAGATCATATCAGCCAACTTTGTAATATTCCACTCCTTGACCAGCAGAGTACCGGCAACCGCTTGAAGTCCATTCCTGCACTGGCGGGGAATTACAGCAATTCGGTATTTTATCAACTCGATCTCGATAAACTGGCCAACGATTATATCAGCCATGATTTGCTCCTTCCTGAAGTTCTACCGGTGAAAAGCAACGATTGGCTCCCGATTCATCTGCATATTTTTCGTGCAACAGTTCTGCGTAAAACAGGAAGAGAATGGCAACAGGAAGAAAAGAAAGCTTTTGATTATCTCCGTGATTCGGTGCTGGAGCATTTTCAGCAACGGCCGGTTGAGCCCGGCATACATCTTCTTCCTGATCAGATTGCATGGGGAAGAAGTCCGATAAGGCTTGATCTGGCAGGTGGCTGGACCGACACACCACCCTACTGTTTTCTTTACGGAGGCAAAGTGGTCAATCTGGCTGTTGAACTGAATCACCAACCACCACTTCATTGCTACATCAAATCAACCGATCGGCTTGAAATCGTTTTACGCTCAATTGATTTGGGGGCACAGGAAACCATTACCACTTTCGAAGAGTTAAGGGCATTTTTCAATGTGGGCTCTCCATTCGCGATTCCAAAAGCGGCTTTGGCACTTGCCGGATTTATTCCTGAATATGCTTTCAGGAAATATTCTTCACTCCGGAAACAACTTTCAGATATGGGAGGTGGACTTGAAATCTCCATTCTGTCTGCTGTTCCGAAAGGTTCCGGATTGGGCACCAGCTCCATTCTGGCAGCAACGGTACTTGGTACACTTTCAGAAGTTTGTGGCCTTGGATGGGATAAAATGGAAACCGGAAGGCGTTCGCTGGCGCTCGAACAACTTTTAACGACAGGCGGTGGCTGGCAGGATCAGTTTGGCGGAATACTGGAAGGTATTAAATTGCTGGAAACCAATCCCGGAAAACTTCAAAGCCCGGTTATTAAATGGTTGCCCGAATCGCTATTCAATGATATCAGTTACAAAAACCGGATGTTGCTTTATTATACAGGTATTACAAGAGTTGCAAAGAGCATTCTTGCTGATATTGTGAGGGGAATGTTCCTGAATTCATCCACCCATCTCGGTTTGCTCGAAGAATTGAAACAACATGCCGTCAGCACCAGTGAAACCCTGTTAATTAAAGATTTTAACGGCTTAGGCCGGAACATTCATACCAGCTGGCAGCTGAATCAGAAATTAGATACCGGTACAAATACTCCGGAAATACAAAAGATCATTGACCGGATTTCACCCTGGATCATCGGGCAAAAGCTTTTGGGTGCAGGAGGTGGCGGGTTCATGCTTATCATTGCCAAAGATGAGGAAGCAGCCGGCCTTATCAGGAATGAACTGATTACAAATCCCATTAACAACCGGGCCCGACTGGTCGATTTCAGCGTTTCACCTTCAGGAATGCAGGTTACAAAAAGTTGATTTCAGACATTTAGAAAATTATAAAGTTCCAATTCACAGATCATTTGATTTGTGAATTGGAACTTTTTTTTTAAAATTCGTCTCAACAATATTTCATTTTTCCCACTTTTCTCTCCGGCATCAGATTCACTGCAACCCTTACCAGCAATATCAGAATGATAAAGTAAACTGCCGGATTGAATTGTTGACCCATCACAAAAGAAAAAAGTAAAAGTACTCCGGCCAACCAGAAATAGTATCGGGTTTTTGTTCTCCATTTTTTAAACTTCCAGATAAAAGCAAAAAACAGGTTCAAAGGGAAAGCCCACAACAGGTTGTAATTGGGGCTCATGGCCGGATGTTCCGAATACAAGGTAAACCAGCCAATGATTAACCCTGCAAATCCGGTCAGGCCAAACAACCAGTAGTCGAGCCAGTCGGTTTTCTTATTCCGGAAATAACCACGAAATGAAATTGCGGCAACGATCAGGAAAATAATACCAAAAACAATTGCCGGCCAGGGCAAATCAGAAATAAGTTTTGAATTTGGATATTCAACAAGTTTGCGGGTTTCAAGCGCCAAAGGTTGTGATTTTCCATCATAAGTAATTTCGGCTTTGGCAAACTGATTTTCGAGGTATTCAGGTAAAAACATTTGTCCATAGGCCGAAACCGGCTGATCAGACCTTTTACCTACCAGTAAGTCTATTCCAAAGTCAATCCAGCGAAATGAATGGTGGAATTTTTTGATCAGGTCGCGGTAAGTTTCTGTCGGATGATCTTCGGTAAAACGAACCGTTCCCCCGGCATTGTGTTCAATCATATCGCGAACCCTGGTGGCACAGTTATCCATGAAAAAATTGTAACGGTATTCCCGGTTTTCAGGTTTGGCATTTTCGAGCAGCGCATTAAAAAGCTTGTTTTTCCCTTCCGGAGAAAGATTAAGCACCTGCTCGTAAACACTTCGTTTTTCCTCATCGTATTGCCGCATAAAACTCCTGAATTTTTCTCCAACCATCAGGTAATCGGTTTGTCCTTTGGCAAAGCGATACATAAAGTTGGGCGATTCGAAACTGAAAACCCCGTAATTGAACACAGCGTCAAGTCCTGTTTCCGGATCAGTCACCCGAATGGCCGTATGCCCGTACATCGAATAAACATCTATTCCGGGATTGCAGGTCAAAATGCTGACAGTTGCCGCCGGGCTTAAGGATTGAGCATGTATCTTAGGCTGAAAAATCAGGAATGAAAGGAATATCAGGAGAAAATAACGAAGTTGCATAAGCGGAAATTTTGGTTCCAAAGATAGCGGTTTTGTGGTTAACCTGAAGACAGAAAATCAATAGTGGTGATGAAAAGAATATCAGGAAAGTGTGCCAATTTAGTTTACTGAAGAAAAATTGTCACCACCGCAATTCGTTATTTAGACAGAATAAAAATAGTAAGTCTGCCCAAAAATTGATAATATTGCCCTTCGTTATTAAAAAAGACAGATATGGGATGCAACGGATGCAACACAAATACTGATTTAGACCGACCAGCCATGCTTGGCACATACGACTGGCTCAGCGATATACCTGATACTACCAACGAAACGAACATTGTTGAAATCCGGTTCAAAGGAACACGGAAAGAGTTTTTCAGGAACGAAGACGGCATACAATTGAAACGCGATGAACTGGTGGTCGTATCGTGTTCACCCGGCCACGATGTGGGCGCGGTTTCGCTTACCGGCAAATTGGCCGAACTTCAGTTTAAACGGAAAGTAAAAAAGCCCGAACGTTACGAATGGCACAAAGTTTACCGGAAAGCCACGCCGGCAGATGTGATTAAATGGGAAGAAGCCAAAGCGCGTGAAAACAAAGTGATGATCAGGGCACGGCAAATTGCCAACGAGATTGGTTTGGAAATGAAAATCGGGGACGTGGAATTTCGGGGCGATAACAACAAAGCGATATTCTTCTACATTGCCGACGATCGGGTCGATTTTCGTGAATTAATCAAGCAATACGCACGGGAATTCAGCATCAAAATTGAGATGAAACAGATTGGTGTACGCCAGGAAGCCGGACGGATTGGCGGAATCGGCTCATGCGGACGTGCATTGTGCTGCTCAACCTGGAGGACCGATTTTACCAGTGTGACTTCGGATGCTGCCATCAAACAGGGATTGTCTCCGAATGCCGAAAAAATGGCCGGACGGTGTGGCAAGCTCAAATGCTGCCTCACTTACGAACTTGACCATTATTTGGAAGCTTTGGAAGATTTTCCTCATGAACTGTTGGCTATCGAAACTGACAAAGGACTTGCCCGTCACTTCAAAACTGATATTCTTCAGAAAAAGGTTTGGTACAGTTATTCCCAATCAGATGGCGGACGTGTTTTTGTGCTCGATCTGGAAGATGTAAAGAAATTCCTGAACATGAACAAGCGTGGTCAAAAACCTTCGTTTGAAGGGTATAATGAACCGGAAGCAAAGAAGGAAAATATGATGAATGTGGGCGTTCTGGACCAGAAATTCTTTGACAAACCTGTTCCAAAGAAAAACCGTAACAACCGGTCAAGAAGGCCTCCGGGAAACCACAGGACTGATAACAGAGTACCGAAAGAATAAGCAAAGCAGATTTTATGAAATCGCAACAGCCATTTAAGAATAGCTGTTGCGATTTTTTTTTACTTTTTAGACAGTGAAAACAGGAATTCCAGTCCGCCTTCAGATCGGTTTTTGACAGATATTTCCCCCTTATGAAGAAGAATAGCATTTTTCACAATCGAAAGTCCAAGTCCTGTTCCGCCGTTTTCACGTGAGCGTCCATAATCAACACGGTAGAATCGTTCAAAAATGCGTGGCAGATGCTCTTCAGGGATGCCTGCACCGGAATCGGTATATTGGAAATAGTAGAACTTATCGTCTTCAAGATATTTTCGGATAGAAATTTTGGCGTTGTTTCCGGCATAGTTGATCGAATTTTCCACCAGATTTTGTAATACAGAAAACAACAACGACTCATTTCCGTTAACAACCACTTCATTATCAACATCAACTACATAATCCATATTCCTTTCGTTGAGCCTGATTTTCAGGTTTTCAATAGCATCGCGGATAACCGGCTTTAACATTATCGGCTTAAACTCGAATAGGCCACCGGCATCTTCAATGTTATTGAGCAACGAAATGTCGTTCAGCAGATCGGTCAACCGCTGTGATTGCGCAAAAGCTTTTTCCAGAAAATAAGTCTGTTTATCTGCCTGAATATTTTTATTGTTTAAAATGGTTTCCAGATAACCCTTTATGGACGATAATGGCGTTTTCAGCTCATGGGCAATATTGGAAGTGAGTTGCTGTTTGAGCAGGCGCTGTTTCTCAGGACGGGTAACATCGCTAATCAGAACCTCAAAGCTCTTATCCACAAAAATAATGCACCTCACATGAAAGAATTTTTCG
>JBBRXN010000103.1:0-18675 GCA_038248385.1 Bacteroidales bacterium
ATGGCCAGGTTACGAAGCTTTGCCTTAAACATTATGCGAAAAAATAATGTAGCCAATATCAAAGGTGAAATGTACGAGAATAGCCTGTGTATAGATAGGTTATACAGTTATCAACACTTTTTGTAGAATTGAACAGCCGTGCTCCGATGCTTTAGCCGGCAAAATGGAAGGTGAATTCAAACCTTAAATTTCCGGGCAGGTTCGTTCTAAACTGTTTATTCTTTAATGAATTTCTGGGTAACAATGCTATTCTTAGTTTGGATTTGAATATAATACAACCCGGTCTTCAAATTGTGAATGTTGCAGGTATTCATTCCCGAAACAGTTTGAATTGTTTTAACCAGTTGACCGTTGGCATTGTAAAGTTTGCAAACGCCTGCCAAATTATCGGTTGATTCGAAGTTAAGTACCTCTTTTGCTGGATTGGGGTAAAGTTTTACAATTTCTGAATTTGTTACCTGAATGCCATTGCTGATGTCGTGAATCGAATAATAGTAAAAAGATTTTGAGAAAAGTTCAAACTTCCCATCTGTTTGGGCTCTTTCGTAATCCTTTTCCAAAAGTATATTCCCCTTTGCATCAAACGTCGCTACTATAAAACCTGATATAAATCCCTGGTCCACATCATCACTACAACATACACATACATTATACCTTATGTTGATATACAATTCGGTGTACCCTTCCGCGTCATTGATAAATTCATACTGAAATGTTTCAACCCACTGGTTATTTGTTGGATTCCAACTATAATAAATAACCGAATTTTCCTTACCATCAGTATCATAAGTATATTTGAATTTGTCTTTGGCAACCCAGTTATTAATGGAACTATTCCAATTGAAAGAGACCGACAATGTGTCGTTTCCATTCGCATCATAAGCATATTCATTTTTCGTTGAAGCAATCCAATCGTTGACGGCGGTGTTCCAAAAATAAAAGATTGATGTTTTATCTTTCCCATTCGCATCTATGTCGGTTACTTGTTTCGAACTGCCTATCCAGCCATTGTTGTTTGTGTTCCAATCATAGGAAATCCACAATGTATTGTTCCCATTGGCATCGTAGATATTTTCAAATTTTGAATTGCCAAGCCAGTTGTTGAGGGGAGCGTCCCAATAATAAGAGATCGACAATGTATTGTTCCCATTCGCATCATAGGTATTTTCATATTTTGAGGTACCAATCCATTTGTTTGTGGCTGTGTCCCAACGATGAGAGATGTAAAATGTCTCTTCCCCCTTTGTATTATATGTATATTCAAATTTCTCGTAACCAACCCATTTGTTTGTAGTTGGGTCCATTCTATAAGATGTGAGCAATGTGTCTTTCCCGTTTGAACCAAATGCATAAACTCTTTTCTGATTAATAACCCATTGATTGGAGGTGTTGTTCCAAGCATAGAGAATCCATAAAGTATCTTTTCTGTTCGCATCAAAAGCATATTCGGATTTCTTTGAGCCGATCCATTTTGTAGTTGTTTCGTTCCAATGATAATCGATAGCAGAAGTTTTGTTTCCCTGAGCATCATAGGCATTGTGACTTCTATTTGAAAATACTGAATCAGAAGGTGATGTAAAAACATGCATATACGTTGAATCCAGCAAACTTATATTTTCAAAGGCCGCTTTAAATTGTTCTTTTGTCGAAAAAATTAACTGACGGATGCTAGTCTCTTGATCATTAAAATTCTTCATGGTTTGATTTCTAATAACCTGACAGGCGGTAAGCCTATGCTGTTGTATTCGTGCAGCATAAATATTACCAACGAAGAAAATGAAGATAATATAGGCAAGAATTTTTTTCATGCTATTGGTGTAAAATTGGATATTTTGAATAAAAATGAGCTGACAACTATCATTTCATTCGAAAATAACAGTATTAATTAATTGAATTATAATGCGTTATCATGTATCTCTTCCCGATAAATCGGGGTTCATTTCATCCCTCCAAACTTATTTAAAAACATAAATATACAATTAGTTTTAAGATAAATTTTTATAAAATTGTATTTATTATATACACCAGAGGCGGATAAATATTCATCACCTCCAAAAAATTTGGGGGTAAAGAAGCAACAACCTACTTACAACCTCAAAGGCAGTTGAATGTAAGCCAAATTATTCTCCCAATACCTTCAACAAGGTGGCATTTTCTATTTTCAGTTATCGGAGGCGTTCGCGTATGGCGGATTCAATGGTGTATTTTGGGTGGGTTGGCCACTTCAATCTGGTCGGCCAATGCCCTCAGAAAATTGTACCCGAGCAGTTCTGAAATCAATTTTATTCGTGGAAGTCGTTACTCAGTACCCTGAATTCTGTTCGCCGGTTGAGCGCTTTGGCTATTTCCTGCTGTTCGGGGGTGAGTTTCAGGATAAATTCTTCGGTGAGTTCATCGTTGCGTTTCAGAAAATCGTATTGTTTGGCCAATTCGCGCGTAACTTTCTTTGGCCAGGTTTCCCCGTATCCTTTGGCAACCAATCGTGCAGGAGTAATTCCTTTCGAAATCAGGTAATCAACCACCGACTGAGCTCTTTTCTGCGAAAGTTCAGAGTTGAATTGATCACTGCCAATATGGTCGGTATGCGCCATCAGTTCGATTTTGATAGTCGGGTTCAGGGTGAGCAACTGAACGACGGAATCGAGCGCCAACTTTGATTCCTCGGTGATTTCGTAGCTTCCGAAGGCATAATTGATGTTATTGACCTTGATCGGTTGGTCGGTTGGTGAAAGTTTAAATTCGAACCTGAATTCTTTACTGTCTTCCAATCCGATGGTTGATGTTCTCACCTTGTCGTTCAGGTAACCATCTTTAAACGCGGCAAACACATATTCAGTTTCAGGTTTTAACTTGATCTGGAAACGTCCGCCATCGGCACGCATTTTCAGGTTAGTGCCATCGGTGCCAATGATGCGGACCAAAGCGCCGTCAATTTTCTGGTTGGTTTCCTTGTTTGAAATTTCACCGGTGGCATTAAATATTTTTGGCGGCAGGTAGAACGAATAGATATCATCTTTTTGTGATCCTTTCCTGTTGGATGAAAACAAACCTTTTTCAACTTCCCCTTTGATGAAAGCCATTCCAAAATCATCGCCCGATGAGTTGACCGGGGCTTTCATGTTTTGTATGCTCCATTTCCCTTTGTCATCTTTAACGGCTTTGAAAATATCCAGCCCGCCGATTCCGGGATGATAGTTCGACGAAAAATACAATTCACCATTTTCACGTATGAAGGGGAACATTTCGTCTCCGGGTGTATTAATTTCAGATCCAAGGTTTTCCGGCTTATCGAATTTACCACCACCTTTATCTTTTGCCACCCAAATGTCCTTTCCACCATATCCACCCGGTCGATCAGAAACAAAATAGAGCAATGTTCCATCATCGCTGAGCGATGGTTGGGCCGCAATCAGGCTATCGCCCACCAATTCGATGAGTGTCGGTTCAGACCAATCGCCTCTCGACTGATTGGCTACATATAATTCGGTCCCCAAATCTTTTGTTTTGTCGAACCTGGCACGGGTAAAAATCATCTGATCACCTCTGGATGAAAGTGTTGCTGCGCCTTCATCGCTTGTTGTATTGATAAGCTGGTTTTCCTCGAGAAGTTTGGGTTTTTCCCATTTTTGTTTTTGGACTTCGAACTTGCTGGTAAAAAGATCGGCAAAACGGGTTCCGGTAATATTACTGGTACGTTTCCCGGTTACCAATTCACGTGTTGAAGTGAAAATAACTTCATTGTCGCGTCCTCCGACAAAAACCGGGCAAAAATCATTGTCTTTGGAGTTCAGTTCACGAACTGCATTTACCCTATACCTACCTGGATTGTCCAGCCACTCTTTCACTACTTTACTGGCTTCCAATCCATTTATAGCCCACTGGTCATCAGGCTTTATTCCGAGATATGTTTGATACCATGTAATCGCATCCTCGTATTTCTGGGTGGCCCTCAAACAATCGGCATAATGCAACATGCACAATGGATCTGTATAATTTCTTTTGATGGCATTTTTATACCACACTATCGCTTTGGCAAAATCGCTTAGTTTATAATACGATTCTGCAATACGAAAAGCCATTTCTGCTTTTTCCTTACCAAGACTTTTGCTCCTGTATGCCTTTCTGTATTTTTCAATGGCATTGTGATATTCACCGATCTCATAAGATACCTGAGCGGAATGCATGGATCGTTGTCCGGAACAGGAACCAAGCAGAACAACCAGTAAGATCAGAATTAATTTGGGGAAAACCGGGTTCTTCATTTTAAAATCAACGTTTCGGGGTAAAAGTAACCAAATAAAATCCATTCTGAAAAACGGAAAAAGTTAATTTAAAGTATTACAGAAGTAAATTACTTTCCTGAGTTGGCCTGAATTACCTTGAATTCAGTTCGTCGGTTTAATCCGCGAGCCAGTTCCTTAATATTTTCGCTCTCAAGTTTGTCAATGGTAGAGGCATTCAAAACATCGCCTTCGTTTAAAAATTCGTATTGCTTTGCCAGTTTTGCATTTACCTTCATAGGCATAGACTCACCGTAACCCCTGGCTTTCATATTTTTGGACGAAATACCTTTTTCACCAAGATAATTTACTGCCGAGGCTGCCCTCTTTTCGGAGAGTATAAGATTGAACTGTTCGTCACCGATATCATCGGTATGAGCCGAGAGTTCGATAATGGCTTCAGGATTCAACTTCAGCAGATCGATCAATTTATCAAGCGACACTTTTGACTGCGGAAGCAAATCCCATTTTCCCATCTCATAGTTGATGTTTTCGATCCTGATAGGCCGATTGGTTGGAACTGGTTTTATATCGACCTCAAACTCTTTGGCTTTTCTCAATCCACGGGTCGAAACTTTAGCCTGCGCATTGAGATAGCCATTGGCGAAAACTACTATGGCATAATCATTCCCTGGATTTAAAGAAGCCTGAAAACGTCCGTTTACCGATCTTATTTTTTGTGAACTGCCATCAGATCCTACTATTCGGATGTTAACATCC
Organism: Bacteroidales bacterium; assembly: GCA_038248385.1. Lineage (GTDB taxonomy): Bacteria > Bacteroidota > Bacteroidia > Bacteroidales > Prolixibacteraceae > Aquipluma. Next base: position 5,001 of record JBBRXN010000103.1, read on the forward strand.
GGAAGAATGGAGTCGGTTTCGCTATCGTGGATTTTACCAAAACACTGGAATAATGTAGGGGGAAGAAAGAAAGAATAAATATCGATACCGCGACTGCCTTTCCTGTTCGAGGCAAAAAAACCTTTTTCCTGATTTTCAAAAAACTGAATGGATAAATCGTCACCAGAGGAATTAACGGGAGGAGGAAGTTGTTCAATCTGCCATTTTCCACTGGTTTTTTGTGCCTGAAAAATATCATATCCACCCATGCCCGGATGAAAATCGGAGGAAAAATAGAAGTAGCCATTGGCCTTTTCAAAAGGATATATTTCATTCCCAGGCGTATTGATTTCGTCACCTGCATTTACCGGTTCAGAAAAAATGCCCGAATCAGTTATTTCCGATCTCCAGACATCCAAACCGCCCAATCCTCCTGCCCGGTTTGAGGCGAACCAAAGTGTTTTGCCATTTTCGGCAATCATGGGCTGAAGATAATCGGCTCCGTCGCTGGTGAATGAAATCAGAGCAGGAACTGTCCATTGCCCGTTTTTCTTCTGAGCAGAAAACAATTGGATAATTGCCGGTTGTGCCGGTTGGTAAACTGATCTGGAGAAAACAACAAATTCTTTCGATGGGCTAAAATTCAGAAATAATTCTTCATCAGATGAATTTACTGAAATGGGTTCTTTTAGCAGTTCAGGAAGGTTCCAACGCTTTTTAACCGTATCGTAAGCCGACAAAAAGAAATCAGAATTTTTTTGACCTGTCACCGGATTGATTCCTTTTGCAGGAACTTCTTCACGCGATGACTTGAAGCAAATGGTCTGTTCGGCTTCAGGCATAATCTGAACAACCAGATCGTTTGAAGCCGAATTGATTGTTTTCAAATTTTCGACGATGTAAAGCTCCGGAATTTCTTTCCATTCCTGAATTTTGCGAACGGATTCCAATCCATTGATTGCCTGTTTGTTTTTTGTGTCTTTTTTTAGTTCCGATTCGTAAATCAGTTTGGCTTCATCCGGTTTTCCGGCGGCTCTCAAAGCATCGGCATATCGTAATTCAAGCATCGGATCATTGTATCCCGAACGAATTGCATTGCGGTACCAGACAGCTGCTTTGGTGTAATCGCCCGACTCGCGGAAGCTTTCAGCAAGTTTAAAAAAAAGCGCAGGCTTTATTGTCTTGTCTTTTACTTTTTGGTTGGCCAACCTTAATTTCACAGCTGCATCGAAGTATTCTTTCTGCGAAAAAGAAGCATTAGCATCGGTCATCAACTTGTTAACTGAACAAGACGAACCCAGAAGTGCAACTGCAATTAATACCAGAAATTTAATCTTCATTTGTTTCAGTTTTCCGAAGTCCGAAATTACGATTTTCACTATTACCATAACGTGGCAATTTCTGAAAAGTTGTCGGTTGATGCAGATTAGGATTATTCAGGAGATTTACAAAAGAAACTGAAAGAAAAAAGGCCTCTGCATTATACAGAAGCCTCTTTTTTGGTTGACGGAAAAACTATTTTACGAATAATAATTCCCTGTATTTTGGTAATGGCCAGAGTTCGTTATCAACAATCAATTCAAGTTTGTCGATATGAGTGCGGATATCATCCAGATAAGGTCTCACAGTTTTTTCATAAGCATAAGCTTTCTCTTTTTCTGTTTCAATTAGATTGGCCACTTTACGCGCTTCGATCATTTCTTTCACTTTGGCTTTTATGGACGAAACATGACCGCCAATTTCCCTGATCATTTCAATACGGCCTTCAGCAAGAGTTTTATATTCGTCGTCATCGAATACAATCTTCAGGTTTTTAACATTTTCAAGCAACAAGGATTGATACTGAACTGCGGTAGGAACAATATGGTTGATGGCCAAATCGCCTAAAACGCGGGCTTCGATCTGAATTTTCTTTGTGTATTTTTCCAATTCAACTTCGATACGTCCTTCAATTTCTCTTGCACTCAATACGCCAAGTTTGCCGTACATTTCAACAACGCGTTTTTCATGCAATGACTCAAGTGCAGTTGGCACACTGTTGATGTTGGTCAAACCGCGGCGGGCCGCTTCAATTTTCCATTCTTCGCTATAGCCGTTTCCATCAAATCGTATTGGTTTTGATTCAATGATCAGCTTCTTCAGTACCTGAAAAATAGCTTCGTCTTTTTTAATACCACCTTCAACCAATACATCAACTTCAACTTTGAATTTGAACAACTGATCGGCCACAGCAGTATTTAGTGCAATCATCGCTGAAGCACAGTTTGCTGATGAACCTACTGCACGGAATTCGAAACGGTTTCCGGTAAATGCAAAAGGTGAAGTACGGTTACGGTCGGTATTGTCCAGAATAATTTCAGGAATACGGCCGATATTTAACTTTAGTGCGGTTTTTTCATCCGGGGTCATTTTGCGGTCAACTACTGCAACTTCCATCAAATCCAGCATCTTGGTAATTTCAGTTCCGAGGAAAGCTGAAATGATAGCCGGAGGAGCTTCGTTTGCACCCAGACGGTGTGTATTTGGAGCAGTAAGAATACTTGCACGCAACATATCCTGGTTGACATACAATGCCTTCAAGGTATTGATAACAAAAGTCAGGAACTGCAAATTCGATTTTGGATTTTTCCCCGGAGAGAACAAGTTCACACCGGTATCAGTTGCCAATGACCAGTTGTTGTGTTTGCCCGATCCATTGATTCCCGCAAATGGTTTTTCATGAAAAAGAACTGCAAAATTATGACGACGTGCAATTTTCTTCATCAAGTCCATGATCATCTGGTTGTGATCATTGGCCAGGTTTGCTTCTTCATATATAGGAGCTAATTCAAATTGGTTGGGGGCCACTTCGTTGTGACGTGTTTTTACCGGAATTCCCAATTTGTAAGCTTCATTTTCGAGGTCTTCCATGAAACGGAAAACGCGTGTAGGAATTGAACTGAAATAATGGTCATCCAGTTGCTGATCTTTTGAGGCAGAGTGACCCATCAGCGTACGTCCGGTCATAACCAGGTCGGGGCGGGCCATGAACAAAGCTTCATCAACAAGGAAGTATTCCTGTTCCCAACCTAAGTTGGCGCTAACTTTAGAAACATTTTTATCGAACATCTGACAAACATCGGTTGCAGCTTTATCAACAGCAGCAAGCGCTCTCAATAATGGAGTTTTATAGTCGAGCGCTTCGCCGGTATAGGAGATAAAAATAGTTGGAATACACAATGTATTATCAACAATAAATGCCGGAGAAGAAGCATCCCAGGCAGTATAACCGCGTGCTTCGAAGGTTTGACGGATACCTCCGCTGGGGAACGAAGATGCATCCGGTTCTTGCTGTGACAGCATGGATCCGGACAAAGATTCGACTACAGTACCGTTTTCTCCATGAACAACAAACGCATCATGTTTTTCGGCTGTACCGTCGGTTAATGGGTGAAACCAGTGAGTAATATGGGTAGCTCCACTTTCCAAAGCCCATGCCTTCATTCCCTGCGCTACCTGATCAGCCATTTTACGGTCGATAGCTGTACCATTATCAATCGCATCAACAACCGCTTTATACGCTTCTTTCGACAGGTATTTTTTCATTTTCGAACGATCGAATACGAACATCCCGTAATAATCAGAAACCAGATTGTCTTCTCTTTTAACATCTACCGGTTTTCTGCGCAGAACTTCTTCCAATGCCCTAAATCTGAATTGTGCCATAACTTAAAAATTTTAATGGTTTATTTTTATTATATCGTTTCAAATTAAATGCGGTAATCGCATAACAAAAATATACAAAAAAGAAAATACACATGAAATAATATAGGTAAATGGCATATATTTTACAATTATTTCAGAAATAGCCTATAAAAACACATGCAAAACTAAAATATGTATGTATTTATTTGGAGCTACTGAAATTTCAGATATTTTCAAAAACATGAGGGATATTAACTTTCCCTGATTAAAAAAAGCTTTATGGCTGTTTAAAAATTTCCTGTAAGGAAAGCATGTTGGTAAAACATCGAATCCCAAAAATGATTTTGTTCCTTGCCTGCCTTCAAATAATGGACGGTTGGTCTTAAAACCAAAACATCCTTCACGGTTTTACCATGAAGGATGTTTTGATCCTTAAAAAAACATCGCCTTTTACTTCTTTTTATTATTCGACTTCGTCTTTTTCTTCTTTACTGATTTTTCATTTTGCTCTTCATCAAGCATTAAGGTCTTCCAGTCATTGGGATTATCTTCCGACAAGTCAACAGTGGCAGTATATTCCTCCTTATTGATGATTAATATCTTCACTTTCTGGTCAAGGAAAGTTTCAATTTCATCCAGAACAGGTTTTTCTTCCTGACTGCAAAACGAAATGGCTATTCCTTTTTTTACTCCACGCCCTGTTCGTCCAACCCGGTGAACGTAGTATTCGGCCACTTCAGGCAAATCGTAATTGATGACGTAGTCCACATCCGGAATGTCAATTCCCCTTGCACTCACATCGGTAGCAATCAAAACTTTAACTTCGCCTGTCTTAAAACGGTTCAGAACATCGATCCGGTCTTTCTGTTCCTTGTCGCCATGAATAGTGAGGGTTTCAATTTCAACCCTTTCCATTGCTTTAAATACTCTCTCCGCCCTGACTTTTGTCCTCACAAATACTAAGATCTTCGCATCTGCGTTTTCTTTCACCAATCGTTCCAGGAAAAAGCGTTTATCATCCATGTCAATCATTGCCACGGAATGAGTAACATTTTTTGCCACCGGATTTTTAGGCGAAATCTCTATCCGGATTGGATTTGTGGTGAGCGAATAGGCCAATTCTTTGATTTCAGGACTGATGGTAGCCGAAAAGAACAGGGTTTGCCTGTTCTTAGGCAGATAATGAATGAGTTGCCTGATGTCTTTAATAAACCCGAGCGCAAGCATGTGATCGGCTTCATCAAGTACGAGTATTTGTATTTTATCGAGAAGAATGTGCCCCTGACTGACGAGGTCAAACATTCGTCCGGGAGTAGCAACTAAAATATCTATACCATTTTTTAGTGTAGAAATCTGTGGATCCTGATCGACTCCGCCGAATACACAGGCTGTTTTTACTCTTGTATGCTGACCGATGGTTTGGAACACTTCAGTAATCTGCAAAGCGAGTTCGCGGGTAGGCACCATTACCAGACAGTAAATATATTCGCTGCGGCTACTGCTTTTTAATTGATGGATGATATCGATGACAGGTATGGCAAAAGCAGCGGTTTTCCCGGTACCGGTTTGAGCAATAGCCAATACATCATCACCTTTCAAAATGGGTGTGATGGCTTTATACTGAATGTCGGTGGGGCGACGAAAGCCTGAATCCAGGAGGTTCTTTTTTATTTCAGGAGAAATGCGGTAGTCTTCAAATTTCATAAACAGAATAAATTGTATTAATACAAAGGAACACATTTTTTATCTTACTTCTATTTAGAAGACAAACAGCAGAATACAGTAATGAAAAAACCAAATTGATTTTCCTAAACAAAGAATAATCCTGAGTTCAGCGCCACAAAAAAAGGGAAGCCATTGCTGACTTCCCTAAAGAATATAGAAACTTAAATTTCTATCTGTTTTTTAGAGGTTTTCGTGATGAGTAATTGATGTGCAAAGCAGCTGCTTTACGCAATTCAAGCTTAATTTCACCTACGATTTGCATTTTTGTAAATTCGTCAACTTTCAATGAAGTTACCATAAATGGAATTTCTGCTTCATCTCTGGCTGCACGTTCAGCAATAATAAAATCGGAGATATCAGAAACTTTTGCAAAAACATCATTCAACTGAATACGAGGTTCAGTTCCAAACATTTTGGTATATTGTTTCTGAGGAGGACCGACATACACATAACTTACCAGGGATTTTTTCTCTAATTTAGTAAGTTCGGTTGCTGTTGGTAAAGTGGTTTTCACCTTCAGTGTGACTTCTCTCATAGTAGTAGTTACCATGAAGAAGAAAAGTAGCATGAACACGATGTCAGGTAACGAAGCAGTTGAAACTGCCGGCGTTTCTTTTGCATTACTTTTTCTGAATTTTGACATAACTATTTTTTACCTCCTACCATTTTAGGTTCAGCTTCGGATATTCTCGATGGAATTGCTTCACGGATGGCTTCCTTTTGTTCAGTATTACAATTACCGTAAGTCTTGCCAAATTTTTGTGAAGCCAACTCATCCCTTAATTCATTGACAGCTGCTACCAGTTCGTTTTGTACCGATATGTACATTCCATATTGTGTTCCAAAATCGTTTCGTAACGATATAACTCCTTTGGTCACTGCTACATTTCCCAATAACGGAATTTCAGTCATTTTTTTATCTGGCAAATTTTCTTTGTCAGCGGGATTAGTCATGAATTCTTTAGCCTTTTCTCTAAGATCTTCAACCCTTGACAACTCACCTTCAACCATTAAACGATTGTTAGCATCCAGTAGAACTGAGAATACATTTCGTTCCTTGATTGGTGGAGTATCATCCATTTGCTGATCTGCAGGGGGCATTTGTGGCAGAACACGCTCCAAGCCGCTATCAACGTCCATGGTTGTAGCAACCAGGAAAAAGATAAGCAACATGAAGGCAATATCGGCCATTGATGCAGAAGGTATTTCTGGTGTTTTTCTCATAATGTTTTTTTTCTGCGTTTTTACGAACCCATTCTCTATTTAAAAACAGAAGAAATGGAAGACCAAATAATTCCGAGAATTGCAAGTGTGCTCAAAATATAGGTTGCGATTAAACCGGTTCCAATCCATTTTGAAACATTAGGAGTTACGATTCCAGCTTCTATAAATTTTTCTACTCCATAGAATTTTGGAATGTCACTGCTTGAGATCATATATGAAATACCGACAATAGAAGCCATAAATACAATTGCAATCAAGGCACTTTTTGTTGCTTGTTTGTCAGTGGCAGTATTAATAAATTCCATGACTAAAGCTGCACCAATGGATAAAAAGAACAATACATAAGCCCAGTATAAGTTCGCGTTAATCCAGGTATCCATCCCCGGATCTGAAACATTTGGATTCAGATTTGATAATAGCGAAATTACCAGGAAGACTGTAATGCCCAGAAATACCCATAACATTATTGTTGTTATTTTAGCAAATTTCATAGGATCAGTTATTTTTTAGAATTGTATTTTACTAAAAGGTCAATCAAAGAAATAGAAGCATCTTCCATGCTGTTAACAATACTGTCAATTTTTGATACACAGTAATTGTAAAACACCTGAAGGATCATGGCAACGATAAGTCCACCTACAGTTGTGATAAGAGCTACTTTAATACCACCGGCAACCAAAGTAGGACTAATATCTCCGGCAACTTCAATAGCATCAAAAGCTCCGATCATACCGATAACTGTTCCCAAGAATCCAAGCATTGGGCCAAGTGCGATAAACAACGCAATCCAGCTTAATCCTTTTTCAAGTAAACCTGCCTGCACACCACCATAAGCGACTACAGTCTTTTCAACTACATCCAATCCTTCGTTTGAACGATCCAATCCCTGATAGAAAATACTGGCAACAGGACCACGGGTATTACGGCAAACTTCTTTTGCTGCTTCAATACCGCCGGTATTTAATGCTTCTTCAATTTTCTCGAGTAATTTTTTGTTATTGCTGGTTGCAAGATTGAGATAAACAACCCTTTCAATTGCAAGAGCAAGACCTAAAATTAAAGAAACAAGAATGGAAGTCATGAAGCCCGGACCTCCTTCAATAAATTTTTGTTTTAAAGCACTGTGAAGTGATTTTCCACCTTCAGCCTGAGCTGCTGCTTTTTCTTCATTGTCAGCGACTACAGCGGCTTTGGCTGCCGGAGCTGTTTTCACTTCAGTTTTTGCTGCCGGAGTCGCATTCGTCTGAGCAACTACATTGTTTGATGCTGTAGCATACAGCATTCCGAGAACTGCTATTAACGCAAATAGTTTTTTCATCTTGGTTTTAAATTTTAATTAGTAAATCTCCTAAGTTTTTAAATTGTATTTATTGTTTGTTGTTTTATTGATTTTCAAATCAGTTTTCATCAGATCAAATTGAATATCTGATGATTGTAAAGAATTACCTATAAAAAATTAGTTTCAATATTTAATCAGAACTCTTAGCAAAAAGCGGAGAGAGAGGGATTCGAACCCTCGGTACCCTTTTGAGGTACACACGCTTTCCAGGCGTGCCAGTTAAGCCGCTCCTGCATCTCTCCAATACTTGTCTGGCACTCTGTTTTTCAGGGCTGCAAATTACGAAAAAAAATGTAACAAAGAAAAAAGCTATTCACTAATTTCCCCAATCAAACTTTTATTCAAATGTATCTTGATTTCTTCCTGATCCAATCCTTGTCCAAGCAAAAACATCAACTTGGTTATGGCTGCTTCTGTTGTCATGTCTTTACCGCTAACGACGCCTGCATTCAGCAGTTCAGCACTGGTTTCATATTGCCCCATATTGACTGCACCGCCCTGACACTGAGTGACATTCAGAAATATAATTTTTCGTTTAATGGCATTTTTTATTTGACCGATCATCCATCGGGAAGTTGGAATATTTCCCGATCCGAATGATTCCAGCACTACTCCTTTTAGATCCGGAATGTTCAGTATATTTTCAAAAACCATACGTCCGATGCCCGGAAATATTTTCAAAATAACCACATTTTCATCAAAATGGGTGCGTACTTTCAATATTCCTTTGTGGACAGAACGATAAATATTCTCCTGAAAATATTTAATTTCAACTCCGGCATTGGCTAATGGCGGATAATTAACAGATGAAAATGCACTAAAGTCGTCAGCATGTCGTTTTGATATTCGGTTGCCCCTATACAGTTTGGAATTGAAATACACGCAGACTTCTGGGACAATTGCTGTTCCGTTTCTTTTTGCAGCTGCTATCTGTATCGAAGTAATCAGATTTTCCTTTCCATCAGTCCTCAATATTCCGATTGGTAGCTGCGAACCGGTTAAAACAATTGGTTTATCCAGGTTTTCAAACATATAACTCAGGGCTGAAGCTGTATAGGCCATGGTATCAGTGCCGTGCAAAATAACAAATCCATCGTATTTACTGTAATTCCGTTCAATTGTGTTGGCAATTTTCACCCAGATAGCTGGTGTCATGTTTGAAGAATCGATGGGCGGAGTAAAAGTAACTACCTGAAGATTAATGCCCAGACGATCAAGGTCCGGAACTTCCTCCTGAATCTGATCAAATTTTACCGGAACAAGAATACCGTTGTCCGATTTCTGAACCATTCCGATAGTTCCACCGGTATAAATAATAAGAATCGACGGTGTGTTTTCCACTTGTTTATTGTATTGACTGATGGATACTTAAATACCGAATAGCTTTCGGGCATTTTCAGTGGTAATCTTGGCAATATCACCAACTGTCATTTGGTGAAGTTCGGCAATTTTTTGCGCAATATAGACAAGATAAGAACTTTCATTTCTTTTCCCACGAAAAGGAACGGGTGTTAAATAAGGTGAATCAGTTTCAAGGATAAGATGGGCAGGATCAATTTTGCTGACGACCTGTTCAAGACCGCTATTTTTGAAAGTTACAATTCCGCCTATGCCAATTTTGAATCCCAACGCAATTATTAGTTGTGCCTGTTCGAATGTCCCTGTAAAACTATGGAAAACTCCCTTCAGATTTTCTCCCTTTTCTTCCTTCAATACATTATATACTTCATCAAACGAATCGCGGACATGGATAACTACCGGTAACTCATATTGCCGGGCCAGTTCAAGCTGAAAACGAAATGCATGCGTTTGTTCTTCAAGAAAAGTAGTATTCCAATATAAATCAATACCAATTTCCCCGATACCGTAAAATTTTCGTTTTTTCAACCAGTATTCCACCACCTGCAATTCTTCCTGATAGTCGTGATTTACCGAAGTTGGATGCAATCCCATCAATGGGATACAAATGTGCGGATAAGTGTCAACCAAATCGAGCAGATTTTTTACCGACGAACTGTCAATATTGGGAAGTATTATTTTCCTGACATCGTTTGAATAGGCACGCTGAATAATTTCATCACGATCGTGAATGAAGTCGGTTGAATAAATATGAGAATGGGTATCAATCAACATTTTCTGCAAAATTTGGCCAAATTAAGGGAAAATTAACCACCTAAATATGAAGCGAATATTATTTTATTGTGTCAGATGAAGATTTTTAAAAAAAAGGATGTCCTGAAATCTGTTCAGTTGACCAGACTTGCAGGACATCCCCCAAAATATAAAGAATTGATTGATTATACGACTCCCTGAGCAAGCATGGCATCGGCCACTTTAACAAAACCACCGATATTGGCGCCCACTACATAATTTACTTTGTTTCCGGTTTTACCGTATTTTACACAGGTATCATGAATTTCTTTCATGATGCGGTGCAGATACATATCGACTTCTTCTTTCGGCCAGTTCATCCGAATAGAATTTTGCGACATTTCGAGACCTGAAACAGCAACGCCACCGGCATTTACCGCTTTCCCCGGAGCAAAAGTAATAGCTTCGGTCAGGTAATTAACTGCTTCAGCGGTACAACCCATGTTCGATGTTTCTGCAACAAGGAAGCATCCGTTTTTAACCAACAATCTGGCATCTTCAAGATTTACTTCATTCTCACAAGCACATGGAATTGCAATGTCGACAGCACATTCCCATGGTTTTTTAGCGGCTATGAACTGAGCGCCGAATTCTTCCGCATAAGGCTGAACAACATCGTTGTTTGAAGCACGTAGTTCGAGCAAATAGTCCACTTTTTCGCCTGTAATACCGTCGGCATCATAAATATAACCATCAGGTCCTGATATGGTTACCACTTTTCCACCCAATTCATTAATTTTCAGGATAGCTCCCCATGCAACATTACCAAAACCGGAAACGCTGAACGTTTTTCCTTCCACTTCCTTTCCAAGTGTGGCCAGCATGTGCTGAACGAAGTAAACAGCCCCAAAACCGGTTGCTTCAGGACGAATCAAACTTCCACCCCAGCCTAATCCTTTTCCGGTCAAAACGCCTGTAAATTCATTTTTAAGACGCTTATACTGGCCGAAAAGAAATCCTATTTCGCGGCCACCAACACCAATATCACCTGCCGGAACATCTGTATTCGGTCCAATGTGGCGGTAGAGTTCGCTCATAAACGACTGGCAGAAACGCATGATTTCATTGTCTGACTTTCCCTTTGTACTGAAATCAGATCCTCCTTTACCACCACCCATGGGCAATGTGGTCAGGCTATTTTTAAAAGTTTGCTCAAATCCCAAAAACTTCAGGATACTAAGTGTTACCGTAGGGTGAAAACGTAAACCTCCCTTGTATGGACCAATGGCTGAGTTGAATTCAACCCTGAATCCACGGTTGACCTGTACTTCACCGCGATCGTCGATCCATGGAACACGGAAAATAATGGTGCGTTCAGGTTCTACAATTCGTTCCAGTATTTTTGCTTTTTGGTATCTTGGATTCTTCTGGTAAACATCCCAGACCGATTCCACTACTTCCTGCACTGCCTGATGAAACTCGCGTTCGCCCGGAGTGCGGGCTTTCAGAGCCTCCAAAAATTCGTTTATATCTGCCTTCATTTGATTTTATTTGATTTTAAAATAATTGTCAAAGTTATGACTTTCAGGTGTTGGATATCCTGATTCGATAAAAACAAATTTTTTATTAATAATCTCATAATGTGCGTATTGAAATAGTTCAAATGAATGTTTAACAACATTGGTTGACTTTCGTCAGGGTTTCAAACTCCCACGAATGACCAGAAATGAAAAGTTCGGAGAAATTCAGTGATTCCTCCGGATTAATAATAAGATTATTTCAAATTTTCTCAGCGCATTTTTCAACTTCACGAAAAACCCGTAAAAGATTACCTCCCCATATTTTACGGATTTCAGCTTCAGTATAACCTCTGCGAAGCAATTCAACAGTTATATTCGGGAACTGGCTCACATCGGCACAGTCGCGCAAACCGCCACCACCATCGAAATCACTACCTATACCCACATAATCAACACCCACCAGCTTCTTTACATAGTCGATATGATCAACCATGTCTTTTATTGTCGGAAGTTCGCTAATATAGTTAGCCTGCACATCATCCCACTCCTTGTCAAAAACAGCTTTTTCTGTTTCTGACATGCTATTGTATGAAGTTCTATATATACGATGGAGGCGCTTCTCTGTTTTATATTTGACAGAAGCAGTGTCCTGATCTTTAATATAGGCATCGAGCAGGCATATTTGAATCACCCCACCTTTTTCGGCCAGCCTTTTTATCATTTCATCGCTCATGTTCCGGTCATGTTTGGCAACCGAACGAACCGAACTGTGTGACGCGATAACCGGAGCTTTGCTTAATTTCACTGCATCAAAAAACGATTTATCAGATGCGTGTGAAACATCAATCATCATTCCCAAACGATTCATCTCACCGATCACTTGTTTGCCAAAATCGCTTACCCCATTGTGTTCGGCAGGAGCAGCATCGCTCGATGAGTCACAAATGTCGTTGTGAAACGAATGGCAAAGGGTAATATACCGAACACCCAGTTTGTAAAACTCCTCAACACGCGATAAATCTTTGGCAATCGGGAATCCGTTTTCCATACCAATATAAATCGCACGTTTCCCTGTTTTCTCAATTCGTGCCAGATCATCGGCTTTCAGTGCGAGTGTGGCCAAATCGCTGTCAAGTTTCAGCATCGAATGAATGGAATCGAGCATTTGATTGGCAAGTGCGTATGTTTTAAGGTAATTCTCTTCGGTGCGCGGTTTTTGCCCGGTAAAAACAGCAAAGAACATGGCATCGAGGCCACCTCTCTTCATCCGGGGCAAATCGACCCGGCTTTTGGGAGACTGATGTACTTCGCGGATGTTGAACCCTGGTTTTATCATCTGCATTGGAGTATCGCAGTGTGTATCAATGGTTAAACATTTTGCATGGATGTGCTGTGCTTTCTGTTCAAGCTTTTTCAATTCTATTTCAGGGGCGAAGCCCATCAAAACTCCTGAAATCAGGAGAAATATCAACGTTTTTGTAATCATTGGTTCAGATTATTTTGTAAGGTTTCAAATAAGAAGAATGAAATTCTATTCAATAATTTTCCACTGGCCATCTTTGGTTGAGCCAATTCGTTCAAGTACGTTTCCCGTTTTAAGTTTTTCCAGATGGTATTCTATGCCCTTTTCACTTATTCCTATTTCAGATGCTAATTCGACAGTGGTAATTTTATTGTTTCCTTTAATTAAGCGAATAATCTTCTCCCTGGTTTCTTCCCTGGTTTCTTCCAATTGTTCTACTTTCACAAGCCGTTTAAAAATAACAGTAAACATCCCTTCAGTAATAAATTCGGTCAAAGGAAGGCCGCTTTTCTGAATTACATCCCGAATCCGGCCAATTCCCGAGCCAATTTGTACCACCATATCGATAGGCTCAAATGTAAGGAAAAACAGAAAAGATTTTCAGAATGTCAGATTAATAGAATAATTTTCCTTCTCCATCGAAAAAACGGGGGCATTCATCGAAAAAATTTTAATGATTATCCGTATGACGACCTAATAAAAAAAGATCAAAAATCAAGCGGATTTGGTTAATATTAACTGCTTAAATAATTTGTGTAATTAACTGATATTCATTATATTTACATCATAACATCATTACAAATCACATTA
>JBBRXN010000104.1:0-17845 GCA_038248385.1 Bacteroidales bacterium
GGCAATCCATTGCACCCGTTGCTCACGGGTTGAACGGTAGATCGGCTCTACCATTTTTATTTTATAATTTTCAGCAAAAGGTAATTTCATGAGAAAATAATTGTATTAAATAATTGATTTGTAATGCGTTCTCATGGAACTCTCATGCCGGAAAATATCCACTTCGAACTTTATTTTCTTTTTGTGTTGTCTCCTTTGAAATGATTTCCCGCGGCATGTTCGTTTCATGATTCAGAAATTATTTTTAGATAACCTTCATAAATGAATGGTTTTACTGCACAAAAGTATAAAAATGATTTTTTGATTTCCATGACATCAATTCTTGTTCTGCTCATAAAAAAAGAGCTTGTATCAGAAATAAATGATACAAGCTCTGAGCCTTTTACTAGTGTTTAAACCTGTCAGGATTGTGCGTAAACAGCGGCAAACACTCGCGACCAAACTTCGAGCTTGTTTTTCCCGAATTCGGATGGTATGTTATGCTGATAATCTGAATCCATTTCACCGCTTCGCATGGCTGCTCCCATTTCAGCATAATTTTTCGCAATTTCCTCCGGAACTCCTGCCTGCAACATGCCACCCAAAGTATCTTCATCTTTGAAATTGACCCATGGAATTTCAGGTTTTCCAATTGCTTTGCCTAAAATAGCGGCAACTTCGTGGGTTGTTTTTTCATCACTTGCAATATAGCGGATGCTTTTCCCCTTAAAAGATAGGTTCTGCAACTCTTCGGCAGCCACTTCGGCAATATCAGCTGGATGAACCAACACAAGTTTTGCATTTTCGCCATAATTCCCACCCATAATTCCCATGTTCTTGACCATACCGATTTGAGACATAAAATTTGGATAGAAAAATCCCGGGCGAAGATGTTTTACATTCACCCCTTCCGGTTCGTTCAAAGCCTTTTCAACAAAGAACAAGCCGCTCACAGGTCCACAGCCTTCGGGCATGTGTGCACCCATACTGCTTAAGTTTACCACATTTTTTACTCCTGAAGCTTTAATCGCAGCAGCATAGTTCTGGCCAATTCCGGCGATGTATTTCTTCCAGTTACCTGCCCCGAAGTTGGGCGGTACCATGGTATAAACGGCATCGGCACCAATGAATGCCTCTGTCAAAAAACCGACATCTTCAACCGAACCAATGGCAGCTTCGGCTCCCATGGCTTCAATCTGTGCCGCTTTTTCAGAATTGCTGCTTACAATTGTCACTTCGTGACCGGCAGCTAATAACTTTTCAGCAAGCGGTTTGCTGACATTTCCCAATGATCCTGTTACAACGTACTTCATAGCATTTGTTTTTAATTGTTTGGGATGTGAACATTGAATTGGTATAAAAAGTTCAAATTGAAGTTACTAATGCGATTACTTTGAGTTCATTTGCATGACATGCCTTTTATTTATGCAAATTTAAAGTTGAATTATAAATTTGCATAAATAGATTTGTTTTTTGAAATAATACATGTAATTTTAAACTCTGATTTTAAAATTGCATAAAATGTTTATTTCACGTGAAATTTACAACGAACTGATTGAATTATGTCACACTTTTCCGGTTGTCACTATCACGGGGCCACGGCAATCAGGCAAAACGACTTTACTAAAAAATGTTTTTCCTGACAAAAAATATGTATCACTGGAAGATCCGGATATCAGGCAAATGGCAGTTTCCGATCCCCGATCATTTCTGAATCAATCGGATACAGGGCTTATTATTGACGAAATTCAACGGGTTCCTGAATTGGTTTCGTACATCCAGGGAATCGTAGATAAACTTCAAATACCGGGTTATTACATTTTATCAGGAAGTCAGCAATTTGAACTATCGCAAACCATTTCGCAATCTCTTGCCGGAAGAACAGCCATCTTGCGATTATTGCCATTTTCGATTCAAGAGATTCAGGTAATTGCTGCGAATTCAACAGTTGATGAGCTTATTTTCAAGGGTTTTTACCCGCGCATTTATAATGAGCCGGCTGTTACCCCGACCCGGTATTACAGTAGCTACCTCGAAACCTATATTGAGCGCGACCTTCGACAATTGATTAATGTGAAAGATTTGCGGCAATTTGAGTTGTTTGTTCGTTTATGCGCCGGAAGGGTTGGGCAGATTTTTGTTGCAAGTAACCTGGCTAACGAGGTTGGAGTAAGCGTTCCGACCATCCAATCGTGGCTTTCTATCCTCGAAGCTTCTTATATCATTTATTTACTTCAGCCTTTTTATAGCAATATCAACAAACGACTCACTAAATCGCCCAAACTCTACTTTTACGATGTTGGTCTGGCTGCATTTCTCTCGGGGATAAACGAACTGTACCAAATTCTTACCAGCCCGTTAAAAGGGTCTTTGTTCGAAAATCTGGTAGTGATGGAAGCGTTGAAAAGCAGATACAATCGCTTTAAACCGTATCAACTTTGTTATTATCGGGATAGCAACAACAATGAGGTTGATTTAATTCTTGATTATACCACACATCTGGATGCGGTGGAGATTAAATCGTCACAAACATTCGACAAAAGCTTTTTAAAGGGGCTAAACTATATTCGGGGAATCCTGCCAGACAAAATAAGAAATACAACTGTTTGCTATTCAGGAGAAATGGAGCAGATGATTGATAGAACTAAGCTGGTGAATTTTAAAAATGTATTCAGGGATTAACTTCATTGCTGATACTGGATAGATAAAACCTTGTTACTGAACCGATACCTTCAAGCGTCGGATCAGTTTTGATATTTCCCAAAACCCAGGTTTTTAACTTGAAACAATCTTTCTATCTTTGCGGCTCATTATCAGAAACTTTTATCACACTCATAAAAATGGAATATAAATTCTGGGAAATTGAGCCGAAATGGCAGCAATACTGGGAGGAACACAAAACGTTTAAAACACTGAACGATTTCTCAAAACCAAAATATTACGTGTTGGATATGTTCCCGTATCCTTCCGGAGCAGGCTTGCATGTGGGGCACCCGGAGGGTTACACGGCAACCGACATCATCAGCCGGTACAAACGTATGAAGGGTTTTAACGTACTTCACCCGATGGGATGGGACGCATTTGGTTTGCCAGCAGAGCAATATGCCATTCAAACCGGAACACACCCTGCTGTTACCACCAACATCAATTGCGATAATTTCCGCCGTCAGATCAAAGCGCTTGGGTTGAGCTACGACTGGGACCGCGAAATAAATACCACCGACCCAAAATATTTCCGCTGGACACAGTGGATTTTCACCAAGCTGTTCAATACCTGGTTCGATGCCGAAGCTGGCAAAGGACGACCAATCAGTGAACTGCCGATTCCTGACAATGTTCAGGATCTGGGCGCTGAGGCAGTCAATAAATACATTAAAGAAAAACGCCTGGCTTATTACGACAATGCACAGGTTTGGTGGTGCCAGTCATGCAAAACAGTATGCGCCAACGAAGAAGTACTGACTGATGGTTCGCACGAGAAATGTGGCAATCAGGTGACCCGAAAAAACCTGAAACAATGGTTGCTTCGCATTCCGCAGTATGCCGAACGTTTGCTGCAGGGACTGGACGATCTGGACTGGCCGGAAGGTGTGAAAGACATGCAGAAAAACTGGATCGGTAAATCGATCGGCGCTGAAGTGGATTTTGCTATCGAAGGATTAAACGAAAAACTGCGCGTTTATACAACACGTCCCGACACACTTTTTGGTGCCACCTATATGGTTGTTTCTCCTGAACATCCGATGCTCGAAAGTCTGGTGACTCCTGAAAATGTAGAAAAGGTCAATCAATACAAACAGGCTGCTTCTCTGAAGTCGGATTTGGACCGCACTGAACTGGCCAAAGACAAGACCGGCGTTTTTACCGGACGAAATGCTATCAATCCAATCACAGGTTTGCCCATCCCGATCTGGATGGCCGACTATGTGCTGATGGGTTACGGAACCGGAGCTATTATGGCTGTTCCGGCGCACGACAACCGTGACTTTGAGTTCGCTCAGAAATTTGACATACCGATTATTTGCATTCTCGATCCGAAGAGTGCAGATACTGAAACCCGCGCAAAAGTAATGGCCGGACAAGCATGCTGGACAGAAGACGGTGCATACATCAATTCAGCCAACCCGGCAATCAGACTCGATTTGAATGGCCTGAACAAAAAACAGGGCATCGCCAAAGTGATTGAATGGTTGGGTGAAAACGGAATTGGTGAAGCAACCACCAATTTCAAACTGCGCGACTGGTTATTCAGCCGTCAGCGTTATTGGGGCGAACCTTTTCCGGTTATTCACTGGGAAGATGGCGAGGTGACTTTGGTTGATGAAGATCTTCCGGTTGAACTTCCGGCAATGGAGAAATACGAACCGGGCGAAGGCGGTGAATCGCCTTTGGCCAACGCAACCGATTGGCTGTATGTAACCGACAAAAACGGTCGCAAAGGTCGCCGCGAAACCAACACCATGCCGCAATGGGCCGGATCGTGCTGGTACTATTTGCGTTACATCGATCCTCGCAACGACGAATCAATTTTCGATAAGAAACTTGAAAACTACTGGATGCCGGTTGACTTGTACGTGGGCGGCGCCGAACATGCCGTGTTGCATTTATTGTATTCGCGTTTCTGGCATAAAGTGTTGTTCGATTTGGGAATTGTTTCAACTCCCGAACCTTTCCAGAAGTTGTTCAACCAGGGAATGATCCTTGCTTTTGCTTATGAAACCGCCACCGGAGCTAAAGTTGCCAGCGATTTGGTAGAAGAAAAGGAAGGCAAATATTTTCATACTGAAACCGGCGAAGAACTGAATCAGATTGTCGCCAAGATGTCGAAATCGCTGAAAAATGTGGTAAATCCCGACGATGTGGTAACGAAATTTGGTGCTGACTCGCTTCGTTTGTACGAAATGTTCATGGGGCCATTGGACGATACCAAACCATGGATGGAAAATGGAGTGAAGGGAGTTTTCGGCTTCCTGAACCGTGCATCCCGTTTCTTCGGAACGCCTGAAAACATTGTGGATGAAGCCGATGACAAGGAAACGCTGAAACTTCTTCATCAGACCATTAAAAAGGTAGCTTTTGATATTGAGAACATGAAATTCAATACCGGCATTTCGGCTTTGATGGTGTTCAACAACCTGGTCATGAAAAAAGGAAAAGTGAGCAAGCAGACCGCCGAAACCTTTGCCAAATTACTTTCGCCTTACGCTCCTCACTTTGCCGAAGAATTGTGGCAAATGTATGGCCACCCTGACACTTTGGCTTACGAGCCCTGGCCAGAGTTTGATCCGGCAATGCTGACTGAAGAAGTTTTTGAATATCCGGTTTCATTTAACGGAAAAGTACGGTTTAAACTTGAATTGCCGCTTGACATTCCCGTTTCTGAAATTGAAGAAGCTGTTCTGGGGCACGAAACTTCAATCAAATGGCTCGAAGGAAAAACGCCTAAAAAGGTTATTGTTGTTCCGAATAAGATTGTAAATGTGGTGATATAAAAAAAGGTGGAAGTCAGAAGACGGAAGCCAGAAAAAAGCCCGGAAGGAAAATTCTGTAGCTTTTATGGTGAGTTATTTTGGTTATCTTTGAAAACAGAAAAGGAGAAGCAATTACCAATCAAATATTTAACCATGAACTATACGATAAAAATTGCTGAAAATAGTAAGGAGGCAGGAAAGATTATTAAGATGATCAAAGAATTGGTAGGAGATAGTCCGTTTGTTAGTATTTATGAGGATGAGACCGGACTTTCGGACACAATGGAGAGAGAATTGGAAAAGCGATATCTGCACATTCTCGAAAATCCTAATGACGGAAAGAGTTGGGATGAAGTAAAAAAAACTCTTCTTAGCCGATAAGCTCTTCAAAGTTTTATTTCGGAAAGGTCTCCCGCCATATCTATATAGATCACCATTGTATGGAACAATATCAATTGACAATCAATGCTTTTGCTGAATCCGATTTGAAGATCGCTGCTGATTGGTATGCTTCTCAAAAAGAAGGTTTGGATCAGGATTTTATAGACGAGATTGAGAAAACACTTATACAGATTCAAGGTAATCCATTACAATTTGCAGTTGTAAGAAAGAAAATCAGGATGTCCATTGTAAAACGATTTCCCTATGGCATTTACTTCTATCTTTCAGCTGAAATCATAAATGTTTTTGCTGTTTTCCATTTCAGCAGAAATCCCAAGGTTCTACAGAAACGTCTAAAATAATTTCAATCTTTCTTTAATGTAACCTTTTCATTAAGTCTGGTATTTGCTGACTTTTCACATAAATTACCGGCATTAAAGACCTTTTTTTTGCAGCCGAAAAATAGTTTCGTATTTTGTGTCCAAATCCGGACAATAACTATCAAAAATGACTCAGCAAAAAAAAGACAAGCTTTTGCATATCATTCGGGATTATGCAATTATTACTTTTGGCTTGATTTTATATTCCCTTTCGTGGACCTTTTTTCTTGTCCCGGCTCAAATTACCGGCGGAGGAATAAGCGGTCTGGCAGCTGTTATCTTTTACAGCTATAAAATTCCGATCGGCTTAACTTTCTTTGTTGTCAACCTTTTTCTGGTTGCAGTAGCCATCAAAGTTCTGGGCGCAAGTTTTGGTGTAAAAACCATTTACAGCATGATCGTGATCTCCATTGCATTCAGTGTGTTGCCCACTTTACCTTCCGGAGTAATTATTCAGGATAATTTTTTGTCGGCTGTTTTAGGCGGTATGATGGGTGGCGCCGGTATCGGAATTGTATTTTCGAGAGGCGGCAGTACTGGCGGAACCGATATTATTGCCATGATTATCAACAAGTACCGCAACATCAGTCCGGGCCGGATCATTTTGTATTGCGACGTAATTATCATCGGATCATCTTACTTTCTTTTACATTCGCTCGATAAAATGGTTTACGGATTTGTTTCCATGGCCGTTGTTTCCTATACGCTCGATGCGTTTCTTAGTGGTGCAAATGCATCAGCTCAGATATTTATATTCTCGACCAAATACGATGAAATTGCAGATTTTATAAACAGTGAATTCGGACGCGGGGTAACTGCCCTGGACGGCACGGGATGGTACACGCAGAATACTGTAAAAGTTTTGGTAACCATTGTCCGTAAAAAAGAAACCAGTATGCTTTTCCGGAAAGTGAAAGAAATTGATCCGGATGCCTTTATTTCGATGGCCAGTGTGATGGGTGTTTATGGCCAGGGATTTGATAAAATCAAGGGTTGACTTTCTATTCGAACAATCGAATTAACATTTTTTAAAGCTTTTTTTTTCTGCTGACTTGTCGGCTGAAAATAAGCAGATACCATCTGTTTTCCTACCCATATTTAAAAATCTGCCCATTTCGTAAGAAAGAGAAGGGGTAGAAGCCTTGTTAATTTTAGTATTTTTGAAAGAATAAATATTAACCGGAAGGAAGCCTTACAACCTAATAGGTATTTGGACGGTTGAATAGTATTAAAAACAAACAGTCCAATGAAGTTTAACATTCCACAAAAAATCAAACGGTTACTAAAAATACTAATCTGGGTAGTATCATTTATCCTCATGTTGCAGGTGGCTTTTTACATATACGAATCTATTGAGTCAAAACGGATTGAAAAAGAATTGGCAGAACAAGTTGAAGTAGTAATTCCAGAACCGGTAATGCTTTTTAATATTGCGGTCGATTCGTTTACCGTTGTTCCGGGTGAGGTCAGGTCAGGCCAAAATCTCTCGGATATACTTGCTAAGCAAGGAATATCAATGACCAAAATAGATGAAATATCTAAAAAATCGGCTCTGACCTTTGATGTCAGAAAGATGAAGATTAATAATCCGTATTATTTTTTTATGAGTAAAAAGGACCCTGCGAAAGCGGAGTATTTTATTTATGAAATCAATCCGGTAGATTATGTGGTTTATCAATTGAGTGATAGTCTTCGCATATATAAAGAGAAAAAGCCAATGGTTACCCAGATAAAAACAGCCAGCGGTGTGATTACTTCCTCGCTCTGGAATACCATGAAGGAACAGGCAATCAGCCCAATGTTGGCAATGGATCTTTATGAAATTTATCAGTGGACAATAGATTTCTTCGGAATACAGAAAGGGGATAAGTTTCGGGTGGTATATGAAGAAAATTTTGTTTACGGAAAGTCAATTGGGATCGGGCGAATCTTTGCCGCTCAGTTTGTTCATGCCAACGAAGATTTTTATGCATTCAGGTTTACCCAAAACAATGAGGACAGCTATTTTGACGACAAAGGAAAAAGCCTGAAAACAGCATTTCTAAAGGCACCCCTGGTTTATAGCCGGATCAGTTCTTTATTTTCAAACAGCCGGTTTCATCCGGTATTAAAAATACGTCGTCCCCACCATGGTGTTGACTATGCGGCTCCTACCGGTACTCCTGTTGTATCGATCGGCGATGGAACCGTCGTGGCAAAAGCCTATCAGCCTGCCGGAGGAGGAAATTACCTGAAAATTAAACACAATTCAGTTTACACAACCAGTTATATGCATCTAAGTAAATTTGGTGCCGGAATTGCCAATGGAGTGCGGGTTCATCAGGGACAGGTTATCGGATATGTTGGGGCAACAGGTTTAGCATCCGGGCCACACCTCGATTATCGTGTTTTCTTTAATGGTTCGCCAATCGACCCTCTGAAAATGAAGGCGCCTCCTACCGATCCGATTGCTCAAAAAAACATGAAAGAATATACTGTTCACCGTGATTCAATGATGGTCAAACTTCAGGAAGTGAAGCAGTTTTAGAAGTATTTCGGCTCTTGGTCAACGAAGTTTTTTCAATTTTAATCCTATCGTAAAGTGAAACTAACCAGATTGTTTCTCGAATTTTTCAACAGCGAAAAAACCGGTGGGTTGATTCTGATCTTCTGTACAGTTGCTTCGCTGATTTTGGCGAATTCAGCTTTTCAGGTGGACTATACAGGTTTTTGGAATACTGAACTTGGTGGCCACAGTGTGGTTCATTTGATCAATGACGGATTGATGGCCATATTCTTTCTGCTGATTGGCCTTGAACTGGAACGTGAAATATATATTGGTGAATTATCGGATCTGCGAAGCGCTTCACTGCCAATCTTTGGGGCTTTGGGCGGAATGCTGCTTCCGGCAGGTCTTTTTCTGGCGTTTAATTATGGGGCCTCAACTCAGGCAGGAGCAGGTATCCCCATGGCTACCGATATTGCTTTTGCAATTGGTGTTATGTCGTTGCTGGGAAACAGGGTTCCTTCTTCGCTGAAGGTTTTTCTGATTGCTTTGGCTGTAATAGACGATTTGGGGGCCATTCTGGTAATTGCGATTTTTTATACGAAAACAATATTATTGACTAACCTACTCATCTCTCTCGGCATTTTCGGAATGTTGCTCATACTGAACCGTTTAAAATTTCATAATCTGATTCTTTATATCATCGGCGGAGTCTTGATGTGGTATTTTATGCTTCATTCAGGAATTCATGCCACCATTTCAGGAGTGTTGTTGGCTTTTGCCATTCCGTTCGGAAATGGAGATGAACATTCACCATCATTTATTTTACAGCACTGGCTGCACAAACCTGTTGCCTTTTTGATTTTGCCTTTGTTTGCGCTGGCCAATACCGCAATTCTGATACAACCGGATTGGTATAACAATTTGGCAAGTACCACCAGTTTGGGAATTTTTGCCGGTTTAATCATCGGGAAACCTTTGGGAATATGGATATGCTCAATTCTTGCTGTGAAGTCCGGGATCAGTAGTTTGCCTGAAGGGCTCAATTGGAAACATATTTTTGGAGCAGGAATTCTGGCAGGTATCGGCTTCACCATGTCAATTTTTATTACACTGCTTGCTTTCGAAGATATTGCAATGATCAATCAGGCAAAAATTGCAGTAGTGCTGGCCTCATTGGTTGCCGGAATTATTGGGTTTTTATGGCTGAAATCAACTTTACACGCACCGGTTACCGATGATGAATGAATTAAACAACCCTATGAACAATCAATCCATGCGCACACTTTCGTTCATATTTGATAACGAAACCGATCATATTCTTTTCCTGCAAATTGCTGAAGACGGCCCCATGAAACGAAAACATACCGGGCTAAAAGGTGAAATCGGCCTGACGGAAGATGTGAATCAGGCCGCCATCCGAAACATTCAGGAGTCAAGTGGCCTTTTTGTTAGTCAAGCGGTTTTACGCGGAGTGATCAAAACCATTCAGGTTGAAACCCAATCGGCAGTTATTTATTTTGTTTACGAATCGTCCAAATTCTCCGGAAAGTTGGAAGGAAAAATCCCGGGACGGCTGAAATGGGTCGATATCCTGAATATTTTTAATCTTCAAATGGAAAGTCTGGTTCAGGAAATTATGCCCCATTTGCTCGACGGTGAAAGCTTTTTTGAAGGAACGATCCTTCTGAACGGAATGGATGAAGTAGAGAGTTCCTACATCCGGATTTGTAACAGCATATAATTTCTACATTTGCAGCAATGATTGATCATTCTACCATCGAGCGGATATTGGATGCAGCAAACATTTCGGATGTTGTTTCTGAGTTTGTTACCCTCAAAAGACGAGGGGTTAACCAGCTCGGATTGTGCCCGTTCCACAACGAAAAGACACCTTCGTTCACCGTTTCACCAGCCAAAGGAATTTTCAAATGCTTCGGTTGCGGGAAAGGCGGAAATTCAGTGAACTTCATCATGGAACTGGAGCAACTCAGCTATCCCGATGCCTTGCGATGGCTGGCCAAAAAATTCCATATCGAAATTGAAGAAAAGGAGGAATCGCAGGAAGAAAAACAACTGAAAGACGAGCGTGAAAGCATGATGATTGTTTCGGCATTCGCTCAAAAGTATTTCAGCCGTTTTTTGCTGAAGGAAAATGAAGGCCGTACGATCGGGCTGAGTTATCTGCGCGAAAGGGGAATCCGCGACGATATCATCACCAAATTTGAACTTGGATATTGCCCCGAAGGGAAAGACCTTTTTACCGTGGCCGCCCAGCGTGAAGGGTACAAAATGGATTATCTGGAGAAAACCGGATTGACCATCAAACGTGAAGACTGGGTGCGCGACCGTTTTGGCGGACGGGTAATTTTTCCGGTTCACAATGTGGCCGGTCGTGTTATTGCCTTTGGCGGACGAACGCTGACCAACGATAAAAAAATAGCCAAATACATCAACTCACCCGAATCGGAAGTTTACCACAAAGGCCGGACACTTTATGGTATTTACCAGGCCAAACGCGATATTACCAAACTCGATAAATGTTATCTCGTTGAAGGTTACACCGATGTGCTTTCATTTCATCAGGCCGGAATCGAAAACGTGGTAGCCTCATCAGGAACGTCGCTCACTATCGACCAAATTCGGTTGATCAGACGTTTTACACCGAACATTACCATTGTTTACGACGGTGATGATGCAGGAATCAAAGCATCGCTGCGCGGTATCGACATGGTTTTGGAAGAAGGGATCAATGTAAAAGTACTGCCATTGCCTCGTGGCGAAGATCCTGATTCATTCGCCCGTTCGATGAGTGCAGGTGAGTTGACTGAATACATTAAAAACAACGAAACCGATTTTATCAAATTCAAGACTCAACTGCTGATGGGAACCGTTGAAAACGATCCGGTTTCGAAAGCACGTCTGATCAATGAAATTGTGCGGTCTATTTCTGTAATTCCTGATACCATTACCCGAACTATTTACATCAAGGAATGCAGCCGTTTGATGGACGTTCAGGAAGCCGTACTTTACTCCGAAATCAGAAAAATTCAGAACAAACAATCGGAAGACCATACCAGGAAAGAACTTCAGGAGATTCAAATTCAGGCTTCAAAACCAGCAGTTCCGGTTACCGAAAAGAAAACAATCAATCCGTTCGAAACTGAAGAACGTGAAATTATAAGGATTCTGCTGAAATTTTTTCACGAGGAAGCATTTGAACTTGAAGACGAGGAAACTCATCAGATAAACAAATTGCCGGTCGGAGTATTTGTATTGTCTGAACTACAAAACGACGATCTGACTTCGGTGAATCCAAACGTCAGGTTTATCATATCGACCCTGGAAGAAAATGTTGACAACAAAGACTTTGATCCGATCAAGTTCTTCACTCAGCATCCTGACGCAGAAATCAGCCAGTTTGCCAGTAATATAATGGCTGATAAATACACTGAAAGCAAGCGTTGGAGCAAAGCAGGGGCTTTTATCGAAAGCGAAAAGGAACTGCTGCCACTGTTGGTTCCGAAACTGGTTCAGGAATACAAACTGAAAAAAGTAAAGATGTTGCTGAAAAAGCTCGAACATCAAATCAACGAAGCAAGCAAAAACAACGAAACTGAAAAGCTGATGGAACACATGGGCCAGCACATGAAACTGAAAGAAGTGGTTAAAGATCTTTCGGCGCTGCTGGGATTTAGGACCGTTAGTTGAAAAGAGTTCCAAAATCATGATTGAAGCTCATAAAAAAGATATTAAATTTAACTCCGAATAGGAAACATATAAAATTCGAACAATGATTAAACACAAACATGACAATCATACTATATATCAAGGAGATGCAATTCAAATATTAAAAAATGAAATCCCAGATTCAAGTATTGATTTAATCTTTGTTGATCCACCATATAATATTGGGAAAGATTTTAATGGATTAATTGATAAATGGGCAACTGATGAACTTTATCTGGAATGGTGTTATAAGTGGCTTAATTTATGTTTAAAGAAGCTCAAGCCAAATGGAAGTTTTTATGTAATGACTTCCACTCAATTCATTCCGTATTTTGATATTTATCTTAGAAGTAAAATCAATATTCTTTCAAGAATTGTTTGGTCCTATGACAGTTCAGGTGTACAAGCAAAAAATTTCTACGGTTCCATGTACGAACCTATATTGTTTTGTGTAAAAGATAAAAACAATTACACTTTTAATTCGGAGGATATTTTAGTTGAAGCAAAAACAGGAGCTAAACGCAATTTAATTGATTACAGGAAAAATCCTCCTCAACCATATAATAATGAGAAAGTCCCGGGAAATGTATGGGATTTTGCCCGAGTAAGATATAGAATGACGGAATACGAAAACCATCCTACACAAAAGCCAACAGTCCTCCTGGAAAGGATCATAAAAGCAAGTTCAAATCCTGGAGATACCATATTGGATCCCTTTTCAGGAACTTTTACGACTTCTTATGTAGCCAGAAAATTAGGACGAAAATCTATTGGCATAGAAATCAACGAAGACTTTGTTAAAATTGGATTAAGGAGAGTTCAGGAACTAACATCAATAAATGGAGAAAAATTGATCAGAGAGCCTAAGATATATGAACAAAAAACCATCCAACAGCCTACTTTATTCGAACCTGAACTATGAGACATGCATTTACTGAAAAAATTCTTGAAATACTTGAAAAGCATTTCCCTGACGACTTTGAGCAAATCTTCATTAATAGCGAATTACTTAACTACATTAATTATAAAACAAAATCAGCAAATAGGGGATCAAAGTCAAGAGGAAGTTTTGGTGCAATTTATTCAATCTATACGCTAATCGAGGACTATATCCAAAATGGCTTTCATATAAAAGATGACTACTCTATTTATGAGGGTGCAACACAAACATATCTCATTAAAAGACAGAGAGAATTACCTTTCGGAACAAAACTTCAAAACCATTATTTTCAGAACAGAACAAATTCTGAGTATAGAAAGACTGCCCCATTATCAGATTTTGAACGAATTATTATTCATGACCAAAAGAACTCAAGATATTGGATAAATGAAAGTTTGATCAATATCACAATTAGCAAGAAATCATTCAACCTTGCAGAATCAATAATTGAAATAATTAATGCTTATGTCGAAGCCAAGAAAAGCGCATTTTATAAGTTCATAGAAACCTGTGAACAACTTAAAAGTATTTCAAATGAGGAACCTGAAAGAATAATTGAATTTATTTCCAGTCTTTTAGCCCCTAACATAGACGCCCGAATCTTTGAGATAATTAGCTTTTCCATTCTTAAATTCTTCTATTTTGAACAAACTGTTTTCTTCGGATTTGAAATAGACAGCATTGAAGAAGAAAATTTAAAACTCTATAAGACGGGAAGGACTAATGCCAATGATGGTGGTATTGATTTCGTAATGAAGCCACTTGGTCGCTTTTTTCAGGTTACAGAAACCACTGAAGTAAAAAAGTATTTCCTTGATATTGACAAATTAGAGAAATTTCCAATAACATTCGTGATTAAATCAGATGATTCAGAAGAAAATCTGATGGCTCATATTAGACAAAATGCCAAGATCCAATATACAGTTCAACTAATTGTTGATAAGTATATGGCTTGTATTGAGGAGATTATAAATATTCAAGAATTAACAAATAGGTTTCATGAAGCTGTAAAACAAGGGTGCCTGAATGATATTTTAGGAGAGATTATTAAACAAAGCAAAGTAGAATTTCATTACGTGGAGGACGATGAAGATGAAACTGCATAGTTTTTTCAAATAAATTTCATATCAATACCAATGAGAACACATTTTATTACTGACCGAAACGCGATAGATGCTATTTTGAAACAATGCAAAACCTGCTGGGTGGCCATGTCGGACAACGATGTTCCATATCTGTTGCCGATGAATTTTGCCATGGATGGCGACCGTGTTATTCTGCATTCGGCGCAGCAAGGCAGAATGTGGGAGACGATCAAAAAGAATCCGAAAGTATGCATCAACTGGACTTTGGGTGAAGACCTGGCCTGGCAGGACGTGCAGGTTGGATGCAGTTACCGCGTCAAATCAAAATCGGTTATTATTGAAGGCACAGCTGAAATTGTGGATGACGATGAAGAAAAGGAAAGACTTTTCAAAATATTTATGACTCAGTACAGCGATCTTCCATTCAAATTCAACGCACCTGCCATTCGAAATGTGGGAGTACTGGTAATACCAATCGTTAAACTGACAGCCAAAGAGTTTGGGGCGAAGGCAATGACTCCAAGAAATAAATAAATCCGAATTTACTGCTATAACTTTATTGATAGGATTTTCTTTTTTCAATTATAGCTTTCCTGCATTATCTCACTCAGTTTATTCGTTCCAGGTAAATGGCCATGATTAACGTAGAGGTTGTTTTGGCAAATTACTTAAACCTCTTCAGCAAAAAATCCTGATTTATAACCAGATAATACCCAAACGCAAATGAAAATCTGGTGGTTAGGAAGTCATAAATGGCTTCGCCCTGAAAGGCAAATTCGATGTCTTTCATGATCGGTTGTTTCATCAGATAGTTGAATGATGTTAGGGAGCGGTCTGTCTGTGAAAGAGTGATATCGCGATCGGAAATCGACATGTACATTTTTTTGCCATAAGGTGCAATAAACTGGTAGGCGCTCCAGTAGTCAAGGGAAAACTTTCCGAAACGGGTGTCTCCTGCAAGGGTTACCGAATACCCATGTCCGTTATCGTAGCCATAAGGAGCCGGGCCGTCCGGGCATTGATATCCAACCCAGTGCAGGTTCAAATCAATGTTTTTCAGGAACTGATCGCCCACTTTAAAACTTGTTTCGAGCCCTGAAGCATAATTATAATGTGTCACAACCCCCAGCGGACTCGAATCAATTTCGCCTCCCTGATGATAAACCAAAAGCTGCAGGGGAATGTGAATTTTTAGTCCTGAATCGGGAAATAGCTGTGCGCGGCCACTCAGCCCAAAGGTGAAATGTTCCTGGTAAGGATCGCCGGGCAGGATAAACTGTTCCCAACTCATCCAGTTTTGCAGTTCAAGGTATTTCGACTCATACATAAACTGTACTCCTTCCCTTGGCGCGTCGGTCATGATCCGCTCAGGCTCCCAGAGTTGTTTAACCAGTCCCTGATTTTTATTCAGGTTCAGGTTCCCAAAAATTACTTTCATTTTGTCGAACATTTGATATTGGGCCGAAAACCAGGGACGGACGATGGTAAAATCATCCCGGCTATGGTATCTCAGGAAATGTCCGCCAATATCTAATTTCAACTTTTCAGAAAAAGTATAGCTCAACTTTGGCCTGAACCAGGCTCCAGTCCATGTGTAACCATCAACCAAATCGCCCATGTATTCAGTATTGTGAAAGAAACTCATGCTTTCGATCCTGAAATTCAATGCTTTAACATCAGCAGAGTCGGTATTTTTATAATGATTATTCAGATCAGTTAATGTCTGGCCATTCAGTTGCAACACAACTAAAATCAAAGAAAGTATGATGAAGAAATTTCTCATTCCTGATAAAAGTTTAAAAATTAAATTTACAGTTTATACTTCAATAAGAGTGAACTCTTAATCCTTCCTCTTTGGTGGAATAAGAAGGGGGACTACTGTTTCTTTGGAAGTATAAAACGATCGTAAATAAACAAAGAAATGGTAGCAGAAACAGCTATTCCGGCAAATAACACCCAAATCTGCCCCGGATGGTAATTCGTCCACAGAAAATCTTTTAGTTGCACATCAGTAAGGTTCATTTGTCGGGCAGCTTCCCTGAAATAATCGTTTTTCGAAAACTGATCGGTAATTTCAGGAATCGACAAGCCTCGTTTAACAACTTCAAGTTTCAGAAGATAAAGTTTATCAGCTATTTTTTCGTACGGAGCTCCTGAAATCCAACCTGCCAACTGGTGGCTGGCTGCAATTGGCAGAAAGGAAGTTCCCATATAAAGCGCCTTTTTGTCTTCAGGAGCAATGCGGCCGATGTATTCGGTGAATTTGGGCGAACTGGCCATTTCGCCCAGTCCAAAAACCAGCAAACCAAACAAAATCAACCAGCCACTTTGCATCGAAAACATCAACCCAAGGCCGCCAGCAAGAACCAAAATACCACCCATCATGGCATTCAACGGACGGAAACGCATTACAAAGGCCGAAACCACCAATTGAAAGGCGATAATAAAAAAGGAATCCATGCTTGATAAGGTCACTGCTGAAATGGTGCCTTGCGCTGTTCCGATCCCTTCGGCAAATGCAGGAAATATGGAATGTAGTGAGTTGTACAGGTCAGAAGTATCGACCCAGTCTTCAACAAAAACGGGGAATGAATAATACAATTGATTAAATGCTGTCCAGAATAGGATCATGATGATAAGAAATATCAGGTAACGCCAGTTGATCAGCGTGATATAAATATTCCGGAAGGCTTGCAAAATGGTTTGTCCAAGCGGTATTCCCACCTCTTTTATGATTGGATCTTTAAAAAAGAAAAGTGTAATCAGGAAATTCATGGCAATGGCCGACATTGACAAATAGAACACATAATTCCAGCTAATTCCAAGCACGATTCCGGCGATAAACGGGCCAATAAAACCGCCGATATTGACCATCATGTAAAAAATGCCAAAGCCGATTGAAGATGTTTCGGCAGTAGTAGTGCGGGCAACAACTGCTGAAATAATTGGTTTAAAAAATGCTCCGCCCACACAAATCCAGATAAACGAAAAGAACACCATCTCGTAACTTTCGAAACTGATGATCATGTAAAAGCCGGTGAAGTAAATCAGAAATGCAAGGAAAAGAACCCGTTTGTATCCTATTTTATCAGCGATTGATCCGGTAATAATGGGGAGCAGATATAGCAACATCGAGCCGGTTCCCATAATCATCCCTTTCTGTACTTGTGTAAAACCCAGCGCCCCGGTATCTTTCGAGTTGACCAGGAACAGGGCAAATCCCATGTAAAAACCATACCATGCCCAGCGCTCAAAAAGCTCAATCAGATTGGAAATCCAAAACAGGGAAGGATATCTTGTAAATATTTTAGTCAGATTCATTAAATTATTTTTTCTGAGACGCCGAATTTAATAAAAACACTGATCGATTTTGCTTTAAGAATAATTAACGAATA
>JBBRXN010000105.1:0-17790 GCA_038248385.1 Bacteroidales bacterium
AAAGAATACGAGAGTGCCAAAACCATTTATTTAAGCGCTTTGGACATAAAACCCAATTCTGCGGAAGTCAAAAATAAAATCAAAAACATCGACAGTATTCTACAGAAAATAGCTGACGACAAGAAAAAGGAAGAAGACCGATTGCTCGCTTTGGATGCCGCGAAAGAAAAAGCGTACACTGAAACAATGGCCAAAGGGAACAAACAGATTGATCAAAAAACGTATTCAGATGCAAGGGTAACATTTCAGGAAGCCAAAAAACTTAAACCTGCGGAACTGCTTCCAGACGAAATGATTGCAAAAATTGATTCGCTGATAGCTGGCAACGAACGTGAACTGGCTGCTGCAAAACTGAAGGAAGAAGCCTATCAAAAATCGCTCAAAGACGCGATGGAACGTTCGTTTAACGAGGCAATGGCTAATGCAGATAAAGCATTCAGCGAAAATGATTTCAATACAGCAAAAACCGGGTACGAAACGGCTTTAACAATTAAAGTGGCTGATCCGGTTGCAAAAAGCAAATTGGGAATTACCGAAGCAAAATTGGCACAATTGGCCAAAATGACCCTTGCTTACAACACCGCAATCAATATGGCGAACCAGTTTGTGAGTGACAAGCGCTATAAGGAGGCCAAAGAAAAATATCAGGAAGCATTGCAATATCTTCCGGACTCGGATTATCCGAAACGCCAGATTGAAAAATTGAATGAATTGCTTGCACAGGCCGATTCAGAGCGTCAGAAAGATGAATTGTATGCTTCGACACTCAAAGACGGCGAAAAATTATTTACAAACAAGGAATATTCAGGAGCCCGGAGTTCGTTTGTAAAGGCCTCGGAGTTAAAACCTGCCGAAACGCTACCTTTATTCCGGATTAAGGAAATTGACAAAATCCTGGCCGATCTTTCTCTGGCCGATCTGAAAATTCAGCAATACAATCAAGCCATTGCAGCAGGCGATCTGGCATTTAAAGCTGACCAGCTCGACGAGGCCACCACACAATATGAACTTGCGCTGACGATCAAAGCAAACGATCCGTATTCAAAAAAACAACTTGCGGAGATAACAAAGAAAAGAGATGCTCTCCTGGCAGAAAAAGCCGCGTTGAAAAAACTTAATGATCAGTATGAATCGTTGATGGCCGATGCGAACATCAATTTTAAAAGTAAGGAATATCAGAAAGCAAAAGGAAAATATCAGGATGCCTTGTTGCTGAAACCGGCGGAAACATTGCCAAAAGAACAGATTGCAAAAATTGATGAGTTGCTCAAGGAACTCATGAATGCTGAAGAAATCAATCGTTTGTATGTCGAAAGTGTAAAAATTGCCCAGGAAGCTTTCAGGCAAAACAAACTGAAAGAAGCTCTTGATGCCTACACAAAAGCACATGATTTAAAACCTACGGAACCGATGCCACCGATGCGGATTGCCGAATTGACTGCAATGATTGCCCAGTTGGATGAAACGGCAAAACTCGCTGCTATGGAAGATGCGCAGCGACTGGCAAAAGAAAAAGCCGACAAGGAACAGTATGACAAAGCAATTGTTGTTGCTGACAAGGCATTCGCTGAAAAACAATACAAAATTTCGCGTACCCGTTACACCGATGCCCTCAGCATATTGCCCAACGAAAAATATCCAAAAGACCAAATCAGCAAAATTGATGAGTTGATAGCCCAACAGGAAGAAATGAAAATGTTGGCTCAAAGCCAGGCAATGAAGGATTCCATTATGAAAGTAAGGGATGAAGCCTTTAACCGGGCCATGGCATCTGCGAAAGAACTGGAGCAGTCCAAACAATATCAGAATGCCATACTGAAATACAAAGAAGCAATCAGCATCAATCCGGGTGAAAGAAGCAATGTACAAAAGCTGATTGTTGCCATTGAAGATCTAATCCGACTTATCGAAAGTCAGGATAAACAATACCAGCAAATTATTGCCAAAGCTGATCAATTGTTTACCACGACAAAACTGGAGGAAGCGCTTACAGAATACCGGAATGCCTCGAATATCAAAACAACGGAAGAGTATCCGAAGCAGAAAATTATTGAAATACAAAATATAATAGCCAAACGGTTAAAAGAAACCGATCAGAAAATTTTGGATGAAAAACTGGCAGGAATTCAAAATTCAGCGGGAACAGCCGCTTATAATGAAGCGATTGCCAAAGCCGAAAAAGCCTTTCTCGACGATCAGCTGACTACTGCCATTATGCATTTCAAGGTTGCACTTACCTTAAAACCCGATGAAAGTTTACCGGCTCAGCGAATCAAAGAAATTGAGGCCTTGATAGAGCAAAGGAACAAAGAACGTTTGGCTCAAACACAACGCGATATTGATGAAAAATACCGTCAGTCCATTTCGGTTGCCGACAATGCTTTCAGGGAAAAAACATACCCCATTGCCCGCTTACGTTACCAGGAAGCCCAGCTAATTAAGCCTGACGAATCGTATCCTAAAAACCAGATCGCATTGATTGATAAGTTGCTTAATGAGGAGAAACCGGTTGAAACATATATCGCACAAGAGCTACCTGTAACGAAACCGGCAAAACTACCAGTCGCTCCGGTTTTCAATCCTGAAGAAACAACACAGGCAACCGAAGCACGCGCAATATCATTTAAACCGGTTGCCGATTACGAAGAGGCCATTCGTAAAGCCGACGATTCATTTGGAGTCAAAGATTACACGGTTGCCCGCTTCTTCTATACCAAGGCCAGTGATTTGAAACCAAAAGAAGAATATCCAAAAAACCAGATCGAGCTGATCCGCAAATTGGTTGACTCTGAATTGTCCATGCTCGATCGTTCAGGTTATGAGGAGGCTATCGCCCAAGCCGATGGCGCTTTCAGTAAAGAAAACTATACGATTGCCAAGTTCTATTACTACAAAGCGCTCGAAATAAAATCATGGGAAAAATACCCGAAAGACCGGATTCAGGAAATTCTGGCTTTGACACATTCACTGCTTTCAGAAAAAGAAGAAAAAGAATACCGCGACCTGATTGCTAAGGGAGATGAAGCTTATTTTGAAAAAGAAATTTCAGTGGCACGCTTTTATTTCAACAAAGCCATTACCATGAAAACAGACGAAAACTATCCGAGAATCAAACTCAAGGATATTCAGAAACTGATTGATCAGGATACACAAGATCAAAAAAATCTGGAATACAACAATCTGATTGAGCAGGCAGATCAGGCACTCCAATCTGAAAATTACAGTATTGCCCGTTTCAATTACAACAAAGCGTTGAACATGAAACCGGATGAAAAATACCCGAAAGATCAGTTAAAACGTATCAGGGAAGCATTGGACAAACAAAACAAATAATAACTTGGAACTAAAAATTAAAGATCAGCTAATCAGCTTGTTTGAAGCGCACTTTAAGGAAGAAGTAAGCTTTTTCGAACAATTACCGGTTTCGGGTTCATACCGCGAATATGCCCGGATGAAGAGCGCCAATAATCAGGTAATGGGCGCGTACAATCAGGACATCAAAGAGAATCACGCTTTTCTCGAATTCTCGGCCCATTTTCGCAACAAGGAAATTCCTGTCCCGAAAATTTATTCGGTTAGTCCCAATCAGGAATGTTACCTTCAGGAAGATCTGGGAAATACCACCTTGTTTGATTTCCTCACCAAAACCCGAGAAACAGAAGGCTTTTCCGTGAAAATTGTGGAGGAATACAAAAAAGTTCTCCGTCAGCTTCCGCGCATTCAGTTGGTGGCCGGAAAAGACATTGATTACAGTGTTTGCTACCCGCGCGACGCCTTCGACAAACAATCGATGATGTGGGATTTGAATTATTTCAAATACTATTTCCTGAAATTAGCCAAAATACCCTTCAATGAACAAGCCCTGGAAGACGATTTTCAGACGTTCAGCGATTACCTGTTGGCAGTTGACAACAATGCATTTCTGTACCGCGATTTTCAGTCGCGCAATGTGATGCTGAAAGACGGACAAG
Organism: Bacteroidales bacterium; assembly: GCA_038248385.1. Classification (GTDB taxonomy): domain Bacteria; phylum Bacteroidota; class Bacteroidia; order Bacteroidales; family Prolixibacteraceae; genus Aquipluma. The sequence goes on from JBBRXN010000105.1 coordinate 3,972, forward strand.
TTTATTTTATCGACTACCAGGGCGGACGAAAAGGGGCGCTTCAATATGATCTGGCATCGCTGTTGTACGATGCCAAAGCCAATATTCCGGAAGCTGAACGCGAAGAATTGCTGGAATTTTACCTTCTGGAATTGGACAAATACAAGCACACTGATCACGAAATATTCAAGTCATTGTATGGCGGATACGTGTTGATCCGTATTATGCAGGCAATGGGAGCCTACGGATTCCGGGGATTTTATGAAAAAAAGGAACATTTCCTGAAAAGCATTCCGTTTGCCCTTAAAAATCTGGAAACCCTGTTGACCAAAAATACGATTCAGGTTCCGCTGCCTGAATTATTTAAAGTATTAAAAGCTGTTACTGAATCGGCTTTCCTGAAATCAATCAGTCCTGTAAAAGAGCGTTTGACGGTCCGGATCAATAGTTTTTCCTACAAAAAGAAGATTCCCAAAGATCCTTCAGGAAACGGCGGTGGTTTTGTGTTCGACTGCCGGGCCATTCACAATCCGGGACGGTATGAGGAATACAAATACCTGACGGGAAAAGATGCTCAGGTTCAGCAATTTCTGGAAGAAAAATCCACCATGGCAGATTTCCTGGCTCCGGTTTTCAGTCTGGTTTCACATTCGGTTGAAGTCTATATTTCAAGAAAATTCTCGCACCTGAGTGTGAGTTTTGGCTGTACCGGCGGACAGCACCGTTCGGTATATGCGGCTGAAAAATTGGCAGAGTACTTGAAAAACAATTATCCGGTTACGGTTGTTTTACAGCACATAGAACAGGATAATAAATAGACCGATGGGTAAAACACAGTGTAAAAACGACGATTACAAAGAAAAAGACGATGCCAAATACGTATGTAAACGTTGCGAACGAAAATCAAAAAAACAAGACAAGGTTTGTAAACCAAAGAAAATAAAGGATTAAAAAAGAGTTAAACATTCAATTTTTAGTTTTATTCCTATCCTTTTTCCATCATCAAATGAATTCATTTCATTGCACCCTTTGCTTATACATATTCCCGGTACTCTTTTTCCTGATTTCATTCCCATCATTTGCTCAACGCCACAATATAGCCCAAGTTCCGGATGCCGAAATTGGATTCCCGGTTCAATCTGTCAACATACAAACAGACACAATCCCTATGAATTTTAATATTCAGGAAGTGGTTGTAAAAGCCTTTGGTTCAGAAAAACGATTATTCGATACACCTGGTTCGATTGGAATTTTGACCAATCAACAGCTGATCAGGGAACCATCGTTTACTTTGGCGCCGTCGGTCAACAAATTTGCCGGAGTTTGGATGCAAAGCGGATCTATCAATACCAACCGGCTGACCATTCGTGGAATCGGAACCCGATCGCCATACGGAACCAACAAAATACGGGCTTATTACGGCGATATTCCCTTAACCAACGGAGTGGGCGAAACCACTCTCGAAGACTTGGATCTTGATCAGATTTCGGACATCGAAATCATCATAGGACCCGCTTCGGGATTTTATGGTTCCGGTTTAGGTGGCGTGCTGCTTTTCAATCCATTGAAACCAACACGAACTCAATTCACTCAGAGTGTCTCAGTTGGTTCGTTTCAAACTATCAAATACTCCGGAAAGCTTGCAATTGCTGCAAAAAACAACAGTCATTCACTGGTTTACAGCCGCTTTCATTCCAATGGTTACCGCGAAAACAACGAAACCAACCGGCATAACCTGACCTGGACATCAACGGTTACCCGCAAACAAACCATCCTCAATTTGCTTGGCGCTTTCATCCAAACCGATGCATTTATTCCAAGTTCTATCGATCTTAAAACTTTTCAGGCAACTCCTGAAAAAGCTGCAGCCAACTGGGCCTCCACACGGGGTTACGAAGACTATAAAAAAGCTTTTGTCGGAATGACGGTTCAACAGAATTTCAATCGGAATTGGCTTGGCAAGGTCAGTATTTTCGGGCAGTTCAATACAAATAATGAACTTCGGCCATTCAACATTCTTCAGGAGAAAAACCATTATCTGGGAGAACGATCGGTTCTGGAGAAAAAATATACTCCAGGAAAAACAATTAGCCGGATAATGATTGGCAACGAGTTTTTTACTGAAAACTACCAATGGCAAACACTTCAGAATAAAAACCGCGAAGCTGGTAATCTTTTGTCAGACAATCAGGAATTCCGCTGGTACAACAATGTTTTTCTGCTGACCGACCTTAATATTCAGAAGCAATTTATTGTAACAGCCAGCCTGAACTTAAACCAGACCAGTTACCGATATGAAGATCAATTTCTGTCAAATGGTGATCAGAGTGGGCGGCAGCGCTTCCATCCAATTTTGTCGCCGCGCGTTGCAGCTTCGTGGATAATGACTGAGAAAATCCGATTATTTTCGGTGATCAGTCACGGGTTCTCCCCTCCCACCCTCGAAGAAACGCTGATGCCCGGCGGACAGCGTAACACTTCCATCAAACCCGAAACCGGCTGGAATTATGAACTTGGAACCAAAGGATCGTTTGGCAACTTGTTGTTTTTTGAACTTTCGGCCTATTACATGATAGTCAAAAATTTACTGGTGGCGCAACGCACCGGAGAAGATGAATACATGGGCATCAATGCCGGAGGGACCAATCATCCGGGACTGGAAATTAAGCTCGATTACCGGCTGATCAACCGACAGGCCTGGACCACTTTTTTCAGGATGAATGGTAGTTTAACACATTATCGTTTTGCAGATTTTACCGATAAAGGAATCAACTATTCAGGAAATAAACTGACCGGAACACCTGATGTTATGACCAATTGCATGCTGGAAACCAACCATTCCAAAGGTTTTTTTCTAAACCTGCATTACCAGACAGTTGGCCGGATGCCGTTGCGAGACGACAATTCCGTTTTTTCGAATGCCTATTCGCTTGCCAATCTGATGGCCGGTTACGAAAAAACATTTAAACACTTTTCATTCAGTCTCTCGTCTGGGATTCAAAACCTCTTCGATGTTCGGTATGCCTCTATGGTTTTAATTAATGCCACAGCCATCGGTAATCAGCTTCCGCGCTATTACTATCCGGGATTACCACTGAATTTTAAGACAGTGGCAAGCTTTAAGTATTTGTTTTGAGGATTCATTTACAGGAATATAGACTTTGCCATAAATTAGAAGGCTTCGCTCGATGGTTTCAATTTTGTCGAGATTGACAATAAGCAAACGGAGTACTTACATAAATTTTTCTTGCGGAATCAGTTTTTCTATGCAAAAAATCACATTTTGCATGTTCAGTAAGATTTGATTAGTTTTGAGTAAAAATTTGGAAAATGTATCTGGATAAATATAAAATTGAGATTAATAATTTGTGCCTCCAAAATAAGGTCAAATCATTGTATGTATTTGGTTCAGTTCTGACTGATCGATTCTCCGAAAAAAGCGATATCGATCTGATTGTTGACATTGATTCTGAAGATCCTTTTGATTATGCTGACAGCTATTTCAATTTAAAATTTGCATTGCAGGAGCTATTCACAAGACCAATAGATTTACTTGAAGATAAAGCAATAAAAAACCCATATATTCGTCAAAACATAGACCGTTACAAATCTTTGATTTATGCAAGATGATATGCAATATGATATTTTGGCTTGTTTAAAAGATATTGAGCAATCAATTTTAGAAATATTTCAGTTTTTACCGGAGGATAGGAATTTCTATGTTTTTAAAAATGATTTGAAAACTCGAAAAGCTGTTGAACGGAATATAGAGATCATTGGCGAGGCGATGGATCGAATATTAAAAGCTGACCCTAATTTTCAAATTACAGATTCCAGAAAAATTGTGGATACCCGAAACAGGATTATTCACGGATACGATAGTGTTTCAGAAGATGTTATTTGGCTGATAGTAAATCGTTACTTGCCAATTCTGGAGAAAGAAGTAAAAGAAATATTGAAATCGGAACTACCAGAACAATAAGCATATTAACAAACTGGTATTTTCGTTCTATTAATCACCCCTTATAAAAAATTCTTATCCAGATATTCCTGAAATTTGTCTTTGTACAGATCGCTCACCGGGATATAGGTTTTGCCAAAAATGATACGGCTTCGCTCGATGGTGTCGATCTTGTCGAGGTTGACAATAAATGAACGATGAACACGCATGAATTTTGTTTCCGGCAATTTTTGCTCAAGTGATTTCATAGAGTTGAGCGATAAAACCGGCTTGTCTTCACCAGTTGTATAAACTTTGATATAGTCTTTTAATCCTTCGATGTACAGAATATCATTAAAATTAATGCGCCTGATTTTATATTCCGATTTCAGAAACAAAAACTGGCTGTTCGCTTCAATGGAAGGCAATGCACTTGCCTCCAGCTCGCACTGTTTACGCGCTTTCTGTGCCGCTTTTAGGAATTCTTCATAGCTGAATGGTTTCAATAAATAGTCGATGGCATTCAGCTTAAACCCTTCAAGAGCATACTTTTCGTAGGCAGTTGTAAAGATTATTTTAGGCACATTCTCCAATGTTCGGGCAAACTCAATTCCGGTCAGATCTGGCATTTGTATATCAACGAAAATCAGATCAACAGATTCATCTGCGAGAAATTCGATGGCATCCAGAGGGTTGTCGAACGCGCCAACCAACTCCAGAAAAGGAGTTTTGCTGATGTAATCGCTTACCAACCGAAGGGCAAGCGGTTCATCATCAATGGCAATTGATTTTAATTTCATACCAATTGTTTTTCTTTTTGAATAGAAAGCTCAACCTTAAAAGTTGTTTCACTGTGTCCAATTTTCAATTCGTTTTTCCCGGGAAACAGCAATCCAAGTCGTTTCCTCACATTGTCGAGCCCGATGCCCGAATGTTGAAGGTCTCCGGGTTGACTACTTTTACCGATACTATTTTCCGAAATAAAACTGATTTGATCATTTTCGATATTCATCCGGATTTTGATAAAAGACCGATCGCGATGACTAACCCCATGCTTAAATGCGTTTTCAATGAATGGAACGAATAGAAGCGGCGGAAAGGCGAAATCAGTGAATTCCTTCGGAAAATCAATTTTCAATTCAACTTTTTGACTGATCCGTAGTTTCATCAAATCAATGTAATTATTCATGAAGTCGAGTTCTTTGCTCATCATTGTTTCACCATGTTCCGACTCATATAGCAGGTAGCGCATTAGTTTCGACAGCTTCAGTACCGATTCCTGTGCGGTAGGTCCATCGATACCAATAAGTGAATATATGTTATTCAGGGTATTGAAGAAAAAGTGCGGACTAACCTGGTTTTTCAAAAAGGCAAGTTCCGAATGAAGTTTCTCTTTCTCCAATTCCTTTTGCTTTTTCTCGTTTTGCTTTAGTTTTTCTATGACCCCCAATCCCATGGCAAATCCGGAAATCAGTATGGATGCAAAAATGTGATTTATGAACCCAAAAGCCTTAAAAGGAGCCTTAAAATTTTCAGTTTCCGAAAGTTTTTTAAATGCTTCTTTGAATTTGGCATCCATTATTGGGTCGAAAAGGATCACATCGTTGATGTATGAACTCCAAAGATAGGTTGCAATGATAACTCCTGAAAGTATGATGAAATATGCCGCCTTCTTGTTCTGAAGGAAAAACCGGGGCACCAACCATAAATAACCAACATAAAAAATGATGACCGATGAGAAAGTATTGACATAAAACTGGTACAATCGGTTCATGTTGCCACCACCAAAAGCACTGTTCAAGTAAAACGGAACAATGATCAACAGTAACCATGCAATAGCATGAAGAGTAATGTTCAACTTTTTATCAGAAGCTACCTGAAATTTAATCATGGCTTATTATTTATATTTTGAAACCCGCTCATCTTTAATTACTCCAATCCAATTCATTCCGAACGCAAAATCGTAGGTATTGCCGTCAGCATCGACATAACATTTCATGTCGCGCGGAACATCTTCTTTTTGTTCCTCAACGGTTTTCATGTCAATAGGCATTTGGAAGGGCAATAAAGCCGAAGGTTCTGCTGCACCTGAAATAATATCCAGGATTACCTGATTCTGAACGCCCATCTGAACAAATATTGCATCTGCACTTTTTTCGATTTCAGAAAAAATCATCGGATTTGAAACTCTTACCACAACAATTACAGGCTTGTTTCCCATTTTTACTTTGGTTTCATTCACGGTTTTCATATCCTGAAGATTTGAAGCTACTGTTATCTTTCCTTTGTACGACCGGTTGGTGAAGGTTTCAAAAGGACTTCCACCTGCGAGGCTGGTTTCACGGGCAAATTCGGCTTTATATTGACCATATTGGAGACTGATAGGCACATATCCATTTCCGTTCCTTTTCACATCATCTTCCGAGTAACCTAAACCACCTTTTGGGCTGTCGATGCAAACCAATGCAAAATCAGCTTCATCAGGCTTTTCAACCACCTGGAAATATTTTTTTGCAACTTCCGGATTGATTGCATCAACCCAACTTTCTTTGGTCTCCATACCAAACCAGTTTCGCCCTCCCGTAATATATTTCTTCGGAATGTAAACCTTCATCTGTTTTTTCAAAGGAAGCGTTTTCTGGTGATTTTTAAGCATCACAACCGAACGCAACTGCGCATCGTATCCGGCTTTCATAAAGTCAGAATTACCGACAGTTTTTTCAGTTTGGGCAACATCGAGGTATGGGTTTTCGAACAGTCCAACCCTGAAGATATTGCGCAGCAAACGCACAGCCGACTGCTCGAAACGCTTGCGCATGTATTCTTCACCATGTGCTGCAACACCCATTTTATAGGCTTCAATCACCGGACCCATTTCGTTGTTTCCACCAAACTGGTCAACACCTGCTTCAATGGCTTTGTAATGACGTTCTGCTTCAGTCAGTTTTTCAACACCCCAGCATTTTCCCATAAAAGTGAATACATTTTTGGCTTCTTTAGTGATCATCCAATCAGTACAAACTACGCCATCGTAGCCATATTTGCCGCGCAGCAGGTCGGTAATCAGGTACTTGTTGAAAGCGTTGCCTACATTTTCACCGTTTACAGTATCTTGGTTGAACGAAATGGTATAATAAGGCATTACAGCCGAAGCCATACCGGTTTTGCCTTCGAGTTTGAAAGCCCCTTCGGTAAAAGGTTTCAGGTGATCTTTGATGTTTTTTCCCGGATAAACGGCATACTCGCCATAGCCAAAATGCGCATCGCGTCCAGCTTCTTCTGGACCACCACCCGGCCAATGTTTTACCATTGCATTTACACTTTTGTAGCCCCAGCCCCCTGAAATTTCATTGGCTCCTGCCGAGGTTTGGAACCCATCAACATAAGCTCTTGCCATATCAGTCGCCAGGTTTGTGTCTTCGCCCATGGTTCCTTCGAAACGGCTCCAGCGAGGTTCAGTACCCAAATCAATTTGTGGAGAAAGTGCAGTTGTAATGCCCAATGCACGATATTCTTTGGAGGCAATCTCCCCAAACTGTTTCATCAGCTGTGGATCGAATGAAGCTGCTATACCAACAGTTCCAGGCCACATCGAGATTTTACCACCGGCACCGGCATTGAATTCAGCATACGAATCAGTGCCATGACGAGGATCTGAACTATTGTTTGCAGGTATTCCGAATCCAATGCCTTCGACCAAAGCTTGTGCATTGTTGTTCCATTGTGCTGCAATTGCAGGGCTTTCAACCGAAGTTAGAAGTACATGCCGAAGGTTGTCATCCGTCAAAAACTTTTTTTGCTGATCGGTTAAATGACTTGCTTTGGCCCCACTTTCCTTAAATGGTTTGGAATTATACGTTCCTCCTCCCATTGGTCCGCCACCCATGGCTGGAACAGCCTGATGCGCACTATACAGCATTAATCCTGCAATTTGTTCAACTGACAACTTTGAAGCCAGATCCTTGGCGCGGTCATCAACCGGCAAGCGCCAGTCTTCGAAAGGGTCGAGTTGGCCGTTTTTATTCAAATCTTTAAATGCAAATCGGTCAATTGTCAGAATACCAATTCCTGATGCAGGTGAATAACCAAGTGTTTGTCCAGCTTCATTGTGCACCAGCTTAAAAGTTCCTTTATCTTCTTCTGTCCATTTTGGACTACATCCGTAACCCAGAAACAAAATAGTTAAAAGGCAAAACGAATACTTATTTACAATTTTGTTCATATTGGTTTGAGTTTATGGAATTAATATATTCAAAGATAACATACCAATTATAATTTACCATTTATTCGTACCGAATGGCGTCAATCGGATTCAAATTCGCAGCTTTTCGGGCAGGATACCATCCAAAGAATAAACCAATGCCAACACATACAGAGAAAGATAATACAACTGAATAAAGCCGAACTAGCGCATCAACTCCTAATAAACTACCGGCAACTGTTGCAAGTAAATATCCGATAATAATCCCGATAATTCCTCCAAGCACACTTAACACAGCTGCTTCAATAAGGAATTGCATCAAAATATCATGACCACGTCCACCCACTGACATCCGGAGTCCGATTTCGCGGGTTCTTTCAGTAACTGAAACAAACATGATATTCATAATACCAATACCTCCCACCAACAATGAAATTCCGGCAATGGCTCCCAGCAAATATTTAAGGGCATCAAGCACTGTTGACACAGTACTAATCATCTCTGATTGAGACATGATATTAAAATCATCATCGTCTCCCTCTTTAATTTTATGTTCTCTTCTCAAAATTTGTTTAAACTCGGCAACAGCAGCTTCTGAATCTTTATCATCTGTCACCGACAGATTAATTCCTTGTATATAATCAATGGACAATAGCCTCCGTTGCACTGTTGTGTATGGTGCAATAATTACATCATTCTGATCTTGTCCCATCGTTGCTGCACCTTTATCTTGCAACACTCCGATTACTGTAAAAGGCGTATTTTTTACCCTGATTGTTTTTCCCAATGGATCTTCACCCTGTGTAAACAACTCAGTGGCTACTTTTTGCCCAATAATACAAACTTTTTCGAGCGCATGAAGCTCTTTGTCTGAGAAAATTCGACCTGAACCAATTACAAGATTTTTTATTGGGAGATATTCTTTTGTTACCCCATAAATTGAGGTTGACCAGTTATTGTTCCCATAAACAACCTGAGCGCTCGACTGTACAATAGGGGATATCGCAGCAACATATTGATTTCTGGCTATGGCTTCCAGATCACTAAACTCTATTTTTGATGTACCCGAACTTCTTACGGGTCCATGGGTGTCGGCTCCCGGCATGATCATCACTAAATTGGTTCCCAAACCTGACATCTGATTTTTGATATATGACTTTGATCCCTCGCCCATTGCCAACATCGCAATAACTGATGCAACCCCAATGATGATGCCTAACATCGTGAGGAATGCCCGAAGCTTATTTCTCCTGATAGCTGTTAGCGCTATTTTAAATGTATTTAAATAGTTCATTTTACAAATATTTAATAGTCCTCTTCAATTGGTAGTTCGGCCAGCATTTTGGCTGCTGAAAGCCTGCTTTTAGCTAATTCATCGCTAATCACATGCCCATCTCTAAAAATAACCTGACGGCTTGTAAACCGTGCAATATCAGGTTCATGGGTAACAAAGACGATCGTTTTGCCTTCTTCATTCAATTTTTGAAATAAGGACATAATCTCGTAGGAAGTTCTCGTATCCAGGTTCCCTGTTGCTTCATCAGCCAGGATTACCACCGGATCATTTACCAACGACCGGGCGATAGCAACACGCTGTTGTTGTCCACCGGATAATTGATTGGGCATGTGGTGCATCCTGTCGGTTAAACCAACTGCCTCTAATGCTGCTATTGCTCTTTCTCTACGTTCTTTCGCTTTTATCTTCGGGTTATAAAATAGCGGAAGTTCAACATTTTCGAGGGCAGTAGTTCGTGACAGCAAATTGTATGACTGAAAAACAAATCCAAGTTTAGTGTTGCGTAATCCAGCTAATTCATTCTTATTCAAATTATTCATAGGAACACCATCAATGATGTATTCTCCGGAGCTTGGTCTGTCCAGGCACCCAAGTATATTCAGCATGGTTGACTTTCCGGATCCACTTACTCCCATTATAGCTACAAACTCCCCTTCTTTGATTTGCAGGTTAATACCTCTCAAGGCATGAACCTTTACCTCTCCCAGATCATATTCTTTTTTGAGGTTCTTAACTTCTATAATTGTTTTCTTTTCAGACATTTCTGCTTCCCTCCTTTTTAAGTTTCATTCAGACTATTTGCGTGATGGCGGGCTAAAAATGGATTTTTTACCTGCAGGTTTTTCCAGCTCAAATGTAGTCAGCACTTCATCGCCTTCTTTAAGTCCGGATAATAGCTCATAGTTTGCTTCATCGGTATTCCCAACTACAACCTTTATTTGTGAGATCGTATTCCCATTCTTAAACCAAACTAATCTTTCTTTATCTGAATTAGTCTTCAAAGTAGCTCCTTCAATCTTTATTTCAGGATTACTTTTTGCATAAATCTTTATTTCGTTCTGATCAATTGATACATTTAATGACTTTGCCGGAAGGATTAATGTTTTATCCTTTTCAGCAGGAAAAAATGAAACACTTGCAGTCATTCCCGGCATTAAATTCTTGTCTGGATTTGGAGCTGTAATTACAACAGTGTAAGTAATCACATTTGAACTTTCAACTGGTTGCATGCGGATTTGTGTTACTTTTCCGGCAAATACTATTTCAGGATATGCATCAACAGTAAAATCAACACGTTGACCTTCATATACCTTACCTATATCAGCCTCATCAACATTAGCCTCAACCTGCATCTGTGTCAGGTCATTCGCAATAATAAACATGGTTGGTGTACTAAAGCTCGCCGCTACAGTTTGCCCTTCATCTACCGATCTTTTAAGTATAATTCCATCAATAGGCGAAGTAATAGTAGCATAATCCAGGTTAATTTTATTCCGGTCGTAGTTTGACTTGGCTTGTTTTAACGCAGCAACAGCATTATTGTAATTGTATTCCTGAAGATCAAAATCAGTCTGGGCAATCAATTTTTTTCCGATCAGTGTATTATATCGATCATAAGTTGCTTTCTGATATTTTACCTGTGCTTCCGCCTGATCAACGGAAGCCTTACTTTGATCTAACTGTGCTCTTAGTGGTGTTTCATCCAATTGAGCCAACAATTGCCCCTTTTTTACCTGCGAATTATAGTCAACATAAATTTTCTGAATAACACCAGAAACCTGAGTACCAACTTCAACAGTTTCTACAGCTTCCAATTTGCCGGTTGCAGTAATGATATTACTTACATTTCCACGGGATATTTTTGCTGTTTCAAGCTTAATCGATTCTGATTTTCCAGATGATAAGCTAAATATTAATCCCCCAACTACGATTACAATAGCTGCTCCGATATACAAAGTTTTCTTTTTCATTTGTTTTTTGATATTAAAGTGTTAACGATATTCCTTTGTAAAAATCAAGTATTTTAAAACTGAATATGAGATTGTATCTCGATTGCAGAAACTTACTCTCAGAAGTAATCAGGTTTGTTTTTTGAATCAGAAAATCGACCGAATTCAATAAACCTTGCGCATATTTTTCAGCTGTAACATCATAAGATTCCTGTGTTGCCTGATTCTGCTCCTGACTGGCCATAAACTGACTTTTTGCTGAAATAACATCGGCACAGGCCTGTTCAATTTCTTTCCTGAGTTGATTTTTAGTATTGATCTCATCAAGTTCGGCATCCGATACAGAGATGTTGGCCAGGGCCACATTGGTTTTGATTTGCTTTTTCTGGAAGATTGGTATCGAAAGCGAAAATCCAACAGAAGGATTTACTTTATCCTTTAGCTGACTTGTATAGCCTGAGTTTTGGGTAAGGCTTGAATAACCTGTTGATAATCCGGCATCCATGGAAAGACTTGGAAGCGCGTCGGCTTTGGCGATATTCACGTCAAGTGCTGCACTTACTTTGTTTAGTTCAGCATTTCTAATTTGCGGTTTAATACCAAGAGCCAGATTGTAAATCTCCTGCGCCTCTGGTTGTGCCGATGAAATTAACAAGCTATCAATATTCGGAGAGCTAACTTCAAATTTTTTGTCAACCGGTAATTCCATCAACTGCATCAAGGTAACCTTGCCAAGCGACAAGGAAGTATGTGCCGATGCCAAGGTTGATTTTTCAGTTGCCAGCTCTGATTTGATCTGTAAATAATCCGACATTGAAATTACGCCCAGATCCATGCGTTCTTTCGAAAGAGCAAGTTGTTCTGTTGTCGAGATAATTTGTTTCTCAGCATTTTTTACACTTTCGTAGGCGTATAAAACCTGCAGATAAGCATTGAGAATACTCAAACTAACCGATTCTTTTACGGTCTCTGAGTACAAACGCCCTGCCTGAAGATCAAGCTCAGTCTGTTTGATTTTGTTTGTTAGTTTCTGCCCGTTAAAAAGCGAAACGCTTGAACTCACTGAATAGTTGGTACTGTTTGCACCACTGCTACTACCATCCGAACCAGTTGAAGAATCGAATCCCTTGTACCAGTTGAAGCTTTCGCGAACCGAGGCATTTACCGATGGCAACCGATTAGCTTGTGCCTGATCGGCTGAAAGTTGATTGCGGTCGTTGCTCAGAAATGTTTTCTGCACCTGGATGTTTTTGCCCAACGCATAGTTGATGCATTCTTCCAGCGTCCAGGTTTTGCTTTGTGCTTTACCAGTGATTCCTGAAAAGATGATCAGAATTCCGGCGATTAGTAAACTTGTTTTAATTGTTGTAATTGTTTTCATGGCTTTATAAATATTATGGCTTCTTACAATTTTGAACCGAAACTACTCCGGCTTTAATTGTTTATAAAATGCAATAGACGTTTGGGCAGTTTTTATCGACAGATTGGGAGATTTTGAGTTTGGGAAGTTTGCCGATTTATAAACACTCACTCGTAGAATTGAAGTTACTTGTAACACCAAAGCATGAAAGTTACTATCTTTGATTTCGATCAGACAAATCGTAACAGATGAATAATAATTTACCCAAAGAATCCTCACTGACTGTGCTGAAGATTGCAGCATTAATTATCATCATCGCAGGAATTATTTATGCCAAATCGATAATAATACCAATCCTGTTAGCCCTTTTTATCAGTATTATATGTGAACAACCCATTTACTGGCTCGAAAAAAAGAAGTTTCCAAAGGGCTTGGCTATCTTCCTCATTTTGTTCGCATTTCTTGCAATATTTCTTGGTTTCGGATATCTGGCCGGAGGGGCAATTTCTTCATTTACATCCAACGCTCCTAAGTATGAGGCAAGTATGAAAGAGCTAAGCCTCACATTTATTCAACAGCTTAACAATTATGGCATATCAATTTCAGACGACCAATTTACGAAACTAGTTGAACCTTCGCGGTTACTTAATTTTACAGTTCAGGCAGTAAATGAATTGGTCAAAATTGCAGGTAATTTCTTCCTGATCTTTCTTATTATATTATTCATGTTTTTGGAAATGAACAGCATCCCTGACAAAGTCAGGGCAATATTTAAAGGACCCGTTGAAACGTTGGGTTACCTTACAAAAATAATTAGCAGTATTCGTCATTTTCTGGCAATAAAAACGATTATTGGCATTGTCACTATTATTTTGATATATATTGCATTGTCAATCATTGGTCTTGAATATGCCATTCTGTGGGCGTTGATCGCGGGTTTGATGAGTTTCATTCCCCACATCGGTTCAACAATCGGAGCTATTCCGGCTTTGCTCTTTGCACTGCTACAATTGGACACGGGAGGTGTAATTTGGACACTGGCAACCTACTTGGTTGTAAATAATATCATTGGAAATTATATTGAACCACGGAT
>JBBRXN010000106.1:0-17284 GCA_038248385.1 Bacteroidales bacterium
GAATCCAGCATTCAAGTTCGCGAACGTTGATTGCTGATATATCAACTGGCTTTCCCCTTGTTTTCATATTACCTCTGTTTTTTCAAACAAAGATAATATTTTATTAATATGTCAGTTTATTAATTGCGTTGTATATAATTAATTAGTGACTCATCCGGGATGCTGAAAAATGCTCCCGGATGTTTTTTTATCAGAATTAGTAAGACGAAATATTCGTTTCACCGCCAACTGCATTGATAATGAGTTGGTCATCTTTCATCTTTTTTCCGAAATAGCCGGTGTGGCGGATTTTGCCTGCTTTTGAATCGAGTGTTTCCTCATTTTCCACTTTCAGCTCGCGGCCTAATTTCAGGTTGGTCTTGGTTTCGGTAATCTCGAAGTTGAATTTTGTGTCAGGATTAAAATACAGGTTCAAATCGGTTGAGCGCGATTCGATATAAATGTTACTGAACGAACTTAGGATCTTTTCCATATCGAGATTTCCGAAACTCATTTGTATGTTGGCTTTTCCTTTCAATTCGTTCAGCATAAAATGGCTAAAACTACCGATGGCTTCGATTTTATCGGCCAACCTGATCCGGTATTTATCGCGGCGCGAGTCAATATTCAGGTCTTCAGAATTCAGTATTTCGATGGTCGATGATTTACTTTCGAGGCGGACAGTGCCTGAATTTTTCAGGTTGATATCACTGTAGTTGCTGATAATCGTAGCATTTGGCAAATTATTGATGGAGGCATCGGCAAAACTCAGGTTCAGATTTGCTCTTTTTGACAAGTCGCCGGTTCTTAATTTTCCATTGCTCAAAATGATTTGTGTTTCGCCCTGGTAATCGCCCATGATGATGTCGCCGAATTTGTTTTCGAGGCGAAGTTCCCGGTTGTCGGGCAGCCACATCACCAAGTCAATCCGGATGCTGCCGTTGGTTTGTAGTATGGTTTCCTTGAATTTCAGGAACTCGCTTTCAATTTGGCTGCGGTATTTATCCACCTGTGTTTTCACGATCAGGTAATGCTGGCTGTTGCTGATGTCAAAATCCAGATTATCCAGCGTCTTCTTGAGTTTGTCAGGCTTTTTCTCAGTGATTTCCATTTTGAACCAAATCACCACCGAGTCTTTCTTCCATGTATTCAGCTCAATCCTGCCATATTTATTGGTGATGTCGATTCGGGTTTCGGGCTGTATTTTGAAACGCTTTACAAATTCACGTGTTTCGCTGAATTGTGCAGTTGCAGCAAAACTTACCAGGATTAGAAATCCCACGATAAATGATGGAATACATATTTTACTTGAGTTTGTCTTCATAACCTTTTTGGTTAACAGTTTATTTGTTCCAGAACTTCGTCAACTAATTTCATCCGGTTGCGGTTATTCTCTATCATGGCCTCAATCACTTCTTTGTTCGATATATTTTCTTTCAGATCTTTTTTCAGCGATAGGTACATCGTTTCAAGTTCGTTCAAATCTCCTTCGATTTCCGATTTCAATTCAGGATAAACCTTGTAGCATTTCTGTATTTCGGCCAGTTTTCCTGATACTTCCTGGGCATAAAATGCTTCGGCTTCCATCAGTTCCTTAATTTCCGGGTCGGCCTGAATGGCCCTGGCTGTTTGTTTTTGATCTGACAATATGCTTTGATATACGATTCCGGAGCCCAGCATAACGACTGCCACAACCGCCGCGACCTTCATCCAGGTATATTTACCGATTTTTTGTTTCGGTTGTTCGTTGAGCCGGTTGCTGATGGCATCCCATATTTTATCTGAGGGTTCCAGGTTGTCAAATTCGTGCCGGTTCTCATTTACAAACGATTCCAATCTGTCTGTTTTCATATCGCTCTTGATTTTGCTTGTTTTATAATTTCATAAACCTTGCGTTTTGCGCGCATATATTGCGATTTCGAAGTCGATTCGGTGATGTTTAGTATTTGTGCAATTTCACCGTGATCGTATCCTTCGAGCAGGTAAAGTGAGAAAACGATCCGTCCACCTTCCGGAAGCAGTTTCATTGCTTCGAGTATGTCTGCTGATGTGTATAAAGCTTCTTCATATTCATCTTCAATAGTCTCGAAACGACTGACATCATCAATGTATCTTAAATCCAGCTTTCGCTTGTTCAGGGCATTGATACAAGTTCTGATGGTGATTGTTTTCAGCCATGTTCCAAAACCCGATTCATTTCTGAAAGTGTCCAGCTTCTGAAAGGCAATAATAAAAGTCTCCTGCAGCATATCTTCAGCATCCTCGCGGTTGTTCATCATGCGGTAACACACGTTGAACATCGCCTTGGAATACAACTGATAAAGCTGATAGCGAGCGCTGTTACTGCCATTGATGCTGTCGGCTATCAAATCCTGATGTATGAATGCTGTCGAACTCAAATGATTTGTATTTCTGAAATTATTGACAAGGGTTTTTGACAAGGGTTGCAATTGCAAACGATTATTTTGGAAATATTTCAATTCAAATATACCAATATAGGTTGAAAGTTCTTTCACCACAAATTACACTGATTGTCACAGATAAAAAAATCCTCTCAGGTATTAATTCCCAAGAGGATTATATTCCTTAGTCAAAACGAAATAGAGCAGGAGAGCGGTTAGATACCAGCCACCACTACACCATCGAATACCAGACTCGGCAACCTTGCAGAACTGTATATCCAGGGATCGTTTGCTACTTCCACCAGTTTATTCCAGAATTTGAGGTGGTTATCGGCCATGTTCATTTCGGCTACATTCTGAACAAACTTGCCTTTATCGAATAGCTTGCCAATGATGCCAACAGAGAAATCTCCGGTGGTGGAATTGGAATTTCCCCCGATGAAATCTGTGATTAGTATGCAGCGCCCCAAATCTTTAATAATGTCCTCAACACTTCGGGTGCCGGGAGGAATGATCATATTTGAAATAGAACCGGAATTTGGTTCCCATCCCAATTTTTGACCGTAGTACCAGTCAATCAGGAAATCATCAATTGTGCCCTGAGTAATGAGGTTTCTTTTTTTAGCAGGGAAACCGTCACCATCATAGTATTTCGATCCGAGTGCCCTTAAAAGAAATGGATCGTCCTGAATGGTTAATAAATTGCTTCCTATTTTCTGGCCTTTCTTGTCAGCTAAAAATGAACGTTTTTGCTGAATACTTCCGGCAGACATTGGACCCTGAAGACCGCCAAGCACCCTTCCAACACCACGGTTTTCAATAATTACCGGAAGTGTTTCAGTCGCTATCTTTTTACCACCCATCAGATCGAGTGTTCTCCGGGCTGCAATATTACCCACTTCTTCGAGCGAAGGAAGGTCTCCGCGATAACGGCATCCTACCCAATGATAACCGGCTGGACGGCGGTCTCCTTCATCCTGAGCAGTCATAGATGCACCCGCCCAGCATTCGGTGGTGCGGTTTGCACCGACAAACCCATTGCTCGATTTTACAAATTCCTCGTAGGTTTCATCGTATTCGCCTGCCTCCACTGAAATCACCTTGCTGCCACCTTGTTTCAGACATGAATCCTCTACTTTCTTTGCCATTTCATGCCGTTCTTCAGGCGTTAACTTTGATTGTGAGGGATCGGCTAATTGAAGGTCGCTTGTGGTTCTCCCGGCATAATACTTCGGATCAGGAAGTGTTCTGAACGGATCTTCCTCCATAATTTTAGCACTTTCAACAACATCGGTGATAAATCCGGCCAGGGTTGATTTGCGAAAATCGGGCGTTGACTGAATGGCAAACCGGTTATTGATAAAAACCTGGAGACTCAGATCCTGTGTGGTAGCTTCTTTGATCACCTCCGGTTTTCGATCGCGGTAATTGATTTCGACGAACCGTCTTTTTGAAAGGTTCACCTTACAATCGTTTGCTCCGGCTTTTTTTGTTTCGTCGATTACCCAATCGGCCAGCTCCTGAAATTCCTGTTGTGAATTTTTTTCGGTACTCATGACTGGCCTCCTTTCTGCTGGGTTCCCCCAACGGTTAATGATTTGACTAAACAGGTCGGCAGTCCAAATGATACCGGAACACCCTGGCCGTTCTTGCCGCATTGTCCTGCACCTCCACGGTGCATTTCAAGGTCGTTTGCCGCCATGATAATATTGGAGAGCATTTTTGGCCCGTTACCCATGATATTCACATCTTTGATTGTGGAGGTAAGCTTTCCGTTTTCAATCATTCGTCCCTGTGCAACATAGAATGCAAAATCACCTTCACCGATTTTTACCTGTCCGTTACTGACTTCTTCGACATAAATGCCATTACCGGCTTGTCGGATCACATCATCGACACTGGCAGTTCCACCAAGCATGTAGGTGTTGCGCATACGGGGAATCGGGTAATTCTGAAAGTCCTGTCTGCGGCCATTACCGGTTGGTTCAATACCATAGTGTTTTGCCGAAATTTTATCATGCAGATAGCTGGTCAATATACCATTTTCGACCAACACGGTTTTTTTACCGGGTGTACCTTCATCATCCACATTGAGGCTTCCGGCAAGATTCATATTGGTGCCGTCGTCGATAATGGTGACAAATGGTTCGGCTACCTTTTTTCCAATCATGGTGCTGAAAGTGGAGATTTTTTTGCGGTTAAAATCGGCTTCCATCCCATGTCCAATGGCTTCGTGCAGCAAGATGCCTGTTACACCGGGTCCAAGCACAACCGGCATCTCTCCGGCCGGAGGTTGAATGGCATCAAACAGTTTCAACGCATTGTTTACACTTTTTGTTGCTACTTCAGTAATCACCTCATCGGTGTAAAAGGAAGAATCTCGACGTCCGCCGAGATTGTAGAATGATTGCTCCCGTTTGCCGTTTCTTTCAGCTACCACCGATGCGTAAATGAAACCTCCGGGAATTAAATCTTCAGCCATAACACCATCACTGGTAACTATCAGCACGCGTTTTGCAGAACTCTGAAATCCTGCATTTACTTTAATAATTTCAGGCGAAAGACCAAAGCACTTTTGATTGATGCTTTGTACCAATGGTAATTTCTCTTTAGCCGGAATGCCATTAAAAGCGAGGGAAACCGGATAATAATTACCGGTTTTGGGTGGATTGAATGACTTAGCCACCGTAGTTGCCTTCATGTTACACAAGGTGGAGGCCGTTGATGCAGCTGACAACATTGATTCTTCAGTGAGTTCCTGGGTAAATCCGTATCCAATCTGATCACCTTTTACTGTGCGGATTCCAACACCAAGGGAAATGTCGCCATAAGACCGATTCACTTTACCATCTTCAAGTCCGAGGTAATTTGAAACAGAATACTCAAAATACAGGTCGGCGAAATCGCCGCCTTTCGATAGCGCTTTTGCCAGAAGTTTCTGACAGATTTTTTCATCAATCCCGAATTCCGTAAGAAAGTAGTTGCCTGTGGGATGATTCTTAAGCAACATACTGGCTTCCAGTTCGGGAAGGAAAAGCATGGCACCACCAAACAAGGCAGTGTTTTGAATGAATTTTCTTCTCGATAAAGATTCCATTTTAAATGATTTGAAATTAGAGTACTTATTTGTATAGCTTGTCGCTAAACTTTAAACACAAGATGAACTCACACTTCAACGGGTAGGTACTTTCTCATCACATAATCGGCATAGATACCTCTTCAGCACTATAAAATTAAAACAATTATTTTTAAGATAGGCTATTTTTTAATATGAATTGCATAATAAATGCTTTGAACGCTTGTCGCCGAAAAATCTGAAAGTCCAAACTTTCAATGGTTGATCTGCTTACTAAAATTGCAGGGTAAAAACATTCGACGCCTACTCAAATTGTATTGGCCTGGTTGCTCGCCCAAAAATCCCGGATTGTTCCGATTCCGGGAACCACCAGGTTACATAGGCTTGAAGAGAATATTGGTTCAATATCAATTGAGCTTGCTGGGGGGACTTGCAGAAATTGAAGCATCACAAGTTCAAGTTCAGGGAGATCGGTATCCTGAAAGTGCTCAAAAATTGATTAATCGATAAATTCAGAAACCAGTCTGACAAACCGGTTTTCTATCTCTTATCATCCGTTTTAACAGCAACTTTAGTTTGTTGGAATTAAGAATCAGTTATTTGTAAACGATCTAAATTGGTTTGATTCAGAAACCTTTAAGTAAGAATTCTGTTATGGTATTGATTTTTGTAATATTATCTTATTGCGAAATACTGTTCTGTAAAATCATAATAGCAATGACTCTTCTTACCATTCATTAATTTTGATCAATTTTAAAATTCAGAAAATGGCCATTTCAAAAACCTTTGGTGTTGGAATCGACTCCAACAAAGACACTGTTAACAACAAAAAATTAATTCAATATATCAATCTTAAATTGGCAGCATTGGGTTATCCTTATTTTCAGGATGAACGTACTGCACAGTTTTTGGAAGTTGCAACTCCGCTATTAAATAGTTACAGGGAAAAAGCCAGGCTTTTATCCACCCATCTATCGCCGGTTGGCGCAAGAATCCAGGATTTTATTGATGATTACCTGAGCGATGTGCCCGGTGATAAAAATGTGGAGCTACCGCAACACACGCTGGTACTCGATTATCACGGTCTGGCCCGAATGATGTCGATGCCGCCCAATGCCGATATTTATGAAACCGACATCGTTCGCACCTACCGCACAGCCCAGGGAATATTGCACAATCCGAAAGAAGATAAACGAACCACCAAAGGAGTGTTCCACATTTGCGAAGGTGGGCTTCCCATTCCCGACGATAAAAAGGCTGTTCCAAAGGCCACTTTTGCCAAATTACTCGAAGCTGCTTTTAATCCGCCAAGCGATCTGAAAATACTTCCATATACCGCCAATCAGGAAGAAAAGGCAGAATTATTTGTCAGTTTATTGTTGCGGCCTGTTGTTGTTCCTGAAGTACCCGGTGTAACGCCTGAAAAAACAATGGAAGTGCGCTTCTTTGCTCCCGGAAACCTGATCAGTAATCTCGATTTTGTGGAATCTATTTTCGGAAATGCCGGCGATCCGCATTTGCCTGAAAATGATGCCGCCCTTGATCCGGAAACATGGACCGGGCATACCGGATGTGTGATTCTGGCCACACACCTTATTCATTTGAAGAAAAAAGATTTGGGCTTGCCTCATGATGACGATGCGACCGACCGTCAACGTCGTGATGGCATGAGCTGGAAAGATCCTGAAGAAAAATACAACGATGGCAAGGCTTTTAAAATTACTGCACGCGACGGGCGTGGAGTGGTAATTACCATTATTGCCGACAACTATTTTGGTTATTGCAAGAAAGAAGTGAAAACACAAATCAGCTATTCTGCCAACTTATTTGGATTGGCCGAAGAAGAACATGCCGGTGGTGCTTTGGCTTTCCCCGGCTACGATTTGGGTGAAAACTTTGCCAACGACAGTATGTCTTTATCGCCGGATGCAACCTTCAAAGAAGTGCTGCAACTGTATTCCTACATCATGGACTTGCAGCCCGAAGGTTATGCGATAGACAAAAATTACAAAAACATCATTTATGTGCCCGAGAATGCCAGTTTCAACTTGTTCGAACAATCGGTAACCTGGGAAAAAAATAAAGAGCAGTATTCCATAAAATTGCTTCCTCAGAATTATTATATTTTACCTTCCGGCTACAAAATACAGATGCGCAAACGCCTGAACGGCAGCATGTGGCACCTGACCGGGTCAATTGGCGAAGGTACCTTCTGCCATAAACCCTGCACTGTTTCAGGCGGTGGAAAATCTGAAATATCCAAATCGATTTTAGACGCCATGATTCAAGGCTCTGTGATCGTTGCCGATCTGCAAAAAGACCTTGATGAAGTTGAAAAACTGATCGATAGGGATTATTCGAATCGCTATATAATTCCTGCCGATTACAGTAAGAATACTTCACGAAAGATATTAGAATCAAGAAGATCGTTGGGTTCAGTAATTAAATTACTTACACCTGATAACGAATATACAGAAGAATACAACCTATGGCTCGATTCAATTCCGCAAGGAATCAAAGACATGCTTTACATTGTAAAGCGCAGGTATCACGTTAGGATGGGACAACATTGGCGCGAATACTTCTCGGTTGACAAAGTGAATGGCAGGCAAGGCAATGAACTCAAATTTAACGGACGGAAGCTCATTTCGAATTACCTGAGGATTGGGCACGAGCTCGATAATTCATGGAGGATTTTCCAGGTAAGGCAGGATTTTTATGCCGCTCAAAAAGTGCAGATGGAAGATGATATCTCTGCTTCTATCGTTCTGCCTGCCGATAGACTGGAATACTTAAATCCGCTTTATAAAAACCAAAGTGTAAAATTGGTAACGAACTGCGAGTCGAGACTTTTCCAGCGTCCTGACGATTGTGTGTACAAGGGATACGACAAACAAGGAGAAAAAGACCTTTCGAGTCCAAATACTTTTTTCTCAAACTACGAGCCACTTACACGCGATAAGGTGAGAGAAATAAAAGACGACACCATCGGATTTGATTTATATACACAACCTGTCAAGGATTTAATAAACAACTTCCTTGCGACAGAAAGCCCGGAATATTTGGTTGTTCCATCGGAACCTCGTTTGGTAAATGGAATACCATCGGCAAACCCACGCTATTTACAGATTCGTCCCGATTTGGTTTCTCCAATCGAGAAATACATTGCTGAAGTCAGCACCCGCATCAAGCGTAAAATTCCTTTGAACAAACCACTTTATTTACCAGTAAACGCAATACTTCCGGGAAGAAGAAACAACCCGGCAGAAGTGAAAAATAATGTGCCGCCATTGGCTGTTTATAACCCGATTCACTACCAGGAACTGCCTGAATTGTTTATTGATTATATCTGTAGTATTACCGGAAAATCGCCTTCAACAACCGGTTTTGGTTCTGAAGGAGCATTGACAAAAGGTCCATTCAACAACCTGTTGCCATCGACTGACTTAAACAACGCATTGTTGTCGTACATTTTAACCGGATACGAAGCTTTTTCATCAGCGGCAGGATATGTTGGCCCCAAATACAAAGTCGATCACGATGTTAGTCTGCTAATGCCTGAGCTGATTTCAAGAATGAGTGTTGCAGAACGCGATCCAAAATTCCTGATCGAAAACGGATACCTTGAAAAAATAGAGAAGTTCACGCACAATGGAGAAGTGATTGACGCCAGTTTGCTGGGTTACAGAATCACCAAAAAGTTTGTTCGTCACTTCCTGGCCCGTATTTTCAGTAATCCTGACGCTGTTTTCTCCGACGATATGCTTCGACCTGAATTGCAGAATCAGGAAACTTTCGTTGAATCACTTAAAAATCTTTCGAGTACTCAAAAACGTGTTGCCGAAGGGTTTATGAGAGATGGAACTTATGAAGCTTTGTGCCCGCCATTACAAGCACTTATATCAATCATGATCAACGGATCATTTGAAGGAAAAGATCGCGATCATCCTGAATTCCGCAAAATGTTTACCCGCGAATATGTCATGAACAGCGACTGGTATCAGAAACGCCTTGTTCTGAAACAAGATAAGGAAATTGAATTCTGGATAAAAAACATTGCCTACATTGAAAATGTAATTGGCATGAGAAATCACAAGGAAGCGGTGGAACGTCTGAATCTGAATCAAAAATTGGAAGAAGCTAAAGCTCACCTGGAAAGAGTAAAATCGAAAGAATACCTGAAAGAATTGGTTGGAACTTTAGGAGTAGATCCATTAAAATAAAAGCAAAAGAGGGAAATAAATCACATCAAACCGTCTTTCGATTCAATCGGGAGACGGTTTTTTTATGCATCAGGACTTAATATTCAGCAATATACTCCAGTTACCACCATGATGAAACCACCATTACATAAAGCAGATAAAAATTCTCCATGCGAAAAATCTGATGCATGGAATCCCTCCACAAAATGCAGAAACCTCACCCGGAGACGGGAGAACTCACTACAAAAGGTAGAAACTTCTCCACACGCCGGGAGGACCATCTACAAAAAGTAGAAGCTCCAAGCCGATAAAAGTGACCAAAAAATCAAACAGGTTTATCTATTTTTAATTCAAACTAAAAGTTAATTTTTATGGAAACAAAAGAGTTTACTCTGGTTCATTTAAATCATCTGACCATCGGACTGGCAGTGAATTATACGCCATCTGACATTCTTTCCACCTTGTATAATCAGTTGAACGAACTGCGTAAAACTTATGCCCGCCTGGCCGACACAAAAAACAAGGACACCAAAGTTTCCCCGTCGGAAGCAAATTAGCACGGCTATTGACTTTCACTACAAATTTATCCCTGACTGGATTCAACCCGGTCAGGGATTTTTGTTACCCGGTAATAAAAGATGCAGGAGGTATCTCATGTTTATAGAAAACCGAATGTCAAATGCGATATTCGATCCCGGGTCGCAGGTTTTACACATCTTGACACATTCTATAAACATGCAAATCCTCCGGATTTGAACACACTAACAAACTAACAAACTGAAATTATGACTGATAACTTTACACAAATTTACATTCTCTTATAATTATCAATAAAAACCAATAAAAGTAATTTACCTTTGTTTAAAGGGAATTTAGCCAATACTGAACAAAAAATTTATGGATAATATATACAAGCATCTGTTTCACAGGAATTCGATTGATGAGAAGCAATATTTGTTTCTTGAAGCAATACGTACCAATAAGATAGTGTCGTTGTACTATGAGTTGCGATTGATACTCTATTTGGGCATTATGCTGTTTACCGCAGGTGTGGGGTATTTCGCATACCAAAATATGGGGAGTATTGGCCATCTTATATCTATGGTGCTGATTGGTGTATCCATTTTTATCGGGTTCTATTTTATCGGTAAATACGCCAAACCCTATTCCAATTCAGAAGTAACCATCCATCAGCTTTATTTCGATTATATTCTGATACTGGTTTCGCTACTGATTATTTCTGAGTTTGTTTACATACAGGTTTATTTCGATTTGGTAGAACTTCTGGTAAACTGGACTTCATTTTTAAGTGCCGCCATACTCCTGTTTATGGCATACTGGTACGACAACCGGGCCCTTTTATCAATGGGGATTGCCGCATTGGCGGCAGCAGTCGGGATCAGTATTAGCCCGGTTGATTGGGTAAAAGGCGAATGGTCGGCAACAACCGGTTTGTATGTTACAAATATTGTTTTAGGATTGTCGCTAACCATTGCAGGACAGATTTCGGAGTATAGCGGAATAAAGAAACATTTCAGGTTTACCTATCAGAATTTCGGTCTGCTGCTTTTTTATATTGGTTGCATTGCTGCCATATTCGATAGCAATCACCCATTTCTTTATGCTGTTTTATTGCTTGTTCCGGCAGGAGCTTTAAGCTTTTACCTGTGGCAAAAGAAAGAATTTTTATTCTTCCTTTACTCAAACATTGCTGCCTACATTGCCATTACCTATTTGTTGTATCAAATCTTAAACAGCTCCGATATAGCTATACAGCTCTTCACTTATTATTTTCCGGTTAGCTGTATTGGCTACATTTCGTTTCTAATTACCAAAAAATCACACTTCGCTCATGATTAAATCAATCATTGCCTATAACCTTGCTGAACTTGAAAAAAGGGAAATCGTTTCAGCAGCAAGCGATTTATACAAAAGCAAGATACTCGATGAAGAGCAGTGGAATAAAATACGCAGTGAGTATGTTTCAAAACTTTATTCTCCTTCGCTGTTTATGAAGATCCTACTTTTCATTGTCTCACTTATTGGGTTGTCAACCCTTATAGGACCGATAGGGTTGATTTTCGATTCGATAGGAGAAATAGGTTATCGGTTTCTGTCATTAATACTGGGATTTCTTTTAATCATTTTTACTGAGAAGATATTTATTAAGAAAGGGCATCATTATAAATCGGGCGTAACAGAAGCCGGAATATATACCGGACTCTCTTTCATCGCTTTTGGTATATTGGGTTTTAATGAAGATAATGAATTAGGATATGCCATCGTCGGGTTTCTTTTTGCAGGGTTTGTTGCCGTTCGTTACCTGGATTTACCCGGATTGATCCTCACTATGTTCTTTTTGGGTTGGATACTATTCCTGATCATTACAGGTATTGGCGGGATAGTCGAAGCGCTGATGCCATTTATATTTATGACCACATTTGGATTGATTTATTGGTTCAGTAAAAAGCTTCAGGCAAAATTACCGAATGTGATTTTTGACAGCCAGTTTGTGATTCTAAAAAGCTGTGCACTGATTGTATTTTATTGCGCTGGTAATTATTTTGTGGTGCGCGAATTAAGTATCGAGCTAATGGGGCTTACTCTGGCCGAACATGATGACATCCACTTTGCGTTCCTGTTTTATCTCTTCACCGCTTTGATTCCGGTTGGGTATATCTATTTTGGGGTCAAAAAAAGATCAATCCTGCTGATTCGCGTTGGGCTGTTAACATTTGCCCTTGGAGTGGCAACCTTCAAATACTATTTTAGTTTGGGTCATCCAATGCTGACTATAACGGTTTCAGGAGGAGTTTTAATTGCTATTGCATTGTTGCTTTTAAACTACCTGAAGGTTATCCGAAATGGATATACCCGGGAACAACTTCTGCAGGATAAATGGAGTTCAAAAGATTTAACTGCTATAATTGCCTCGCAAACATTAGGTGGCCATGCAATCAACAACCCTATCAGGAACGATGAACTATTTAAAGGTGGGAGTTTTGGCGGTGCAGGTGCAGGTGGGGATTGGTAGATTAAAATTCGACACTGACAATAAGAAGAATTCGAAAATCAGCTGCAAAGAAGTTATCCCGTCAGTACAAAAATGAACTTTTCAACTTTCTCTTTTCCCGTGTAGCAACAGTTTCACAGCATCATCCAGCGAACCGGCGCGAATCACTTCTCCGGAATTTACAAAGTAGATTTCATCGGCATTTTCGATGGTATTCAGTCGGTGGGCGATGATTACACGCGTGGTGGTGGCGGGTAGTTTTTGCAGAATCGTTTCGAGCAGTTGTTCGGTAATGGTATCGATGTTGGCGGTTGCTTCATCGAGAATCAGCAGTTCAGGTTTTCGCAGCACCGAACGCATAAATGCAATCAACTGTTTTTGCCCCAGGCTGATGCTGTCGCCAATGGTTAGGACTTTCGAATCCAATCCTTCATCGAAACGACTCAGCAAAGTTTCAAGTCCCGATTCCTCGATCACCCGCTCCAACTCTTCATTTGATAAGTTCTTGTATTCCGAATTGCCATACAAAATATTGTCGCGCACTGTTCCTGAAAACAAAAAAGGTTCCTGGAGGATAAAACCGATTTTGTGTGTTCTTTCTTCAGGAGTGAACGATCGGATATCTTTTCCATCGAGCAATATCAATCCTTTGGAAGCATCGTACAACCTGGCGATCAGCGAGGCAGTGGTGGTTTTTCCGCCGCCGGTAGGACCAACAAATGCGTACGTTTTTCCGCGTTCCAGATCAAAGTTGACGTGATAGAGCACTTCCTTCCCGTTGGGATAGGTAAAAGATACATTCCGGAACGAAAGGTAGGATGGGGAAGACTTCACTGATTTGCACATTTTTACCGGCAGGTTGGTATCGAGTGACAGTATTTGCGAAATGCGGTCCCAACCGGCCATGGCTATCTGAAAACTGGCCCACAGCGCTGCAAGTTGTCGCAACGGATGATAAAAGTTGTTGATATAGGCCAGAAATCCAATGAGAAGACCTACTGAAAAGTTTCCGGTCATAATCAGGTAAATTCCAAAAGACAGCACAATCAATTGGCCGATATTTGAGGAAAGTCCGTAAACCGGTGTGAAAATATTGTTGGCCAAACCGGCGCTTACCGAAGTAGCATAGTTTTGTTGATTGGCTTCATCGAAGCGTTTGCGGAAGTAATCGCGCCGGTTAAAGGCAATAATCACCTTGAAATTATTCAGGCTTTCCTGAATTTCGGCGCTCAATCCGCCCACACTTTTCAGGTTGGCTGCATTCTTCTTTTTTACCCAAGGCGAAATAGCTTTTGTAAAAATCCAAATAACCAATGCCGGTAGCAAAGCGGCCGCGCCAAGTTCAGGATTGATGCTCAGCAGAAAAATACCGGCGCCCACCATGGTGAAAATGCTGCCGATAAATTGCATGAGTGATTGCGAAAAAAACGTGTTTAACTTGTCGGTATCGTTGTTGATCCTCGAAATGAGATCGCCTGCTTTGTTTTGGTTGAAAAAGTCAACCGGCAGTTCCTGAAGTTTATTGAACACGGCATTGCGTAAACTAAAAAGCATCCGTTGCCCGACACCACCCATTATTTTTATTTGCAGGTAATTGGTAATAAAAGCGATGGTGTAAATTCCAAGTAAAATGCCAGAGAAAAGGAAAACTCCATGGTATTGTTTCGATTGGATATAAGTATCGATGGTGTGTCCGATCAGGTATGGCCCCATCAGGCTCAATCCTGAATTGACAAAAATGATCACCATTGCCAAAATGATAGTTCTCTTTTCTTCCTGAATTAGATCAAGCAGTTTTTTCAGAGCAGTAAAAGTCGAATTCTTCTGCTCCTTAGCGCCTGTCAGTTCGTTGAGGTTATAGTTCATAATGGCTGGTGCTTCTTTGTGAATCGGAAATCTGGACATACTCGGTGCAGGTTTCCATTAACTCTTTGTGTGTTCCTGAAGCAATTATTTCGCCTTCCATCAGCAGGATAATCTGTTCAAAATGTTTTACCGAAGCTACTTTCTGAGTGATCGAAAGCAAGGTCAGTTCAGGATAATTTATTGCAAGATTGGCAACGATCTTTTTCTCCGTAGTTCGATCGACACGCGAGGTGAAATCATCAAGCAAAAGAATTTTAGGATTGATGGCCAAGGCGCGGGCAAGCATAATTCGTTGCTTTTGTCCTCCTGAAAGGCTGGTTCCCCGTTCAGAAACGATGGTATTCAATTTGCCCGGAAGCGAATCTACAAAGTCCATCAGTTCAGCAGTCGAAATGGCTTTTTCGAGCGATTCATCAGTTACGAGATCGCTGAAAGCAATGTTTTCGCGAAGGCTCATGTTAAAAATAACGCTATCCTGAAGTACAAATCCAATCTGGCTTCGAAAAGATTCCTTGTCGTAAGTTTCAATATTTTTTCCATCAAACAGGATAGTTCCTCTGTCAGGTTTAACCAGATCGGTAAGCAGGTTGAGCAACTGACTTTTACCGGCTGCCGTTGGGCCGATAATAGCTACCTGGGTTCCGCCTTTTACTGAAAAGGAAATATTTTTCAATATGGGTTTTTGGCTGTATGAAAGTGAAACATCAACCAGTTCGATATTTCCCTTAAGCAATGCCTTCACAGTTCCCGTTTCTGAAATTTCAGAAGCTTCCAAAACTTCGTTGATTCGCTGGTAGGAAGCAGATGCCTGTGCAATAATGTTGCTCATAAAACCGATCATCAGGATCGGGAAAATAAGAAGGCCCAGATAACTGTTGAAAGCAGCAAAATCGCCCAGCGACATACTTTCAGTAATTACAAAATGACCACCCAACATCAGGATGATTAACATGCCCAGATTAGCCACAAAAGTGACTATGGGAATGAGCGCTGCGAACAATCTCAGGATACCCAATCCAATATCACGGGCATCGGTATTGGCTTCCAGAAATTTATGATATTCGGATTGCTGCGAATTCAACACCCGGATGATTGCCGAACCCATGATGCTTTCGTTGATTACTTTGTTGAGCCAGTCGATGACTTCACGGGCTCGCTTGAACAGCACCCTGACTTTCCGGAGTACGATAAAAAAGGTGCCGCCAATAATCGGGATGATAGCAATAATGGGGACGGCCAGCTTGTAGTTGATCATGATCAGCAGCACGCAGGTTCCGATAATCATAAATACCGACGAAAAAATAGTAACCACGGCCATCGACACGAACATCTTGATAGAATCAATATCAGATGTCAGATTTGTTAAAAGTTTCGATGGATTGGTTTTCAGGATATAGGAATAGCTTTGTCGTGATATCTTATCGGAAAGGCGGGTGCGCAGGTCGCGTGCGACTTTTTCGGAAGCATAAGTTTGTACAATACTTTGCAGATAAGTGAAGATGAAAATAACCAGCGAAGCAATCAGAAATTCCAATACGACTGTTTTCAATACGAAATGTCCGTCGGTATAGGCATCGATGGCACGTGAAATGATTTTTGGAAGCAACAAATTGACCCCATTGCTCATCAGTGCAAAAAACACCAGAAAGGTAACCATACCTGAATATGGCTTCAGTAAACTAAATACACTTGGCTTGGATTCCTTTTTGACCGATTCAGGCTGTTTTGAATTACTCATTATTTATCTACACTTGAAAATACTAACTACAAATAAACTGCAAAAGAGTTTAGAAGTTCAATTGAAATAGAGAAATGTTGGTGATGATTTTTTGTTTTGGTTGAACGACAATTGAATTTTCCTGAATAACCGGGCCTGTTAACCGACCTGTTTTTTCATTCAAACCCAATTGTACAGCTTATAATGAGGAAGACGAATAAGGCAGATGAATATTTTAAGTGAATTGAATATTTCATCCTGAATGGGCATAAAAATCGAATTGAAGTTAATTTTTCAAACCATGTTTGAAATCATTCTTCTTATCGTCCCTTAACAAAATCAGGTTCCTGATAGGAACTATTAGTTTGTTCAAGTACTGATCTTCTGTATATAACCGGATTATCAACAAAATCATCCACTTTTCTCATATCAATTTGAATAAGCCTCATATCCTTTCTATCTCCACCAGAATGAATTATTAAATATTCGCCGCTAACCGATATGTCTGATATGTTAGGAGATGCATAGGATTGGAAAATAAGTCTTTTCCGCTTACTGCCATTCTTTTGAAAATATATTTTCCAGAGATAGGAGGTGGTTGCACCACCATCTACTACAGTCCATCTGATCGCATTGTCATGCCAGTTAAGAATCTTAAGTTCCTGAGGCTCTATGCAACCTTCAAGAAATAGAAATAATATTAAAAATAAATAGCGAAAGTTCATGTTCCCCATTTGATGTGATTAGTACAATTAATTATTGTCTTTAGACAAAAAATGTTGACAACCGCCTCTAACGGCTTGCCAAATCTTTAATTGTTTGTCGCAAAATGCTTATCTCAAGCTCAAGTTCTTTGATTCTTGATTGAAGCCCTTCAGTTTCAGTACGGTCGGTTGGTATGGTGTAATCTGGTTCGGTGTACGGAAGTTTGGAGGCTATTTCCTTAAAGAAATTGTAATTCAGGAATTCGGAGAGTTCGGCCAATCGCTGTACCTGTAAAGTGGGTCGTTTTAGCATTCCAACGATTGA
>JBBRXN010000107.1:0-16779 GCA_038248385.1 Bacteroidales bacterium
AAAGGTTATGACGCGGTGAAAGCCGTCAGTCCGCAATCAAAAGTAATTCTGCATGTAGATCAGGGAAATAACAACGATCGTTTCAGATGGTGGTTTGATAATGCAAAAGCCAATGGGGCAAAATACGATATAATTGGGTTATCTTATTATCCGTACTGGCTTGAAGGGAAGCCGGATTATACCCATTCGATAGATGATTTGGGAGCTAATTTAAATGACATGGCCGCTCGCTACGGAAAGGAAGTAATGGTTGTTGAAGTGGGTGGAGAGGATGTTAAAGCTGAAAATACATACGACATGCTGGTTGCAGTTCAGAAAAAAGTAAAGGAAGTACCAGATGGTAAAGGCTTAGGTGTATTTTACTGGGAGCCTGAAGGAGCCAGAAGCTGGAGCCATTATGCCTTAAGCGCCTGGGGTGAGGATGGAAAACCTACCAAGGCATTAGACGCTTTTTTGGTGGAAGATAAATAATTTGATAAGAATCCGCAGTTGCACCAAACCGAACGAAAAAGTAAAACGAATCTATGATACCCTAAAATACAAACCGGCTCCCTGCAAAATGAAAAAATTTGTAGTACACAAAATGGATTTCAAAATTCCGTTTTTTCCGAAATGATTGAATTGCTGAAAAACCATTTTCACAAACAGAACGATTGCGCCATCCAGTTTTATTCTATTCTGTTACAATGAGCTTTTTTAATTCCGATTTTTGTCCGTTGGCAACACGAACCAGATAAGTTCCTTTGGGAAGGGTTACCCGGTATTGGCCATCTATTGAATGCTTTTTATGCACCTCAATCCCCAGTATGGAATAAATAGTGATGTCATATTTTCCTGTTGATTGAAGAAAATTGATACTTACTGTTTGCTTCGATGGGTTTGGGTAAATTTCAAATAATCCATTCTGAAAATCTGCCAGTTGTCTGGAGTTTGCTGTGTATTTAAACAGATATTCACCCGAAACAGTGTGACAATCGTTGAACGCCGTGCAGCGGAACCGGTACCCATTCAGGAGTTCCGGATGACTAACAATACTGAGACTTGAAGTTGCCGATGCTTTGAATGCTGTTCCGGTAATATTTTCCCATCCGGAGCCACTGTTCATTTCCCATTTATAATTGACCCTGTCGCCGGCATTTGCCAATAAACTAATTAAATTTCCTTCTCCTGTCAATTTAATACTTTCCTGAAATTCAGGACAATTAATATTATTATCTGGCAGAATAACTTTGTCGATTTTAGTTGCTTTAGTTCTCCCCAGCCATTTAATTTCATCAGAACTCATAGCATAATTGCGTAATTGGATGCTGCTTACAAAAACAGGATTTGTTTCGCCGTCGTCGTCCGAGAAAAAATTGGATGATTGGACTCCCCAGTTATTATTGAGGCAAAAACGCCCATCCTGACTATCATCCAATTTAATCGTTGCCACAAAATCACCATCGAGATATACATCCATCTTTTCGTTATACAAATCAAAGACAAGAGCTAATCTAATCCAGATACTATCTGCGAAACCGCCCTTGTATTGTTCGAGTACTCCAAAACTGTTGGTACTGCCTTTCAGAAAAAAATCTGCATCGTCGCTGTTATTGTTGCTTGTTTGGAGCATCGCAGTATAATCGTTTTTCCCTGAAGGTTTAAGTAAATCGAAAATCAACGAATACGTATTGTCACAATCCTGTACACCCGGAATTCCTTCGGGGGCAATATTCGAAAAGAACCGTAGTGCATGCTGAGGATCAAAAGCTGGTATTCTGGCTATGTTTACCACAGTATTTTCTATTTGTGACAATCCAAAAAACTGAGTTGTTCCAAATTGTATTTTTTGATCCTTAACCGCCGTATCACCCATGACAACCAATTTGGACCCAATGGTTCCGTTAAGGTCTTTGTTAAAATCCCATTGTCCGGTTATACGCTTTTCCGGAAAATATCCTCCTGAAGAATTGTTGCAAAAAACCTGGTAAGCTTCTGAAGGTCTGTCAGTCTCCAGCGCATCAACGCCAAAATCCTTTAAAATCCTGAAATAAGCCGCATCATTAACAGTATAGGCCCATAATTCAATATTATAAGCATGGGCCATCGAACGTAATTTGATGAAATAATCGTCCCTGGAATAAAGAATATAGTCGGCCGGGATTTCGATAGCAATAACACCATTGTTTTTAAGAAAGCTGTAAAATGAAGCATCTTCAATTTGTTGCGGAAGATTGCCAAAATAAACCAATGGTGTATTCGGTAAAATCTGATGGTAAATCTCAACTTTTTGAAGATCATCGGGATCAAGTAAAACTATATCGTCAGCAACATTTGCTTCTTTAAGTGTCCTGGCAATCAATTCAGGTGCAAATACCTTCATGTTCAAATACAGCTTTTTATGGTATTTGTTTGCCAGCTCCAATGCTTCCTTCAAGGTGGGAATTGGGGTTCCTTTATATTTGGGGTCTTTCCAGCTTCCGGCATCCAGTGTTTTTAAATACGATAAGCTTAGTTTTTCCACTTCGCCAATTCCGTTGGTAGTTCGGTCAATGTAATAATCGTGCATCAAAACCAGGACATTGTCGGAGGTAAATTGAATATCTACTTCCGCGGCATAAATGTCTTCAATAAAACCTTGTTCAAGCGAAACTAAAGTGTTTTCAGGAAAATAATAAGATGAGCCACCCCTGTGACCAATTGGTTTAAAGTTGCATTGAGCCGAAGCGACAAAACCAAAAATGACAAGAATTAAGCTTGTAAATATTCTGCCTTTTACTGAAGTGCATGAAATTCTACCTGTAAACCAGGAGCATTCCATGCCAGTCCGATTGCAGGAATTCATGAGGCCATGTATTGGTAGAGCTTGCATCTTTCAGGCTTAAGTATTTCAAATTGCTAAAGTAGTTATTATTATTTTGACACTACTGCAGGCCACAATACCGTAGGTTCAGCTTTTATTTTTATTACCGACGGTGTTAAACCCGGAGCTGAGGCTTTTAAGATAATTTCTTCCACTTGCTGAGTTGACTGAACAATGACTTGTGCCAAACCGTTGAATGCCTTTCGTTTCCATGCTTCAGCAGGAATGATAACCTGAATGATTCCTGGATTGGTAATGGGTTCGTCCCATTCTGATATTTTTTTAATTCAATTTTTCGATCCTGGCCACCCAGCCCCCGCCGGGAGACATTTGTATTTTCACCTTTTCTCCGGAAGAAATTTTTATGCTTTCCTTCTTGTAATCAGTCGCATCGCGGTCGGCATTCATTCCATCTTTAAAAATGGTTGCCTGATAAGTTCCAGCGCCAAGGAATGAAAAATCGAGTGTGATTTCGCGTGGTGTCCAGTTGGTCATGGCACTTACGAACCAGGTTTCACCTTTCTTACGGGCAATGGCAGCATATTCTCCAACTTTTCCATCCAGAGCAACTGTTTCGTCAGTTGTAGTCGGAACTTTGGCGATAAAATCGGTACATTCCTGCTCTTTCATGTAAGTCGTCGGATTGTCGGCCAGCATTTGGAAAGGCGCTTCATACATCACGAACATCGCCATTTGATTGCAGCGTGTGCCCTGACTCATTGGAAAAGCACCGATTGGCCGGTAATTTGTTTTGTTTGAATTTCGCATGGCGCCAGGCGTATAATCCATCGGCCCGGCAATCATTCGGATGAAAGGGATACTTACCGTATAACGTGGTTGATCTTCAGTTGCCCATTTATAATTCTCCAACCCTTTTACACCTTCATAACCAACCACATTCGGATAGGTTCGCTGCAATCCGGTTGGTTTAAACACACCGTGGAGATCAACTATCAAATGGTATTCAGCAGCTTTTTTGGCTATCTCGTATAATGAAGCCACGGCAATCTGGTCGTCACGGTCAACAAAATCAATTTTGAAACCCTTCACACCCATTTTGGCATACTTCGGAAATGCCTGATCCACCTGCTGGGTGACAGCATACCACGAAGCCCACAAAACTACATCCACTCCATTTTGCTTGCCATAATCAACTATTTGCTGAAGATCGACATCAGCTATAACTTTCATAATATCGGTTCTGCCCGACCATCCAGCATCCATCACGATGTAAGGCAACTTGTTGGCTGCAGCAAAATCGATGTAATACTTGAAGGTTGCGGTATTGTAACCGGCTTTAAAATCAACATGCGAAATATTCCAAGCGCTCCACCAATCCCAGGCCACATTCCCGGTTTTGATCCATGAAACATCTGCTATTCTTGATGGTGAAGCCAGTTTCTGAACCATGTCGTTGTTCAGCAAATCTTTGTCCTGAGCACTAATCACCATAGCTCTCCATGGGAAATTACTGGTGCCACTGGATTTGGCAATGTAATCAGCCCTTTTGGTGGGAATCAGGTTCATGTTACTGTAACCGCCTAATTTGGATTCCAAAGGATATTGCGCATAAACGCCCATAAATCCTTTGTTGGTCTGGTTTTTATTGAGGTACATGCCGGGATAATTTTCAAGATCGGCTTCAAGAATGACCACTTTTTTGTTGTTGCCAACATCCACCAAAAGTGGAAGAAAAGCAAGCGAATCAGTGGCAAACTTCGAGATATTGATCTCTTTGTAAAGCGCTTCAAACGAAGAATTGAATTTTTGTCCTCCGCGGTAATCCCACATGTAAGGGATAAAAGCTTGGTAATCGTTGGTGAAGTTAAAATTGGCTTCTTCATTCTTTACGATGAGTTCAGTTTTCCTATTCGTAACAAAACGGTAGGCAACTCCATCATTGTAAACCCTGAAAATTAAGCCATAATCGCCTTTACAATTAACAGTTAGCTGATTGTACTGATCAGCAATTTTTGCCTTCTTATAATTTATCGCGCTAATTACCTGATCAACTTTTTCGATTTTTGAATTCGCTATTTTTGCCTGATCGCCCAACAATTCACCACCTTCCAATTGAAGCGAAATAGCCGATGGCGCGATTATTTGCTGTCCATCGTGCTGAACCGACCACATCATTTTTGCCCCAATTTCAAGCTTTAATGCAATTTTGTTATCAGGAGATTTAACTTCAAAGCTTTTGACTTTTTGTGCATTGAGTATCATGGAACTCATCAGTAGCACAAGAAATAATCCGATTAGTTTGGTTTTCATTTTTATAGTATTGGGTTAAGTAAATTCTAAATTTTCCCGATGCAAAAGAGGTGTTTTTCGCCGCGCAGATATATTTTCCCATTGCTTATAGCTGGCGATGCATTCATTCTTTCGCCAATAGCATTTTTTGCAACGGGTTGAAAAATGGGACCCGCTTTGAACACTGTGATCACTCCATTGTCGTTAGGCATGTAAACCAGGCCATTTGCCAAAACTGAAGAAGAATACTGTTTGCCCAATTCTTCTACCCAAAGAATTTTGCCAGTGGCAATTTCGATGCAGTGAACTTTACCATTGGTCATAGTAGTAAAAAGATAATCGTCGGTACAAACCGGAGATGGTACATAATAAGCGCCTTCTTTTGTTTGCCAAACTACATGGCTTTCAGTTACATTGCCTTTCCCATCGGGTTTTATTGCCAACAAATTACGTTGGGGCCAGGCACTGCTAATCAATACCAATCTAGTTTTTTCATTGTAAACCGAACTGGCACAGAAATCTTCAGAAGGGCCATTTACAAACCAATATTTTGAGCCATCTTCAGGATTATAGGAAGCAACTTCCTTATTGCCCAAAAAAATCATTTGCATTTTACCCGCCATTTTCCTGAAAATTGGCGTACTAAAA
The DNA here is from genome assembly GCA_038248385.1 of Bacteroidales bacterium. Classification (GTDB taxonomy): domain Bacteria; phylum Bacteroidota; class Bacteroidia; order Bacteroidales; family Prolixibacteraceae; genus Aquipluma. The sequence continues at coordinate 5,741 of JBBRXN010000107.1, forward strand.
CTGTGGGACAGATTTGGAAGCGATACTTTCCAAATGAGTTTCCCATCAGTTCGGCTTAAAGCAGCAACAAATGAATCGTCGGCTTTACTATTTCCATTGATGATAACTTTGTCATCGAAAAGCGCTGGTGAACAACTATATCCATGAGGACTTGAAAATTTTCCTGGCCGCTGAATCCAGACCTGTTTTCCTGTAAAGTCGTAAGCTGCAACTACTGCATCGTCACCGTCAAGAAACGACACATAAACCAATTTGCCATCGGTGGCAGGAGTTCCGGAAGCAAAGCTGTTGTCGCCGTGTTTGTCTTCGAATTTAGATTTAAGTACGGTTGATTGCCACAACAAGGCGCCATTTTTACAATCATAGCAAAGTAGCACTTTCTCCTGCGTTTCGGGTAAAGCTGTGATAGTAAAAAGCTGATCTTCCCAAACAATTGGCGAAGAATGACCAATACCCGGAATCGGGCTTTTCCACACCACGTTTGTAGTCGAATCCCATTTTGTCGGTAAGTTGGTTTCGTTACTGGATCCGTCACCATTGGGACCACGCCAGCTTGGCCAGTTTTGTGCCTGCGTTTCTGTAACGGAGTTACTGATTAATAATGTGATAATAAAAATTGAAAATTTGAGATAATTCATCTTATTTAATGTTTATGGTTTTTGAAGTGTCATCAGGGATACGATGTTGTTAACACGCTCCTCAAGAGGCATATCGGGATTCTGGAAAGGATAGGAAGCTTGATTTGAAATCTGAATGCTCTTTGTTTCTACTTTAGTGGAAGACTGAACTTGTTGTTCAACCTTTTGGCCGTAGCCAATTGCAGAAATCAGCACAAAAAAGATAATTGCTGCGCTTGTTAATGGTTTAATTAATTTACAATTTCTCATTTGGTTGGTTGTTAGTTTGTTGAAAAATATCTTGTATTAAGATTATCGTTTTTCGACTGTTTCTATGACTTTTATTTTCTGTTTTTTCCTTGCAGTTAGAACGAGCTCAAGGATGTCTACCGATAAATGTTCGTCTTGCCATTTTCTTTCTTCGTCAGTTGATTTGTTTGCAAGTTTTATTGCTTTTAAAGCATATTCTGCTGCTCTTAATGAGTGGTCAGCCATATGAGCCGTTGCGACTGCATGTCCAACAGAACGAGCAACTGCAATTTCTTTTGAGACAGTAAGTTCGTTTGCAAATGCGATACAGTCGAATGAGGCATTTCTTGCATCGCCAACCGAAGCATTTCCTTCTGTCCAATTTTTTGCTGTATTAATTGCATTAGTCAGTCGACTGTCAATTTTGTTTGAAAATAAAGGCAATACATTTTCAGCACATTGATAAGCCCACCGCATTAACTGAATATGTTTTTCTTTTGTCAAAGGTCCACCACGATGTTCTGCTATAAATCGTTTGTCTCTCATTTTCTACTTATAAATTGGCACTTTGTTTGATTCGGGTCGTTTTACAATGACCGCTATCGTATGGTTAGTGTGGTTCGAAGCACTGCCGGTAATGCTCCAATTCGTGGTCCGCCCCAATCGGTTTCGTCGCCGTTCCGGATTCTCAACAATTTCCATTTTCCGTTTTCATAGTTGCCTTCTTCAACTTTCAGGTATTGCCAGGCTTTACCGGCATTGGCACCTGTTGGCTTGAAAGTAAAATGGCAAAGCGTTCCGATGAGCAAAAAATCATTTCCACCAAGTTGCACCACCATCGCTTTGCTGACTGGTTTCGCATTGGGTTGGACATTGTTTCTTCTGGCATCGCCAAATGTAACGATTGCCTGCCATGCGCCAAGATCAATGGTTTGTTCTGCATGATCTTCGCGCTCAACCACTGACTTGATCTTTCCTTGAAAACTCCATTTAGCCAATTCTCTCATCATTGGAGCGGCCATTGCATATTCCTGACCAATTGAAGCAAGTCGGGTTTCGGTTTCTTCCTTTGTTTCACCACGTCCATTATCGTCTATTCCAAATGGTGAAAATCCAATGCCTCCATGAGCAAGTACGGGATAAAAATATCTTACATATTCCTCTCCGGAACCGATTTCAGGAACAAATAAGGCGTTGTCTGGCCGATCATACAATTCAATTACTTTCAGTGCCTTATCACTTTCTGGTAAATAAATATCAGGAACAAGCAAATCGATTGCTGGTGCGGCAACTTTCCAGATCGGAATTACATTATCGGTTGGACCACCGCTTTCGTAGGTATTTGCACTGGGATTACTGAGCGGGTCGCGAAGCGCAGCGTTGACATATAAGGGCAAACTATTCACTGCTTTACCAGCTGCTGCAACATATTGGATGTATTTAGCTACCGACCATGCCTGAAAATATTCGTCGACATCATTCCCAAAAACTTCCGTCCAGGTTCCTTTCGAAACGACAGGCTTGTTCAATGCTTTAAGAATTTCAGGTTTGAGCAGTTCGTCCGGAACAAATCCTTCAAAAAGCTTTTGGGCAGTTGTAGAATAATCGCGCACACTTCCCCAGGCACCGGGTTCGTTTTGCACCTGCACCATCAAAACGGTGTGTTGTGTGTCGGCTTTCTTTAAATATTTCATCACTTCGGCAAACGCTTTGGCATCGGCTTCCATGGCTGCTTGTGTGTGTGGCGAAGGCGAATCGACCGGTTGGCCGTTCTTTCCGACAATATTCGGGTATTTTTTTGAATCAATTTTCATCCATTCAGGCATATAGTGGTTGCTGCCGTTTTTCCAGGTGGCAAACCACAGAAGCACCAGATATTTGTTGCGGTGACGTGCCTGAACGAGTAGTGTATCAACCAGCGAAAAATCGAATTTTCCAGGTTGTGGCTCAATTTGTTCCCAGTAAATCGGTACTTCAAGCGTATTGGCGTGCATAGTTTCAATAGATCTCCATACTTGCGGCAACATGCCCGGCCAGCCACTCGAATTGTGTGCCTGACCTCCAAGAATTAAGAATGGCTGCCCATCCACCAAAAGGGAATGACGGCCATCCATTTCTATGATTTTGGGAACTGGCGATTCCTTTACCTGTGCGAATACAGCTACCGGAGCGAACATGAACAAAACGAAAACAAACTTTAACTTATTGAAGATGTGATTCATTTTAATTTCATCTTTTATTGAATTAATTTCATACACAATGTTTATTAGTTAATTGGACTTCAATCCGTAAGTTTTCATGATATCCGGAACTTCGTCGAGGGTGATTACCAAATCGTGGTCATAAACATATTTCAGATAAGTTTTATCCAATTTTTCCAGATGGGAGGTGTGCCATTCCATCCACCATGACCACATTAATCCTTCGCTTAAGCATTTGTCGGGATTGGGTGGTATTCCGCATTCGTGGAAAGCAATGGGGAATTTGTCGTTAGTAATGGCTTTCACTTTATTGTACATGGTCATTTGAGGGTCGTCATTTTTGGCATACGTATCTGCTCCGGCAACATCAACATATTGATCTCCGGGATACCAGTCACCATCAGGTTGTCCGGTATAGCAAAGGGTCCAGATCAGATTATTGAGTCCGCGTTCTTTCACATAGTAGTTGAATAGGATGATCCAAAGTTTTTTAAACCGCTCCGGACCTTGTTTCCCCCACCAGAACCAGTTGCCGTTTAATTCATGAAATGGCCTCCAGATAATGGGCACATTTGCTTCTTTGAGTTTCTGGAGCAAATCGCCTTTTGCTTTCAATTCGGCCCAAAATGCTTTGTTTTCGGGGGTTCCTTCGATGAAGCAATTGTCAATTTCAATGGGTTTTTTACTGGCTTCGTATCCTTCACCAATAGATGGAGCGCCCCAATGCCACATGATGGTGGGTATTCCTCCGGCTTTCCACCAGTCGATTGCCTTTTGCACTTCGTTGGCATTTTCTCTCTGATCGATAAAATCCATTCCCTTGATGGCAGGTTGTTTACCGGTATTGGTTTTAATGTAGGCAAATTCGTCAATTCCCCAGGGCGAATCCTGCTGGCCCGAAAGAATTTTTTTCCCTTTCATATCCTGCAAATACTTGTAAAGTGCAACTGCTTCTTTCGAAGGATTCGGAGTGCACAGAAGTCTGGCTGAATCTTTTGCTTTTGTTTGAATTACTTCTTCCTGAGCGAAAAGTAAATTCAAAGTGAAAAACATTAAAAACGTAATACAAAGTGTTCGTTTCATGATATAAATTGGTTTTGGTTGGTTATTAAAGTACAGGTCTCTTTATGGCGTTGATTTTCTATCGGTAAAAATTCTTAATTCCATTGGAATAAGCTTTCAGAATGTAACAGGATTTCCTTTTGTCTGCTTGTTCCGAAAGTAATCCTTTGTGGTTAACCACTTTGTTAGTTGGGTGTATCCTTCCTGGTAAACAGTAATCAGGTATTATTTCGCCAAACTCAACCTCATCATCAGTACATCGTGTGAAGGCAAGGTTGCTTTCAACGCTTTTTTAGTTGTACCAAGCTCCTTTTTGTTCCAAACATCCTTGATTTTAAAGGTCTCAACCGAAGCATCCAATTTACGCTCTGACAATTCATCGATGACTACATTTTTCAACCAGTCGAAGTCGATATTTTTCACTTCACCCGAGCGGTTTAAAAAGCAAACAGCCCAATCATTTCCTGACAATGGTTTAAACCATGTTTCCAATCCGTCAACTGATGCAAACTTCAAACCCTGAATTCCCAAGGCATCCTGATTGATATCGATCACATCGGTATTGCCTAATATAGCTAAAGTTTGAGGCGACATACTTCGTAAATCGTTTCCGGCAATAAGCGGAGCAGCCAGCATACACCACATCGAAAAATGCGCCCGGTCTTCATTTTCTTTCATCCCGCCGTTTCCAACTTCAAGCATATCGGGATCATTCCAATGACCTGGACCTGCATAAATCCTCAGACCATCCTGCATGTCAAGGATTTTCATCACACCCCAGGCCGACCAGCCTTCGTTCTTTTTCTCACAATCGAAACAATCAAAGATGTCGCCGGTCGTTCGCCATAAATGACCCACTTGGCTGGCCCATAACCATGGTTTGGTTCCACCCCACTCGCATAAGCTGAAAACAATTGGTCGTCCGGCTTCTTTCAACTTTTGACTCATCAGCGTGTAAGATTCTTTGGTGTTCTGGCCGTCGCTGCTGCACCAGTCGTATTTCAGGTAATCGACTCCCCATTTGGCATACATGTAGGCATCCTGAAATTCGTGACCCCGACCGCCCGGACGACCTGCACAGGTTTTGGTTCCGGCACAAGAGTAAATGCCAAATTTCAAACCTTTGGAATGAATATAATCGGCCAAAGCTTTAATTCCTGAAGGAAACCTCTCGGGATCGGCAACAATAAAACCCATGCTGTCGCGACGAATCTGCCAACAATCGTCAATTATTATATATTGATATCCGGCATCTCGCAATCCACTGGTAACCATCGCATCGGCGGTTTCCTTCAACAGTTTTTCGCTCACATTACAGGCAAATTTGTTCCAGCTATTCCAGCCCATAGGCGGGGTCATGGCCAGACTTTCGAATTTTTGTGCCGAAGTAATTATACTGGCAAAAACGAAAAACAGGATTACTAATTTTTTCATTTACAAGGTTTTAGATTATTAGTTCTGATATATTTTCTACAGACTTTAAATTATTTGACGATAAGTTTTTCCGAATAATTGACACCATCGCTTATTACTTTGATAACATAGATTCCGGCATCCAGTCCATTTTTCAGATTAACATTTTGACCTGTTAATGTACCGGAAAACGCCAACTTACCGTTCACATCAAAAATATTAACCGAAGCATTTTCAGTATCATTTATTCCTGAAATGGTTAATCTGGTACTGCCCCTTTCAATAGGATTCGGATAAATACATATTTCGGCGTTGTCTTTGATATGTCCAACTCCTGTCATGATGAAGGTAATAATATTTGAAGGTGAGGAAGGACATCCGTTTTGCGAAACAATTGTATAATATTCGCCACTCAGAACCGGTGTATAGGTACTGGTTGTTGCATTCTGAACCGGATTATTGTTTAAATACCACTGATTGCCGGAGGATGTATTCGACTGCAAGGTAATATTATTGGAGCTTACAACAGGTGTCACAGGAATAGAAACATTTGCAGTTACTTCTGATCTTTTTATCACACTTGGTTGACCTTTGTAAGAAGCTTCAACATAATAAGAAGTTGTTGCCGATAGATCAGGAGTTGTAAAACCTGGACCGGTTTTTAAAATAGCGCCTCCGGTTGATGTTGCGTACCAATTGATTGTACCGAAATTGGCCGATGCACCTAAAGTCACCACACCTAAACTGCAAGCCGAAGCATTTGTTATACCAATGATCATAGGGATTGTATCGTTTTCTAAGGTCAAAACCCTGGGATTGGTATAAACAGCTTTTATTTGTGCTTCCGAATTTTGACTTAAAACCAAATCGCCCCATGACATGAAAAAAGACCAGGGAGAATCATAATCGAGACAAGCATCAGGATCAGGAATCGGACCGTTTTCTGACATGGTAACGATTTTTTTTCCACTCGTAAGATTATGATACCTGTCAAATGAGTTTTTCTGAGTGCCGTAGTTGTAACTTCCGGGGTATGAATCATGCCCAACAATGTCAACCTTTTCATTTCCCGGATACCAATCGGTTTCAGGTGTTGACCAAACCCAGATCAGGTTGTGGATCTGATGAAAATTCGTTATCCGATCAAACATGATGGCATAAAGCTGCTTGCATGCCGTACCTCCTTTGGCGCCCCACCAGAACCAACCGCCACCAGCTTCGTGCAATGGTCTGAAAAGCACAGGAACATTGGCGGTCTGAAATTTTTTCAACTGAGCGGCAATGGCATCAATATCACGGATTATCAAGGTGTATTCAGGAGTTCCAACCTGAACCGCTTTACGGATATCAAAAGTGGTTTCCGCGGTATAAAACGAATTTTTTCCAACATTTCCTCCACTTGGCGAATGCCAATGCCACTGGAAACCAACTATTCCCTTTTTGCCGGTACTGTTATACCATGCAATGGCATTTTCGCTGTCTTTTGCTCCGGTATCAATGCCGAAAGAAAACCCGCCATCTTTCCATAAATAGGGATATCCTTCAGTATAATGCTGAAAATCCCAGACCCGATAAACGGGAGATCGTCCTGAAATTCTCTTTATATCATCGTAGTTACTATTGGTTTGTCCTGAAATGAACTTTTTCCTGAATTGTGACAACAGAAAGTTATAAAGCGATTTGGTAGCCGCGTTGGCATTGGGATTAACCAAATCAGGAGTAATGTTATTGTAGGAATTCAATTCGGTGGTATAAACCATGAATTTATCAATTTCGGTCCAGCCCCAGCTACTTTGCACTGAAATTGTATTATCACCAGCATTTAAAATATATTTACCAGCATCAGCGTTGCCAAAAGTACTACCTGTATTAGGGAAATCTACTTCTGAAGCTCCCGCACCATTCACTGACACGTACTGCTTTTTACTTTCGCTATGATACCGAATGGATATAGAATAAAATGCTTTAATTGGAACACTGACTGTAACAGTCACTTTATCAGCACTATTCTTAAAATTGGTTACATACCCTGTGCCCGAATAGCCGGCAATTGAAGTTCCTTTGGTAACACCTCCGGATAAAACACCGGTTTCCGCTTCAACACTGGTAACAAGCGTACCCGTTTGAGCAAAAATAGTTAAACTACAAAAAAAGAAAATTAAAGTCCCAATTAATCCACGCTTATGAAAAGGCATCAATTCCACTATATTTTTTATCATATCTTTCTATTATTCATTCCATTAACAGTCGATCACAACCGATCACGTATTACCACCAATTTAGAAACCAGATTATTACTTTTTGAAACAACCCTTAAAGCATAAATACCCAGTTTCAGTTCTGAAATATCCACCTGATTCAACACAGCTGAAAAAGTCTTTCTTAAAACCAGTTTTCCGTTCAAATCAGAAAGCCAAATGTTCGCTTCACCATAGTCACCCGCCATTTTTACATAGAAAAAGTTCGACGCAGGATTAGGGAAAATACCAATTGTGCTTGTTTCATGGCTTTGAATTCCGGTAGGCGGATCGAAATTGGCAGTAATATTTTTGTTGCTGTTCATGGCAACCTTCACCGGATTTGAAGTGCCGGATAAATCACCCGTCCAGCTTTTAAAAGTGCGACCAGCTTCAGGAATTGCAGTGATGGTTACTGTGTCGCCGTAGTTGTACAATGGTTTCTCCGGATTTTCCTGAACGGTTCCGCCGGAAACATTGACCGACATCGAATAAGTTTGCGTGTGCAATTTATACAATCCATACAGATAGCCGTAAAGCGCCATTTTTCCACGCATGGTTTGCTGTGGAGTAAATTCGGAATGGGCATAAACGTATCGTGAATTGAAATATCCCTCAGCTTTTGGCCAATTGGCCGCATAATCCGGATAACATTTTGCGACCATCCAGCTTGGACGGCTCATCACCATGCCTGTGCCCCAATCATCGGTATTCATATAGGGTGTGTGTCCCGGATGCAAGCCCGGAGTTCCGTCGTTACGGCCAGTTGTGTACATGTTCTCCACGCTTCGTTTGGTTGCCAGAGGAGTGGTTGCGGTTGTCATCTGTATCATGTTCAGCGGATTCCGGCCAAGTCCCCAGTCAGCTTCCAGAACAAGTGCATTTTGGAAAAGTGCTTTTTCAGTCGAATTGGTGGTTATGGCATGGGCAATCATCGTCCTTTGAACATTTTGTGTGGTTTTCCAATATCCCGTGCCGTTGTCGGTAGCCCTTCTTGATGGTCGAGTAAGCGTATAGTTTGCTTCCTGAGTTTTGGCTTCATTGATAATTGATGCTTTCATCCGGTTATACAAATCAGGAAAGTTGACCGTCCGTTTTGTCATCAGATAGCCCGCAGTTGCCCATAACTGATTCACATTTGAATTCAAAATAGTTGAACTACTGGTCTTTGCGGTGCTTTCGGCATTAATTATTTTTTCGTAATCGGTGTTACCTGTGACATTGTAAAGGAAAACGGCGGCCATCATATTCAGGTCCCTGCCGCGAACAGAAACATCCCCGACACTTTGTTTTGCATCAAGTTGCTGATCGGCCAAAGTTCCGGCGAAGTTATAAGCTATGATTGCCGAATCCCGGTATGTATTCATCAAATCGGTCATTCCGGCAATCTGGAAACAGTTGGACAACATGGCCGAACCGGCGGCACTGGCCCAGGCTGACATTGCATTGCTTCCGGCCTGATACAAAATGTTGCTGCTGTTTGGATTGGTTAATCCGTGTCCGTAGGCTTTGCCGTCGCGCAAGCTGAGCCAGAAATCAACTTCATTTCTGGCTTCATCCAGAATATCGGGAATTCCGTTCCCACTTTCAGCAATGCCCAGATTGTCATCCGACATCGATCCACCGGTCAGAATATAAGGCAATAGCATATCATAAGTACTCGAAATGTGGCCCAGGTGCCGGTCCGAATCAAATGCATCTGCGTGACCACCAGTTGCCTTTAGATTGAGGGGATTGCCAGGCTTATTGTAATTGGCCCAATCGTTTGGTTTGTCCCATGCATCGCCACTTGAAAATGTTGACCAATTGGCATGAAATGGCTGCATAGTGGTGATGTAAATTTTGGTATTTGCAGGCGATTTACCGGGAATAAATAACGGTCGACGAGGCACAGGGACCATATTCAAATTATCCTGACCCATCCGCATATAAAAATAGCCAAGCGTTGAAATTTTAAATGGTTGAAAATAAACATCTTTCCCGATGGTAAAATCCTGACTGCATCCAACTCCTTCAACTGCCAGCCGATAGGTTCCGGGTGTAGAGAAACCGGTAAAATCTATTTTCCAGACATTCGAATTGATCAATTTATATCCGCCGGCATCAGAGGCATTTGCTTTCCAGAAAGTTACGGTACCAACTTCCTGAGAGGTCTTGAGGTTTACATCGTAGATATAGACTTTTTTGCCCTGAAAAGAAGTATAATCACGCGCTCCGCCATTGCCCATCCATTGGTAAAGATCAGCACTTTTTACACTGGCATCGTCGAGATAGCCAACCAGATTTACATGGATTGCTTCAGTGCAACTGTTGAAAATATCGAAAGTGATGTCTTTCGAGTTTACATCGCTATTTGTTGCTCCGTTGATCTGGATGGTATAGGTTTTACCAACGCTTAGTGATTGTGGCAATTTGAGATAAATGGAATGTTCCATCGGAGTCTGGTAAGTGTAATCGTTGCCCACCCAGGCGAGTTCGGCCATTCCGTGCAATTTTGATTTCCGGTAACAAGCCGCCGCATTTAATCCTGTGGTTCCATAAGTCGGATCATCGGTTGAAACGATGGTGTAATTGAGCGCTTTTACTGCTTCGACGGTGTTTAACGCAGTTCCATAGTTAACTACAGTGTTTTTTGAAGGACCGGGATCATTGTTGGTATAAGCATTTGGACCACTGGTGCTTTCATTAAAATTAACGTCTCCATCGACGAAGAAAACCAAAAGGTAATCCTTGTCAATTACTTTGACTTCTACCAATTTTGCTGCGTACGATATCGAAACGGTGAAAAACAAAGCAATACAAATTGAAAATGCGGTTAATCTCTTCATGGTTTATTTATGTGTATCAGGTGAAAAATATGAAAATAGTATGAAACCAGGCTTCTGGTTTAAAAAGGAATTTAATTTCAATTCAAAATTCCCGATAATATTCGGATTAACCGTTCAATAAAACTTACCATTACTAAAACATACAAACCATTTTCATTTAAAACCATAAGAATACCGCTTGGGACAAAACCTCAGCTCATTAACCTGAATATTGTATCCGTTGAACTGTCTCAATTTTGTTTTTGATACAGTCCGGAAAGAATCTTATCTGACTTCAACAATGATCTCGTCCAGCGAACGTTTCGGAACGTGGTGAACCTGATTTTCGTCGCGCCAGTATTTGATATCGTTATCTTTCACTTCATCCAGCGCCACCGTTTCTTTGGGTTTGCCAAGCGCCAAAACATAAAGAATTTCTAAGTGATCGGAAAG
>JBBRXN010000108.1:0-16663 GCA_038248385.1 Bacteroidales bacterium
TATCACTGTCTGAATAAACTGCATACTGCGACTGGCAACTGAACACTGATTTCAGGCTTTCTTCCATTGTTCGCGCATCAGTTTTACAGCGGCTGGCAAAGTAACTTTGGCATCGCCTACAGAACCACATTCAAAACTGACGTAATCCTGATAATTGATTTCCTTTAATCCTCGGAAACCATTGATGTAATTGTCAACTTCGCCATCTTCTCCGGGCATTTTGCGGCGTTTACGACTTGCAATATGAACATGGTGCAAATAATCTCCTGCCGAGATAAAAGCGGCGCGATCGTTGGTTTCTTCCCATGTCATGTGCCAGAAATCGCCCATTACCGCAGCTCCGGCACTATTTACATCACGCACAATCGAAGCGCCATCGGCCACCTGACGGCAGAAATAGCACTCTTCCCGATTAAGCGGTTCGAGCAATATTCTTGTTTTATTCTGAAGTGCATAATCGCCCAATTCTTTCATCTGGCCAATCAATAGCTCCCTGGCTTCCTTGTCGGGCAGTGATTTTTGGTTGTTGAAAGCCGGAACAAAAATCACTCCGGTAGAGCCCAGTTCACCGGCTGCAGCAATGATTACCTTCAGCGAATCCATACATTTCTTTTGAATGGCAGGATCATCGGCAATTAACCAGCCATCAAACCCGGCACAAATCGCACTCATTTTCATATTGCGGTTCTGCAAAGCCAGTTGCAGTTCATTCACTCGTTTTTCAAGGCCGGCACCCCAAACTTCCAGACCAACGATTTCCAACGATTCCATAAAATCGAGTTTTTCGGTCAGTGACTTGCCTGGGGCAACGCCTTCCTGGCACGAAATTTTCAGTATTGAGGAATGTTTTTTGCTTGCCGGAGATTCTGTTTCGCCCCTGAAAGAAGAGAAAAGACCGCCTGATACCGCTAACGCGGCACCAGAAACGGCTGTTCCTAAAAAATTTCTTCTATTGAATGTCATGGCGTTATGCTTCATTAGGATCGCCCGGAATAGCAACCTTTGCCGTATCAACAATTCCAACCGGCCCCATAATGTATGTTGTTGGTCCAAGTTTCATGTCAGAGTTCATCATTTCGTCCCAGGTCACTTCCTTGCCGGTATATGCCGATACACGACCCATTATAGCGGTCATGTTCGAAATGGCAGTCAGCCCGGCTTCATTAATCGCAATATTCTGGCGGATACAAGTTACCAAATCAATATGTTCCTGAACATAAGGGCTAACTTTAACATTCTTCATTGGTTGTCCATTGTCGTCTTTCGGATAGGTATATGCAAATTTTTCAGTGCCTTTCAAGTCCCAGATCGTATTCTGACAATTGGTCTTTCCTTCTGTTCCCATGATAAATTCAGAAACATTGTTGGTTGTACCGTTGATCTGACGACACATACTGTGAACATGCATTCCGTTTTCATATACATAGTCAACACTGAAATTATCAAACTGATCACCGGTTACACGACGTTGACGTGAACCAAAAGCAACCGCTTTGGTTGGATGCATACCGGTAAACCAATGAATTACATCAAGGTTATGTACATGCTGTTCTACAATATGATCGCCCGATAGCCACAACCAGTTCACCCAATCGCGGATCATGTATTCCATTTCAGACCAGGTAGCCTGAGGTTTACGGTACCAAAGCTGATTCTGATTCCAATAGCAGTTGGCTGAAGTGATTTCGCCAATAGCGCCACTCGTAATTTGTTTGTAAACTTCAACATAATCAAGTTGGTGACGACGCTGTGTTCCTGTCACAATTTTAAGACCAAGCGCCTCCGCTTTCTTGGCTGAAGCCATTACCGAACGGATTCCAACAGTATCGACGGCAACCGGTTTTTCCATAAAAATATGCTTGCGTGCCTGAACGGCTGCTTCGAAATGCATCGGACGAAAATGAGGAGGAGTGGCCAGAATAACCACATCAACACCCGAAGCCAATACTTTTTCGTAGGCATCGAAACCAACGAATACATTTTCGTCGGCCACTTCCATATTTTTTTCTTTTTTCAGTTTATCTCGGCATGCCTGAATATTATCCTGAAAAGTATCGCCCAAAGCATGTACCGTCAGGTTTGGACCAGCATCCAGGAAATTGATCATAGCACCAGATCCACGTCCACCACAACCAATTACACCAACTTTTAGTGGTGCCCCGTCAGGAGCAAGTTCCAAAAGTGGGGGAAGGTTTAATGCAACTGCAGGTTTTTTAGGGCCTGAACATGAACTTAATACGTTAACACCAATGGCTCCAACAGCTCCTATTGTAGCTGCACTGGCCAGAAATTTTCGTCTTGAAAAATTTGATTCACTCATGGTTTATTTAGTTTTATTGTTCTGTATTTACTTTAGATCTATCGTTTTATCCGGAAATTATTTTCCGGTTGTTTCATCCAGTTCGCACACCACACGGAACCCCACCATGTTACAATCTGAGTACCACCAAATACTTTTGGGTATCTGCGGATCGGTTCTCATCCAGGCTTCGTCATGAGTAAAATCCCGGGCTGCACTACGTACATCGGTCGGTTCACTTTTGAACGAACCTCCGCGAATCACATGTTCAGTTCCTGAAGAAGGCCCTTTTGGATCTTTCATACCATCCGTCAAGGCTGAATAGGCATCAGGCGCGTACCAGTCGGCACAAAATTCAGCAACATTGCCGGGCATATTTTTCAAACCAAACGGATTAGGTTTTACCGCTTCAGGTTGATGTGTCTTGGCCATACTGTTTCCGGAGTATATAACGTAACGGTCGATATTGGTGGTATCAGCCCCAAATAGTTTATTCATCAATCGGTCTTTCGAATATTTCTTCGGATCGCCCGGAAAGAAATAGGGAGTTTGTGAACCGGCACGACAGGCGTATTCCCATTCAGCTTCAGTTGGAAGCCTGTATTTTTTGCCCGTTTTCTGAGACAGCCATTTGCAGTAAATTTCAGCAGTGGCATAACGCATGGTAATAGCCGGACGACTTCCCAATCCCCAGTTCTGATCAGGTTGACCATAGGGGGGAGTTGGTCCGCTGATGGCATCTACCTGTCCGGTAACGGGAGCCGTTTTGATATCGGTGGTGCGGCCTTTTGCTCCGGTCTGGCTATAAAAAACGAGGAATTCGCTCCAGCTGACTTCCACTTCGGCCATATAGAAAGGACTGATTTCCACTTCTTTTACCGGACCTTCATCTTTTTTACGATAGGGTTCATTATCCGGACTACCAAATTTAAATTTTCCACCCGGAATGGCAATCATACTGAATGAAATTGTTGATCCGGGAATCATTTCAGTAAAGTTAGCGAATTTTTCCAATTGGGCGGCTTCGGTATAAACGATCTGATTAATTCCTGAACCTTTTCCAAAGTCAGAATTACTGGTATGTTTGGCATTAGGATCGTAATGACCCACATTCAGGTGACAATTGGTGCATTCCAGGGTGGCTTCATTTTGGGTGTAATACAGGTGAGCATCCTGTCCTTTTTTATCAAGTTTAAGAGGAAACAAATTGGCATGGCACTTTATACACGAAGCTTTGAAAGTGAAATGAGGCGCCTGTTCAACTGTGCGTTTGGCTTCCCAATTGAATTCAGCCGAATCTTTTAAAAGGTATCCGTAAATATCCTTGAGTCCGAGTCTTGCTTTTTGAATCATATAACCTTGTCCCCTGGGAGGAAGATGGCAATCAACACAATGTACCTGAATACCACCTTTATTGTCATAGTGCGTGGATAATTTCCAGGATGGGAAAACATGCGGATGAACGTGGCACGAAGCACAAAATTCGTCGGTTGAAGTATATTCAATAGCTTTATCGCCCAGAATTGCGGCTAATATTCCTATGAAAAACGAGAAAAATAAAATGAGTAAAATTCGTTTACGAAGGAATTCTCCAATCTTTTTCAGCATAGAAGGTTTAGTTTTTGTTAAAATGACTTAGGTCGTCCAAAAATAATAAAAAAATGAATGATACCTTTGGAACTTTCAAAACTAAATAATAACCAATGGAACTTAAAAAAATAGCTACCCAATTTCAGCTTGAAGGAACAGTTGAAATAATTGAAACGATGGGAGAAGGATTTATCAATGATACTTTTATCATCCGGACAACGGGAGAAAGCACTCCTGATTATTTATTGCAGCGAAAAAACAAGCGTATTTTCACCAATGTTCCGGCCATGATGGAGAACATTCAGAAAGTATGTGCACATATCAAAGTAAAAGTCGTGGCACGGAATGGTGATCCGATACGTGAAGCCATGACAGTAATCCCTGCAAAGGACGGGAAATTGTATTTTCTGGATGAAGAGGGAGAATTCTGGGCTGTTTGTTTATTTATCAGCGACACCATTTCCTATAATTCTGCCAAAACGACTGAACTGGCTTTTCAGGGTGGAAAGGGAATCGGGAAATTTCAGTCAATGGTGGCTGACCTGAACGAACCATTGACCGACATTTTGCCCGGATTTCATAACATTCGCTACCGTTTCGGGCAGTGGGATAAAGTGTTGGCCAATGATCCGGTTGATCGCAAAGCCAAATTGGCAATGGAAATCAGCTGGATTGAAAACCGCCGTGAAGAAATGCTCAACTTCTGGAAATTGGTTGAAATCGGTGAGATTCCGACCCGCGTTACCCACAACGATACTAAAATAAACAATATTCTTTTCGATCAGAATGGAGAAGTGCTCTGTGTGATTGATCTCGACACGGTTCTGAACAGCACATGCCTGAACGATTTTGGCGATGCCATGCGTTCCTATACCAACACCGGAGAGGAAGATGATGCCGACTTATCCAAAGTATCTTGCAACATCAGTATTTTCGAAGGTTTTACCCGTGGTTATCTTTCAGAAACAATTGGTTTTCTGAACGAAAAGGAACTGGAATATCTGGCATTTTCGGCCAAGTACATCACATACGAACAGGTTTTACGCTTTCTGATGGATTACATCGACGGCGATAACTATTACAAAATCAAACATCCGGAGCACAATTACCAGCGAACTATAGCTCAATATAAATTACTGATCAGCATGGAAGAACAATATCCGGAAATGTGCCGGATTGTTAGCAATGTTGCTGAAGAGTTGAGGACATCTTCAGCAACTAGCTATTGAATAGACATTAATCCAATAATGAACATTTCAGGATAAAAGATCAAAAGACAGCTAAGATCATATACACTATTTATTTGTACTTTTGAATAATCAAAATTTACAATGACATGGCAACTGTAACAATTAAAATAAACGCCCGGACCCGGAAAACAAAGTATTTATTGGGGCTTATTAGCGAAATAGCAAAAAACGATAATAACGTTGAGATCATCAGCCCCGTTGAAAGTCCCTATAACCCCGACTTTGTAATGGAAATACAAAAATCGAGGGCGAGTAAGGGGAAGGTTATTAAGACCGAAGATTTATGGAAGTAATCTATAAAGATAAAGCCCTTGAAGATATTAAGTTATGGAAGAAAAGCGGACAAAAAATCATACAAGGCCGAATAACTAAACTCGTTGAAGATATACAACTTCACCCTAAAACCGGAATAGGAAAGCCCGAACCATTAAAATATGAGCTTACAGGTTTGTGGTCGCGTGAAATTGATAAAGGTAACCGCCTGATATACGAAGTAGTTGGCAACAATATCCACATTATTTCCGTGCGTGGCCACTACTTCGACTAATAATTGTCAGCCAATCCATACCCTGAATAGCAATATTTAATCTAAAAACATATTCTAAAGATTAGTCCATGGCATCATGCTTAAAACAATGATCTTAAAAATATTAACCCATATTATTGAATCATGAAAATCCAACAAATACTCGAAGGTTTTTCCATTCCTCCATTGGAATTGGTTACCGAAACGCTCGATCTCGAAATTGAAGCTCTTCAGCTTGAAATGGTGAATTGGAAAGAGTTTCCTTACAAACCGGATGTTTCAGTTCAAATTGCATACAACGAAAACGAACTGTTTCTCCAGTACCAGGTGAACGAACAGTCGGTAAAAGCTGAAATTACCGAAAGCAACGGTCGGGTTTGGACCGACAGTTGTGTCGAATTTTTCCTTTCACCTGAAGGGAATGACGAATACTACAATCTGGAAATGAACTGCATCGGAACGATCCTGCTTGGATTCAGAAAAAATGGAGAACCAGCCATTCATGCTTCTGAGGAGCAGATTGCCACCATTCGTAGAATTTCAACGCTGGGCGATTCTCCTTTCCCGGAGATAGAAGGACAAACCGAATGGCAGATTACAGTAGCAATTCCATGGGAAGTATTTTTTAAACACACCCTCCAACCAATAGCAGGCAAAAAGATGCGGGGTAACTTTTACAAATGCGGTGACGAACTGAGTGTTCCGCACTTTGTTTCGTGGACCAAAATTAAAACAGAGAAACCAAGCTTTCACCATCCTGAGTTTTTTGGCGGATTAGAGTTTTAATTCTTACAAAAAAACATCATGACCAAACCAATTATAAACCGCAGCTTTCCTGATAAAAAAGTCTTTATTACAGCGCAGGGAAATATTACCTACAGACAGTTCCTGAAACAGGTTCAGCAATACGCACAGCTATTTGAAAACAAGGCTTTTACGAAGGTCGCCATCTACGCTGAAAACAGTCCGGAATGGATTTTCGCGTATTATGCTGCCCTCCAGAACAATTGTATTGCCATTCCGATCGATTTTCTGGCATCTGCCGAAGATGTAGCATACATCATCGACGATTGCCAGCCTGAACTGCTTTTTATCAGCTCCGGAATGAAGGAATTGTATCTGAAAGTTGACCTTAAAACCAGGCATAAACCGGAAATCCTGATCTTCGACGAAATTATTCCCGATGAAAATATTCCTGAAAGTCAGTGGATCGGACCGGTAGGCAATGAAACTACAGCGGTAATTATTTATACTTCAGGAACTACCGGTAGCCCAAAAGGTGTGATGCTTTCGTACACCAACATTCATGAAAATATGAACTCAGTTATCGGCTGCAAAATTTACATTCCGGAACGACAGGTCATGATTTTTTTGCCACTTCATCATGTTTTTCCATTGGTTGGCTCAATGATGACACCCATTTTTGAGGGATGCACCATTCCGATGGTTCCGTCGATGCAATCGACCGATCTGATGAAAACCTTTACGGACAATGAAGTAGGCGTTTTCCTGGGTGTTCCGCGGCTTTATGAACTCATGTATCGCGGTATTAAAGCCAAAATCGATAAAAGTCCAATTGGAAGAGCAATGCTTTGGTTTGTTCTGAAGACCAAAAACCGGAATCTCGGCAAGAAAATTTTCAAGAAAGTTCATCAGGGATTTGGTGGTCATCTGCAATACATGATTTGCGGAGGTGCTGCCCTGAACGTTGAAGTTGGAACTTTTTTCTATGGAATCGGGTTCGATATTCTCGAAGGTTTTGGAATGACTGAAGCTGCACCTATGATCACTTTTCCGCGACCTGGCAGAGTGAAAATCGGCTCAACCGGCGAAGCTTTGCCCGGATTGAAAGTTGAGATTCGCGATGGTGAAATTGTTGCCAAAGGTCCGAGTATCATGAAAGGCTATTATAACCGACCTGAAGAAACTGCTGAAGTTATTATCGACGGATGGCTGCATACCGGCGATTTGGGATATTTGGATGAAAACGGATTTCTATATATTACAGGCCGGAAAAAGGAAATTATTGTTCTGCCCAACGGGAAAAACATCAATCCGGTGGAGGTTGAGATGAAGCTTGACGGCTATTCCGGAGCAATTAAGGAAGCCGGTGTTTTTATGTACAACGAACTGCTTCATGCTGTTATTCTTCCGGATTACGGTTTTTTGTCTGAAAATGGAGTATCGGATATCAACCTATATTTCCGCGAACAGGTTATTTCGCCATTCAATGCCGAAATGAGTTCGTACAAACGAATCATGCAATTTACACTAATTAAATCGGAACTTCCAAGAACCCGCTTATCCAAACTTCAGCGGTTCAAGTTTGCCGAACTGATTGAAAAGAAAGACGATCAGAAAATGGCTGATGAAGAACCAACTACGACTGAGTACCATGCCATTAAATCGTTTATAGAAAGTCAGGTCGATATGGATATTCTGCCAGATTACCATCTGATTTTCGATATATCGATGGATTCGTTGAGCAAATTGAGCCTGATTGACTACATCGAAAAAAGTTTTGGGATCAAATTCAGTGAAGAACAGCTGCTGAAATTTCCCTCTATACGTAAAATTGCAGAATACATTCAGCACAATAAAATATTTTATAAAACCGAGCAGGATTCAGGATGGTCGGGTAATTTAAAGGAGGAATCTGACGTAATTTTACCCAAAAGCTCTGTTTTTCTCAGACCAGTTGTCAGTTTTGTCAGGAGTATTTTTAAACTTTTTTTCCGTTTCGAAGGAAAAGGAATGGAGAATATTCCGGAAGGACCGTGTTTTTTCGCACCGAATCACGAAAGCAAGCTTGACGCATTTCTGGTCCTCTCATACCTCGACAAACAAACCCTGAAAAATACGTTTTCGTATGCCAAAGAAGAGCATTTGAATAGTTGGCTTCACCGTTATGTTGCCAGTCGAAGCAATGTGATTGTAATGGATTTGTCGAAGGATCTGAAAAATTCGATTCAGAAAATGGCTGAAGTGGTGAAACAGGGTAAAAAGATCCTGATTTTTCCTGAAGGGACGCGAACACTCGATGGAAATCTGGGTAGTTTTAAGAAAACCTACGCCATTTTAAGTACCGAGTTAAATGTTCCGATTGTTCCGGTTGTCATCACCGGAGCATACGAAGCGATGTCGTCAGGAGCCCAAAAAATCAAAAGAGGTCAACGGATCAGCATTGAATTTTTGCCAGCAATTTACCCTTCAGGAATGACTCCGGAAGAACTAAACGATTTGGTGAAAAAGAGAATTACTGAGGCAAAAAATTAATGGTTTTGTTACTTCACCGGCAAACTGAACAGTCTTTGAAACTTTAGCGGAATAGGTGTATCAAACCGAAAGGCTTTACCTGTAACCGGATGTTTAAATGCCAGAACCCTTGCATGAAGCCCCATCTGGCCAATCGGATTTAATTTGGCACCGTATTTTTTGTCGCCAGTAACGGGGAATCCAATGTCTTTCATGTGAACCCGAATCTGATTTTTGCGTCCGGTTTCCAATTTCACATCCAGCAGTGAAAAGAGTTTGTTCGTTTTCAGCACTTTGTAATGGGTCACTGCCTTTTGTCCGTCTTCAGGTGTTTGACTTGAATACATCAACATCGCTTTGTTTTCCTTCAGCCATGAAGTAACTGTTCCTTCAGTTTTTTCAATACAACCCTCAACGATAGCAATATATGAACGTTCAATAATGGATTCGTTCCAATCTTTCTGCAAAACCTCCTGAACTCTTTTGCTTTTTGCAAACATCATCAAGCCCGAAGTATCGCGGTCGAGGCGATGTACAATAAAGATAAGATTTTTCGGATCAAATCTCTTGACATACTCGCTGAGCATGGCATAAGCTGTTTTTTGCTTTTCAGTTTCCGAAGCCATTGAAAGCAATCCGGCACCCTTCTCAATCACAATCAGATCATTATCCTCGTGTACAATTCTCAATCCTCTGAACCGTGGTTTTTCGTCTGTTTTCTTTTTGTTGATGAACACCATTTGTCCGCGTTTCAACGGAAAGTCGAATTTGGTCGTAACCATATCATCAACGCAAATCTGTTTGTGAGCCAGCAATGATTTGATGGCAGTTCGGTTCTTTTCCGGAAATTTTTCGATCAGAAATTTCATCAATTCTGAAGCTTCAGTAACTTTTACGGCAATTTCCTTTAATTTTTCAGGATGGAAGGTATTTTTCTTCGGTAAGTATGGCATGAAAGAAATTTAAAGTTTTGAATTTAAAGTTTATGTCTGTTTTTGTAATTTATTTTCATTGGGTCATTCATTGTTGACCTGCTATTATTCTAAATGACAACAATTGACGTGTAGCAAATGACTATTAATGACTTGCCAATTATATCGACTGCGACTGAATACTGAACACTTTTTTTACGGCCTGATTATCTTAATTTGACCACCACTCCCAAGTTTTATCAGACTTGAAGGAACTGCTTTTTGAGTATCATCCTGACGGTATTTCACCACATAATCAATAGCATCAATAATTTCCTGATCGATTTCATCAAAGCAGGCAGGTGACAGTTTTCCACTGACATTGGCCGAAGTTGAAACTACCGGGCGTTTAAACCGGCGGATCAAATCGCTGCTGAAAGCTTCAGTCGTAATTCGGATTCCAATGCTTCCATCCTCGGCCATCAGGTTTTTTGCCAGGTTTTTTGCTCCGTCATAAATGATGGTCAGTGGTTTTTCGGTCAATTCAATCAAATCGTAGGCAATTTCAGGAACTTCAGCCACATAACGCTCAAGTAAAGATGCATTCTCCATCAAAACAAGCATGCTTTTTGCGTCATCCCGTTTCTTTATACTAAAAATCCGGTTCACTGCTTCTTCGTTACAGGCATCGCAACCTATTCCCCAAATAGTGTCGGTAGGATAGAGGATAACTCCGCCATTTTGCAGCACTTCGAGTGCCGCTTTTATATCGTCAATCATTCAGAATGGTATTATACAGTTTTTTTATTTGTAGGGCATAATTTTCCGGAGTAAACCGTTGTGCATTTATTTTTCCTTTGGCAATAAGCGATTCCCGAAGGGTTTGATCCGCAAGCAGGTTTTCAATGGCATGGCCAATTTCCGCAGGTTTCTCCGGATTAATATAGATTGCAGCAACTCCGCCGGCTTCAGGCAAACTGCTGGAATTCGAAGTAATCACCGGACAACCCGAAGCCTGTGCTTCTGCCACCGGAAGTCCAAATCCTTCGAAAATGGATGGATATACCATTACCTGAGCCATCTGATACAATACGGCAAGTTCAGCATCCGGAACCCTTGTCAGAAAAAATACCTGCAACCGGTTCAGATCTGCTTCAATAAATTTCTGAATTTTATGCTGATAAGTTGTAGGTTTTCCGACTACCACCAAAGGAATATAGATACCTGATAAAACCATGCCTTCAAGTATAGCCATCAGATTTTTGCGTGCTTCAACGGTTCCGACGGTAATTATAAATTTTTCCGGAAGCTGATGTTTTTCCCTGATCTTCAGTTTTCGAAACTTATCAGCTTTTTCGAAGAATATTGGATTAATCGATTGATATATCACTTCGATTTTTTCTTTTGAAATTGAAAAAAAATCCATCAGATCACTTTTGGTTTGTTCCGAAATGGCATGAATGCGGGTCGCTACCTGACAGGCATACCTGAATTTCCGATCGTAAATGGATCGGTCAATCTTCTTGAAATATTGTGGATATCGGATATAAATCAAGTCGTGAATGGTAACTACTGATTTGACTCCCGTTTTTTCAATCCCGACAGGCAATTCGTGGCTTAATCCGTGGTAAATATCAAGCTTTAGTTCTTTGGCCAGCCTTGCGATCCTAAAACTTCGCCAGGCATTCCTAAAGGTTTTCCACCAAATACCGACCGGTTGTATTTCTTTTGAATTTTCGGGAGTGCTGAATGACAACCTCTTCTTTCCGGGGTGAAACAGGAAGAACCGATCGTCAGGATTTTGACGGCCAAGCGCAACAATAGTATTGCGGCTGAAATTCCCCAGTCCGGCAGTATTGTTAAAAGCGCGTTTGGCATCGAATCCGATGATCACCATTAATAAAGTTTAAACATTTAAAGCTGAAATTATTGCTTTGCAAGTTCATTTGCTTTAACTCTCACAATCTTGCCATTTCTTGAGATCACCAGTTCACCGTCTTCCTTTTGTTTGGACACCAACAACCTAGTAAATGACAAACTGATTCCCTGAAGAATTTTTGCCATTAAATCCTTAATGTTTTCTCTTGTCATATTCGAACAATTTGATTGTATTTACTGAATATGAGGCAGTTGTTTTGCCTGCACCATTGCATCCTGAAATTACATATAGATTGGACATCGGATAATTTTGCCTAAAGATAAGTTTTATTTAGTGAGCAGTCTCATTCAGCTCAACCCATGAAATATAAGAAGTATTAATACTCGATTTGTTTAGTTAAAATCCTTCAATCCATCAAAATCCAACGTGGCAAAATAGTCGTCAAGTGTTTCGGCACGTCGGATTTGAACCGCTTCTCCGTTTTCGCAGAGCAGCAATTCTGCTGACCTTAGTTTTCCATTGTAATTGAATCCCATTGAATGACCATGCGCGCCGGTATCGTGAATCACGACAATATCACCGGGTACCATTTCAGGTAGTTTACGGTTAATGGCAAATTTGTCGTTGTTCTCGCACAACGATCCTGTCACATCATACACCTCATCGTTTGGCTGATCTTCCTTGCCCATTACTGTAATGTGATGATAAGATCCGTAAAGTGCAGGCCGCATCAGGTTGGCCATGCTTGAATCGAGTCCGGCGTATTGCTTGTATGTTTTTTTGATGTGCAGCACCTTCGAAACCAGGAATCCGAAAGGTCCGGTCATGGCACGGCCCGATTCAAAACAAATGCGCAGCGGATCCAATCCGTTGGCAACGATTTTTTCCTGATAAAGCTTTTCAATTCCGCGGCTCATAAAATCCAGATCAACCGGTTGATCGGTCGGACGGTAAGGAATGCCGATTCCGCCACCTAAATTGGCAAATTCGATCCGGATACCTAATTTCTGATGGAGATCAACGATCAGGTCGAACAAGATTTGAGCGGTCTCGACAAAATAAGCAGAATCGAGTTCGTTGGAAGCAACCATGGTATGAAGTCCGAAGCGTTTCACTCCTTTGTCAATCAGCATCTGGTAACCTTCAAACAATTGTTCGCGGGTAAAACCATATTTGGCTTCTTCCGGATGACCGATAATGGTATTTCCTTCTTTCAGCGAGCCCGGATTGTAGCGAAAACAAACCATTTCGGGCAGACCTGTATTTTTTTCAAGGTATTCGATGTGCGAAATATCATCGAGATTGATGATGGCGCCCAATTCGATTGCCTTTTTATATTCGTAAACCGGTGTGTCATTGGAAGTGAACATGATTTCGTCGCCCGACATTCCCAGTTTTTCGGCGATTACAAGTTCTGCATACGAACTGCAGTCGATACCGAAACCCTCTTCATGCATTATTTTCATCAAATACGGATTTGGTGCCGATTTGATGGCATAGTATTCCTTAAAACCTGAATTCCATGAGAATGCTTTGATGAATTTCCTCGCGTATTCGCGTATTCCTTTTTCATCGTAAATATGAAATGGTGTTGGCGTTTGTTCTATGATTTTTTCGATCTGTCTTTTCGAAAATGGAATTTGTTTTGTCGTCATAATTTATTGAAATGTTGGGTTGCTAATTTGCAGCTTTTTTAAATTCATAGTTTTACATGTAATTTATGAATTGTCCGGATTATAAACAAAGCACATCCGCAATCAGTTCATCACTTAAATAGCCCGAGGCAATTTCCCTGACTTCCCCTTCCATTTGGATATTCCAGTCTTCATCAATTTCGAGCTGTAAAATTCCACCAGGCATTTTTACGGTCAGTTTACGGTCGGTTAGTCCTTTTTTGACCATTACCGCTGCCACAGCGCACGATGAACTTCCGGAGGCAAGTGTATAACCGGCGCCACGCTCCCAGATCAAAATCTCCACCTCATTTCTCGATAAAACTTTGGCAAACTGAACATTGATGCGGTTGGGAAACATCGGGTGATTTTCGATGTCGGGACCACGTTTTATAATTTCGGCCTTGGTGAGTTTGTTGCAGACTATTACACAGTGCGGATTACCAACTGAAACACAATTGATGAGATAAGTTTCATCCACAATGTTGAGCGGATGATCGAAACATTCGGCTTCGTCGCACATCACCGGAACCTTGCGCGAACTGAAAATTGCTTTTCCCATGTCAACCTTTATCCGGTTGGCTTTTCCTTTGGTTTCGGCGATTACTTCGGCAGTAACCAATCCGCCAAGGGTTTCTATAGTAAATGTTTTGCCTGAAGTATGTCCGTAATCATACAGATATTTGGCAAAAATACGCAGGCCATTACCGCTTTTTTCGGCTTCCGAGCCATCAGGATTATAAATTTTCAGGCCAAAGTCGGCTTTTGAAGAAGGAACTTTCAGCAAAATTCCATCAGAACCGATCCCGTAATGGACATCACAAAGCAAGCGGATGTTCTTTTCATTCAGCTGGAAAGATATTCCTGTAAGATCGAGTATAAAATAATCGTTCCCGAGTCCGTGCGATTTGACAAAAAAGTTTTGCATGATATTTAAGTTTTTTTGATTAATAAAGTTTAAAACATTGGATCCCACGGTGGCAACATTTCAGGCTTCTGGCTGTATATTCCCAATACTTTTTCACTGAGATATTTCTTGTTTACCACGAAGCGGAACATGTATTCGTTGAACCACGCATCGGTAAAAGTAAGATAACCTTTTTCTCCGGCTGTTGCGCCCCAACTGTTTTCGAACTGCCATTTAACCGGTTTTTGCTGATCGTCCAGATCAACGGCTATCAAAGCCATTCCATGACTCGAACCACTTTCGCCAGTCTGAATTCGCTGCGATTTGTTCATCCCGAATTTCACGCCGTAAACCGACTCAAAATCGAAATTATCGACATCGAGAACACCGACATCCCTGCGCAATTGTTTGCCCACATCGCACGAAGCATATAGCGCTTCGTTGTTTTTGATGGAGGCGATGCAAAATTCCTTGATTTCATCGTTCGGCAGGTTTACGTAATGCCAGTTAACGCCTTCCTGGGTATTCCGGTAGTTTTCAATTTCGTAATGTTTCCAGAACGGGCGCGAAGGATCGTTCATTACCATCACGTAGTCATCGAGATTGATCTCTCCGAAAATTTCAGCCATAAAACTCACAGGCGTATAACTCTTTGCCTCACTTATTTTTTTGTCTTTGTTTTTGTAGCGCCACTGAAATTCGCTTGGTGGTTCGCCAAGGTTGAGCGCCAACATGCGGTAAACTTCGGAAAGCATTCCTATTTTTCGAGTCGCCATTTTCTTTTGATCGGCTTTAGCTGCAGCCATTGCACGAAGTTCAAGTGCATCTTCCCTCAGTTTTGTATTGATAAACTTTATCATCAACGAAGTATTTTCGCTCGAATTGGTTTCTCCCATTGCTTCTTTGGGAATCATGCCATATTTTTTGGCGAGGTTAACAAAATTGATCCACTGCCCGCCATCATCAAGCGGGGAACGCAAATACCATTTCACCTTCTGATCGTCTATTGACAATTGAGCCGAATTGGCCATGTTGTTCAGGAAAAGATTCGACTTTTCCATCAGATCCCAGAAGTACAGGTAATTCTCCGAAAATTCGAACTCGGCCAGATTGAATTTCTTCATTACCAATGGCCTGAAGAGATTGAGCGAAGAGAACATCCAGCAACGACCCGATTTTTTCTGATCGGTAATTCCTGAAACATCCACCCGGTATGTAAATAGCTGATCAGTCGTCCCTACATTTTCACGATTCCATGCCAATTGAGTGATGTCGGTTGATGAAAGCGCATTTTGCATGGCCTTCGTGTAAATATCCTTTTTGAAACTCAATTGAATCTGATCCAACTCCCCTTTCGAAAGGTTTTGTGCACCCAACGTCCCCATTATCAGAAATCCGGTTAATAATAAAAGTATTCTCATCTGAATCAAAATTTTATAGTTTTTATGCGGGCTAAAAATAACCAATAATCCAGAAGCTTCAGAGAATTAAAGAAAAAAGATGGACTTCCGGTCTTTTTTAGAATCTCACCAACGCAAAAGCATTAAAACAGAGTTTTATCTTTTAATAATGAGGACTATAAATAAAGATTTGGTAACGATGCGAAAAATTACAGTCAAAAAAGATGTAAAAAAAATAATTTTTCTATTTTTGCACCGTCTTTAAAGAAAAGACAACAAAGGATTGACCTGTGGTGTAATTGGCAACACAACTGATTTTGGTTCAGTAGAGTCCAAGTTCGAGCCTTGGCAGGTCAACAAATTTAACCAACTGACTTTGTTTATTTTGACGATGATTTTGGTTCTTATTTTTGAAAATTGTCCTGTGGTGTAATTGGTAACACGTCTGATTCTGGTTCAGAAGAGTTTAGGTTCGAGACCTAACAGGACAACAGATAATCAATCACTTACAATTTATTTTGTAGGTGATTTTTTGGTTTTAGGAGGTAGTTGCGCACCAATCCCGCAACTGGACACTACTGCGGTTATTACCGTTTAGTGGAGAGCTATCGCAACTACTGCGACAGGATTTGCCATCGTACCATGCTGAATGCCGGCTATCTGGATGGGCTGACAACCGACCAGTTGAACCTGATCCAGAAAATACTTACCGCCAAAGTTTCTAACCACGGCAACGCCTTGTTTGAACTTCCTTATACCGACGATACAACGGTGGTCCGCCATGTTGAAGAGTTTTACCAGCGGATGGTTGCAGAAAAACGCATCGACGTGCTGGTCGAAAAAAAGGATAAAAAGGCATCCCAAAACGGTAAAGACCTACAGATGATCGACCTGAACAGCATCCGCAACAAAGATGTTCGCGAGATCGGTGCCGAATGGTTGTCGTACCAGGCCTTATGCCAATTACAGATAA
>JBBRXN010000109.1:0-16568 GCA_038248385.1 Bacteroidales bacterium
ATGATTACAATGAATAATATTTGGTGGTGGCACAGAAACTTTTCGCAAATCCGTGGAAGGAAGTAGCTATCATTGTTTATCATGAACAAAAAAAGCGGCTTATCGTAACACGGTAAGCCGCTTTTTTCGTTTAGCCCTGAAAGTGCGATATATAATAGCACAGGGCAATGCCCTGTGGAAAATGAATAAAAAATTAAAAACATACTATATGAACGACATTAATGTACAAGTCAATGTAAAAAAGATACTCGCCGACACCTTGACCCCGGTGAGTGTTTATCTGAAATTCAGGGATTTATTCCCGAATTCGATCCTGCTTGAAAGCTCCGACTACCACGGTCACGAAAACGCATACTCTTTTATCTGCATCAAGCCAATGGCATGCTTTACTGCCGATGCCGGTGAAATTACGATCGAATACAACGGCCGCGAAAAACTGACCAAAACAATTTCGGCGGAATGTCGGGTCGATCAGCAATTGGATACGTTTTTCAAATCGTTCAAATTGTCAGGAGAAACTGAAAATTTACCGGCCAACGGGCTGTTTGGTTACATCAGCTACGATGCAGTGAAATATTTCGAAAAGATTGAGATTACTGCCAGGGCGAAAGAGGCATATAAAATTCCGGAGGTAAAATATTGTTTCTACAAGTACATCGTGGCCATCGATCACCACAAGGACATGATTTACCTGATCGAAAACCTGATGGAAGGCGAAACCAAAGAAATCGACCAGATTGATTCATTGCTCAGAAATCTCACCTTTCAGGTTACACGCTTCAATACGGTTGGTCCGGAAACCACCAACATTACCGACGAGCAATACCGGAATATGGTAACCAAAGGGAAAGAGCACTGTTACCGTGGCGATGTCTTCCAGATTGTGCTTTCAAGACAATTCTCGCAGTCTTTCGAAGGCGACGAATTCAATGTTTACAGGGCTTTACGATCTGTGAATCCATCACCATATTTATTTTATTTCGACTTCGGAACCTACCGTATTTTCGGTTCAAGCCCGGAGGCGGAACTGCGCATTAAAAAGAACCGGGCCATCATCAATCCAATTGCAGGTACTTTTAAACGCTCCGGAAACGATGATGAAGATCGCCATTCGGCTGAACGTTTGTGTGCCGACCCGAAAGAAAATGCCGAACATGTGATGTTGGTTGATCTGGCCCGGAATGATCTGAGCCGCAATGCCAGTGACGTTACTGTTGACAGTTACCGACAGGTTCAGTATTTTTCACATGTTATTCACCTGGTTTCAGAAGTTTCAGGAAAATTAACCGACAATACCAATATGGTAACTGTTTTAGGAGATTCGTTTCCCGCAGGAACATTATCGGGAGCGCCCAAGCACCGCGCCATGCAGCTGATTGATACCTACGAAAATCAACGTAGAAGCTACTATGGCGGATGCATCGGTTACCTGGGATTCGATCAGACATTGAACCATGCTATCATGATCCGTTCTTTTTTAAGCAAAGGAAATACACTTTTCTATCAGGCAGGAGCCGGTATTGTAGCCGACTCGGTGGAAGAAAACGAATTGCAGGAAGTGAACAACAAACTGGCAGCCCTGAAAAAGGCGCTGGAAATTGCGAAAGAAATAGGCCTCCCCTAACCCCTCCAAAGGAGGGGGAGAAGCCACTCTAAGTTCAAATCATTTAAACTTATAAATATGAATACAAATTCAAACGACAAATCTACTCTTTTCGGTTCTTTCACCCCTCCTTCGGAGGGGTTGGGGGAGGCTTCAATAGTAGTCATAGATAATTACGATTCGTTCACCTATAATCTGGTTCATGCCATCAAAAAAATATCGGGCTTACCGGTTGATGTGTTCAGGAACGATGAAATAGCCTTGGAAGACCTCGATCAATACGATAAGATTGTACTGTCACCCGGTCCGGGATTACCGGAAGAAGCGGGTTTGTTGCTGGATATTATCCGGAGGTACGCGCCAACCAAAAGCATGTTGGGCGTTTGTTTGGGGCATCAGGCTATTGGCGAGGTATTTGGCGGAACTTTGACCAACATGAACCGCGTTTTGCACGGAATCGCCACACCAGTTACCAAAACCGAAACAGCTACAATTTTGTTTGATGGTTTACCGGAGACTTTTCAGGCCGGCCGCTACCATTCTTGGATTGTCAATAAATCGGATCTTCCGGAATGTTTAAAAGTAACCAGCTACGACGACAAAGGAATGATCATGTCGATGAAACATACTGAATACGATGTTGAAGGCGTTCAGTTTCATCCTGAATCAGTGCTGACACCTTTGGGCGAACAAATGATTGCCAACTGGTTAGCCTCCCCCTGCCCCTCCAAAGGAGGGGAGAAAGTGAGTGATAGGAGTTGAATCATGAATTATAAAGGGAATCAAAATATTAACAGACTAATCTTTCCCCCCTCGGGGGAATTAGAAGGGGGCTTTAATGAAAGATATTCTAAATCATCTGTTTGCAGGCCATGGTCTTCAAAAGGCTGAAGCAGCTTCCATTTTAACTGAAATAGCTGAAGGAAAATATTCAGAAGCAGAAATTGCATCGTTTCTGACAGTGTTCAGAATGCGCCAGATCAAGGCGGAAGAACTGGCCGGATTCCGGCAGGCACTGCTTGATCTGTGCGTCGCGATCGACTTTTCGGAGTACGACACGATTGATGTGGTTGGCACCGGTGGCGACGGTAAAAACACCTTTAATATTTCTACGCTCAGCACTTTTGTATTGGCCGGAGCTGGTATAAAAGTCACCAAACATGGCAATTACGGACTGTCGTCGGTGAGTGGATCATCAAACATGTTTGAGTATTTCGGGTATCAGTTCAGTAAAGACGAAAGTAAATTGCGCCGCGAATTGGAACAGGCCGGGATCTGCTTTTTCCATGCCCCGCTGTTTCACCCGGCGATGAAGAGTGTCGCTCCGGTGCGCAGGGCATTGAAAGTAAAAACTCTTTTTAATATGATGGGCCCGCTTATCAATCCTTCGTTCCCTAAAAATCAGTTGGTGGGCGTTTACGATCTGGAGGTAATGGATTTGTATCATGAAGTTTTCAGGGAAAGCGGACAAAACTACCTGATCGTTCACAGCCTCGATGGATACGATGAAATTTCATTGACCGGCGATGCACGCTATGTGTCGAACCTGACTGAGGACAGTCTGTCCCCTGCTGATTTTGGATTTGCACAGGTTTCTCAGGAAGAACTTTTTGGTGGGGAAACAGTTGCCGAAGCGGCCAAAATTTTCCAAAATGTACTGGAAGTAACCGCTACTGAAGCTCAGTATAATGTGGTAGTTGCCAATGCGGCTCTGGGTATTCATTGTGTTTATCCTGAGAAATCGTTGATCGATTGCGTTGCGGAAGCTGACGAAGCGTTGAAAAGTAAAAAAGCACTGGAAGTTTTTAAAAAGCTAATGGAATTAAACAAATGAACATACTTGACGAAATAAACAACCATAAACGGATCGAAATTGCGGAAGCAAAAAGCAAAATTTCGGTGGAAGAATTAAAGGCATCTCCCTATTTTAAACGGCCGGCCAATTCGCTCAAAGCAGCTTTGCTGGCAGAAGGTGCGAGTGGAGTGATTGCCGAATTCAAAACACAATCTCCGTCGAAAGGATTGATCAATGGTGAAGCCGAAGCTTCGGAGGTTACAGCAGCTTATGCGGCAGCCGGAGCCAGCGGATTATCGGTTTTAACAGACGATCGCTTTTTTGGAGGTTCATTCGAAGATCTGGCCAAAGCACGTTGGGCAAATCCGAAAACACCTGTTTTGCGTAAGGATTTTATGCTCGATCCTTACCAGATATATGAAGCCAAAGCCCATGGTGCCGATGTAATTTTACTGATTGCCGAAAGTCTGAGCAAGGGTTTGTTGCTCGAATTGACACAAACTGCCAAAGAAATCGGCTTGGAAGTGTTGGTGGAAGTGCACAGCGCCGAAGAACTGGAGAAATTGAATCCTCAGGTTGACCTGGTTGGAGTGAACAACCGAAACCTGAAAACTTTTGAGGTGGACATTAACGCCTCCGTTCGATTGGGTGAAATGATTCCTGCATCATTCGTAAAAATTTCGGAAAGCGGAATTTCTGATCCTGGAAGCATTGCACGGCTTCGTGAAGCAGGGTTTAAAGGTTTTCTGATTGGTGAAACTTTCATGAAAACCGACAACCCGGGAAAAGCCTGTGCTGAATTTATTGAAAAATTGAAGTAGCGATTGATCGGATGACTTGAAGTTCATCCGATCAATAAAAATAAAAACTATGAACGATCTGAAAATAAAAGTCTGCGGAATGCGCGATCCGGTAAATATTTCAGGAGTGGTTGCAGCCAAACCCGATTTTCTGGGATTCATTTTTTACCCTAAAAGCAGCCGGTTTGCCGGTTATGAGCCTTCTCCGGAAATGCTTGATGTTGTTCCTGATTCAGTAAAAAAAGTGGGTGTATTTGTGAATGAAGCTCCGGGAAAGGTAATTGAAATCTGTCAAAGCTGGAAAATGGATGTTGCCCAGTTGCATGGAACTGAAACTCCTGAATATTGCCAAAGAATAAAAGATTCAGGATTGACCGTTATTAAAGCGTTTTCTATTGATGAGCAATTCGATTTTGATAAGTTGGATGTATTTTCAAGTGTTTGCGATTACTTTCTTTTCGACACCAAAGGCAAACTCCCCGGAGGAACAGGGCAGAAATTCAACTGGCATCTATTGGAAAATTACAAACTGAAGTTACCGTTTTTTCTGAGTGGTGGAATTGGTCCGGATGACGTGCAGCAGATCAAAGCATTCAATCATCTGCAATTGGCTGGAATCGACATTAACAGCGGTTTCGAAATCAGTCCGGCTTTAAAAGATGTTGAAAAAGTCAGAATTTTTATTTCAGAAATAAAAAATATACGGAATTTATAAGAAATTTTAATAGTCACAATCGCCTGAATCTTTCCCCCTTGGGGGAATAAGAAGGGGGCTTTTAAATTAAAAATATGAATTACCAAGTCAATCAAAAAGGGTATTACGGAGAGTTTGGCGGCGCCTATATTCCTGAAATGATGGTTCCCAACATCGCGGAACTTGAAGCCAGATACCTCGAAATTATGCATTCATACGATTTCAGGCAGGAATTTGTCAGCTTACTGAAAAACTATGTGGGCCGTCCTTCCCCATTGTATTTTGCCAAACGGCTTTCAGAAAAGTACCAAAGTAATATTTTCCTGAAGCGTGAGGATCTGAACCATACCGGTTCGCACAAAATCAACAATACCATCGGGCAGATTTTGGTCGCTAAAAAATTGGGGAAAACCCGTATCATTGCCGAAACCGGTGCAGGTCAGCATGGCCTGGCTACTGCGACGGTGTGCGCCCTGATGGGATTGAAATGTATTGTTTATATGGGAGCGGTGGATGTGGAACGCCAGGCGCCGAATGTAAAAAAAATGCGGATGCTGGGCGCTGAAGTAATTTCGGCTGTCAGCGGAAACCAAACGCTGAAGGATGCCACCAATGAAGCCATGCGCGACTGGATCAACAATCCTGTTGATACTTATTATATTATCGGCTCAGTGGTAGGCCCGCATCCTTATCCCGATATGGTTGCACGGTTTCAATCGGTAATTTCAGAAGAAATCCGCTGGCAGATGGAAGAGCAGGTTGGCCGCGAAAATCCTGACCGCATTATAGCCTGTGTGGGCGGAGGAAGCAATGCTGCCGGGTCCTTTTACCATTTTCTTGATAACGAAAGTGTTGAACTGATTGGTGTGGAGGCGGCCGGGAAAGGCATTGATACATCTGAAACAGCCGCAACTATCGCACTTGGTTCTCCAGGGGTGTTGCACAGTTCCCTATCAATTCTGATGCAAACCGACGATGGTCAGATTACCGAACCTTATTCCATTTCGGCTGGATTGGATTACCCCGGTATTGGACCGATGCATGCCCATCTCTTCAAAACCGGCCGGGCAAAATACCTTTGGGCGACTGATGCCGAAGTGTTGGAGTCAGCGCTCGAATTAACTCAATTGGAAGGAATTATTCCTGCATTGGAGTCGGCTCATACGTTGGCTGTTTTACCGAAAATAGTGCTTAAGCCTGAAGAAATTACGGTGATCAATATTTCAGGAAGAGGCGACAAGGACATGGAAATTTATCTGAAACATTTTGGATATTGAGGCTCATTGATAACTTCAAATACAGACATGTTGTACAGACGTTGCATGCAGCGTCACTAACAAAAAAAATCAAAAAAATGAACAACAGAATAAACAAACTTTTTCAGGAAAAAGGCAGGAACATACTTTCGGTATATTTTACTGCCGGATATCCTAATTTAAACGATACTGTCCCAACCATTCATGAATTAGTAAAAAACGGCGTGGACCTGATTGAAATCGGGATGCCTTTTTCGGACCCGGTGGCCGATGGGCCTGTGATACAGCACAGCAGTCTTATTGCCTTGCAAAACGGAATGAGTTTGCATCAGCTTTTTGATCAGTTAAAAGATATCAGGCAATCGGTTTCAATTCCGCTCATTCTGATGGGATACATCAATCCGGTGCTTCAGTTTGGAGTAGAAGCTTTTTGCCAAAAGTGCAGCGAAATTGGCATCGATGGACTGATCATTCCCGATCTGCCACTGTTGGTATATGAAGAAGAGTATAAATCTATTTTTGAAACCAATAACCTGCATAATATTTTTCTGATCACACCGCAAACGTCTGATGAGCGACTTCGGATGATTGATGAAGTTTCCTCCGGGTTTATTTACATGGTTTCGAGCAATTCGACCACCGGAGCAAAGGAAGGCGTGTCCGATTTTCAGAAGAGTTATTTTGAGCGGATCAGCAAGTTCGGATTAAAGAACCCACGATTGATCGGATTCGGGATTTCGAGCGCTGAAACCTTCCGAAATGCTTGTCAATACGCACAAGGCGCCATAATAGGGAGTGCTTTCGTAAATGCTATTGGCGCTGATTTGCCTTTGGAGGAGAAAGTTTCGCAGTTTGTTAAATCAATTGTAACTGATGTGTAATTTTCATGTTGTTTCTTTGTTTTTAGAACCTGAAATGAAAGAATGTTTTCAAACAGCATTTTGAAATTAGACGAATAGTATGTTGCACATCAATGGATTATCTGCTGTCGAAAGTTGTAAAAATTAATATGTACCCGTTAAACAGTGTTAAACTTAGGTTTGGGTAGATACTGGTATTAATAAATTACCTAACTTAGGTACAAATAAGAAACACAAAAAAAACAGAAGCGATGCTTGAGTATGCAAAAGTTATTTTACCAAAAGTTAGTTTTAGCCGGGAGTTATTCCGGAAAGAATTGGCAAAGTGTATTAACTGGGTTGGAAGTTCGGATATTGATCAATTAAAAGAATGGTGTTTTGAAAATTTTAGGGAAATGTATCCGGATATTTTGGCTGAAGCTTTTTCACAAAAGGCAGCATGATAAACATGGTTTAATAATCAATTGAAGACCAATAGCCATGTTATTTCCCAAGGTTAGGGAAAAGTTAAAACACAAGGCCTCCCTGATTGGAGGCCTTTTTTAGCATCTATTTTTGATGATCCTTAGTGAAAAAAAATCCCAGTGTTCTTCCCAGTTTCTGAAATCTTTCAATCCCCTGATTCAGTGGTTCAGGATTGATATCTCCATATTCATTGTATTTGCTGTCGATGTGATGAGTCCGCGGGAAAATAACGATTTTACTGTTTTTCGCAAATTGTTTATCCAGTCTTTCCTGAATATTTTCCATACATTTATCATACGAAACAGAGGTTCGGCGGGCAGCAACGTAAATCAGAATATCTTCAGGAAAAATATACTGCTGTAACAATTGCAGATTATTCAGATCAAATACCTCCGAAAAAGTAAATCCGCCGTTAGACTTTCGTTGCAAAAAATAGTGGTTAACAGCCTCTTTCGTTTTAGGGTTGCAGTAACAAAAAACATTAAGGCTCAGTTCTTTCGCTAAAAGTGACATTCTGCCAAGCCAAATTTCAAATCCCGGCTCCAATTCGCCAAGTGGAGGGCAAACGATCACCATTTTCTTGTGATTAATTAGCGGTTTTTCAAAATGACAGATATAAATGGCCTTGCTGGTTTGTGAAATGATGGAAGCAGTTTTTGTTTCTATAAAACGCTCAATCAATCCGGTTTTACGCGGCCAGCCAATGATGATGGTATCGGCCATCACCTCACGCGATGCCCTGATGATTCCGCTTCCAATGTTGTGATCAATAGTGGCAATAATGTTTACCTTAGTTTCGCTTGCATTAGCCTGTTTTACTAATGATTCCAGATTTTTCTTGGCCTTGAGCAGATTTTTTTCTGCTTCTTCGTTATTGGGAACCACTGATAAAATGGTAATTGGATTTGTAGATTTTTTGTTTTTAAGGAAAACTGCAAATTCGAGCAGCATTTCCATATTATTGAGATTGGCCAAAGGCATCAGAATGTGTTCATTTTCAAGTGAAGTCCTTATTTGTAATGATTCATCTTTTTCTGAAGTTAGAATTCTTCTCGATGCATTTTCTGTCACTATTGAAGCGATCAAACAAGTTACCAAAATCAGTAAAATAGTTCCATTCAGCGCTTTTTCGCCAATAATCCCTGCTTGAAAACCAACAAGGATCACTGCCAGAGTTGCAGCAGCGTGAGAACTGCTCAAACCGAAAATCAATTTACGCTGATCGCCTGAATAGTTGAAAATTATACTTGTAGCTGAGGCAGCCAGCCATTTACCAATAAGTGCTACAACAGACAAGGTAACTGCAACGATTACAGCAGCAGAACCGTTCAGAAGTATTTTAACATCAACCAGCATACCAACACTGATCAGGAAAAATGGTATAAATATCGATTGGCCGATGAATTCGATTCTATTCATCAAGGTGGATGAATAGGGAATAAGTTTATTGAGTGCAAGTCCGGCCACAAATGCACCGATAATAGGCTCAACTCCGGCAAGTTCGGCCAGGAAAGCTGCAAAAAACACCACCGACAGGACAAAAATATAGTGCGATGTTTTTTCACTTTCCAGTTTCTGAAAAAACCAGGCAGTAATCTTTGGAATAATCCAGAACATAATTCCTGAAAATACAGACAGTGATGCAACCAATTGTATCCAGAATGACAGGTTTAATCCACCACCATGCGAACTCATTATAATAGCCAGCAAAACAAGTACTGCAGTATCGGTAAGAATGGTTCCTCCAACTGTAATTGCCACAGCTTCGTTTTTTGAGATTCCGAACCTGCTTACAATCGGGTACGAAACCATCGTATGTGTCGAAAACATGCTTGAAATAAGCAAACTGGCTGTAAAGTTGTATTCGAGAAAGTAATAGCAAACAGGAAACCCAATTGATAAAGGAATGATAAAAGTTAGAAATCCAAATACCAGACTTTTATTTTTGTTTCGTTGAAATTCTTTCAGATCGAGCTCCAGGCCTGCGATGAACATGATGTAGAGAAGGCCGATGGTTGAGAAAAGTTTGACTGCTGAATTTTGTTCGAGCATATTGATGCCATGGGGTCCAACGATTACTCCCGATATAATCAGCCCAATGATTCCCGGAATTTTCAGTTTTCGAAGTAAAATTGGGGAGAGCAAAATAATAAGGAGGATGACTGCAAAAACAAGCACCGGACTTTGAAATGGCCGTTCAAACTGGTGGGCTATCTGATTAAAAAAACTGCTTTCCATTCGTTATCAATTTTAAAAATCATTCATCAAATACAGCTTATTTATGATGATCCCGTTTCAATAAATTGCCTAACCCTTTTCCTAATTTTTGGACTGTCTCTATTCCTTTGTTCAGCGGCTCAGGATTCATATCGCCATACTCATTGTATTTGCTGTTGATATGATATGACCGCGGGTAAATAATGATTTTACTATTTTCACTAAAATAGTAATCCAGTTTTTCCTGAATATTTTCCATAGCATTATCATAAGATACTGAGGATTGGCGGGCAGCAACGTAAATCAGAATATCTTCAGGAAAAATGTACTGCTCAAACAAATGCAGATTATTCAGATCAAAATCTTCTGAAAATGCAAACCCACTCTTCTGCTTCCTTTTATCGAAATAATGATTGATGGCTTCTTTTGATTTTTGATTGCAACAGCAGAAAATATTCAGGCTCAGTTCATTCGATAAGAGTGACATTCTGGTTATCCATATCTCGAATCCCGGCTCAAATTCACCCAAGGGGGGGAAAATTATTGTCATTTTTTTGTGATTGATTAGCGGATGTTCAAAATGACAAATATAAATGGCCTTGCTGGTACGACTAATTATTGAATCAGTTTTGGTTTCGATAAAGCGTTCGATCA
This sequence comes from Bacteroidales bacterium, assembly GCA_038248385.1. Classification (GTDB taxonomy): domain Bacteria; phylum Bacteroidota; class Bacteroidia; order Bacteroidales; family Prolixibacteraceae; genus Aquipluma. The sequence continues at coordinate 10,345 of JBBRXN010000109.1, forward strand.
ATCCGGTTTTACGCGGCCAGCCAATAATGATGGTATCTGCCATTACTTCACGTGATGTCCTGATAATTCCGCTGCCGATATTGTGATCGATGGTTGCAATGATGTTGACCTTCGTTTCATTGGCTCTGGCCATCTTTACAAGCGGCTGAAGGCTTTTCTTTGCTTTCAGAAGATTTTTTTCAGCTTCTTCGTTGTTTGGCACCACTGATAAAATAGTTACCGGATTGTATGATTTTTTATTTTTCAGGAAGACAGCAAATTCGAGCAACATTTCCATGTTATTAAGGTTGGCCAAAGGCATCAGAATGTGTTCATCTTCAAGGGTAGCACTTTTATATATTGGTTCATCATTTTCTGAAGTCAGAATTCCGCGCGCGGCATTTTCGGTAACAATGGTAGCAATCAGGCAAGTTACAAGAATCAATATAATTGTTCCATTTAGCGCATTCTCTCCTATTATGTTGGTTTGAAAACCTACCGTAATTACTGCCAGTGCTGCTGCAGCACGTGAACCGCTCAGCCCGAAAATCAGTTTTCTTTGATACTCAGAATACCTGAAGAGAATACTGGTTACGTATGCTGCAAGCCACTTGCCAAAAAGAGCCACAACCGAAAGGGTAACGACTATAATAACCGCTGTTGAACCTTTCAGAAGAACTGAAATATCTACAAGCATACCAACACTTATCAGGAAAAATGGAATAAAAATGGCATTGCCAATAAAATCGATCCGGTTCATCAGCGTCGAAGAATAGGGGATCAGTTTGTTCAATGCCAGACCAGCAATAAAAGCTCCGATCAGGGGTTCGATTCCTGCAAGTTCAGCAAGGAATGCAGCGAAAAACACCACAGAAAGCACAAAAATATAATGCGAGCTTTTCTCACTTTCGAGTTTTTTGAAGAACCATGCCGTTATTTTTGGAATAATCCAGAACATGATAACCGAGAAGATAGTTAAAGAGATAATCAATTGTATCCAGAATGAAGGGCTGAGGGTTCCGGTTTTTGAACTCTTGATAACGGCTAAAAGGATCAGTACAGTAGTATCTGAAAATATAGTTCCACCAACAGTGATGGCAACTGCCTGGTTTTTTGAGATTCCAAACTTGCTTACAATCGGGTACGAAACCATGGTATGGGTCGCCAACATGCTCGAAATAAGCAGACTGGCCGTTAAACCGTAATCAAGAAAATAGTAGCAAACCGGAAAACCAATCAAAATGGGAATCGAAAAAGTCAGGAATCCAAAGATCAGACTCTTGTTTTTATTCCGTTGAAATTCTTTCAGATCGAGCTCCAATCCTGCTATAAACATGATGTACAATAATCCAATCGTAGAAAATAGCTCTATCGCAGAATCCTGTTCAAGCAGGTTGATTCCGTGTGGCCCAATAATTACTCCTGAAATGATAAGACCAATGATTCCGGGAATTTTAAGTTTGCGCAGTAATATGGGAGAAAGTAAAATAATAAACAGAATGACAGCAAAAACCAGGACCGGGTTTAGAAATGGCCGTTCAAATTGGTGGGCTATCTGATTAAAAAAACTGCTTTCCATTCCTGATCAATTTTTAAAAATCATTCATCAAATACAGCGCAAGATAGTCGAATAAATGAGTTGTTGATAATATGAAATATCCCTTCCTTTTTTTTTCAGGATTTGAACGACCTCGCCGAACTGGGTAGAGCCAACCTCGATTTGCTGGCTGTTGTGAATTTTGATCCTTTATTGCTCAACCTCGCTGCTAACCTTGCCGACCAAATGGGCGACTTGCTGGGCGCCACCAATGGCGAACGCAAGAAAGACAGCGAAGCCATGATTATCCGCGACCAGGCTTATCCCTATCTGAAGCAAGCCATGGACGAAATCCGCAATTGTGGCAAATATGTGTTCTGGCGCAATGCCGACCGCCTGAAAGGCTACAGCAGCGACTACTGGAAAGCTGTCAATGCTTTTAAGGCGAAAGTTACTGCAGAAGCAAAAGTTTAAATTTGGTTTGAAAAAACTTCGTATTTGCGAAGTTTTTTTTTGGCCTGTTCCGAATAAAAGGCGCCCTTTTGATTGAAAAAAGAGCCTGTTTTTCGTTGATGCATCCGGTTAAATTTTTCGATGTCCTGTTCGACAGGGCGCTGAAACCCCTAACAGGACAGTGGGAAACTCTACAGGACGGCTAAAATCTTAACAGGACGACCAGAAACTTAACAGGACGACAAAAAAACCTACTCGTTCGCTCAGAAACTTAACAGGACGATGAAATCTTTAACAGGGCGACGATGGACGGGGATTTTGAAAAAAAAAACAATAAAAACCCATCAATAGTTTTGATTTATAAACATAACCCCTACTTTTAACAAATCAAACAATCAGGCAATTATAAAATAGAATGGCGGGTGGAGAATAATTGAAGTTTGGAAAAAATAGGATAAACTTTCCGCTAGTTAATAGTTAGTAGCAATTACATTTACAAAAAGGAAACAAATATTATAACAGATGAAAAAGTTAATTATTATTTTGATTGTAATATTTTCAGTTCAATTATTGGGTCAGGCACAAAATCTATTTTCAAAAACCTATGAAGGTCGAAACTTATTAAATGCTTCAACTCTGGATGTGTGTGAAACGATTGACAAAGGGTACATCATATTAGGATTTTCAAACACCCCGGATAATAAACAGCAGATTTGTTTAATTAAAACAAATCAATCAGGCGACACACTTTGGACCAAATTAATCGCGGGTATGGGATGGTCTTATGGGTTTTCTATAAAACAGACTTCTGACAAAGGTTTTATAATTGTCGGTCATACCTCAAAATCGATCGATTGGGGAGTTTACACTGATTTATTCATGGCTAAAATCAGTGAAAAGGGTGAAATAATTTGGACAAAATATTTTGGAGGTAGCGCTAAAGATGGTGCAAAAAGTCTAGAGATCATGGACGATCAGGGATTCATTGTTTTAGGAAGTGCAAATAGTAATGGTTTTGATGGGTACAATCCTTATTTGATCAGAACAAATACAATCGGCGATACAATCTGGACAAAAACTTTGTCCTCATGCGTAATAGGAGCAAGTGGCCCCGACGATTTTCATACAACATCAGATGGAGGTTACATCATTGCCGGAACTACTTTCGGCTGGAATGAAGGCGAATGGGGACATGTTTATGTAATAAAATTAGACTCAAATGGAGATAAAACCTGGTCTAAAGTGTACAATAATTATAATGATATGTCGGATGTGAGGATTAAAGAATCGCGGGATGGAGGTTATGTAATAGCGGCACCAAATTATATACATCCGCCGGAGGGAGGATCTACAGTTGGGATTTTGCTGACAAAAATAGATCTCTCAGGCAATGTATTATGGGATAAAGCATTCATCGGAGGGGGCTATGCGTACGGTAATTCTGTTGAAAATACAGTTGATGGAGGTACAATAGTTGCAGGTAAAACTAATGATAGTTTACATAACGGCTGTATTTATCTTGTAAAATCCAATTCAACAGGAGATACCCAATGGACAAAACTGCATTCTATTGCACCCGGAAACGGCAATATAATTGTAAAACAAACTTCGGATAAAGGATATATAATTACCGGCCAGCAAGATGAAGGCAGCAATAAAACAAAAATATTTCTTTTAAAAACCGATAATAATGGGATCAGTAGCGAAATAATAGCAACCGTACCAATTGAAAACAAAATTGACTTTAGAGTATTTCCAAATCCTGCCAGTGACATTTTAAACATTCAACGAAATGATAATTCAAAAGTTTTTGTTGAAATGATTGATGTTAACGGAAGGGTTGTATACCAAAAAACATATTCCGATAGTTTTGTTAAAATTGAAATTAGCAAATACCCAATAGGTCAGTATATTTTAAAGATGACATCTGACACAAAATCAGATAAAACAGTAATAATAAAAAGTAAATGCTACTAACTTCAGCTACCCGTCAAGTGCGGCAGCAGTGGTTTTCGGTGTGCATCTTTCCGCTCAAGCTGTTTTTCGGCTTGACAGGAAATCACCCGCAGTCCACCACTGCGTGTAGCTTTTTTGCGAAGTGGTCAGGCTAAAAGCGACAGCACCAATTCGACGCAGAGGCAAAAGACAGAAACGAAATGACTTAAATATACTGACCTCATTATAAAACTATCTACCAGCCTACTTGCAGCATATTCTCTGACCGCACAAACCAAACTCCAATTTTGCCTTTAATAAATATCAACAACCATTTGATAAGGAAAATTTTTTAGTTATTTTTGTTACTTAAAGTCAGCACAACAATGATAAAAAAAGGATTACTAAATCAAATTATACAAACTCACGACATTACAAGTATTGAGCAGCATTTGGTTTATTCTTACTTGACAAATAATAAACTCAATTTTGAGAAAAGTCCAATCCTGTCAAGTTATTTTAAGGACTTTGTACAAAATGTGCAGCTTTATTTTGCCACATCTTCTTTAAATATTTCGAGCATCAAAGAACTAGAGAACTATTTGGAACTTATTATCCCAATAGTGGACAGAAAGTTTAATGGAGCATTTTTTACTCCTGATTATATTATCGACTTTATAGTCAATGAAATTAAGCCAAAAGAAAATGAAGCTAATCTTGACCCAAGTTGCGGCTGTGGGGCGTTTTTAGTTGGCTTGACAGAATACTACAAACTGACGTTCAATAAGCCAATAAAAAAAATAATCAAAGAGAATATTTTCGGTTCGGATATTCTTGAATATAATATCCTTAGAGCGAAACTTATATTAACAATTTATGCTTTGCAAAACGGAGAAATACTTTGTGACTCCGATTTCAATTTATACAATCAGGACAGTTTGCGAACAACTTGGAAATTGAGCTTTGACAACATCGTTGGCAATCCTCCTTATGTGAAATTTCAAGATCTTACAGACGAAAACCGAAATTATTTAGCCAAACATTGGACAACTGTTGAAGGCGGAACTTTCAATCTCTATTTTGCTTTTTTTGAACTTGGGTATAAATTACTAAAACCAACAGGAAAACTTGGTTACATAACACCAAATAACTATTTCACTTCATTAGCCGGTGAGGCGTTACGAAAATATTTTCAACATCAAAAGTGTGTAACTCGAATTATTGATTTTAGCCACAAGAAAGTTTTTGATGCTCAAACATATACTGCCATTACGTTTTTAAACAAAAAGCAAAATGGAGCAATAACTTACGATAGAATAAAGGAAGGTTACGGCCCTGAATCATTTTTAGCCAACGCAAATGGCTCGCCAAACTATTTAGAAAATTTGAACGTGAAAAAGTGGCGACTTTTAAAGACAGATGAGCAACAAAACATCAAAATAATTGAAACGATTGGCAAGCCAATCGGTAAACTGTTTGACATTTGTGTAGGTATTGCCACTTTAAAGGATGAAATATTTTTCATTGATGGAAATAAAATGAAAAATGGCTGCTACATTAAAACAACTGATAGTGGTACTTTTGAAATTGAAAAAGAAATTGTTCAATCAGTTTATAAAATATCGGATTTCAGAACGCAGGAAGAAGTTGAAACAAATACACGAAAAATCATTTGTCCGTACAACATCAAAAATGGTGTTGCAGTAGCAATCCCGGAAGTTGATTTCAAGAAGAAATTTCCAAAGTGTTATGCTTACTTACTTTCAGAAAAAGAAAATCTCTTAGCAAGAGACAAAGGGAAGGTGACTTATGAGCCATTTTTTGTTTGGGGAAGAACACAAGGTTTAACAAGAAAAGGAAAAAAAATATTAAATCCAACATTCAGCCAACAACCTAGATTCTTGTTAGTTGAGGAAGAAGAGGGCTTTTTTACAAACGGATACGGGCTTTATTTCCGTGAACAAGTAAGCAATAGTTTATTTAACGATTTTATTAATCCAATTACATTATTAGAAAACATAGATGTTGTTCAGAAAATCCTGAACTCTTGTGTAATGGATTATTACGTTAGCAAAACAAGTGTTGCCATAGAAGGTGGTTATCCCTGCTATCAGAAAAACTTCATCGAAAAATTTACTATCCCGGAATTATCACAAGAGGAGATTAAATCAATTAGAATTTTAAACGATCCTCTTGAAATTGATGAATTTCTTATAGAAAAGTATCAAATAAATGTATTTGCAGGAAATCTTGTTTGATAAATTTGCATTAAATCACTCACAAACCCATTGAAAGACAGTGGATCTATGTTCGCAATGGA
>JBBRXN010000110.1:0-16254 GCA_038248385.1 Bacteroidales bacterium
CGTTTATCAAAGCTGGTCGCGAACCGCTTTCGTATGTAGGCATCAACTCAATCGGGTTGCGTCGCCGCAATATCACCAACGAAAAAATCCGTGAGATTCAGGAAATATACCGCTACATTTATCAAAAAGGGCTGAATATATCTCAGGCAGTTGAGATCATTGAAGCAGAAATGCCAGCCTCAACCGAAAGAGATGAAATTCTTTTATTCATCAAAGATTCGAAACGTGGAATTATTCGTGGATATATGCCCGATTAATTTTCTGCTGAAAAATAACTTTTGTAAGAAGCTCTGAAGAAATTCAGGGCTTTTTTTATGCCTGAATTCGTAATCAATTGAAATATAAAGACTTTGGAGTCTCATTCAGGATTGATGAAAAAATGCGTAAAAAAAGCGGTCATTCTGGTACAGGTTAGTATAAAAATATTGATACATGGTATAATAGTAAAAGCATTGTTTTTTCAACCTTCAATCATTCAGCACTATGACATGCTATATTTCAGCTATTTAGATTGATTTCAAATTGATTTTATAAACTTCTGAGAATTATCAAATTACTACATTTATTTCCGAATTACATGAGCTTCCTTCGCATAAAGGAAGATCTAATACGTTGATTGAATATGAAATTTAAGCTTGCCACCATACATAGAATTGTAATATCAGCTTTGATATTTGTCGTCATTCTGACGGTGTCCATATTAACTTACATTGGATACAGTTATTATGGGACAAGCATGGAACAAAGATATTTTCTTCCTGAAAATCAATCGTTAAAATCCAGCGGCATAATTGGTCATGGACTTGGCATCATCGGATCGTTGATGATCGTATTCGCAGTTTTCAGTTACATGGCCAGAAAACGAATACATCGTTTCTCACGCATTGGAATTTTGAAATACTGGTTGGAGATGCATATTTTCCTTTGCACTTTGGGCCCGGTGTTGATATTATTCCACACCACATTCAAATTTGGCGGAATTGTAGCGGTTAGTTTCTGGAGCATGGTAGCAGTTGTAATAAGTGGTGTAATTGGCCGGTTTATTTACATTCAGATACCAAGAACCATTGAAGGCCGTGAGCTTAGTCTTCATGAACTTGACGATATAAAAGGGGAAACGAACAAGCAACTTCGGAAAACCGTCACTCTGGATGAAAGTATTTACGAATTGATTGATAATTCCGCAGAAACCAAATCAAAAGGGTCAGGAAATCTTTTTTGGAGTAGCAGTGAAGAGCGGGTTGCCATAAAAAAAATCAGAAATGAATTAAAAACACAAAATGTACACAGGGATAAGACCAGGGAAATAGTACAATCATTCAAAGATCAAATATCTCTGAAGAGAAAAATTGAGCGACTGGTAACAATGCAAAAACTTTTCGAATACTGGCATGTGGCGCACCTGCCTTTTGCCTTGGTGATGTTGGTTATCATGATTATTCATGTGGTTGTTGCAATTACATTTGGTTATAAATGGGTTTTTTAAGGTTATGGAAGTACTGATAGAACAAACACTTATTTATTCGCTGGTCGCAATCTTTCTGATTGCGATCGTCTTCATTTACCTTCGTAAACAAAAGAGGGAATCGCTTATTGTAGAAGAGAAAATCGCCATAGCCAAGGAGGAAGGAATGCATGAACCCGTTTCGTTGCATCCGGTAATTGATGTGAATACTTGCATCAAAAGTGGCGCTTGTATAAGTGCATGTCCGGAAAAGGATATTATCGGGATAAGAAACGGAAAGGCAACCATTATCAATGCTTCACACTGCATCGGACATGGCGCATGTTTTAATGCCTGCCCTGTACAAGCCATCACTTTGTGCATTGGTACTGAAAAAAGGGGAGTTGATTTACCCCATGTTGACCAAAGCTTTGAAACCAATGTTTCAGGAGTGTTTATTGCCGGTGAAATCGGCGGGATGGGTCTGATAAAAAATGCAGTGGAACAGGGGAGGCAGGCTGTTGAAAACCTGGCAAAAAACATCAACAAGAACATTGACGCGCAGTATGATCTCATTATTGTTGGTGCCGGTCCTGCCGGAATTTCGGCTACCCTGGCAGCCAAAAAACTCAAACTAAACGCGCTAACTCTTGAACAAGATACACTTGGCGGAACCGTATTTACTTTTCCCAGGGCAAAAATAGTAATGACATCTGCAATGGATTTGCCTTTGTATGGAAAGGTCAGATTAAAGGAAACCAGTAAACTTGCATTACTGAATTTATGGAACGAGGTGCTTTCCAAAAACGAACTTAGTATCAAAGAAAACACAAAGGTTGAAGCCATTACGCCGGTGGATAAACATTTTTTAGTGAAGACCAAATCGGGGGAGGAATTTACTTCGCGTAAAATATTGCTTGTTATTGGCCGAAGGGGAACTCCACGTAAATTGAATGTTCCCGGAGAAGCTAGCTCAAAAGTCGCATACAGGTTATTAGAGCCTGAACTGATTATTGGAAAAGACATTGTAGTTGTAGGCGGCGGCGATTCGGCCATTGAAACGGCTTTGTTGCTGGCTGATGAGAACAAGGTACATATTTCTTATCGTAGCGAGGTTTTTGGTCGGTTAAAACCTAAAAACAACGAGAATATCAAGGCTGCCATTTCAGAAGGAAAAATTAAAGTTTTGTTTAATTCCAGTTTAACTTCTATCGAAGAAGACATGGTTAAAATCAATATAAATAAATCTGATAATGAATTGGTGCTGAAAAACGATTTGGTTTACATATTTGCCGGTGGGGAACTACCCACTCAATTTCTTGAGAAAATTGGAATAAAGACAGATACAAAGCATGGAGAGGCTATTTTAAAGCATAAAAAATAAATTTAAGGTTTTAAAAACAGAGGCTTGATAGATGATAGAGAATGCAAAAATGAATCCTAACCATAGAAATATTGTCAGTTTCATCCTTTTGATGTTAACACTCAATGGATTTGGACAAATCTCGCCCGGAGAGTTGGTCAAAGCCCATGCTGACCTGGAAGGGATGAGTAATTGCACAAAGTGTCACACGATAGGTGAAAAAATCTCGAACGATAAATGCCTGGATTGCCACAAAGAGATCAAAGAGCGTATTGACCAGAAAAAAGGCTACCATTCTTCTTCAAAAGTGAAAACCTGTATCGTTTGCCATAGCGACCACCATGGCCGGAATTTTGAAATTATTCATTTCGACAAGAAAAATTTTGATCACAATGAAACCGGGTTCAAACTTGAAGGCGCTCATATAAAAAAGGATTGTGCAGATTGCCATAAACCTGACTTTATCTCTGATCCGGAACTTAAAAAGAAAAAGAAAACCTATCTCGGCTTAAATAGCCAATGTATCACCTGCCACGAAGACCGTCACCAGAAAACCCTTTCGAATACTTGTTCAAACTGTCATAACAACGACAAATTTAAACCGGCTTCAAAATTCGATCACACGAAAACCAAATATCAGTTAAAAGGCAAACACACAGATGTTTCGTGTATCAAATGCCACAAGACAAGCATCAGGAACGGCAAAGATTTTCAGCAGTTTACCGGCCTTCAGTATAAAAATTGTGCAAACTGCCACAAGGATATTCACGACAACCAGTTTGGACAAAACTGTACGCAATGCCATACCGAAGAGTCATTTAAAGCAGTAAAAGGAATCAGCACATTTGATCACAGTAAAACAGGATACCTGTTAACCGGACGTCACAAAAATGTATCCTGCAAATTGTGCCACAAAATAAGTTTGACAGCGACTTTGCCTCACGAAAAATGTACCGACTGCCACACAGACTACCATAAAGGACAGTTCAGCAAAGCGGGCAAATCTCCGGATTGTTCTGAATGTCACTCAGGTGAAGGCTTCGCGCCATCCTTGTTTACCATCGAAAAACATAATCTGACTAAATTTAAAATAGAAGGTGGACATCTTTCAACGCCATGCTTTGAGTGCCACAAAAAAGAAAAGGATTGGAACTTCAGGAAAATAGGCGAAAAGTGCGCTGATTGCCATAAAAACTTACACAAAGAGGTTATTGATGCAAAATATTTTCCGGAGGAGAATTGTGAGAAATGCCACAATGTTTCAACATGGAATAGCGTTAAGTTCGATCATAACCTTACGACTTTTAAACTTGAAGGGAAACATGCAGAACAATCCTGCAGGAAATGCCACTTTGAAGAAAAAACTGATGGTACGTTCATTCAGAAATTTTCTTCATTATTGAATATCAATTGTGAGAATTGCCATACCGATGTCCATCATACTCAGTTTAAAGAAAACAATCAAACTGATTGTATAAATTGTCATGGGTTTAAAGACTGGAAACCGGAAAAATTTATCCATGACAAAACACGGTTCAAATTGGAGGGTGGACACAAGAATGTCGCATGTATAAAATGTCACAAGGAAATTAAGGATGGAAAAAGCACCTATATAAATTACAAAATTAAAGACATCAAATGCACAAACTGTCATTCACAATAATCCTGGTATTGATTGCATTTTATGTGCAGGCCCAATCTCCGCATGGAAAGGATTTCCGGATAGATTGTGTCCAATGCCATACTTCAAGCAGCTGGAGTGTGAACAGATCAAATATGCAGTTCAATCATGATAACACCAGCTTTAAACTGATCGGACAGCATAAATCTGTTAATTGTAAGGATTGTCACACATCTCTTGATTTTAAAGATAAGAGACAATCCTGCACGGAATGTCATACCGACATGCATAAAAACACATTGGGAAAAGATTGTGCCAGATGTCATACCCCAAATTCATGGATTATAAAGAATACTTCGGAAATTCACCAGCAAAGCCGATTCCCGCTTTTGGGAGCCCACCGGACAGCAAATTGCTCGGATTGCCATAAATCGTCATCCAATCTACAATTTGAACCAATTGGAATAGAATGTATTGATTGCCATCAGAAAAATTTCCAGAGTACCACTTCGCCCAATCATATACTTGGCGGAATCTCAACAAATTGTATAGAATGTCACAATTCAGGTTCATCAAGTTGGAGTACCAAGGCATTCGACCACAGCTCCTTTCCGCTTGTTGCCGGACATGCTGTTCAGTGTATCCAATGCCATGTTACTGGTAAATTTGATAAACTACCGGTAGAGTGTATTAATTGTCACCAGGTGCAATACAACAATGCACCAAAACATAAGCAACTTACTTATCCCACCGACTGTTCAAAATGCCATGCCACGAATAACTGGCTGGAGAGCAGTTTTAACCATTCAAATACCAACTACCCCTTAACCGGATTGCATAAAACTGTTGAATGTGAAAAATGCCATACCATAAGCCTTACAGGAACATCAAATGTTTGCAACAGTTGTCACCGGAAAAATTTCGCAGCAGCACAAGTCCCGATTCATACAACTGCCGGAATACCCAATGATTGCGCTACTTGCCACACTCCTGCCGGTTGGAAACCTTCAACATTCAACCATACCGCTACCGGCTTCGAACTCAAGGGAGGACACAAGGCACTGGTTCAATGTTCAGATTGTCACAAGGGAAGCCTCACGACTGCAAAACCTGAATGTATTACCTGCCACCAGGTACAATACGATAATGCTCCCAAACACAAACAATCTGCCTATCCGGCAAATTGTACAATGTGTCATAGTCAAAACAACTGGCTTCAGACCACCTTTAATCATGCGACCAGCAATTTCCCCTTGACAGGCGCTCACACAACTACGCTTTGTTCCAGCTGCCATACCAGCGTATTTGCAGGAACACCGATTGTTTGCAGCAGTTGTCATGCAAAAAATTACGCTGCAGCTCAAGTTCCGGTACATGCAACCGCCGGAATTCCCAACGATTGTGCAACCTGTCACACAGCCACAACCTGGAAGCCATCAACTTTCAACCATACCACCACCGGATTTGAATTGAAGGGAACTCATAAGGGTTTAGCACAATGTTCTGATTGCCACAAGGGGAATCTGACTGCCGCGCAACCTGAATGTATCAGTTGCCACAAGGTACAATACGACAATGCACCAAGCCATAAAACATCCGGATATTCAACCAATTGCATACAGTGTCATGGCGCCGGTTCTGTCAGTTGGAGTGATGCACAAATTGATCACAGCTTTTTCCCTCTGACTTCAGGACATGCCATCAGTTGCGTCCAATGTCACGTTTCCGGAACTTATGGCAAAATACCCGCAGAATGCAACAGCTGCCATCAGAAAAATTTCACAGCGGCACAAGTTCCAACCCATGTGGCCGCCGGAATCCCCAACAATTGCGCAACCTGCCACACAGCCACAACCTGGAAGCCATCAACCTTCAACCATACCACCACCGGGTTTGAACTGAAGGGAACTCATAAGAGTTTAGCACAATGTTCGGATTGCCACAAGGGAAATCTGACTGCCGCGCAACCTGAATGTATCAGTTGCCACAAGGTACAATACGACAATGCACCAAGCCATAAAACATCTGGATATTCAACCAATTGCATACAGTGTCATGGTGCCGGTTCTGTCAGTTGGAGTGGTGCACAAATCGATCACAGCTTTTTCCCTCTGACTTCAGGACATGCCATCGGTTGCGTCCAATGTCACGTTTCCGGAACTTATGGCAAAATACCCGCAGAATGCAACAGTTGCCATCAGAAAAATTTCGCCGCAGCACAATTGCCAAGCCATGTTGCCGCCGGAATCCCCAACGATTGTGCAACATGCCACACAGCCACAACCTGGAAGCCATCAACTTTCAACCATATTACTACCGGATTTGAATTGAAGGGAACTCATAAGGGTTTAGCACAATGTTCCGATTGCCACAAGGGGAATCTGACTGCCGCGCAACCTGAATGTATCAGTTGCCACAAGGTACAATACGACAATGCACCAAGCCATAAAACATCCGGATATTCAACCAATTGCATACAGTGTCATGGTGCCGGTTCTGTCAGTTGGAGTGGTGCACAAATCGATCACAGCTTTTTCCCTCTGACTTCAGGACATGCCATAGGTTGCGTCCAATGTCACGTTTCCGGAACTTATGGCAAAATACCCGCAGAATGCAACAGCTGCCATCAGAAAAATTATACAGCGGCACAAGTGCCAAGCCATGTGGCTGCCGGAATCCCCAACGATTGTGCAACATGCCACAATTCAACCGCATGGAAACCGTCCTTGTTCAACCATATTACTACCGGATTTGAGCTGAAGGGAGGGCATAAAACTTTGGTACAATGTTCAGCTTGCCACAAAGGAAACTTAACATCGGCAAAGCCGGAATGTATCACTTGCCATCAGGTCCAATACGACAATGCGCCCAGTCACAAACAATCTGCTTACCCAACAGACTGTACAATGTGTCACACTCCTAATAACTGGTTACAGTCCAGCTTTAACCATGCAACCACAAACTTCCCTTTATCAGGAGCACATACAACGGTAGTATGTTCAAGCTGCCATACCAGTGGTTTTGCAGGGACTCCAACAGAATGCAACAGTTGCCATCAGAAAAATTTCGCCGCAGCACAATTGCCAAGCCATGTTGCCGCCGGAATACCCAACGATTGTGCAACCTGCCATAACACTACCGGTTGGAAACCATCACTTTTTAAGCATATCACCACCGGATTTGAGCTCAAGGGAGCACACAGCACGTTGATTCAATGTTCTGATTGTCACAAGGGAAATCTGACTGCCGCGCAACCTGAATGTATCAGCTGCCACCAGGTACAATACGACAATGCACCCAAACACAAGGTATCCGGTTATCCGACAAATTGTTTGATGTGCCACACTCCGAACAATTGGTTAGAGAACAGCTTCAACCATGCAACTACCAGTTTCCCGTTAACGGGTGCGCATACAACTGTAATATGTGCTTCATGCCATACCAGTGGTTTTGCAGGGACTCCAACAGTTTGCAACAGTTGCCATCAGAAAAATTTCACTGCTGCACAATTGCCCGGCCATGTTGCTGCCGGAATACCCAATAATTGTGCAACTTGCCACACTACCAATGGATGGAAACCTTCGACTTTCAACCATATTACTACCGGGTTTGAGTTGAAAGGAGGACATAAAAACGTGATACAATGTTCATCTTGCCACAAAGGAAATCTGACCGCTGCAACTCAGGAATGTATCAGCTGCCATCAGGTACAGTACGACAATGCGCCCAAACACAAGGTATCCGGTTATCCTACAACTTGCTTGATGTGCCATACTCAGAACAATTGGTTAGAGAACAGCTTCAACCATGCAACTACCAATTTCCCCTTAACGGGAGCTCACACAACGGTGCTTTGTGTTGCTTGCCATACCAGTGGGTTCACAGGTACACCAACGTCCTGCAACAGTTGTCATATAAGCAGTTACAACAAAACAACAAATCCCAACCATCTTTCAGCCAAATTTCCCACTAACTGTGAAAGCTGCCATTCAACCAAGAGTTGGAGCCCATCTACTTTTAATCACGATGCACAATATTTCCCGATATATAGTGGCAAACATCGCGGCAAATGGAGTTTATGTTCGGAGTGCCACACCAATGCGGGCAATTATGCAACGTTCAGTTGTATCCTTTGTCATGAGCACAGTAATAAAACATCAGTTGACAAAGATCATAGCGGGGTTAAAGGATATAGTTATGCAAGTAGCGCGTGTTACAGCTGTCACCCAACCGGAAGCCATTAGATTTGGAACAAATAAAATAAGAGTGAAATTATTTTTTACAATAGTGTTGCTGGTATTCGATTTTATTGCAGCTACTGCACAGACTCCTCATGGTAAAAATTTCAATATGGATTGTGTCCAATGTCACACTTCTGCTGAATGGATTGTTGACCAATCAAATTTAACTTTTAACCACAACAACACACATTTTACTCTGAAGGGTCAGCATTTACAGGTTAAATGCAGGGCGTGCCATCCAACGCTTGTATTTCCTGAAGCAAAAACAGAATGTTACAGTTGTCATTTGGATATGCATCAACAAACCGTTGGAAATGAATGTTCCCGTTGCCATAATTCCTCAACATGGATTATTCCGAATGTGAGGAATATCCATCTGCAAAGCCGCTTTCCATTGGTAGGAGCCCATTTGTCGGCTGATTGCAACAAATGTCATATTTCATCGTCCAAACTTCAATTTGAGCCAATAAGTATTGATTGTTATGATTGTCATCGTGATAAATACCTTGCAACTAATCAGCCAAACCATCAGCAATCGGGGTATTCAACCAATTGTATTGAATGTCATAAACAACAATCTTATGAATGGACTGCTTCAGGTTTTAATCATGACTTTTTCCCACTGACCGGCGGACATACCACCAACTGTAAATTATGTCATGGTGAAGGAAAATTTGAAAAGCTTTCTAGCGTTTGTGTTGATTGCCACCAATCAGACTATAATAAAGCAACCAATCCAAATCATACACTATCTAAATTTCCGACAGCATGTAATGATTGTCACACAACTAGTCCGGAATGGAAACCAGCATCCTATAAACAACACGATTCCGAATCTTTCCCGATTTATTCCGGAAAACACAAAGGCGAATGGAATAACTGCACCGATTGTCACAAACAAAAGGGAAATTACTCCAGCTATACATGTATAGATTGCCATGAACATTCACAAACAAGAATGGATAAAAAACATGATGGGGAGAGAGACTACTCCTATAATAGCAATGCTTGTTTAACCTGTCATCCAAGAGGTAATACTGATTAAAGGAATTTCTATCAATGAGAAAATTAATTTTCATATTTCTGATGTTTGGGCTTTTAACTACAATAGACGCACAGGAAGCGCTGAAGGAGGTTGAGGGAACTGTTACTTATTTTACTGCGCAGAATGTCTATGTTAAATTTCTATCTGCTAAGGAGATAAAACCCGGTGACAAAATTTTCATTCGAAAGGATAGTATTTTGGTTCAGGTTATTTCTGTAGAAAATTGTTCTTCTATTTCCTGCGTTGGAAAACCCATCGGCGATGAAAAGCTAAAGGTGGGAGATAAAGTGATTGCATTTGTCCCGAAAGAAAAAAAATCCCGGATGCAAGAGGCGGATAAAGCTGAGCCGGTCAAATCATTACAAGATGAAAAACGGATTGCTGTCCGGGATACTGCGAATTCATATCTCGGGCCAAAGCAAGAAGTTAAGGGAAGGTTACTCTTTTCTTCCTATTCCGGCTTCTCAGGCTCGACAGGTACCGACAACCATCGGTTGCGCTATACTTTGTCTTTGGATGTTACCAATATCGCAGATTCCCGCTTTTCGTTTGAAAGCTATGTTTCCTTTTCGCATAAGCTGAACGACTGGGCGCCAATCAAGGAGAATATTTTTAATAGCCTGAAAATTTATGGCCTGAATTTGAAATACGAATTGGGGAAAAATACTATAGTTTGGTTGGGCCGAAAAATCAATCCAAATATTTCCAGTCTGGGTGCAATGGATGGTTTACAGGTAGAATCAAATTACAAACATTTCTTCTGGGGAGCTGTCGCCGGATTCAGGCCCGATTATACCGATTACAGTTTTAATTCTCATTTACTGGAATATGGAGGTTATATAGGTCATACTTTACAGAATAAAAACGGAAGGATGCAAACTTCCGTTGCCTTGTTTGAACAAACAAATTCAGGAAAAAAGGACAGACGATTTGCCTATTTTCAGCACGACAACTCCTTAATCAAAAATGTCAATGTATTCTTTTCCTCTGAACTCGATTTGTTTAAATTAGTGAAAACCCAAACTTCAACCGATACCAGTTACCAAACAACAAACGATCTGATTTTAACCAGTTTGTATCTGTCAGTCAATTACCGCCCATTTAAAAAGCTTTCAATTTCAGGTTCTTATGATAACCGGAGAAATGTAATATATATCGAGACTTTCAAGAGTTACCTCGACCAACTTCTGGAGGATGCAACCCGTCAGGGAGTTCAGTTAAGAATCAACTACCGGCCGATCCCATTTATGAATGTAGGCGTTTCGTCCAGTTACCGCGACCGCAGCAAGGATCTGCATCCAACAAAAAACACAAATGGATTCCTTACTTACAGCCAAATCCCCGGCATTAAAGTTTCGGCAACATTATCGGCCAATCTGATACAAACCAGTTATATCAATGGAACTATTTACGGCCTTCGACTTGATAAAGATTTTATTGAAGGGAAACTGAACGCGGGAATCAATTACCGGTATGTGGACTATCAATATCTGAATTCTACAGGGAACCTCAAGCAACATATTGGTGAAGTCGAGTTATCCTATCAATTCAGCCGCAAATTCTCAATGTCGGCAAACTACGAAGGGACCTTCGAAAAACAAACCAATTACCACAGTATCTATCTGAGTGTCATTAAACGGTTTTAGATACAACCCGGAAAACGAATTGAAGGTCTAAACGGTAAAAAGAATAAATTGACTATCTTTGCGCAGATTTTTAAAACCTTCATTCAGACATAAATGGCACATAAATCCGGATTCGTAAACATCATCGGAAATCCCAATGTCGGGAAATCTACCATCATGAACGTACTGGTTGGCGAACGTTTGTCAATCATTACCTCAAAAATGCAGACCACCCGTCACCGCATCAAAGGAATCGTCAATGGCGATGATTTCCAGATTGTGTACTCCGATACGCCCGGAATACTGAAACCAAATTACAAGCTTCAGGAAACAATGATGAAGTTTGTAAATACGGCACTAATTGATGCTGACATCATTATTTATGTGACCGATGTGATTGAAAGCCCCGCGAAGAACATAGAATATATCGAACGCGTAAAAAGTTCGGAGGCTGCGGTGATTGTGCTGATCAACAAGATCGATTTATCGGATCAGGAAAAGGTGATGGAACTGTACAACTACTGGCGCGAGAAATTGCCACTGGCAGATGTATATGCTGTTTCGGCACTCGAAAAATTCAATGTGGCACCTATTTTTGACCGGCTGCTTGAATTGTTGCCTGAAGGACCGGCCTATTTCCCGAAAGACGAATTGACTGACCGAAACGAACGATTTTTTGTAAGTGAGATCATTCGTGAAAAAATACTGTTGTACTACGACAAGGAAATTCCCTATTCCGTAGAAGTGGAAGTGGAAGAATTTAAGGAAGAAGAAAAGATACTGAACCTGATGTGTGTAATTCATGTGAATCGCGACAGCCAAAAAGGAATCATCATCGGACATCAGGGAATGGCGCTTAAAAGAGTCGGAACTGAAGCCCGGTTGGATATGGAAGAATTTTTCCAGAAAAAAGTATTTCTTCAGCTATTCGTGAAAGTGAACAAAGACTGGCGCGACAAAGACCGGACATTGGGCGGATTTGGATACGATATGGAGTAAAAATAAAATATGAGCAATATTATAGCAATAGTAGGACGGCCAAACGTAGGGAAATCAACCCTGTTTAACCGGATGACCGAATCGAGAAAAGCCATCGTTGACGAATCGTCAGGGGTTACCCGCGACCGCCAGTACGGGAAAGGTATCTGGAATGGTATCGACTTTTCGATTATCGATACAGGAGGATATGCTGTCAATTCGGAGGATATTTACGAAGGTGAAATCCGCAAACAGGTTCTGCTGGCCATCGAAGAATCTGATGTGATCGTGTTTGTGGTGGATGTTGAAAATGGCATCACCGACATGGACGAAGAAGTGGCTTCCGTACTGCGCCGCTCATCAAAAAAAGTATTCGTTGCAGTCAACAAGGTTGATAACAATAAGCGGATCATTGATTCGCACGAATTTTATTCACTTGGATTGGGCGAATTATACTGTATTTCATCGATGACCGGAAGCGGAACAGGTGAATTGCTCGATGCCATTGTTGCGGAATTTCCGGAGAAAGTGGAAGAATTAATAGAGGATAACATCCCGCGCTTTGCTGTGGTTGGCCGCCCAAACGTTGGTAAATCTTCATTCATCAATGCTTTGACCGGTGAAGAACGCAATATTGTGAACGATGTGGCCGGTACTACCCGCGATGCCATTCATACCCGCTATACTAAATTTGGTCACGATTTTTTCCTTGTCGATACAGCTGGTTTACGCAAACGCACCAAGGTGAAGGAAGACGTTGAATTTTATTCGGTGATGCGTTCGGTGAGAACCATCGAGGATTCAGATGTCTGTATGCTGATGCTGGATGCTACCCGTAGCATGGAATCGCAGGATGTGTCAATTTTCAACCTGATGGTCCGCAATAAAAAAGGTGTGGTAATTTTAGTCAACAAGTGGGATTTAATCGAGAAAGACAACGCGAGCACCAATGAATTCACCAAACTGATTCAGGAGCGGATAGCCCCTTTTGTTGATGTTCCGATCGTTTACACATCGGCGCTTAGCAAACAGAGAATTCTGAAAGCGCTCGAAACTGCTGTTGAAGTTTACAACAACCGGAGCAAAAAAATCAAAACTTCGGAATTGAATGAGGTAATGCTCAAAGCGATTGAAGCTTATCCGCCACCATCGATCAAGGGGAAGTTTGTAAAAATCAAATACATCGTTCAATTGCCAAGCCAGACGCCAAGTTTTGCATTTTTTGCCAATCTGCCACAATACGTTAAAGATCCTTACCGAAGGTATTTGGAGAATAAGATTCGGGAGAACTTTAATTTTTCAGGCGTTCCGATCCAGATTTATATCCGGAAGAAATAAGGTAAAACCTGCATAAACAAAAAGCCGTTTCCGAAGAAATTCAGAAACGGCTTTTTCATTTAGCTTTTATGCGGTAATTGGGCAATTTTAGCGGGTTTGCCCAGTACATAAACAACGTCGTCTGGTTCAAAAACAAATCCGGCTCCGGGATTTTCCATAATCTCACCATTTCTTTTTACTGCAACCACAGTGAGTCCGTACTGTTCGCGCAAATTAATATCCAGCAACGAATTACCGGGAAACAGTTCATAATTACCTGCTTTCAGGGCAATAATTTCCACATCCGGAATCATATCTGTCAAGGTAACAGTATTGGTTTCGTCAACTTCCCTGAAAACACCATAATTGTCGTCTCTGATTCCGGAAATAGCATCTTCGATTTCATCTTTCGGAACCAATAATTTTTTCAGTATCAGTTCAAAAAGGCCGATCGCGGTTTCAAATTCTTCAGGAATAACCTGATTGGCGCCCATTTGATAAAAATCGACAATATTTGAAACGTATTTTGACCTTACAACGATGTAGGCATGCTTGTTCATGCTCCGGACTTTTTCAATAACTCCCAACGATGTAATACTTTCACCAATGCTGATCACTACGATTTCGGCCGTATGGACGTGTGCTTTCCGGAGAATAGGTTCATTTACGGCATCACCATAAATCACCGGTTCTCCTTTCAGTTGCCGTTTTCTCACATCTGCCGGATCAAAAACAATTGAAATGTAGGGCAGTTTCATGTGCCTGGCCATACGCGCAAGGTTCGTCGAGCGTGAATCCTTTCCAATCAGTACGATGTGGTTTTGCATTTCAGGCACATCAATTTCCTGAAGCGGAAACATCCCTTTGAGCAGTAGTTGGGGTATAGGAAGCCGTAACAATACTCTGGTGGTCGGTTTGGCCATCATGATCAGAAATGGGGAAATCCCCATCGAAACGATGGTTACCGCTAAAAAAAGCTGGTAATAAAATTCATTCAGTATGTGATAGTCCTGGCCGGTTTTGGCAAGAATAAATGAGAATTCACCGATTTGCGCCAATGCCAGCCCAACTACAATGGTACCCCGGAAAGTATGGCCGAGAATAAAAGCGGTTCCTCCGGCTACCAGAGATTTTATTGTGATCACAAGCAACACGGTTCCTAAAACCAGAATGATATGATCGAAGACGAAACTCATGTCGAGCAACATGCCGATGGATACGAAGAAAAAGCTTGTAAAGGTGTCCTTAAACGGCGTGAGGTGGCTGAAGGCATCCTGACTGTATTCCGACCGCGAGATCATCAGGCCACCCAGAAAAGCGCCAAAGGCAAGCGACATTCCCAATTCAGCGGTTAAAAGAGCAACGGCCAGACAAATCAGCAAAATGCTCATCAGGAACAACTCTTTATTTTTGGTGAGGGCAATCAAATGCAACACTTTTGGCATTATCCATTTGTTGCCCACATAAACCAGCCCTATAATTCCAATTGATTTTATGGCCAGAATTAACATTTGCATTCCGATGTTGGCGGTTTTGCCTCCCAGCATCGGAGTCAGTAAAATCATCGGGATTAAAATAATATCCTGAAAAACAAGAATTCCGACAACGGTCCGGCCATAATTGGAGGTCAACTCGCCCCGTTCCTGAAGGATTTTCAATACCAGAGCAGTACTACTCAAGGCAGTCAGGAACCCGACAAACAAAGATGCTTCCCAGCCCATGTCGTACATTTTTGCAATCAACATGGTGATGCCGGCAGTAAAAATCAGTTGAATAAAACCACCAAAAAAAACGATTTTCCGTATTTTGATCAGATGGTTGAGAGAGAATTCAAGACCGATGGTGAACATCAAAATAATAATACCGACTTCGGCCATAAATTCAATATCATCCGGTGATCTGATAATGCCCAGCAGCGAAGGCCCTACCACAATTCCAGTCAGCAAATACCCGATGATGGTGGGTATTTTTATTTTTGTGAAAAGGTAATTAACACCCGTTGCAAGGGCGAAAATGATAACTATGTCTATTAAAACGCTTAACTCCATGCCCGCAATTTACGTGGTTTAATTCAAAAACAGATGCTCTATCAATATTTTAGAGCCAATAAAAATCAGTATTAATCCGCCCAATATCTCAGCGTACTGACTAACCTTTGGTCCGGTTTTTTTGCCCAGCAGTATCCCCAACATGGAGGCAATAAAAGTTACTGATCCTATTATAATCACTGCGAGCATAATTTTATCAAGGAAAGTTGCAAAACTAAACCCGACCGCGAGGGCATCGATACTGGTTGCAAGCGATAACATCAAAATCACTTTGATATGCAATGGATTTTTGATTTCGCGAACCTCGGAGTTGATAAAGCTTTCGATGATCATTTTCCCTCCGATAAGTGATAGCAATCCGAATGCAATCCAGTGATCAACAGGCTCAATCAACGATCGTATGCTGTTGCCAAGCAGCCAGCCGATCAAGGGCATGAGCGCCTGAAAGACTGCCAGAAAGATAGCGATTTTTGCTGCCTGATAAAAACGGATTTGAGGGAGGTTTAGTCCGCTGCATACTGATACAGCAAATGAATCGAACGATAATCCGATAGCAAGAAGAACAACCGTTA
>JBBRXN010000111.1:0-16103 GCA_038248385.1 Bacteroidales bacterium
AGCACCGCGAAGGACTCTACTCCGGTCAGCTAAACCACCGTTTGTGATCATGTAGGGATTCGGACCCTGCCAGTTCAATGTCAGTTTCGATGAACTTCCGTACCATGGAGATCAATTTGCCCCGGTCTTAATTAAACCGGGGCTGGGTGGATGTTGAAAAAATAAAATCAACAGTAGAACTCAGGCCATTTAATTACAGCGGCCCCGACTGCGGTGTATGGTTATTTAAACATTCAACTTTCTTGTCTAACGGAAAGACAGAAAAATTGAATCATTTTTACAATTCTTCAATTTTCAACTTCAGTTCTTTTAGGTGATTTTTGTACTCAGTGGCCATTTGGATTGCATAATCAATCACATCAGATCGATTGGTTAATCCCCTGAAAATCTTGTCTACATAAGGAACAGAGATGGTAAATTTTATTGCCAGTTCGTATCGGTAATTCTTTGGCATTGATTTCCGTAATTTTCCTAAATCTTCTTCATTCATCTTTTTTGTATTGTATTAGTATTGTTAAAGTATTGTTTTAGTAACCTAAAATGACTATATTCGAAGAATATTTAATTCAAAGGTATGTAAAAATAAACATGCTAAGTATGTGTATTTCTACATATATCTGTTATTTAAATTATATCTAAATTAAAGTGACGATTAATCAGCGACTTAGCCAATATATAGTGACTGAAAAAGTTTCGGCTCCAGAATTCTATAAGAAGATTGGGGTAGATAAAAATGTTTGGAGTGGATGGATAAATTCAGGTCGGGCGATATCAGTAACTAAGTTACAAGAGATCGTCGCCAATGCACCAACATTAAATGCCCGATGGCTTCTTACAGGCGAAGGAGAAATGCTAAATTGTATTATTTCTGGGAAAGACACCAAAATTCTTATTCAAAATGTGAATAATAAAGGCGGAAATGGAAACACTCTTTCTGAAGATGAAAAATCACGATGGATTAAAGACCTTCAAAAGATCATTCAATTGCAAGAAGAAAATATGTTACTGAAGGAAAGTATGGAAAAGAAAAATGTGGATATGTCATTTGTTGGCAATTAAAACAGACATACACAAATTGTCTGTGATACAAGTCTAAATACACATATTGAATTGAAATACATGAAATACAATTTTTAATATCATTAATAATTAAATAGTTATAACCATTCGCAATCTCCCGCCAGCTCCACTTTTTCAAAACGTATTTCAACGCAAACTCCTGTAAATGTCACATTTGCAGGAGTTTTTTGTTTTTTGGAAATGCATAATAATGCATAAATGATGAATCTCCAAGGTGGTGATTCGGGAGTTCATCAGATTCAAAAAATCTACTCCAAAATTAGCGTATAATGCATTGAATTGCATTGTTTTGCGTTTTAGGTTCCAAACAATTGGAATCTGCTGTACCGCCTTCAAAAATATCAGCCTTAAGTTCCGGGGAGTTTGTGGGCATGTTAGCTGATGATCCAAACTGTAAAATTGATCTGAAAACTTTTCATTGCGAGATATTGAATGATCATACAGCTCTGAAGAAAGAACAGGATAGTCATAAAGATATTGAAGTTGTCAGGAGGCTGGATAGCTCGATGGTGCAGCGAAATTACCTTCAAATAAACAGGATGTTCAGGATATTTTCCATTCAGAAATGGAGCGATTGCTGAATGACCCTGGACAATCACATTTGATCATACTAAAGGGCTAAAGAATAAAACTTGATAATGCTCCTATTCATAAATTAAAAAAATTCAAGGTAAAAATGATTGATTGGAAAGAAAAAGATATGTTTATTTACTTTTTAACACTATATTCTCCGGAACTGAACATGATTGAAATATTGTGGATAGAATTAAATATCTATGGTTGCCTTTTGACGCATACCTCTGTTTTCAGAATTTCAAAGAATGTTTGCTATATATGTTAAATATTATTGAATTAAAATACGACATTATATTTTTAACGATTACTTAATTGAAAGAATATAGTCAACAATTGCATCTAAATCTTTAGCAGACAATGCTTTCGTGATAGCTATTTGTGGATGCATCACGCTAGCCTGAGATGGATCTACAATGGCTTTGCCTTCACCTTTTAAAAACGCAGTTAAACCTGCTTTTTTTCCTGAATAAGCCGCTGCAATATCTTTAACCGACGGACCAACCAGTTTTGTATTCAATTGGTGGCAGACCAGGCACCCTTTGTCAGAATACAATTTCTTTCCGACACTTGAGGCGGGTTGAGTGGGTTCCGATTTTGTTTCCAGCATTTCTGAAATTGCGCTTTTTTCGACTTTGAAACTTGTGCTCTTTTCTTTATTTGGCGAGCTGTATGATATGCCCACTAGTAAAACAAAACTAGCAGCAATAAATGACCATTTTTTCATGTTGATTTTTTTTAATTATTTTGATTATTCTGATACAGCTCAATTTAAAAATCATTGAAGCTGCAATTTTGTACTAATCAGACGCCACATTACAATTCAGGCAAGCCAAGGCGAAGGCGTCATATTCATCATAGGCTGGCCCTGGAATTCCATTAATGGTTATTATGCGATCTATTCGGACTTCATCACCTGAATCGAAAACCAAATATTCCTCAAAAGCCTCTTTTTTTATCAAACCGGTAATTTTACCTTTTGCTTCTTCCACCTCGGTTTCGTTTCCGAAATAGAATACTTTGTCAGATTCTTTTTTCTGTTCTTCAGAAAAAATATCATAAAAATCCGGATTAACCGGACTAAATTGTGTCTTCATGGCGTTATGAATTTTCGCGACAATACTTTGCAATTGATTCGACGTGGATTTTGGTGGTGTTTAAAATGGAAATTCCGGCATAATTTTCCGCCGTCAGAATTAACGGGAGTTCTGTACACCCCAAAATCAATGAGTCGATTTGTTGTTCCCTGACCATTTTCTTTATGATTCCGATCAGCAGTTCCCGTGTTTCATCTTTGAAATTTATAGGCCATGTTCACACTGTAAATGATAATCTCAGGATAATCCAGATCTCCTTTTTCATTTTTAAAAGCATTGATTATTTCTTTAAAATAATCAACTGTTGCTTCAGGGCCTAATCCTCCAATAATTCCGATACGTTTCATCTATCAATCCTATTTATAATCTGTTTAATGTAGCTTCGCGTTTGTTAATTTTATTGGCCAGCGACTGAATAGTTTTTTCATTAACCATTTTAAAAAAGGAATCTCTAACCGGGGCATAATCATCATGCAGCGGACAGGGATTGCTGGTATCACAGCGCTTTAACCCGAAACCGCATTTTGAAAAATATTCTTTACCTTCTATTGCTTCAATCACTTCAAATAATGTGATCGGGTTGGTTGGTTCATTAAAGAAAAAGCCTCCACCCCGGCCTTTCATCGAAGATACGATTTCGGCACGGGTTAAGTTTTGCAGAACTTTTCCTGTAAATTGTTCCGGCGAATCAATCATTTTGGCAATTTCCTTAAACCCAGGCCTTCCCCCTTCCATATTTTGTATATAGATATATACTAAAGCCCTTATTGCATATTCAGTTGTTTTTCCAAGCATAGCCTAATTGTTTAATAGCTGACCAATCAATTGATCAGGATCCAAACCTACAATTTTACATGCTTCTGAAATGGTTTTGTCACCGCCACAACAAAAGTCAATGTTATTTTCCTGAAAGATGGAAGCAGTTCGGAAATTTAATTTTACCAATTCACCCACTGAAGTGTTCTGTGATATTTTCATAACAATAGTCTTTAAAATTCTTTTGTAAAGATATAAATAATTTATAAAAAGACGTAGACGTCTTTTTATATTTTTTCATTACTTTTGTGAAATGATTGGAATGTTAATTAATACACGTAAAAAATGATAACACACAATTTAGGGTATCCGCGGATTGGGAATAACCGGGAGCTCAAAAAAGCAGTTGAAGGATATTGGGCAGGAAAGATTAGCTATGAACAGCTTATGCAAATTAGTTTGACAATTAAGCAGAAAAACTGGTTGACTCACAAGGAATTGGGTATTGAATTGATTCCGTCCAACGATTTCTCGTTTTATGACCATGTTTTAGATTTAGCATTTGCGATGAACGCGATCCCGAATCGTTATGCACAACTTCCCCGTAATTCAGATCAATCGAAACTGGATCTTTACTTTGCAATGGCAAGAGGTTATCAGGATGAGGTAACGGATATTACAGCCATGGAAATGACCAAATGGTTTGATACAAACTATCATTACATTGTACCTGAATTTTACAAAAATCAAAAGTTTTGGTTGTCGGGTTTCAAATTGATTGATGAATTTCAGGAAGCAAAAAGGTTGGGCATTATTACCAAACCCGTAATTCTGGGACCTGTTTCCTTTTTGCTGCTTGGTAAAGAAAAGGAGGAAGGCTTCAACCGGATTGATTTACTGGGAAACCTCCTTGAGGCTTACTTCGAAATGATTTCACTTCTTGTGGATAATGGGGTAGAATGGATTCAATTTGATGAACCTTTTTTGGCCTTGGATTTAACGCCTGAACAAAAGGGAGCCTTCAAGACTGCCTATTCACGAATCAGGAAAAATTTCCCTTCCGTCAAACTTTTACTGTCTGTCTATTTTGGAGGATTGTCTGATAATGCGGAGTTGGTTGCCGGCTTGCCAGTGGATGCCATTCATCTTGATCTGGTGAGAGATCCGGCACAACTTGAAATCATGATGAATCTGGTTCCCGACGAAATGAAATTATCGCTTGGGCTAGTGGATGGACGAAACATCTGGAAAAATGATTTTACGAATTCTTTAAAGCTAATTGCGAAAGCCGTGGAGAAAATAGGAGAGGAGCGGGTGATGATTGCTCCATCCTGTTCTTTGCTGCACGTTCCCTGTGATCTGGAATTGGAAACGAATGAGGAAACCTTATCGCCTGAAATTAAACAATGGCTGGCATTTGCGAAACAAAAACTTGAAGAGGTCGTTGTTCTGAAACAATTGTCTTTAAACAAAAATGACAAATTACTAAAGGTAATTATAGAGGAAAATCAACAGGCAATTCAAAGTAAGAAGACTTCCAAGCTAATTCACAACGAGCTGGTAAAAGAGCATATTGACTTCATTGAACAATTTGAAGCGATGAAAAGGCCGTCCTTTCCACTTCGGAAAAAAGAGCAGCAAGGGTACCTTAAACTGCCGCCATTCCCAACCACAACAATTGGTTCATTCCCACAAACGGTGGATGTAAGAAGCTGGCGGGCAAAGCTGAAGAAGAATGAACTTTCGAAAAAGGAATATGATCGGCTTATTCAGGGTGAAATAAAAAAAGCGGTTCGCTGGCAGGAAGAAGTGGGCCTTGACGTGCTGGTTCACGGCGAATTCGAGCGAAACGATATGGTTGAATATTTTGGAGAGATGTTGGACGGTTTTGTATTCAGCGCCAATGGCTGGGTTCAGAGTTATGGATCGCGCTGTGTAAAACCTCCTATTATTTTTGGTGATGTTCAGCGGCCAAATCCAATGACGATTGACTGGATTACCTACGCACAATCGCTCACTTCGAAGCCGGTCAAAGGAATGTTGACCGGACCGGTTACTATTTTGAAATGGTCGTTTGTCAGGGATGATCAGCCTCTTTCTGTAACATGTAACCAAATAGCCCTGGCCATCAGAGACGAAGTTCTTGATTTGGAAAAGGCTCATATCCATATCATTCAGATTGACGAACCAGCGCTTAGAGAAGGATTACCGCTTCGAAAAAGCGATTGGAAAACGTATCTCAATTGGGCAGTAAATGCATTCCGGCTTTCTTATGCCGGAGTGAAAGACGAGACACAAATCCATACACACATGTGTTATTCTGAGTTCAATGATATTATTGAAAGCATCACTGCTTTGGATGCCGATGTGATTACCATTGAATGCTCCAGGTCGCAGATGGAACTATTGGATGTTTTTGGGGAATATAAATATCCAAATGATATTGGTCCGGGCGTGTATGATATTCATTCTCCGCGCGTTCCAACCGATACCGAAATGACTGATTTGCTGAAAAAAGCTACCATGGTTATTCCAACTAAAAATATTTGGGTCAATCCGGATTGTGGACTGAAAACCCGAAAGTGGGAAGAAACGAAAGAAGCTTTGGTTAGAATGGTTGCGGCTGCCAGGAATATTCGGGAAAGTCATGCACACAGATTAAAACGTTGAATATAAAGGAAAAGTCACATCATGAAAAACAAAGAAGAAAGAAAATCTAAGATCGAAGAGACAACTCCACAATCAAAATTGGTATACGATGATACGGAATTATCTCTGGAACAGGATAAAAATATAAAGATGGTCTTCAAGCCTTATCAGGAACCATCACGTCCTTATTTTTCATCGCCATGTATGCTATCAGAAATGGAAGATACTGAGGATACCGAAGATACTTTTAACTTTTGACAACTGAGTCCGATCCATCTATCAGAGGGGGATTTCAATAAAACTTTTTTTGAGCAATTTTGTCTTTTTATTTATCTCGTGTAATTCCCGGCTAAGATTGTAACATCTTTCTCCGACATTAATATCAGATTCTTTTGATTTATAATTTTTCAAAGTACATTTTGGGCAAGACAATAAATCATTCGACAGAAGAAGGACTCCCCAAAGTACTTTTCGGATACCATTTCGTAAAATTTTTCTGCCTGGATTTGTTGTAATGAAGTAATCAAAATACTGATCCCAACTATTAAAGCCATATTCTTTGGCTATTTTATCTTTTATATTTTCTACCTGGCATTTCATCACAGTTCAAATTTAATTTGTTTAATCCATTTATAATCATAAATATTTTGTTGACCCAATGGGCTAACAAGTGTCATATCATGACAGATTTTTCTCCAAAGGAACTTGTAGAGAAAATCAATCAGAAATAGCCATAATCGTGTTTTTCGACATAGTAATTTCCATTTGCTTCCGGTTGAAATATTACATCAGTGATCTTGATATGGTTCTCATTTTTCCAGGTCCTGTACACTACTTCACCTCCGACTTTTTCGGAGAAAATGGCTGCTCCTAATGCAGAAAGAATAGAAATCCTGCTTTCCTTTATATTTTCAAATTCAGGATACACAAGTTTTATGGTAAAAGCGGAACTGGTATCGCTCCGTAGTAGCTCTACATAAGAATTCATTGTAACAATATTTCGCGGCACATCCTGAGGTTTTACCCTACATGCCGTCGAAATTTTCTTTTTTAACATCTGTATCTCATCAAATTTTGTTGTGTGCCGACCTTCAACCGCACGAATGCATTTCATCAGCATCTCGGAATCTAAAGTTGAAATAATCATCTTATCTGATTTTTGTTTATTAAATATTTTTGTTAAGCAAGAATATGACATCAACAGACGATTCGAAAGCTAAACATCAAAATCACCATTTGCTTCAGGTTGATAAATGATGCTTTTAATTCTAATTTTTTTTACTCCCAGAGGGGCATCAAACTTTATTATGCTTCCAACTCTATACCCCAATAGGGCACAACCTAAAAGTGAGAGAATGGAAATATTTCCCTTTCTGAAATCGGCATCTTTTGGATATACAAGCTTTATGGTCAATACTTTTTTGTTATCTAAATCAATTACCTCAATTTGAGAGTTCATGGTCACAAAGTCAGGATCAATTTCTTTAGGATTTACCCTTTTGGCACGAGCAATTTCCTCGCATAAAATGGTCAGGTTACTAAGTTCTTCTTTTTTTGTTTTCTTAATCGCACCTATTAAGTTACCCAGCCTAACATAGTCATTGTCAGTAATAATAATGTCCCTTTTCATATCTATTTATTTAAATTGTTTTTTTTCTGAATATTAATAGTTTTAGCATATCTTCAATCTTTTAAAGAATTGTTAGTTTGATAAATATATTTGTAAATTTAAAATCGGATGCGATATTAATATATCGTATCCGATGCAAACATAGTGAATATTTTTATATTTTTACACAAAAAATAAACTGATGGAAAATAAGTATGATGTTCTAAAACAGTTAATTGACCTTTTTGAGAATTTTGAACTGGAAAATAATCAATTGGATGTCCTGAATTTTGCCGAGTGGATTGTAAGCAAATTTCCCGAAGAACCTGAACTTCAGGATAAAATAGTAATTAAAACAATTTCAGCTCGTTATCCGGGAGCTACAGTTCCTTTTAAAAATATCTTTGATGATAAAATCCGATTTTTAGAAGCTGCAGCCGGAATTGCCCGATATCATGAATTCTATGCACGCAAGGCGCTGAAAGATATGGTAATCAACACTCGTTTGGAATTTCTGTTTCTACAGGCAGTTGATATGCTGGAAAGAGCAAAGAAGACTGATCTGATTAATATGTACCATCTCGAATATACGACAGGCATGGACACGATAAGGAGATTGATTAATAACGGCTTACTATACGAGATACAGGATGAAGCTGACAAAAGAATTAAGCTGCTTAGTATGTCTGATCTGGGGAAAGTTGTTTATGAGCAGGCGAAAAAGAAAATAAACGATGAAAGCACCATGTTCTTTACCCCTATAAGTGATAATAAATGGAAAAAAGTTTTGCCTGTTTTGGAAGAAATCAATGATTTCCATAATGATATTTTCCAAAAGCACAACAATAAACCTTTTGCCGAATTATCAAATTTAATGGACTCGCTAAGGCATTTGTATAAATGAAACTATTATACCAAATCAACTCCGTTGGCTTCAGGCTGGAACAGGACTTTTCCTATCCTAACAGTTTGAGTACCCCCTGGTATTTTATACGAAATGGAATCTCCCACTTTAGCGCCTAACAAGGCACAACCCAAAGAAGACAAAACTGAAATCTGCCCATCTTCGTGATTTGCATCCTGAGGGTAAACTAATTTTAATTCTATTGTTTTACCTGTTTCAAGGAATGTAACTTCTATGCTCGAATCCATTGTTACAAAATCAGGCTTAATTTTTTGGGGAGCAACTTTTTTCGCTGTTTTAATTTCGATATTCAGAAAATTCAACTCTCTTATATTTTGATTACTTTCATCAAGCAACCTGTAGATTAATGAGTTCAATCTCAAATAATCCAATTCCGTCAAAATAATTTCATTTTCCATGGTTATTGATTTTTACATGTACCTAATAATTTTTTTTGACATAGAATCTCTAAATTGAAAATTCGATCAACTATTTTTTGATAAAATCGCATACGATTTATTTGGATCGGATACGATACAAAGCTACTAAATGTTTTATAAATTACCACTCTAAGCAAGTTGTAAAAACATGCAGATTCACTTACTTAACTGGTTGGAAAGGGAATGATTGTAAGGATAACTTTTCAGGAAACAACCCCTTTTACTTTTTATATTTCGGGAAGACAAACTAAAGTGAGGGGTAACCATTTACATCTACTTCATGCATCATTTGGTAGTTGTTTTCAAAAATCAATTCCACGTTCGGTTTGGTAAAATATTTGCCATCAATTCCCTAAACGGGAAGATGTTCTATAGCTGACAAAGTTCGCGGCGTAGTTTCGAGATAATTGAATACTTGCTGTTCCTGTATTACTTTTTGCATCATGTACGCGTTACCACCTCCAGGAACCTC
This sequence comes from Bacteroidales bacterium, assembly GCA_038248385.1. Classification (GTDB taxonomy): domain Bacteria; phylum Bacteroidota; class Bacteroidia; order Bacteroidales; family Prolixibacteraceae; genus Aquipluma. The sequence continues at coordinate 9,581 of JBBRXN010000111.1, forward strand.
CAGGGTTCTTTATATGAAAGTCAGTTATCATGCAGTTTGGCCTGAATCAATCTCGATCCAGATTTAGCTTTTCTATCTGATTAATATCAATTAAAAAAAAGAATAATAGATAATTTTATCCGAACTAAATTTTCTACTTTAGCAATTCGTAGATATTGATTCTTAATTCATAACCTTCTATGAAAAAGATTTTGCTACTTCCCGTATTCTTCCTCTTATGCTGCATAACTCAAACCTTGCAGGCTCAAAGCAGTGGTGAAGAATCATTTAAATCTATTTGTTCTGCTTGTCACACCATTAACAAGGGCAGGTTAGTTGGGCCTGATTTAAGCGGTGTTTATCTGATCAGAAAAGATGAATGGCTTCTCCGGTTTATTCGATCGTCACAACAATTTATAAAATCGGGTGACACGGCCGCTGTAGCAATTTATAATGAGTACAATAAAATACCCATGCCGGATGTTCAGCTAAGTAACGAGCAGATACTTAGTATAATTGAATATATTAAGGAAACGGATCGTGCAATGTCGGCCACTGCTGTGAAATCCAATTCAAACGATAGTACAGCGCTGGGAAGTATAGAACCGAAGGTTCAAACTGATACCCTGAAATATACTACTGAAAACATTTCAGCAGGGAGGGATTTGTTTAATGGTTATGCCCGATTCACAAATGGAGCATCACCTTGCATTTCTTGTCATAATATCAATGATCAATCCATTATGGGAGGGGGAAAGCTGGCATTAGACCTGACTGGAGCCTATGTTAAACTTGGATCCGCTGGCATAAAGGCCATTATATCAAACCCGCCTTTTCCTGCAATGAAAACCGCCATGCTCAATCATGACCTTACACCCGATGAAATACATGAGGTAATTTCTCTTTTAAAATCAGTTGCAGAAGAAAACGAAGCTTACAAGGTCTCTGATTCAACTGGCTTGATCTTTTTCGTTATGGGATTTGTATGTGCTTTATTTCTGCTTATTCACATCTATATATTCTATGATAATAGAAAAATTGCCTGATCCTCATTTATTTAAGAATTGACAACAATAATTAATTTTTCACCTAATGATCTAAAACAAAAACCATGAGTTGGATAAAAGATATGATATCGCCAAAAACCAGGCAATGGGAAGAGTTTTACCGTAACCGCTGGCAACATGACAAAGTAGTTCGAAGTACACATGGGGTAAATTGTACCGGGGGCTGTAGTTGGAATATTCATGTGAAAGATGGTATTGTTGTATGGGAAATGCAGGCTCTTGATTATCCGTTGCTTGAAAATTCACTTCCTCCCTACGAGCCGAGGGGTTGTCAACGGGGCATATCTTTTTCCTGGTATTTATATAGTCCGGTAAGGATAAAATATCCCATGATACGGGGAGTCTTGTTTGACCTGTTCAACGAAGAAAAGATAAAAACAGGCGATGCTTTATTGGCCTGGCAAAATTTACAAAACGATCCTGAAAAAAGGAAACGATACCAGAAAGCGCGTGGTAAAGGCGGATTCAGGAGAATTAAATGGGACGACGCTCTTGAGATTATTGGCGCGGCTAATATTTACACGGCAAAAAAATACGGTCCCGACCGGGTATATGGATTTTCACCTATTCCAGCCATGTCGATGATGAGTTTCGCTGCCGGATCGAGATTCCTTCAGTTGTTTGGCGGGGTTCACCTTAGCTTTTATGACTGGTATTGCGATCTGCCAAATTCATTTCCTGAAATCTGGGGCGAGCAAACCGATGTTGCTGAAAGCGCTGACTGGTACAATGCTAAATTCATTGCGGTTATGGGCGCGAACCTGGGAATGACCCGTACGCCCGATGTCCACTTCTTTTCCGAATCGAGGCATAATGGAACAAAAACCGTTGTGTTTTCGCCCGATTTCAGTATGGTTTCGAAATTTGCTGATCAATGGGTGCCGGTTCATGCCGGGCAGGACGGCGCTTTTTGGATGGCAGTGACGCATGTGATTTTGAAAGAAGCGCATGTAAATAAGCAGGTTCCCTATTTTATCGAATATACCAAAAAATATACCGACGCTCCCTATTTGGTTGAAATAGCGGTGGAAGATGACCGTTACGTGCCGGGCAGATTGTTGAGAGCTAACATTCTGGAGAGATATTACGAAATTGAGAATGGTGACTGGAAATTCCTGAATCTTGATGAAGATACGGGCGATTTTATTTGCCCATCAGGCAGTTCTGGCCATAGGTGGCAGGAGAAAAAAGGAGACTGGAACCTGAAATATACCGATAGTGAAACAGGCTTAGGCTACAATCCAGTGCTTTCACTCATCGACCGAAAAGATGAAATTCTACAGGTCGAGTTCACTGAATTTGCACAGGACAAGAAGTCAAAACGTGGAGTACCCGTAAAATATATTCAGACTAAAGCCGGAAAGATTGCCTACACAACCATTTATGACCTTATCATGGGTCAGTATGGAGTCGATAGAAACCTTGGGGGCGATTATCCCACTTCTTATGATGATGCTGAAAAAGCATATACACCGGCATGGCAGGAAATTTATACCGGAATAAGTTCAGGCACTGTATTGCAATTTGCCAGAGAATGGTGCACAACTGCTGAACTTACCAAAGGAAAGTGCATGGTAATAATAGGCGCCGGAGTGAATCATTGGTACCACAGCAATTTAATCTATCGCGCAGCAACGATGTCATTAATGCTGACTGGTTGCATTGGCGTAAATGGTGGCGGTATGAATCATTATGTAGGACAGGAGAAGCTTGCACCTTTTGATTCTTGGGGGTCAATTATGTCGGGGAAAGATTGGAATATTCCAGCCAGGTTTCAACAATCGCCAATATGGCATTATATACATTCTGACCAATGGCGTTACGACGGAAATCAGGCTGATTATAATACGGTGCCTAAGAATGATTTTTCTTCGCACCATTCCGCAGATATGATTGTTAAGGCCGTTAGAAATGGATGGATGCCTTTTTTTCCGCAGTACGATAAAAATAATTTCACCATTGCAACTGAGGCCATGGCAGCTGGCGCCAAAGATGACAAAGGCATTCAGGAATATGTGATTGACCAATTGAAATCCGGAGAATTAAAATATTCAGTTACCAATCCTGATGAAGAAGTGAATTTCCCACGCGTTTGGTTCATCTGGAGAGGAAACGCACTGTTATCCAGCGCCAAGGGACATGAATATTTTATGAAACACTACCTCGGAACCCATCATAATGAAATTGCCGATGAAGTGGCGCAGGAGTTTGTTAAGGAAGTTGAGTGGAAAGAAAATGCACCGGAAGGTAAAATGGATCTTGTGGTCGATCTGAATTTCAGGATGGATACATCGGCTTTATATTCCGATATTGTACTTCCGGCAGCGTCGTGGTATGAAAAGGCCGACCTGAACAGTACCGATATGCATTCATTTATACATCCACTCTCGCCAGCTATTCCTCCTGTTTGGGAATCAAAAAGCGACTGGGAGATATTTCGTGAGATCGCAAGGGTAACAAGCGAAGTGGCTAAAAAGCACTTCTCTGAACCGGTAACCGATATTGTAAATTTACCTATCAATCATGATACAAAGGGAGAAATATCACAGCCATCAATCAAAGATTGGTTTACCGGTGAATGTGATCCTGTTCCCGGAAAATCGATGCACAATATGGTAACTGTTGAAAGAAACTACACCCAGATTTACGAAAAATTCATCAGTCTCGGGAAAAATGTCCGGAAAGGCCTTGGCGCTCATGGAATTTCATTTCCTTGTGAAGATTTTTATGACCGGTTATTGCAGGACAAAGATCATGTTACCCAAATAGGTGATGAAACTTATCCATCACTAAAAGAGGACACAGAAGCCATCAATGCGGTTTTGCTCCTGTCGTCGGTTACCAATGGCACGATTAGCGGGCGGGCATTCTCCGACGCTGAAAAAAATACGGGGGTCGATCTCAGTGAGATAAAACCTCTCAACAATGACATAACCATCAATTTTAACGATTTGCAGGCACAACCGCGCAGGCTGTTGAATTCTCCTTTGTGGTCGGGCCTGATGACCAACGGTAGGGCATATTCTGCCTTCACTTTAAATGTTGAGCACCTGATACCTTGGCGGACGCTTACAGGACGTCAGCATATCTATCTCGATCATGAAGGCTACATTCAATTCGGCGAACATCTTCCTACCTATAAGCCATCTCCACGGCCAGAGCTGTATGGCGACTTGCGTAAATCCATCGCCGAAGGAAAAGCCCGTCTGCTCAATGTACTTACTCCGCATGGGAAATGGCATATCCATTCTACTTATGGCGATACTTTGCGAATGCTGACCTTGTCGAGGGGTATGGAACCTTGCTGGCTGAGCGAAAAAGATGCTGAAGAAATGGAAATCAAGGACAATGACTGGGTAGAGGTTTATAACGATAATGGAAATTATTGTACCCGGGCATGTGTAAGTTCACGCATACCACCAGGAATATGCATTATTTACCATGCACCCGAACGCACCTATTCAGTGCCAAAATCAGCACGCAATGGAGGTAAGAGGGCAGGTAGTCATAACAGCCTGACGAGGGTACACCTTAAACCGAACTTGTTGGTTGGAGGATACGGGCAGTTTACCTTTGGAATGAATTACTGGGGGCCGGTGGGTGTGAACCGTGATACATTTGCACTGATAAAAAAATTAGATAATGTGACTTTTTAACTTTCCTAAACATTTTATAAGATGGACATTAGATCACAAATCGCCATGGTATTTCACCTCGACAAGTGTATTGGTTGCCATACCTGTTCAATTGCCTGCAAAAATATCTGGACCGACAGAAAAGGAGCTGAATACATGTGGTGGAACAATGTGGAAACAAAACCGGGAACTGGATATCCACTAAAATGGGAAGATCAGGATATTTTTAAAGGTGGCTGGGAAAAAAAAGGTGATTCGGTAAAACTGAAGGGAGCAGGGAAATTTCAGGGCTTGAAAGTGCTTTTCCACAATACGAATTTACCCGTTATCGACAACTATTATGAGCCTTGGACTTATCGATACAACAATCTGCTGGATGCTCCTGCAGGAGACGACCAACCAACAGCAGAGCCGATTTCGCTTATTACCGGCGAAAAAATAACTCCGAAGGCGGGTCCCAACTGGGACGATGATTTGGGAGGATCTCCATTATATGCCAGAAATGATGTGAATTTCAAAAATCTCAGTCAGGTTGAGCAGGATTCCCTGTTTCAACTGGAACGAATGGCTATGTTTTATCTTCCAAGAATTTGCAATCATTGTGTCAATCCGGCTTGTGTTGCTGCTTGTCCTTCAGGAGCAATTTATAAGCGAGGCGAAGATGGAATTGTTCTGATCAACCAGAAAAAATGCAGGGCATGGCGATTATGCGTGACTGCGTGTCCGTATAAAAAAGTTTATTTTAACTGGAATACAGGAAAGTCAGAGAAATGTATTCTTTGCTATCCACGTATCGAAACGGGTCAGGTTCCGGCGTGCATGCATTCGTGTGTTGGCCGGATCAGATACCTGGGCGTGATGCTGTATGATGCTGATAAAATTGAAAAAGTTGCTTCCTGCGAGGAAAAGGATCTGATTAAAAATCAACTCGATCTGTACCTTGACCCCAATGATCCGGTTGTAATCGAAAACGCGAAGAAGGCAGGAATTCCCGATTCTACCATGGATGCTGCCAGAAAATCGCCGGTATGGAAGTACGTGAAAGAGTGGGGCTTGGCTTTGCCTCTGCATCCTGAATTCCGCACGCTTCCCAGTCTGTTCTATGTTTTGCCTTTACTTCCTGCAATGGCAAGTATGGAAAACGGCATTTACAATACCACAAGTAAATCTCTTTGGGACGATGTCGAAAATTCGCGTCTCCCAATGAAATATCTGGCCAATCTTTTTAGTGCGGGCGATACCGTAATAATTAAAAGCATCCTGAAAAAACTGATGGCCGTTCGGCTACACAGGCGTTCGGCAACAACCGGAGACATCAGCCGGGAATTGGCAGATGCAGAACTCAAAGGTTCGGACATGTCTCCTGAAATTGCAGATGCTATTTATAGGTTGACATCTTTGGCACATCATAGCGAACGATTTGTAATACCTCCAGCACACCGCGAAGAAGCTATCGAATTAATTGAACAAACCGCTACCAGAAAAGAGAATACAGGTTTCGGATTCATCGAAAAACCAGAACGGGGATTGTGATATGAAAGATTTAACTCATTATAAACTACTTGCAGAACTATTCAGGTATCCATCCGATGAACTGAAAACCTATTTGGAGAAATGGAGAGAAATTGTTGCTAATTACGATCCTGAACTGATCCTGAAGCTTGATTCGTTTGCTGTTCATGTCAATGAAAAACCGATATCCTTTCAGCAGGAATATTATATCAGGACTTTTGATGTGCAGGCATTGTGTTTTCTCGACATTGGATACGTGTTGTACGGAGAAGATTACAAGCGGGGAATTTTTATGGTGAACATTAAAAAGGAACAACTAAAAGTTTCCAA
>JBBRXN010000112.1:0-16026 GCA_038248385.1 Bacteroidales bacterium
GCCAAGTATTAATTCGAGCGCTCCTCCCTTCATTATTTGTGTATGAGTTATAAATGGGGAAGTAATTTCTTTCCCATTTATAAATGCTTTTTGAATGTATTTATGGGTTTTATCGGCTCCTTTGGCAACAACTGTAAATTTTTTCCCATCGGAAAGATTAATGGTAGATTTTTCAAACACAGGACTGGTAATCGTATAAAAAGGCAAACCGGGAGTAACCGGATAAAGTCCCATTGAGGTGAACACTACAAAGGCTGTCATTCCACCACCATCTTCATCGCCGGGGATTCCGAAAATATTGTCTTTATACCACACATCCAGAAGGAATCGGGTCATTTTTTGAGTTTTCCAGGGTGCGCCAAAATAATTGTACAGATATGGAATATGAAATGATGGTTCGTTACCCATGGAGAACTGACCGATCATTCCAGTGGAGTTCGACCCATTTACATAGAATTCGCTTTTCCTCATGCCAAGTGGCTCTCTGAACAATTGATCAAGCCGGTCTTCTGCTGCTTTTTTGCCGCCGAGCAATTTCGTTAAGCCTTCAATATCATGCTGTACGTCCCAGGCATAGGTCCAACCGTTGTTTTCGTCGTAATATTCACGATAACCTAAGCCGCCGTCTGATTTTGGATTGATATTTATCCATTCACCTTTATCATCTTTTGGCATAAACAAACGTTGTTGCGGATGCCAGAGGTTTTTGTAGTCTTTCCCTTTGGGTGAAAACTTTTCATATTCAGCTTTTTTACCCAATTCCTTTGAAAGTTCAGCCAAAGTCCAAAAATCATAACTTATACCCAGGGTTACCGGAATTGGCTGACGCTTCTCGAAACCATCCATCATGGCTATGGTTTCAGGTTCATCGGATCGAAGTGCCGGAAAATATCCATGCTGGTGATAGAAATCGTCAATCTCCTGTTTTGGTATTCCTTGCCGCCATGGGATAAAAGTTCCTTCGTTCAGATTCTTACGGATCCCTTCGTATGCTTTTTCTACATCATAATTTCTCAATCCTTTGCGGTAACCATCCAGAAAAATTGCTCCGGAATGGTAGGAATTCATACACATATGGTTCCCGTGAAGCTGCGGGAATGTAGGCATCCAGCCACTTTGTTCATACATCAAAGTGTAGGAGTTCAACATATCATTTTCCATATCAGGATTAAGAATTGTACGCAATGGATGCTGAGCACGGTAGGTGTCCCAAATCCAGTCGTCGACAAAAAACGGACGTGTACTTTCATGCACTTTTCCATCGTAGCCGCTGTAATATTTTCCTCCTTCATTGATATCGACCATTCGCTCATAAGTACGGTACAATGAGGTGTAGAATGTTCTTTTCTGTGCTTCAGTTCCACCTTCAACTTCAATCTGGTTGATTACTTTTTGCCACTTTTGTTTTCCTGATTCAACCAAGTCGTCAAAACCTTTTGTAGATAATTCTTTTTCAAAATTTATTCTGGCTTGCTCAGGGCTGATATACGACACAGCATATTTGAGAAATAATTCTGAAGGTGCATCTGGCGAACATGAAATTGAAAATTTGCCCTTTTCGTCATTTACTGCTGTATTTGCAACCAACTGTTTTTTGTTGTCAGTCAAGACAGCATAAACATAAGCTGACATGGTTCGTGTTACAGGATTCGTTCCCCTGGTCGTGTACTTTATTACTTCCTCGAATGCGAATGAATTTTTATCACTGGCAGTGCTTTTCATTTCATTGCTGCCCTGAATAAGGATGTTCTTGTTTTTACCATCAGGAAAATTAAATTTATAAACAGCACATTTTTCGCCCGGTGTAAAACTGACCCGAATATCGTCATCGATCAAATAGGTAGAATATAACCAGGGACGAACAATTTCTAAATCATGATCGATATTCATTTTTTGTTTCCACGAAGAATTGTCGATTTCGCCAAGTATAACTTTCATTTGGAAAATACCTGCATCCCGGTGCGAAACTACCTGAAGCGGAAATGCGTCAACTTGATCAGAAAGGTAATCTTTCTTTACCGGAAACATTCGGATCATCTGATTTGGCAGATGCATCGTCGGATAAGTTGGAACCAGGAATTGCGCGACATTTCCAATGGTTGGGTCAATGTATTTTGTGAAATCTTCCTGTGAAAAAGATAAAAAAATTGAGCAAACCGAAAGGACAACGACTGTCAGTGATTTTTTTATGATTTGGTGCATGATAGACTGGGTTCTTTATGAAATTGTTTAAAAATAGTTTAATCCCGTGAGGGATTAGATGTGGGTAGAAAATAGATTAAAGTGCAAAGTTCCGTCCCAGCCGGGACGGAATATTCCAGGACAAATTTCATATTCTACCCACATTTTGTGCCTGCGGCACGAGCTTTAATGGTAAGATTCTGTTTGAAAAACAATATTTCATGAAATTCGAAAAGTCTCTTAATTTTGATGGCTTTAATTAAGCCAGGAATAAATTACACTTTAGGTTCCCAACCTTTTTCATAAGTTCTGCTCCATAATTTTTCTGCCTCCGGATTGCCTATAATGTGCCCGTTTTTAGGATCAATATTCAGGTCGCTGCCAACGCGCCAGGCAATATTTCCCAACTGCATGGCAACAACACTTTTATAACCGGTTTCCACGTCGCAATTCGGGCGACGGTTATTTTTGATTGCATCGAGAAAGTCTGCAACGTGCTGGCTATCCATAATCAGGTTTGGACTCGCCAGATTTCTTCCCTGCAAATTAGTTGATTCAGCAGCCTCAGATTTTACTTCGCTGACCAATTTCCCGTTCAGATCGTATACTTTGTAGCTATCGTCGCCGGTATCCAGACTTCCATTTTCGCCATAGAAAATAATTCCACGATCGGCACCTTCTATTTTACGTCCGTTTGAACTTCGGCTCTCCCATATCAGCGAAACACGACCTGGATAATCCATTGCTACGATCTGCGTGTCGGGTGTTTCCCAGTCATCTTTATAGTGATAACGTCCTCCAACTGAAGTAACTCGTATAGGAAAGTCAACTCCAAGTCCCCAGCGAGCCACATCTACTTCATGCGTTCCGTTGTTTAGGGCTTCTCCTGTTCCCCAATGCCAAAACCAATGCCAATTGTAATGAATAAGTCCTTCTTTGTATGGAACTCGTGGAGCTGGCCCCTGCCATAAATCATAATCGAGCCAGGTTGGAACGGTTCCGGGAGTCAGGAAATTTGATTTTCGGGCGTTGGTGTACCATGTTTTTGCCAGATAAACCCGACCAATAATTCCCTTGTGCAATTCCTCAATTCCCTGGGTAAGTATCGGGGCAGAACGGCGCTGGGCACCCATCTGAACCACCCGGTTATATTTGCGTGCAGCTTTTACAGCAAGCTCGCCTTCGTTTGGGTTGTGAGATACCGGTTTTTCAACATATACATGTTTGCCGGCCTGACAGCCCATAATGGTGAGTGGTGCATGCCAATGGTCGGGAGTAGCAATGTAAATGGCATCAATCGATTTGTCTTCCAAAACTTTGCGGCAATCTTTTTCCGACCTTGGTGTAACTGCCGGGTTAACATCCATTGCACTTTTTATGGCTTTCGGAATCGTCCGTTCGTCAACATCGCAAATACAAGCCACTTCTGCATTTTTCTGAGCGGCAAATGTAGCCGCCATGCTTTTACCCCGACTGTTTACCCCGATCATGGCAACGTGGATACGATCATTTGCTCCAATTATTTTACTGTAACTTTTTGCCGACATTCCGCTTGCTAAACCGCCAACAGTAAGAGCTGCAGAACTTATTGTCACATTTTTAATGAATATTCTTCTTGATGTCATAGTATTTTTTTTATCTGTTATTTTTCGTGGTGCTGATTTTAACGACCAGATTAAACTACCAGGTGGTAATTTTAATATTCCGGAACGAAACTTCATTGCCATGTCCCTGCAAAAGGAGATGTCCTTGCACTTGTTCCCCGAAATTTTCGAGTTTATTATACTTACTTAATCTGACCAACTGCCGGTAGCTATCTGAATTTCGGATATATTCAATTACTTTTTTATCGTTAAGCCAATGCTCTACATGCATTCCATCGACAATAATTTTCACTTTGTTCCACTGTCCTACAGGATTAATCTTGATATCTTCCCTTGCAGGAATAATATCATATAAAGCAGCCATTTTGCGGTTTCCAAAACTACCAAGAAGCGCATCCGCATGTTTTTCATTATCGATTAATTGATATTCAAGTCCAAGAAATTGTCCTTTGCTATTTGGATATGAATCAACTACCATATATTTAACGCCGCTATTGGCACCTTCAGATAAACGAACCTCCAACTCCAGTTCGAAATTGCCATATTGTTCTTTTGTGACAATATCATGTCCGCCCTCCTGTTTGTCAGTTTTGGCAAGCACAGTTAAAATGCCATTCTCAACTTTCCATCCATGTTCCGGGAAATTGTCTGAATCGATACTTTTCCAGGCATCGGTCGATTTTCCATCGAATAAAACAAACTGTTTCTTTTCTTTCTTCTGCTTTTCACTGTTGTTTTCACTGCTGAACGAAAGACTTATAAAGGCAATCAAAAAGACACCAATTGCAATAGGCAGATAATTTTTTCTGTTGATTTGATAATTTGGATTCTTCATAGTTGTTATACTTTGGATTTATCTTGTAATATTAACTTTTGAGGTTTAAAATTGAATTAACAAAACATTAATAGGATTAACAGAAGTGTATTATTATAGAAAAAGGAAAAAAAACTCACACATTAATAGCCTATTACAAATTTGAAATGACTATTTCTTTTTCGGCTTTTCCCAGTGAAACTTATCTCCTTCAATGACTAACTTCAAATCCTTTTTGGGCGTGACAGAAGGCGCGAATACAGCTGGCGAAGTTTTTTCCATCGCTGCCATTATTGGTCGATACTTTTCATCGCCTGCAAGATTATTCCATTCATTTGGATCTTCTTTGACATTATATAATTCTTCCCCTCCATCAAAATACCGAATGTACCGCCAATTCGTATTAATCACCGCGTAACTTCCTCTTTCATTCGAAGGAAGGAAGACGTTTCGGTCTTTTGCTGTCGATGGTTTTTGCAAAACCGGAGCCAGTGAAACACCATCCAGTTTATTATTCTCAGGAAGATTACAGAGATCAATTAAAGTAGGATATATATCTAATAGACTGACAGTTGTATTTATTCTTTTATTTTCAGGAATTCCTTTACCTGCCCAAATAAATGGAACATGTGAAGTTCTCTCCCATAAGGTATGTTTACCCCAATGCATTTTTTCGCCGTGGTGAAATCCCTGGTCACTCAACAAAATAACTATTGTATTGTCCTTGTAACGACTTGTTTCAAGGGCATCGAGTAAACGCCCCAGCATGGCGTCCGTAAATGAAACTGCGGCCAGATAACCCCGAACTGCTTCCTTCAAGGCACCTAGTTTTTCAAGCTCCAGGTGTTGTTTCGAACGGTTTTCCATGTTTTTGCGAATTCTCGGAGGAAGATCCTCCAGATCATCATCTTTATAGGGAGGTAGCTGAATAGAATCCAAATTATAAAGATCGAAGTATTTCTGCGGAGCATAATTGGGATAATGAGGTGAGTACAACCCCAGTGCAAGGAAAAATGGTTTTTTATGATCTCTCTTAATGACATCGCAGGCCCAGTTGGTGCGGATGGCATCTGCCATTTCGTCTTCCTTTTCATTGGCAATCGGACCCCATTCAAGATGCAAGGCTGAAGTATTACCAGTTATATCTTTATTTTTATAATACGGACTATATGGAAATGGAACAGGACGTGGCGCATCTTTCATGTAATAACTATTCATCTCCCAGCCCATATCTTTCACCTCCTGACTGCGAGCGAAATATTCATCCCAGCCCCGCTGATCTAAAAATCCTGACCGGTGATGATATATTTTTCCTGCACCATAAGTTTCATATCCACCTTGTTGAAAAGCCATCTGCATAGTGACTACTTCCGGATGGTCATAAATAAAAACATCCTCTTCATAAACACCAGTCGTTGAAGCATTCAATCCGGTCATGATTGCAGTACGCGACGGGCAGCAAAAAACTCCCGGTGCCTGTGCATGTGTAAAAGTAACGCCCGACTTTGCCAGACGATCCATGTTGGGTGTTTTAGCCTGATGATATCCCAATGGATTAATCCAATCGTCGAGGTCGTCAAGCACGAAATAAATTATATTGGGTTGTCGTGTTGATTTTTTTACAACAGGAATCCCTTTCTGTCCAGCGCTCAAATTATCTGATAAATTTACAGTTAACAAGAGTGTTATGCTGGTATAAACGAGATATTTGCTCTTCATTTTTTTTTGATTTTATTGTTTGATTTTTCTTATTAGACTCAACGCTCTTCTAAATTCAAAGTTATTGGCAGAGGATAAATAATCTATTAATAATCTATTAATGGAATTAACAGAGACGAACTATTGCAAGCGTTTGAAATACAAAACAGTAAATTCTTAATATTCGTGGTTAAAATTATTAGGACGTGATCAACTTCCCCTAAAAAATTTAATCGTAACAAATTTTGATCTTTATAAGTGATTAATACGATTAATTATAAATTTGCATTTAATCTTAACAACTCTAACTGATTTTATGAAAGTAAAAGGTTTGTGTAGCAAATTCTGTGGAAAAATAATATCGGCATTTATCTTGGTATGCTTGATGGTTTTTTCATCAAAATATGCCTATCCACAATCTTATGGTCTAGGTTTTAATGGTCGTGAATTCTCAAAAGACTTAAGAACCAGCATCGACCTTTCCCATGATAATTATCTGTCATTTAAAGAAAATTTTGAATTACGATTCAAAATGTTACTTCGGCCAAACCAAAGTATGTATTTTGGATATATCATTCGAATAATTGATGATAATGGAAAGAATACAGATTTGATTCTGGATTATAAATCAATTGATTCGAGTTCTATTAAAGTGATTTGTTGCCAAAAACTTTCAGGGATATCCGCAAATATAGATATCGATCAGATTAGCAAAAATTGGACTGAATTTCGATTAAATTTTGATCTTAAAAATAATAAAGTCAGATTATTAGTGCCCGAAACTAATTTTCAATCAGAAGATATTGGTGCAAATCTGACCGGAAAAGTAAAAATTCTCTTTGGGGTAAATGATTTGAACCGATTCAAAACCACTGACGTTCCGGCAATGGAGATAAAGGATCTTTACATTTATGAAAAAGATAAACTGGTTTATAATTGGCCTCTCAATGAGATAGAAGGAACACAAACAAAGGATTTAATTCATGGTAAAATAGCGGAAATTAAAAATCCTGTATGGATTAAACCTGAGCATACCGTTTGGAAAAAGATATCTTCCTCAATTTTGTCAGGCAACGGAGAAATTGCATTTAATGAGGAAGACGAGAAGATTTATCTTATTGGCGATGATCAAATGATAATTTATTCAGGAAAAAATAATACCAGTGACACCGTAATTTATAAGGATCGTGCCAAAAATCTATTGCCCGGACGACAGGCAATCTATAATCCGGATACCAAAACTATATATAGTTATGACCTTGATCAGAAAATGGTTTCAGAATTCGATCCCAATTCGCGTGAATGGAAGCAGGTAGATCCTCCAGGCACCTTTGCCACTATATTTTTACATCACAACAAATATTATTCTTCAACTGAAAAATCATTATATACTTTTGACGGTTATGGTCAACACGAATACAAGAACACGATTTATAAATTAAGCATCGAAACCAGAAATTGGGAAGTTATTAAACCTTCCGGAGACACTTTTCACCCTCGTTACCTTGCAGCCTTGGGAGCATTAAATGATACTGTTTTTATATTGGGTGGCTACGGAAGTGTATCTGGAAAACAAATCCTGAATCCACAGAATTTTTACGATTTAATGGCCTTTTCACTTAAAAATCACAAGTTCAAGAAGATCTATGATTTTTCTCCACCATTCGATGATATTTGTTTCTCAAATTCGATGATTATTGATGCGAATAACCGGAATTTTTATACCCTTTCTTATCCGGCATTAAAATATGAAGGATTTCTACAGTTAATGAAAGGTTCGCTGGATAATCCGGGATTAAAACCAATAGCGAGTAAAATTCCATTTCTGTTTCATGATGTAAGATCATTTTCCTCCCTCTATTATTGCAAATCGAGCAAAAAACTGATTGCTGCGACTCTGTTGTATAACGAACAAAACCTGACCGAATTCAATCTTTTTTCAATTGCTTTTCCACCAAACGAAAATGATGGTGAACGCCCTTTGAAACAAACTTTTCTATCAAATTGGATTTATTCAATTGTTTTGTTAGCGGTATTATTAATATTGACATTTTATTTCGTTTTTAAAATTAAAAGAAAAGAAAAAGTTTCTGAGTCGAAGACCAAAAAAGGAGATAATAATTTAGTGAATGATATTAATGAATTGAATAATGAATCAAAAGAAAGTTTTCAAAATACGATCTTTTTCTTTGGAGGATTTCAGGTATTTGATCGTAATGGTGAAGATATTACAAATAGATTTACTCCACTTCTCAAAGAGCTTTTTCTGTTAATCTGGCTTTTTTCAATTAAAAATGACAAAGGTATTTCATCGGAAAAACTTACCGAACTCCTATGGTTCGATAAAGAAGAACAAAGTGCAAAAAACAATCGCTCAGTAAACATTGCTAAATTAAAGCAGATCATTTCCGAAGTAGATACATTAAACTTATCGCATAAAACCGCCTATTGGAAGTTTGAATTTGATGAAAATATCGTTTTCAACGATTACCAGAAATGTTCTAAAATTATTGATTTTAAAAAGGCATTATCAAAAGATTATATTTATAAACTTATCAATCTGACAAGTAAAGGAGCCTTTCTTATGAACTGTAGCTACCAATGGCTGGATGAGTTTAAAGATGACATTTCAAACAGGATTATTGACAAATTAACTGATTTTGCTTCTGTTCAGAATATGAAAGAAGATCCTGATTTTCTTTTGAATTTGGCAGATTCAATTTTCAACTTTGATGTTGTAAACGAAGAAGCCATGTTTATAAAATGTAAAGTATTGACATACCTTGGCAAACACAGTCTTGCATCAAATACATACACGAAATTTGCAAAAGAGTACAAAACACTTTATGATCAAAACTATAAAGTACCTTTTAGTGAGATCATAAAGAGTGAATGAAAATTTATACAACTGAATAATTGCCACGTTTCATTATCGCCCAAATAAAAATTCCGGAATTGATCCGGAATTTTTATTTCAAAGTAACACTCCACAATATCTCTACGATACTTATTCGGAAGTTCTGACTAACTTTTTCTCACCACCAAATGGCTCATAATCATTCACTAATCGCTCCATTTCCGACTGAATGACATCCTGAACATCCTGTTTAATTTGCAGATAATTGCGCTGCACCATTGAGTTGTCCAGCTTGCGGATGACCTGTAAATCTTTATAAGCGTCCTGTTCTTTCTTTAGAGCATCATAGTCGTTCAATATCTCTCAATGAAAAGTTTTCAGGTCAATTTTACAATCTGGATCATCAGCAACCATACCGACAAACTCCCCTGAACTTAAGCCTGATATTTTTGAAAGCGGTACAGCAGATTCCAATTGTTTGGAACGACTAATAGAAGTATCGGAAGCGTTCATGGAAATGCTTTCACGATCCTGCATTATCTTGCCAAAACGTTCTGATAACTGTTTGACGGTGTCGCCAGTTACTTGTCCGCTAACAATGTTGCCGGTAATGTTCAAGATTATATCTGCCTGTTCTCGGCCATAATCTTACGAATTTGGCTGAAGTCCTGAACACCCAGACAAGTCGCTACTTTGTTGCTTCGCGCCGTGGCAATCAGGCTGTCCATATTGTTCAGGTAAATAGTGGGGAATTCATCAAAGATAAGGCTGCATTTTTGCTTGCCTTTCTTGTTCACCAACTTGACCCTCAGTCAAAGTATCGGCTATTGAGCCAGTCGAAATAGCACCTGCTACAATAGCCCAGGAGGAAGGAGCTGCGGCTTCTGTAAATCAAAACATCCAAGAAAAGGTCCCTGAGCTTGTCGAAGGGGGTAATTTCTTTTCCGATAATTGGGGAGCTTTGCTTTTGGGTTTACTTGGATTCTTTGACCTGGTTGCCCGGTTAACTCCAACGGAAAAGGATAATTCAATAGTCAATTTTCTGCTTTCGTTGTTCAATGCCATCATTCCAAATTTCAAGAAAGGTGGTGGCAGCTTTAGGTTGCTGTCGAAATAATTTTGCATTATTTTGTACCATGTGGTACATTATTTTTTGCCCTGTTCACAATGTGTTCAGGGCTTTTTTGTATCATTAATCATCAAAAAATAGAAAATGTATTAGCAGTGATACAAAAGTTTTGACCCAAAATTTGACCCAAAATTTACAAAAAACCCCTGCAAGCTTAGTGCTGCAAGGGTTTCATTTTTGTATCGGTGACCCAGTTGGGAGCCAGAATATTCGTTAGCGATATGGGTATTTTTAGGCTATTTTCCTTATATAATGAGGATTACAGCGAATACTTTATTTGATATATTCCACAATAAATGAATTGTTTTGGAGTAATGTGGTAGGAAAGTGGTGAGAATGTTTTATCTTTGTTTTCACTTAAAACTTCCACATGGCTATCAATTTTTTTGTCGATAAAGGTTCCATTTATGCTCTTTTCAGAAAGCAGAAAGATGGACACAGACATTCGCTTACGTATTACCCCGGAATACAAATTACTACGGAATGGAACCAGGATCGTCAACGGTTCAATTCCAAAACTCCTGAACTGGAAAGTCTCAACAAGAAAATTTTGGAGGTGGAAGTCGCCTTCAATAAAGTGCTTGATGTCCATGATCCTTTCAATCTCGATAATAAAAAATTATTAGAGCTGATCGAGGAAAATATGAAAGCCAAGCCAAAACGAACTCCATTTTTTGGCTATTGCGACTTATTTTTTGAACATGCCAGCAAACAATTCACCAGACGCCGGTCCCAGCAGATATTGACAGCAATCAATAAGATCCGTGATTTTAATCCAAACCTCACCTTTGAGCAAATTGATAAAAAGTTTTACCGTGATTTTACGCAACATCTGCGCGATAAAAACTTTTCTGCAAACTATATTGGATCTATCATCAAAAACCTGAAACGTATTTTGAATTACGCCACTGATAACGATGATAATAAAAACCTCGAATACAAGAACTTTAAAAAACCTTCAGAGGAAGTTTACAACATCTACTTATCAGAAGAAGAAATTGAAAAAATATACAACCTGAAGATCGACGAGAAAATGATTCTTGAGTATCAGGAAGATAAAATGAAATATCTGTCAAAACTCAGTATTGACCGTCAGATCATGGCACTCGACCGTGCAAGGAAACTATTTGTCATTGGATGCTGGACCGGTCTACGGGTGGAAAACTATCTAAATATTGATCCTGAAATTCAGGTGGACCTTACATCCGGATTCATCCAGGCTATTGCAAACAAAAACGGGCCAAAGCTTCGTATCCCAATACACAAATTAGTCAGGCAAATTGTCGAAACTGATGGATTCCCCGAATCTGTAAGCCAAGAGAAGTTAAATGTTCACAACAAGATTTTGGGAAAGATGGCCGGGATTAAAGATATGATTATTTTCACCCGCACTATTGGTAACCGACGAATGGAATACACCAAGAATAAGTACGAATTAATTACCACCCATACAGCCAGAAGGAGCTTTGCCAGTAACCTGATAAGCCGCGGAATTCCAAAACAATTCATCATGGCAGTTACAGGCCATAAGACTGAAGCAAATTTCAACAAATATACCGCTGCAGTCAACAAGGATATTATGACCTCAAAGTTGGCGGATTACGATGTTTGGAAATAATTCATTACAATTTGGACAACAATTCCCTTTTCACCAAATCCCAGGCTATTTCGTGGTTATATTCAACCTCTGGTTTCAAAACAACATGAATATCCCCGGTAAATTCCTTGTCGGTGATTTTTTCTTCCATATTAGCAAGAAACTGTTTTTGTGTCGGTGATTTACCTGCCGAATATTCCATGTAGGTTTTATAGCACTGAATGACTTTATCAGAATCAACAACATGGTGGGTCAAGGCCCAATACAGATCAAACAAATCCCGACCCTTACTACGTTGGTACAAAGCACGCAATTTGGTTCCCAGAAGTTCTTCCAACTCATAGCAAGTCAGGTTACATTCGCCTGAAAACCAAGTATTATCAATTTTGAATGGAATCTGTTTCAATCCCAGCACATTAAAATGCTCCCTGGTATTGATCTCAATTTTCAGACGCATGTTGACAACCGGCTGAATCTCTGTTTCAAAACGATAAACAATCGTGTTGTTGTGAATGTGCTGTTTTACTATCCTTTTTGTTCCGAGAAAAGATAATCTTTCACGGATTCGTTTAAGAACAGGATTGATCTGTTCAGATTTGATTTGTACCAGATCAATATCTTCAGAGTATCTGACTTGCGGAATTATGTAAAGCTTATGAAGGGCGGTCCCTCCTCTGAAGGCCAGCGATTCCCTTATCAAATCATCCGAAAACAGCTCGACCAATGCCCTGGCTATGATTAAATCCTGCTCCACCTGTGCATCACTTGGCCAGGGTGCTTGTGTTTTCCACTGTTCTATATATCGTTGCGGTATCATAAATCAATTTCTATTTCCATATTTACAATGATCTTCCATTTACTGTCTATTTCTCCTTTTTTCTCTTTTAGAGACGATAAGGGAACAGTGAAGCAGTTTCTTCCTTTCAGAATTTTCAATAACGGTTCTGCCAGTTTTTCTTCTGACAACACCTTCTCAAAAATAAATCCCAAACGCTGTATTGCGGCTGTATTGGAATATTGCTTTGCAATTCTGGTCAAAGCCCGAATTTTCATCTCCTGCGCCAATTCCATCAATACAGAAGTTATTCTGTTTATCCCAAATTCATGAGCGTGATCGAACAGGTCCAGAGCTGTCAATTCGGGTGAAGAAACATTTACATATCCGGCATTGGTTTTTTTCTGGATAATACCTTCACGTGACCACTTACTTTTAGCTGAAAAAATGACTTTCAATTTTTTATTCTTTATGCTTCTGGGTGCAGGACTTTGCGTGATGGCAAAATACTCCATTGGTTGTTGATGTCCTGCACCATGCAAGGCTGCAGCAGAAAGCAAGGCCAGATAATAATCCTTATCCAGATAAACCATCAGATCATCCAGAAACATATATAACGGAAGCATACCCTGATTGGAATATTCAGGTGGAATAATCACATAAAAACCATGCCGGACCTGTGCTATGCTTTTTTTTGCTTTAAGCCTGAATAAACCTTGTTTGATGGCCGGATATGCCAGATTAAACTTGCTCTTGAGTTCTTCAAGAGTAAATGAATACCGTCCTTGCCCTCTTATTTCCGTAAGGTATTTATTCAGATAATTATAGGAACCCTGATCTGGTGTATCCATGAGTTATGATGAAAGTTTGTAATTGCACTTAGATACGAAATTCGTATCTAAATGCAAATATAAACTTTTTTTTCAACAAGTGATATCAATTCTAAGCAGAAAGATGCAAACCCATAAACTGTCGATTGTGATCTATATTTTTGTTTTAATTATGAGGAATTAAATCAACACAATACATGAATATTGTTCAAATAGTACTTCGGTCAATACTGCCCTTTACCAGGTATAGTTTCAGAATGTCTTCCTTCTGGATTTCAAATGGCTTATAGAATGAATTTTCACTTTCGCAGGTAATTGTTTCTTCCGAACTTCCGGGTTGAATGTATTTGATCATCCGGTGATGTTCTTTGGTAATGATCAGGTAAATAAATCCATATTCTATAAAACTCTGCTTCCACTCCTTGCAGATTGCGATAGATCCGCTGTGAAGGGTTGGGAGCATACTATCCCCCCATATATTAAGGGCAAAATCACAATCCCCAAATCCGGGAACACTTATCTCTTTACAATAAGCTTCATTCCAGCTTTCAAACATTGACATGTTGCCTGCCGCAGCATCAATATCGTAATATTTCATGGTTTTGGTCTGAAACTGACCACTTGTATTTTGATGATTTATAGAGTATTGGAAGTAACCCGAATTGGCTAAACAATGGAAAAAAAGATTATCCTGGACGGGATTTCACTGGAAGATTTCCAGAGTTTGCTGCGCAAAACGGTAAGAGAAGAAATAACTGCGAACGACAACAAGAAAGTGGCACCGATGACAAAAACAGAAGCTTGCCGCCTGTTGGGAATTACCAGTAAAACACTTCAGAAAATATTGGGTGAAATGAACCTGTCGGAAGTTTTTCCTTCCGATATCAACAGGATTCTATTCAAGTACCCGAAGTATATAAGGAAGTCGATGCAATTCTCCGAATGTTGATTAGTTCTAATTTTTCTACCTGTATTGTCTAAACAGACAATACAGGTTTAAGATAAAAAAGCCAGTATCAAATTGAAAATTATTAAACAACAAAATGGGAACAACGGCTTGGCAAATGTTCACGGATACTTCTTTGGAATTAACACGGAGAAACAGGTGGTTAAAATCAAGAATATTACGATTTTGGCGTTTTGATGCGCAAAAAAGCCGATTAAAACGATGTTTTGAAAAACTACCACCTGATAGTCTGGATAAAAAAGGTTCCTCTTCTAATATGTCATGAAATACCAGTTTTACATTAATTTATAAACGAATCACATTAATCAAATAAAATGTCAACACTTTCAATTATTCAGTCAGGTAATAAATACGCAGTAACTTATATGGGCGAAGAAAATGAGATAAGCAGAATGCTTACTAGTTGTGCCTTTCGGGATGAACTGCTGGCTGAAGCAATCATTCAATCAGCCCTGTACATCAATCAGAGCAAGCTGCAAAATCAATCCATTCAATTAGAAGATTAATAAAAAACGGTGGTTAAAGCAATCCGGAGTAGAGTCCCTGGCGGTGCTCCGGCATTCACCAAAATAAGCAGCTAAGAAAACTTCAAAAACAAAAAAACAAAAAAATGAAAAAATGAAACTTACAAAACCGATTCTAACGAGCAGTCGCTTGTTGTGTTGCCACGAACCAAATACCTGATCCGAGAAGCCATTGGCGGAATGCTCAGTTCCCGGTACGGAAGTGTTGAACTACGCGATGAAGCATTGGCCCTGATGCAACAAACAAAAAATGAGGTTGATTGGAATATCATAGACAACCTGCCATTCAATAAACAAGTTGATCTAAATAGATAGCCATGTATTTAAATGAAACCCAACAGTTAATATAACAGATCAAAACCCATCTATGATTTAGTCCCGGCGATGTCGTTTTCTTCAAAACTGACAAGCTGAATCAGAATCCTATGATTGTTAGGGATTATTTAGACCTATCAATTGACTATTCAGGCGATTATGTTTGTGATTGGTTTGATAGTCAAAAATGCAAAAAATGTGATTTTTTCTTTAATTATGCTTTAAAATAATTGCAGAAAATTTTGCAGAATTTATTTAATTGAAAAGGTATTCATTAACCAATGGATACCTTTTTTTATACTTTCAAATTCATATTTCCGCAAAAAAAAGCAAATTTTACTGCACTTTTCGATAGGGCGTGTTCGGATACTTACAGGCAAATAAAAACGCTTCAGCGATTTTATACCCATTTGTTGTTTGATAATGTGATACTTATGCAACTAATAAACCGGATAGGTATTTTTAAAAAGAGCTGAAATAAAACACACTGATTTTTATTTGGGAAAATGGCAAAAAATTGAAAAAGATTCATGCAGTTTTTAAGTAGAAAATTTGCAGATTAACAAGTCTATAAATTTTAATTTTCTGTCCTTAATTCATACTAAATGAATTGATTAAACAGGTATTATAAATATAGATAAATTTTGATATTGTGTTTCAATTTGCGTATCAAATAAAAAGGAGCTACAAATTTTATCTTTGTAACTCCTTGACTATCTGTGACCCCGGTAAGAC
>JBBRXN010000113.1:0-15390 GCA_038248385.1 Bacteroidales bacterium
GCTACGGAATAAAAATGCAAAGGAAATTGGGCTTTAGCCCAAAATACAAGGACAAGATGAAAATGCAATAAATAAAACAATGTTTTTTTGTCCATTGCAAATGGTAATTTGGGCTAAAGCCCATAGACGCGCTTACCTTTTACCGTAGCCTAAAGGCTACGGCTATTGATTGATACAAGAAATGGAGGGAGTACAAAAAATATTTTATGACGATTTACAACACCCCACCGTCCGCCTCTCCGTTCGGGTTGGGCTTTGATCCTTTTTGTTTAAAGTGGTGGGGAGTATTCAAAACTCAGTCAGGGCTTGGTTCAATCAAAACATTGCCTTCACAAAACTTTCCGGTTCGATTCCTTCATTATCCAGCATGGATTTCAAGCTAAAAATACGTAATTCAACAGCCTTGAAATCATGCCGGCAACCTAAGAAAGCTTCAATTATCTTTTGGCTCAATTCTGCCGGAATATCACCCGAAACAGCAACTTCAACCATCAAACCTTTTTCAACCAATAGCTCGATCAAAATTTCACCATTGGTGGTTTCCAACTTATTGGTGAATCGATATCTCGGCGAATAACCAAAAATCCATTCCCATGTCCGGTATTTTTCGTCGCTCAGCTTTTGGATTGCTTCCATATCGGCTTCGGTCGGAGTAAAAAGCTGTGAATTGGTTAATTGTTTGCTGATTTCTGAAAATAGTTGATTACCAAAATCCTCTACTTTTATCGGTTCCGGAAGGTAATCTGCAATGTTGGTCACCTCGCTGCGGTTCGATTGCACAGCTTTGTCTTCGAATTTCGAAAGATCGACCTTTAAAGCGCCTTTCAATGCATCAAGCTGGCTGTTGTAAAGCAAAGTTCCGTGGTGCAAAACCCTGTTTTTATGAACATGTTCGGCGTTTCCTGAGATTTTTTTGCCATCAATCAGCAAATCATTGCGGCCAGTGGTGTAGGCTTCAACTCCCAATATTTTTAGGGCTTCTACGATAGGAAAAGTAAAGACTTTAAAATTGACTTCCTGGATTTTTTCGACATTTCGGATAAACGTAAAATTCAAATTACCCAGATCATGAAAAACGGTTCCACCGCCGGAAAGCCGCCGTGCCACCGGAATTTGGTGAGTTTTCACAAAGTCGTGATTAATTTCGGCCAGCGCATTCTGGTGTTTCCCAATCACTATCGTTGGCTGACTGCGCCAAAGCATAAAAAAGTCTTCCTGAAAATTCTTCAGGAAATACTCTTCGGCCGCCAGATTAAAATACGGATCGGTGCTGGTTTGATGGATGCAAAGTGTGAACATTTCAGCAATAATAATGAATTTGAGTCACAATAGGCACTTATAGTATAAAGAAAACAATCCATTTGTGTTATCAGGTTGTCAAGTTGTCTTAATGCTCCGGAGGAGCAAAATATTTGTAGAAAAATGGAAGGCAAAAAATCTTTCCGTCCGACGGAATTACTCCAACAAAGCTTAAATCTCATTTCGGACAGACCAAGATTCATTTTATTGAAGTAAAGGAAGAGAGACAACAAAAAATTGTATCCAGATTTTTTTACCTTCACAATATCAATCAACAAATATCATGGGTACAAAAATTTCTCATTTTGCCGAGCCAATAGCTTTAAATACCTGGAGTTTTGGCAGAATCGTTGTTATCGAACTGACTGATGGCAGAACCATCAGTTTCCCGGCAGACCGATTTAAAATTTTAGCCAAAGCTACCGACGAACAATTGAAAGAAGTAAAAATCCGCTTAAACGGATCTGCACTTCGCTGGAAAAATCTGGATGAGGACATCACAGTCAAAGGGATTTTTGCGGGAAACTTTCAATTGCCATTGCCAGAATAATTGGTTCCTTTCATTAAAATTCCACCTGAATCCCAATAGTCGGTAACACTGTTCCTGATGGATTCTTGACACTCCGAAGCACATAACGGGTTCCGTTGTCGGCAGTCAGGAAATTTCCGGTGGCATCTGTTTCACGCACAACAATATCGAGCGACTGAGATTGGAAATTATACAGGTTCTGAATATCGAGGTAAAATTTTAGTGTCATTCTTTTCAGATAATACGATTTATCAACCCGCACATCCAGCTGGTGAAAAACCCCGAACCGCTTGGAATTCAGTTTCGTGTTGTCAAGATACGGTCCTCCGGTAAGGTTCCAGGCCGAAATGAGCGAAGAGCGGTCAAGATCCCAGGGTGTGTAAGGCAACCCGCCCACAAACCGAAACCGCGTACCAACCTGCCAGTTGCGTTTCAGCGCTGTGGTTCCGGTCAGGCTTAAAATGTGTTTGCTGTCCCAGGCCGAAACGATGTACTGATTATTCCCATCCTGAAATTCGCTGCGAACCAAAGTGTAAGACAAATTCAGGCTGTACCCTTTTGCAGAGCTGATTCGTGCCTGAAACTCGGCTCCATAAGCTCTTCCTTTCGAAGTTGAAGTAACTTCTTCGTCGCCAATCACGCCAAAATCAGCGCCTTTGTTAGCCAACGAAATTCCATCTCTCACCGAAAAAGGATAATGACGGTAATTTTTCAGAAATCCTTCGAGCGAAAACTGAACAGCAGTGGCCGGTTTAAATTCCAAACCTCCAATAAAATGATCGACCGAAATGTATTTCAGCTGATTGTTTTTATTTACGAACTCATTGTTCTGCTTGTAGCCCAATGTTGTGTAGGCCGGCAACTGAAAATAACGACCCGAATTCATGTTCAGGCTCCATTTATCGGTTAATTGGTAAGAAGCCGAAAAGCGCGGAGAAAACTGCTTCAGCGGATTATTCATCCCCGAAGAATAATTATTTGCATCCATTCTGAAGCCTGCTGAAAGAGTTAATCGTTCGGCCAAAAATTCGTGGCTGATTTGCCCAAACATGCCATACTTCATCACATTCAATTCTGTGTCATAATTCACGTTCAGAATAGTATTGTCATAAAAACGCTTCTGGAAAGTGGCATTACTGTACCTGGCAAAGTCAATATTTACGCCCAGATTTGCCTTAAATCCGTCCAATCGAACATTGTCTTCAATCCTGATTTTATTTTCAAGTTCCTGAGAAGTGTAATCCAGAATTTTATTGCTGGCCAGACTTTCGTCGTTTTCCAGGTATTTAGTGATCGTATTGTTCAGGTGACTGCGGCTAAGAACAACCGTTTGGTAACTGTTTTCCCTGAAATGTTTGTAAACAGCGCCAATCGTATAGCTCCACTGTTCATTTACCGGAATTTGGCTCAAAATATACTTCTGCTGATCATCCGGATTTTTTATGCCACGATTCAGCTCGAATAAATCAATGGCGCCCAAGCCGATAAAAGTGAGTTCATTTTTTGCATCAAACCGGGTTCTCACTTTAAACTGCATATCGTTGAAGGTTGGCAGAAACGGCAGTTCAAGTGCAGTAAAAAGCAATTTCAGGTAGGAACGACGGGCCGAAACAATGAATGTGGTCTTTTTATTCAATGGCCCGTCAACAGTTGCTGAAACCTCCGCTGCACCCAGACTTCCCTTGAATTTGAGCTTGTCGGCATTTCCATCCACCTGGGCAAATTCGAAAACACCACTCAAAGCATTTCCACGATTCGAAGGAAAAGCTCCGGAATAATAATTAACCTCCCGAATAAAATCGGCATTCAGGATTCCAACAGGTCCGCCCGATGCACCCTGAGTTGCAAAATGGTTGATGTTTGGCACCTCAACGCCATCAAGATAAAACCGGCTTTCGGATGGACCACCACCACGAATAATGATGTCGTTCCGAAACGATGGTGACGACAAAACTCCGGCGAACGACTGAATGACCTTTGAAATATCGCGGTTGGCGCCCGGACTTTTTTCAATTTCGGCAATACCGATGGTTTTTAACGAAACCGGGCTTTCCTCGGTTTTACGGAAAGGTGATGCGCTAACCGTCACTTCTTCAATTTCTGTATCCCTTTTTTCCATCCTGATTTCAAGGAAAGCAACTTTTGCATTGCTTACTTCGATTTCAGAAGAAAGGATACTGTGATAACCGATGTAGGAAGCCTGAACCCGGACAAATCCGGGAACAAGCCCCTTGAATTGAAAATTCCCATCAATATCGGTGATTGTTCCGATTGAAGTTCCTGAAACAATTACGTTCACAAAAGGCATTGGCTCATTATTCAGGGCTTCAATAATCCGTCCCTTCAAAGCCGCCTGCTGGGCAAAAACAATCGTTTGAAAACCCATTAAAGTAATGCATATAAAAATCCACTTTCTCATATCTTTCCTGAATCTGATTAATCTTGTTTAATTATTGAAATGCAAACTTAAACAAGATATCCCGTTGAAAGTTTAAACCTCCCATTTGTTTTTTATAAGTTTGTTGAAAATTGAATGAATGAGACTCGTAATTCAAAGGGTAAGTAAGGCTTCTGTAAAAGTTGAAGAATCGTTAGTTTCTGAAATCGGAAAAGGATTGTTGATTTTAGCCGGAATAGAAGAAACCGATACCGCTGAAGATATCAACTGGCTGGTAAAAAAGGTTTGCCAGTTGAGAATTTTCGGCGATTCGGAAGGTGTGATGAACCTTTCGGTTCAGGAAATTGACGGCGAAATCATTGTGGTGAGTCAATTCACGCTTCATGCCAGTACCAAAAAGGGAAACCGGCCATCGTACATTCGCGCGGCCCGTCCCGAAACTGCCATTCCGCTGTATGAACAACTGGTTTCTGTTTTTACTGAAACATTGGGAAAACCAATCGGGACAGGTATCTTCGGTGCCCACATGGAGGTGGCGCTTGTAAACGATGGCCCGGTGACGATAATTCTGGACTCGAAGAATAAAGAATAGAAAGCCTCCTTCCCGTTCCCCCGAAGAGTGAATGCTTTGGTCCGTGAATTTGAAACGGGAGGGTGTATAAATGTATCAGAATGACAATAAATGACCATTATTGACTGTTTAAACATTTACAAACTAAATAGGAACAAATGAAATCAAACGAAGTCACCTTATCCGAAGCCCAGCAAATGGTTGACACATGGATCAAAACCATTGGAGTCCGTTATTTCAGCGAGTTGACCAATCTGGCCATGCTGACCGAAGAAGTGGGCGAACTGGCGCGAATAATGGTCCGCACTTATGGCGATCAGTCTTTCAAGCAATCGGATGAAGGAAAAGATTTGGGTGATGAGATGGCTGATGTACTTTGGGTATTGATTTGTTTGGCCAATCAGACCGGTGTTGACCTCAACGAAGCATTCCTGAAAAACATTGAAAAGAAAACCAGCCGTGATAGTGAACGGCATCAAAATAACGAAAAACTCAAATAAAACAATTCCAAGTTCCAGGTTTCAAATTCCAAGTCGCGACACACTTGGAACCTGGAACTTGGAATTTGGAACTTTCTATCAACGTAAAAACATAATAAATTAGAAACATGTCCATAGAAACCTGTCCGTTGTCCATAGAAGATATCAAATCTGAACTGGAAGAAATACGCGAAACTGCCGCAAGAAATAACAGCAAAAAAATGCTTGAAACCGCATTGTCGTGCATCGACCTGACGACGCTAAATTCGACTGATACCATCAGTTCGGTTGCAGCTTTCACCGAAAAAGTGAATCAATTTCCGGCGAAATATCCGGGAATAAAAAACGTGGCCGCCATTTGTGTGTACCCCAACATGGCCCAAACAGTAAGAGAAACATTGAAAGTTCTTGCAGTGAAAATTGCCGCAGTAGCAGGCGGTTTTCCATCATCAATGACTTTCACTGAAGTGAAAATCGAAGAAGTACGATTGGCAGTCGCTGCCGGAGCCGATGAAATTGACATTGTTCTGCCATTGTGGGCTTTTCTGGCAGGCGATTACGAAACTTGTACCAACGAAATTTCATCCATCAAAAAAGTAATTGGCGATGCACATCTGAAAGTTATTCTGGAATCAGGAGTTTTATCGCCCGATCAAATCTGGCAAGCTTCACTTTTGGCCATCGAAGCAGGCGCCGACTTTATCAAAACATCCACCGGAAAGTTGCCAGAGGCTGCAAGTCCCGAAGCCGCACTGATTATGTGTCTGGCCATTAAACAGTATTACGAAGAAACTGATCGCAAAATAGGCTTTAAACCTGCTGGTGGAATTGTAACTCCTGAAGAGGCAATGCTTTATCTGACAATTGTTCAGGAAATATTGGGCAATGACTGGTTAACTCCCGAATTGTTCAGGATCGGAGCAAGCCGTTTGGCAAACAACCTGCTCACAAAAATTACAGGCAGCGAAGCAAAACATTTTTAGTTTGTCGCTGTTGTTAAGAGCAAAAATCAATTTTCATTAAATCATTAAATTATGGCAAATATCACGCTCAAAGGAAATGCAATTCAAACAATAGGCGAACTTCCTGCAAAAGGAACAAAAGCACCTGATTTCGAATTGATTAAAAACGACTTATCCAAAGTTTCGCTGAAAGATTTCGAAGGACAAAGATTAGTACTGAACATTTTTCCAAGTCTTGACACGGGAACTTGTGCTGCTTCTGTTCGTCAATTCAACAAACTGGCTGCCGACCTGAAAAACACCAAAGTGCTATGTATTTCTCGCGATTTACCTTTTGCACAGGCACGTTTCTGCGGAACTGAAGGCATCGCCAATGCAATAACAGCTTCGGATTTCGCCACCGGCAAATTTGGTAAAGATTATAGCCTGGAAATTGCCACCGGACCATTGGCAAATTTACATTCACGCTCGGTAGTTGTGTTGGACGAAAATCACAAAGTAATTTACACACAGCAGGTTCCTGAAATTGTTGACGAACCTGATTACGATGCGGCTTTGGCTTCGTTGAAGTAGTACATTATTTTTACTCCCTCATTTTGAAAGTTGTTTGCGTTTGCAGACAGCTTTTTTTGATGTGCTTTTCTACCAGTTAAACCTAATGCTTTGCTTCATTTCAGGATTTACACTCAGTGGAACCGGGCTGATTCCGGCAACACTCTCAATTAACCGTTTTTCCTCGTCGCTGTATCCTTTCTTCGGAAAGTTGAATTCCATGATTACTTCGGCTACCCGGCGCGGATCGTTGGCCATAATTTTGGTAATCTCAATCTCGGTGCCAACAATGTCAATTCCATTGTCGGTTGCTTTAATGCCCATGATGGTCATGATGCAATTGCCAAGCGCGGTAGCCAGTAAATCGGTGGGAGAGAATGCTTCGCCTTTTCCGCGGTTGTCGGTTGGCGCGTCGGTAATGATTTTGCAGCCCGATTGAAGGTGAATGTTTTCGGTGCGCAAATCACCCAAGTAAGTGGTCTTTATTGTTGCCATAATTTGATATTTGTTGAAATTTTGAAGATTTAATACAAGGAATTTCCCCCTAAACTATGAAAAACAAATTCAAATTCAAAGATTTGTTATTGATAGTGGCAATCTCATTTTATTGTGTTTGCTACTCCATCCGAAACTTGTAACTTCGCATCAAAATTTTAAACCGAAGCATCATGTTTTCAGGAATAGTAGAAGAAGCCGGCAAAGTGATTGCCATTGAAAAAGATCAGGAGAATGTACATTTCACACTCACCTGTACTTTTGTTGATGATTTGAAAATCGATCAAAGCCTTTCGCACAATGGTGTCTGTCTGACTGTGGTGAAAATCGACCGCGAAGCAAAAACCTATACAGTAACTGCAATTAAGGAAACTTTGCTGAAAACAAACCTTGGTAAATTAATACCTGGCAGCAAGGTGAACTTGGAACGAAGCATGATGATGAATGGCCGATTGGATGGGCACATTGTTCAGGGACATGTGGACCAGACTGCAACCTGCACCCGCGTTGAAGAAGCCGATGGAAGCTGGTATTTTACCTTCGAATATCCATTCGACAAAGAAATGGCTCAAAAAGGTTACATGACAGTTGAAAAAGGTTCGGTCACTGTGAATGGCGTCAGCCTGACGGTGGTGAACTCACAGGACAATTCGTTTCAGGTAGCAATAATTCCATATACCTACAACGAAACCAATTTCCACACCTTCGAGGTGGGAACGAGCGTCAATCTCGAATTCGATATTATCGGGAAATACCTTAGCAAACTGGCGACTTTTAACGTTTCATAGCAAATTTGGTCGTTCCAATGTTGTTTCCATCGGCAAAAATATCGACCGTATATTCTCCGGGTAAAAATTCGGCGCCTTCGTTGTCCCAGAAAATATTGACCGGCAAGGCATTTCCTTCGTAAGTTACTTCTCGTTTTGCCGAATACGGAATTTTGAGGTCTTCGAATGGGAACAAATCGTCGGGCGATTTCTGAAGCAACAACTGATTGGGCTTCTGGATCCGGATATAAATCATTTTATTCCCGCGCGGTGCAGTTACGTTTTTGCTGATTACAAAACTTACTTTGATTTGCAAAGCACGTCGTGCACTTTCGGCATCTTTTCCACGATCGTTAATTCCCACAGCAAACAATTCAGTAACTTCAAGTTGAGCGGCCATTTTTATTTTTTCCTGAAGATGCCCTTTCTCTTTTTCGAGTTGCACGTTTTTCGATTCCGATTGAGCGATTTCCTGTTTAACCTGCGTGTTTTCGGCCATCAGCAATTCATTCCGCCGATTGAGCGAATCGACCTGAATGATGTAATTCTTCATGATGTTCCGCATGGTGGTCACCTCCTGGCGGTATCGGGCTATTTCATTGTAACTTACCTTTTTTACCTGTACAATTTCGGTAAGCAAATCATTTACTTTGGTTTGTTCAACTGATAATTTCGACTGAAGTGTATCGTTGTCGGTATGAAGCGAATCGTAATTGGTCATCAAGGTGGAAAGCTCGCTTTGAATCGATGTTTTCTCTAAGTTCAATGCATTTAACATTTTTTTGTTTTCGTTGTGTTGAACAAAGAAAACCACTACCACAATCAGTAAAATAACTGATAGAAAGATAATGATCAGATTGTTTTTTCTCTCCTTGTCGGTTTCTCCAAGAGAAATCCCTTTTTTCTTTTTTGTGCCAAATTCATCCATCTGTACCAAATTTTAATACTTAAAACGCTGGCAAAAGTAGCAATATTTTACAGCCTTTCAAGAATAAGAGACCTATCAAAACGACTTTAACTTCACCTCCCAAAAGAAAGATCTTGGTAAGCCCGGGCCAAACACATAATATTGTTGTCGCGGTTTTACCCTGAATCGAAATCAACTTGGTATGCATTGGTGATGTTTTTTGACACCTCCAAATATTTCCAATCCTGAATCGACTGTTGGTAAACTGAAGGAATATGAGACTTAAAAACATGCGGCCTGACGTGATGAATCCGGAGGATTTAGTTCTCCCGCGCAGGACCAAATAAGTTGGAATAAATATGCTTAATAAAAAGGAAACATCAGAAAAGGAATGTACATTTGGTGATATTTTTACGTTGTAGGGCATATTAAAACGTGCCAATTGAAACTGCATCGTTTCTCAACAATGCTTTTACATTGACTGTTCCGGCAACTTGAGAAAGTTTCTCGTTTTGACAGGGTGGAGTCGTTTGACAGGTTTATAAAATTTGGATTTTAGGTTGGCTGGGTCTGACAGATTCTCGCTTTTATTGAA
Source organism: Bacteroidales bacterium (assembly GCA_038248385.1). Taxonomy (GTDB): domain Bacteria; phylum Bacteroidota; class Bacteroidia; order Bacteroidales; family Prolixibacteraceae; genus Aquipluma. The sequence goes on from JBBRXN010000113.1 coordinate 9,555, forward strand.
AAACAAATTCATCCAATACGTTCATTACCAGCTTGACACAACTTGAGATAGAGACGCATTCTCAGACAATGTTTTCAACGTCGTTGACATGCCATCGGACAATTTGGGCGAGAGAATTTTACAACTTGACACAGAATTCGCTGAGAGGCAGCGATTTTTATAGAATCACAAAATTTGATATTTAAGAATTACGCAACCCAAACTAAAGTTCTCACATCTTTCTGAAAAACTAAAACACTAAAAATGAAAAAAGCAATCATTGCTCTGTTATTAGGTATTATTTTCAGTGCTGGTTGTGAAAAAGAAGATTACATTTTACAAAAGGTAGTGGGAAAATGGCAATTAGTAGGAGGTTACGATGTAATGATGAGTGGAGCTTATATTCCTCCGACAGAAGAACGAAGAATTGTAGAATATACAAAAAACAATGAATTTGTGAACTATGACTTTTTACAGAAAGAAATTGGTCGATGCAATTTTCGTTTAACAGAATCTGCTATTACTATTTATGGTGTTGAGATTAATGGCCAGAAATGGGAATCAAGTTACAAATATTGGTTTAGAAATGACACTTTACAGATTCATAATGATGGAGGATTTGAATCTTATGAAGAATTTTTTAAACGAATTGAATGAAACAAAATACGCCCTACAGCAAAATACCCGTCAAGGCGGGTTTCGGTGCTTCGTTGACAAGAAATTAGGATTTTGAAATGCAAATCTTCGTAGGAAGTTCAATCGGGAAAGTCCCGCCCTTCGGGTAGCTGCAAAACCTGTGTGTCTTGAATCAACTCCAAGAAAAGGAGAAGCATGCTGTACAAAGGATGGAAGCCTTTTAGCAGTGATAAAACGAAAGCCGAAGCCGGGCGAACAGGTATAGGAATCAGTATCATCAACAAAAAGTGTAAAGGAAACCTGATTACTGTTTACATGGCATCCGGGATAAAGTTAGCAACATGGCCAAACGACCGCTCAGCCCGATAGGACGCATTACCAATTACAAGACATCGTAAATAAATAAAATAGCACACTATGACAAAGAGCAATAAAAAGGAGTTGTCACCAGCGCAACGTGAAGAACTACTCAGAACATTAAATGCCCGTTTTGAGAAAAACATGAACCGCCATAAAGGCCTTGAATGGGCTCAAGTACAAGCAAAGCTGGACTCCGGGTCCTCGGGGGAAAAATTGTGGTCGCTCAATGAAATGGAAAGAACCAGCGGCGAACCGGATGTTGTTGGTCATGATAAAAAGACGGACGAATACATTTTTTATGATTGTTCAGCGGAAAGTCCTAAAGGCCGCAGAAGTATTTGTTACGACCGTGAAGCGTTGGAGTCGAGGAAGGAAAATAAACCGGGAAATAGCACTATTGATGTGGCTACAGTTATGGGAATTGAACTTTTAACTGAAGAACAATATCGGGAGTTGCAAAAACTTGGAAGTTTCGATACAAAAACATCGAGCTGGGTAAACACACCTTTTGAGATTAGAAAACTTGGTGGTGCCCTATTCTGTGATCGTCGTTATAATCGTGTCTTTGTATATCACAACGGTGCAGAATCATACTATGCTGTCAGGGGGTTCCGCGGTTCGTTAAGAGTGTAATTTTGTACAGCCGGCAGTATTAAAAAAATAATTGCCAACTGCTCTGCCGATTTCTTAAATCAACAGAACGGTTGGCAATTTCGGAGAGAAAACTCCGGGAAGGAATGACGATAGTTTAAGCGTCTTTATTAACCAGTTTGCCTAATTTTCCGTAGCCTTGGTCAACGCCTTCGACCAGGGTTTTGGCGATGTTGTCATAATAGCTTTTGGCTTTTTCCGAATTGTTTTTTTGCTCCGGATGATTGGCTTGTTCGCGCAATTTATTTCTCAGTTCCAGTGTGTCCTGAACAATCTTAAGCGCCTCGTCATCATTTGGCTTTTGGTACAAATTGGTGTAGGTCACACAGTCGAGAATCAGATCAGATACAATGTAATCGATCTCTTTTTTCAATCTTCTTCTACTTGTCATAGCTTATTTTATTAAAGATGATAATGGATACTTTAATGATTTTGTTTCGAGTAGCAAGGCTTTGACCGAACCAACCTGTATTTCAGATTCAACCTGAACAGGTAAATGGTTCTGATCGTCGGTAAACCAAACTTTCATGTATTCCCCTTCAGGAAAAAAATCACCTTGCAGTAAAAATACGGAAACTTTATGACACCGGTATATTTTTCCGTTACGGGTTTTAACATTCTCTTTGCCCAGATAGCGAAAATAGAGGTCGGCTACCTGACGGTCGATCAACATTCGGTAGGGAACTTTCTGACCTACAAATAGTTTGTTGAAATCAAACTTACGGAAATTATAGGCCGTTGCAAGCAAATCGAAAGTATTCTCCTGAGCCGGAAGGCTTCCGGTGTACAAAGGTTTATCGTCCTGTTTGATTCGTGTCGCGATTTTTCCGGTGGCATAATCGAAAGAATACTGGTGGTCTGAATTGTTCTTGGCATGATTTAATACCCTGCGCGAATACAATGGTTTGAATGAATTGTAATTGCTGAAAACCTCGAAGGTATCGCGCACCGAAAAAAGCAAATCGTAGGCTTTATAGGTTTTACCAACGGCTTTCAGATGCCATGCATTCTGCTGTTTATACTGAATGGTGTCGGCCCTGAATTCAACATCACCGCATTGGATCCAGATAAAATGCAAGTTGTAATAAGCCCCGTAATGGCCATATTCACCACTTTTAAACGGGTAATCAATAGTTTGTCCCAAAGCCTGATCAGTTGAAAAGAGGAGCGGACACAGCAGAAATAAAAGTAGGAATTTATTCACCTGTTTTCTTACCGGCCTTTTTATCCAGTTCCTTTTTGCGGGCTTTTTCTTTTTCCAGTTCTTCGTCAACCAGTTCTTTTTTATAGGATGGATCATATTCTATTTGCCAGCTTTCCTTGAATTCAAAATTTGACCGCACTTTGATGACTTTTTCGAAATAAACGATCTGTTCGGGCTGCTGGTTGCCGGCCAGAAATCCGGTATCCCATTTGCCGTTTTTATTCGAATCGAGAATGATCCTGATTTTATATTTTTCAGGTTTCAGGTAAGGAAACTCAATTTTCCCATCTTCAAGGATCTGTATTTTCTGTAAAATACGCTCATCCTTATCGTTCGCCAAAAGTTGCACGATTGCCGGGCTGTTAAGTTTCGAGATAACCATGATTATTTTTCCGTAGTAATCTTCCTTTTGAGTCTTGAATTTCCGGTCAATTTTAAGGCTTGGATATCCGTAGATATTTCGTGCGGCAGCCGAATCAATCTGAAACAAATAATTGGAATTCGCTTCCCACTGATGTTCGATGTAATATTTTCTGATTGAATTCGTATCTTTTACCACCACTATCGGAATTTTCGTTTTCACCGTATCGACCATCGAATAGAGCCTGACCATAGTAGTATCGAATGATGCAAGTGGCTCGGGCGCCTCAATGTTGATCCGTTGGTACAAATCGTGCCCCGAAGAATTGATGTTGTCAGACAAAACAATGGTGGGGACTGCAACAACTTCATTTTTCTTTTTCTTTTGTTTCGGAAGTTTTGGGGCAATGTAAACCATCTCAACCGTATCGTACTTCATCACCAGCTGATTGAGCGAATCAAGCATTTCATATTTCAGTTCAAATAACAGGGTATCGCGGCTACTGATCAGGGTGTCGGTAAGCCAAACAGTTATCGAATCGCGTTTCAGGTTCGACTCAATAAATGACCAATCTTTTGTAGTGACAGGTTTTAACAGATTTATCCTGAATGAATCACTAAGCGATTCGGTGAAGAAGAAATCACATTTGTTGGCCTGATTTCGTTTGTATGAATCAAGGTACTGATCGAATGTTTCCTCTTCAAACATCATCAGATATTGAGGTTTTGGAGAGTAATCCACATGACCCGAAACCACAATCGTATCGTTTCCTTTCACAATGGTATCGTTTTCAGCAATAAACCTGGCTGAAGGAACAATGATTGAATCGGCAAAAGCTATGAGTTCGGCTGTTTGATTATAGGTGAGGCTGTTGTCGGCATCCATTAACGCATACAACCGGTAATTGCCTTCTGCCACATTGTCGATCATGAAAAGTCCATCTTTATTGGTTGTTGCGATATAATCAGGAATACTGTCGATAAAAGCAGTATAGTCTAATTGGCGGTGAAGCATTATCAGTGCTTTTTCAACCGGCTCCTGAGTAAGGGCATTTTTTACGTATCCGGCAACGCGCAAACTATCTAATGTTGAACCAGTACTAAACGAAAACCGGAAGTCTTCAATCGGATTTTTTTCATTGTTGTCGGCAACTGCGTCTTTAAAATCAAGAGAATAAGTTGTTTCCTTTTTCAAGTCCTGAACAAATTCAATAATCAATGTTTTGCCCTTCATTTTAACGAGAGGCTTCTTTTTCATCGGGGGCGAAATAACTAATTTCTCGCTTATCTCGTCAGGAACAATGTACTCATTGAAAGTAAAACGCAGGTCGGAACCTTTGAAATTAGTTCCGCGCAATGCAGGTATTGTTTTTAATACATAGGGTGGAATAGTATCTTTTTCGCCACCTCCAGGCATCCCTTGGTTGGCGCACGAAGTATAGAAAATCAGGTAAAAAAGTGAAATGCCAAATAAAAGAGGTAAAATGCTTTTCAGTCTGAAATAGCTCAATAGCTTTGCAAGTGAAGACAATCGCTGCGGAATGTCGTTATTGTAAAAATCAGTTTGTTTCATAGTTGTAAAATCCGTGCAAACTTACAAAATCCTGAAAGTATTTGCACTTTCTATCTCTTCATCACTCCATAGCAAAGAATCTTCACAATATTGTCAACGCTTTGTTCGAGGTTTACTTTGCTGTAATCGCCGGCAGCCAATGGCATTTCCAATCCTTTGATAGCGGTGGTAATCGCGATGGCAGCGAGTGACAGGTCATACACTTCAAAAATATTCTTGCGTACACCTTCAATGAGAATTCGTTTGATCATCCTGATTTCTTCCAGCTGATGCCGGTGTTTGATGTTTTCGATGAACTCGATGGCAGTCACATCATTTTCGAGTGCATTGTAAAAATTGGCCATTCCCCTGAAGGTGGTCAGTTTTGTAAGGATATAATCTCTCAGTTTATCAACCGGATCGGTATTGCGGTTGACCACAATGTCAAGTTCTTTCCTCAGCAAATCAACTTCTTTCTGTATAACTGCCTGAAAAAGGTCTTCTTTGCTCGTAAAATAATAATAAAGTGAGCTTTTCCCTTTACGGACAGCATTGGCGATATCGTCGAGGGTTGTTTTTTTGTAGCCGTATTTGCTGAATATTTCCTGGGCTATTTTCAGGATGCTTTCACGGTTTGCATCTTTTTTATTCGTTCCGTTTTCAAAATTCATCGCCATAATCAATAATTTTTTTTATTCAGAATGCAAATATAAGTTTAATTCCTGAAAATGAAGAAACACTTACTTTTTGGTTAAGTTTTAACGACGGCGTGACCTACCTTTGAAAGAAGATCCATTTCTATTGCCCCCATTATTTGAAACAGAAACTTTTTTCTTGTCTTCATTCTCTTTTACCAACCTGAAATCAAGTTGTTTTTTCTCCAGATTTGCCCTTATAATCTCGACCTTAAGCACGTCGCCCAACTGGTATTTCTGGTGGGTATGCCGTCCTTCGAGACAATAATTCTTTTCATCGAAAATATAAAAATCATCGTTGAGCGAACTGACCGAAACCATGCCTTCGCATTTGTTTTCAAGTTCAACAAAAATGCCCCAGTCGGTTACTCCTGAAATAACACCGGTAAACTCTTCCCC
>JBBRXN010000114.1:0-15173 GCA_038248385.1 Bacteroidales bacterium
ACAAGTTTCCCATTTGTGCGTTGTAATTGAATCTAAAACCTGATATTCCGGAGTTGAAAAATCGCCAAACTTAGTATTTGGACCCCATCTGTCGTTGAATACAGCATTTTTATTGGCTTTGAAAAGCTCAGAGAATATGCCTGATAAATCTCCGTTTTTTGGATAATTGACATCGTTCCATAAAATATCGGGTTTGTATTTATGAATTAATTCGAGCATTTGCGCATCCACATAGGCAGTATAATCATCGGAGTTAGGCATTGATTCAAATAAGTCGGGCCATAAATTGGTTACCGGCTTTTTGTTGAATGTCCAATCCAACCCACCTGAATAATAAATGCCGAATTTCATCCCTTTTTGCCGAACAGCTTTAGCTATTTCTCCGACAAAATCGCGTGGGCTATTTATCATTGACTTTACTGCAAAAGGATTGATTATTTCTGAAGGGTACATGGTGAAACCATCAGAATGCTTGCTGGTAAAAACAACATAGCGAGCCCCAATAGACGAGAATAATTCAGCCCAGTTAGTAGCCTTCCACTTCTCAGTATCATTTAGCAAACTGTCTTTAAATGAATAATAATCATAAAACTCACCATATTTCTCACGATGATATTTTTTTGTTGGCGAACCATCAATTCGGAGGGAATTCAAATACCACTCAGCATAAGGATTGCTCTTATAAAATGCCGGCCAGTCTGTCACTTTATCTGGTGTGGTGGTGGGTGTCGCCCATGCCGGAACCGAATATAATCCCCAATGGATAAAAATACCAAGCTTCGCATCATTGAACCATTGCGGAGTTTCTCGCTTTTGCAATTTCTCAAAGTTTGCTTCCACATCACGCTGTTGAGCTTGTGCGAAGCAATTCGTTGCAATCATTAAGAAAAGCAACATGATAAATCTAATTCTAATTCTCATTCTCATATCTATTTTATTTATGGTTAGTATCATTTAAACACCAAATTTTAAGCTCGCTTTCTAAATTTTCGCTATCCCCCTTAAAACTAATTTTATACGTTTTCCCGGGAATCAAATCAAAAAAGTTGTCCGAGAAGAATCCATCAGTTTTAGAAGTAAAAAACGCCAAATTTTTAGCCAGTTTTTTGGTGCTGAGCGTAATTTCGTATTCAGTATCGCTGATTTTTGCTATTGATTTGGAAAGTTCAGGTTGTTCGAGTTTAAGGTTTTTGAAATCAGTAAAATAATACAAGTTTTGCCCCAGCTCTTTATCTCCTGCTTTTACGATTGTTTCTAAAACCATTTGTGAAGGATTCCCTTTTGCTAAAAACTCATTTTCAGGAACGGTCAAATAAACAGGACTTGAGTTTTTCAGGAGATTGATTTCGATTTGCTTTTGCCAAAGGATATTTCCGTCGAAATCATACAAAACAGATTCAAGCGTGGCGGGTTGGTCGCTTAACCCATCGTTTGCAATTTTAATTTGAACTTGTCCTTTTTCACGGCCAATAATGGGAAGGACTTCGCGATAGGCATTTTTGACTTTGTAATGCAAGGCTTTCCAACGCCCAAAATAATCGACACTCGACCACGACATAGTAGGCCAGCAATCATTGATTTGCCAGTACAATGAGCCCATCGTGTATGGCATATTTCCCCGGTGCGCCTCAACCGCAAATTTCACACCTTCAGCCTGCATTAACTGACTTACATAAACAAAATCCTCAAAATTGTCCGGCACTTTATAATAGCGGGCTATATAGGTTTTGATCATCTCGTTTCCGTTGAAACCCTTTGCAATCCATGGCATCTGGCTTCGCTGGCGATGTTCCATAATTGGCGACCGGTAAGCCATATCGGAGTCATTGGCAAATGTGCGGATGGTTTTCATTTCAGGAAAGGATTGCAAGCCGTATTCGCTCACAAAGCGCGGAACATTTTCGGCATAAGCTGAAAAAGGCACATCGCCAAACCAAACCGACCAATCGTGCTCATCCCCCGAAATCCGGTCGGAAACCTTGTTGCCCGCTGCCTGCGGCGATGATGGCCAGTAGGAAACTTCAGGATGAAACTTCGATACTGCATCGGGCAGAATCTGATAGAATATTTTCTCATAAACACGCCATAAGGTAGCAGCATCCTTTTCTGAATATTTTTTGTTCCAGCTCCAATTGTACCATGCCCGCAGATTTTCGTTGTTTCCGCACCACAAAGCAATTGACGGATGGTTGCGTAAACGCTTTACATTGGATTCGGCTTCTTTGCGGATGTTGTTGAGGTGAAGTGAATCATCGGGTTGCAGGTTGCAGGCAAACATAAAATCGTTCCACGCCAGAATCCCGTTTTCATCCAGAAGGTCGTAAAATTCATCGTTTTCGTAGATAGCGCCGCCCCAAACGCGGAGCATGTTCATGTTCGCAGTAACGGCATCATTCACAACACGTTTGTAGTTAGTAAGTGTATTCCGCGTTGTGAATATATCCGAAGGAATGTAATTGGAGCCTTTCATGAAAACGGGCACTCCGTTCAGTTTAAACTTGAAACTTGTGCCAATTGAGTCCTTTTCCTGCACCAATTCAAGGGTTCGAACACCAATGCGTTTCGAAACGGTCTGAATGAGTTTACTCCCATCCATCATCCGGACTTCGACTGTATAAAGTTTGTGCCCACCTAAACCATTGGTCCACCAAAGTTCGGGTTTGGCAATGTTGAAATTAATGGAAACCTCTGATTGACCTTTTGAAACACCAACATCTGACTTTGATTCAACTTTTGTACCATCGACCAAAACCTCGAAATTCATTTTCGCTTCTTTGTCCGAAACCAATTCAACAATGGCTTTGTAGCTTGCTTTTTCTTCTGAAATCTGAACAGGCTTAAGATATAGATCGTCCATTTTATTAACATTCCATGCCTGAATTTTGATTGGTTTCCATACGCCACAAGTTACCAATCGTGGCCCCCAGTCCCAGCCATAATGAAACGGCGCTTTCCTCGTAAAAACATTGGAACGCGCGTTTTCAGGGGCTAATTCGTTGGCAGCCATTATCACGTAGGGCACTTTTTTCAACTTTTCCATGCCAACATTTACGGCAGAATGAAAATAAACCCGCAATGAATTTTCCCCTTGCTTAACTAGCTTCTTCACCGGAATAGTCCAGCTGATAAACATGTTATCAGCATTCAGGATCAGCGAATCGTTCAGATAAACATCGGCGTAGGTATCCAATCCTCCAAACTCCAGATCGATATTCGTGAAAGCAGCCGTTTCTGCTGAAACATTGAACGAAGTTTTATATTCCCAATCAGTGTTTTCAACCCATTTCACTTTCAATTCATTCATCCTGAAGAAAGGATCGGGTATCAATTTATTATCAAGCAAATCGGTATGAACACATCCGGGAACGGTGGCTGGAAGCCATGCTGCATCACCGGCTTTGCGGAATTTCCATTCACTGGTCAAAACTTCGGTTTTAACAGGTTGAATTCGCGAACAACTGAAAAGTATCAAAAAGGCGAAGAGCAGTAGGTAAAATCTGTGTTTCATGGTTTAGTTTTTTATGGTTTAGTTAAGATTTTCCCGGTAGTTGATTCCATCATCTCAATTTATTCTTTTATAAAATTCATCACAGTATTTTCACTCCCATCGCTCAACCTGAGGATATACATACCTTTGTTTAGGTTCTGAATATCGAGGATTTCTGTTTCGCCGTCGATGATCTTGCTCAATAATTGACGGCCCTGCAGGTCGAAAATGCTGATGATGGCATTCTTCATTGGCCTTCCGAAGTCTATGTTCAACTTGTCATTGGCAGGATTCGGATAAACACGAAGCATCGATTTTTGAAGCTCCACCACAGGGGTCGATGATCCTTGCGGTGCCACATCTGCATAAGTGGCTCCAAACCGAATCTCATCGGCGGCCATCTTTTTCGATCCAACACCGAAATTCATCGAAATGGACTAAAACAACAAGCTGTTGGAGGAGGTTCCTACGATGGGGTTACCAGTGGATGTAGCTCCCGGAGCCGGATTCACGTATAAACTCACCGTGTTGATGGCTCCGAATTCAATTTTGGCCACCAGAAAGGCTGGGGTATTGTTCACAACAGGAACGGTTCCCAAAAATTTCACCTGGTGGACATCATTTCCAAAAGCCAATCCCCAATTAGGACTGTCGAATGCACCGAAACTAAGTAAATGCGATTTATCGGTATTGTTGAGCCAGGCAATGCCTTCATCGCTGAGCGAAACATAGGCCGACTTATTGTTGTTCATAGGGCGAATGACCACACTAAACCAGAGAGTGGATCCCGGTTTGCCAATCTTACCAGTTGAGAGATAATCCTTAAAAGACCCCTGATCCGACACATCCAGTCGGCGACCAATGCCGCCGTATCCCTGACCTAGTGTCATGTAGTTTCCCACTTGACGAAGCTTAGGGATCACAACCGGAGCCACATTGTCAACGGCCAGATCGTTCACGGTATTGCCCGTTTCATCCTGCACCTGCCAGCCGCCATTCCATCCGCGACCGCCATTGAAATTATTAATGGGAGCCTTCACATAATCAAACCCCTCATAACAGAAGGCCGTTTCCCCGACTGGAACCTTGGGCATGTCCAAAACGGTAATTGTTACTTTTTCGGTATTCAGGCTTCGCAGAGGTCCATCGTTGTCAGCTGCCTGAAAGGTAACATCATACAATCCGGCCTTGGTAAAAGTATAATCGAACCCGTTGCTTATCAGGGTCGACAGGTTATTGGCATCTCCCTGCTTTTTAATCACCCAGTCGAATCCCAGCACAAAATCGTCCGGATCGGGATCAGTACTGGATCGTCCGTCGAAGGTCACTTTATATGGGGCATAGCCTGCATTGCCCGGAGTGTATTTCATTACCGCCACAGGAGGGTGATTTATCCTTGTAACAGTGAGTACAAGGTTGGCTGTAAACAGTCCATTCACCGAAGTAGCCGTGATGGTGGCTGCGCCTTTCTTTATGGCCTTGATCTTGCCGTTTGCATCCACCGTGGCGATGCTGATGTCGCTCGAAGTCCATATCACAGCGGTATTGGTTGCATTTGCCGGAGCAATCGTAGCAATGAGCGTTTCATCGGCACCTTCCAGAAGGGGGGTGGTGGGTTTATTCAGGCTGATTCCGGAAACGGCGGTTCCGGAATTGGTAACCGTTACAGCACAAACCGACTGAAATCCTCCATCACCGGACGTAACCGTAATATTGGCAGTACCCACGCTGATGGCTGTGACCACGCCATTGTTCACCTTGGCAACTGTATTATCGGAGCTAATCCAGGAAACAGCCTTGTTGGCTGCATTTGACGGACTATAAACAGGGGTAAGTGTTGCCGAATTTGATACATTCAGTTCCATGGCGGAGGCATTCAATGCTACCGACAATACCGGGGCAGGACCGAAATAACTGATTTTGGTATAGGTCGATTTGGCGATGATCACATCCTTGATGGTTTTGTGGATGATTGGCAACGCGGCATAAGGAATGGAACCGAACTCCCCTGGCACGCCAAGGCCTGCCGGATCATCGTGGTAAGCCATGGCATACATTGTGCAAGCCGTAATATAGGAACCAATCCCTTTCATGTGGATACCGTCGGAATATATACCCCAAATGGAGGTTAATCCTGCAGCACTCAGAAAGGCAGTGTTGTTATTTAATTCATACATCACCTCGCCGATGGGAACCATCACAATATTGTCGGCCGTTGGCGGATAATCACCACGAACTGCGGTGGTGAGATCTTCATAAAACTTGCGGGCTTCGTGGTCGGTCTGGCTCAACCAGATGCTGTTGAACTGTGCCTTTGTGGCAACGGTTTCGGAGATACTCCCGGGGGTTCGCGGCCAATGAGCATAAATGAACACCTTGCAATCGGGACTCTTTGATTTCATCAGGTTGTAAAAATTGTCAATCATCTCCCTGTCGCCGCCGGTACCCTGAATATTCCTGTCGAAAGGCTGAAGCGAAAGTACATCCCAGGTATATACCGCAAAAGCATTGGTGGGATAGCTATATGGCTGGTGAGTGAATCCGCCGGCCGGATTTTCCCATAGAAAACTCAGGGGTGAACCAGGAATTCGTTGGCTTCCAACAATGGAAACATTTGCCCTTGAAGCTACCAGTGCTTCAAATCCGGCATAATTCATGGCATCGGTTACACTGTTGCCAATAAAGTACATTCGCCTGGCTTGCTGGGCAAATGAATTGACTGCAATTAAGAAGAAGGCAATTGCCAAAGCGATCGCCTTTCCTGACAATCCAGACTGTATTTTAACGTTCATCGTTCCTGATTTTTTTCTGTTTAATAAATTTTTGGTTGAGGCCACTTTCTCCTGAATAAACCGTATTACTGAGTTTTCAGTTCTATTGGTCAGTCCTACGAAGTAGATACCACTTCAGGTCCGGGATGAGTTCTTTACTGGCTGTCTGTATGATGATGCAGATCCCAACCCTGCAAGTAAAATTGCCGGAAGAGGCGGATGAAATCCCTTTTCAATTCAAAACCGAATTTTTCTCCCACAAACCGATGTTCTTTTCTCATAAATTATAAAATTAGCGATGATCCTGACCACCAAACATCTGCTCCGCCAAAAAATCCAAATCCATCAATCGGCTGGTATTTGGTTGTCTTATCAATAATGACATTTATTTTAGGGAGAACCGGATCTGATACTGGTTTTGAACCCGGATTACTCTCTCCTTTTTTACTACTGAGAAAAAGCAATGCGTTGAGAACCAATGAGATTAAATATCTATGTATTATTTTCATGACTGATTGTATTTTAGGCGTTTACTATTTGAATTGCATAGAAACTGAATTGATACTGCCTCTCCCTTTCACCACGGCATACCGCGATTTATTGACCTGATCCAGCGATACTTGCACTTTCTTGCCGTTGATAATAACAGTTGCGCCTTTTGCTTTTTCAGGAATAGGAACCCGCAAAGTAAACCGATCAAATTTGCCGCTGGTCTTGATTTCAACCTGATTATTTTTCGGATTGAAGGCATATTGGTAGGCCACCTGATTTCCGTTTCCGCCGTACCCTATATTCACTGAAGTCTTTTCAATTCCGGAAAAAAACCAGCGGGGCGAAATCTCGACTTCCTGAAAAAGAATACTTTTATCGACCACTCCGGCCAATCCTTCAACAAGGGCGCTCACAAAAGCTGCTTCGCCCCATTGATCCGGAATTGCCTCTGCCTGGGCAGATCCGTCGCCATTTACACAACCGGGCAACCGGCGTTTGTTTTTACTTAAAATCTGATCTGCAATTTTCAACTGTTCGACCGCGTACGTTTCCATACCGTTCTGAAAAGCAGCCTTGCAAAGTTCGCCGCCAACCAACGGTAAAACAGCTCCATTCATGTATTCGCCCACGGCGTAATTGCCAAAATGTGGTTTTATGCTCGGATAAATTCCGAACCAGGGCGCCATAGCTTCATTTTTGGTTTTTTCTCCAATTTCCTGATAAGTTTTAATAATGGAAGCAGCCATTTCAGGAGTAGTGGAACCACGGTTGATTGAATACGTATTTGATAAGCCGACGGAATTGATCGGGTCGGTTTTAATTTGGTCAGGAACCGGATTTTCAGGAACAAAATGGGCATAAAATTTTCCGTTCCAGCAAATTGTATTTAGCCTTTGTCGAAATAAATCGCCCTGCAAATCCCACTCTTTGGCTGTTTCTGGTTGTCCAACAGCTTCAAATAATAGCGCCAGTTGTTTACTTGCCTGAAACATGCCGCTGTTGTCGCCGTGCATAATTCCTTTAGGCGTTTCAAGCGTATTGCCGATATGGTAAAGCAAACGGTCGACACCTTTTAACGAATCAGGCTGAGAACTAAAATCCCAGGTGTCGATGGAATACGGACGTTTCACCAGCAGGTTTTTATCTGACCAGCGCAACGGATCGGCCATTTCGTATTTCATGCCCTTGACAAGCATAGGAAGCCATTGCTTTAAATAAGCATTATCGCCGGAAGTTTGCCAGTAGGTAAAAACGCCTTCAACCATCAAATATTCCAGATCGGCCTCAATGGGCATCCGGAAGAAAAAATTCTGGTTTTCGACATCTACAAAATAAAATTCCCGATCGAAACAGTTCGTGAAATACAACTGCCCCACATTTTTATCCTTGTACGAATCCCAGTAGTCGAAATACATTCCTTTGGCAGTCTGCCTTCCCATGAAAAAGTCGAGATAGCTGCTCATGTCTTTTTCCCAGTATTTGTAAGCTTTCATGGTGTGAATGTGGTCACGAATCCATTCCACAAACATAGTGCGTTCTTTTCCGTCGAGGCTTACTTTTTTGACCCGGCCATTTTCACTGAGGCTTTTTTTCAGGTCTTTCAGCATGATTCCGTAAACACCGGAATTGGCATCAAACATTGTCTGAGCTTTTATTTCAGGAAGGAAGGAAGGAAAAATCAGAAATAGACAAAGCGAAAGTAGAATCAATCGAATTTTTCTCATATCAGGTTTGGTTAGTTTGGTTATAAAAGTATGAAAAAAGCGATAACAGAATTGATCTGCCATCGCTTTTGTTCTAAATTAACGGACAAATCCTCAGAGGCTTTAATCCCTCAGGATAACTGTTAAAATGATTCTTCTGATACTTCAGAAAATTAAATGCCACCTGCTGAATTGAAGCAAGTGGCATTTAATTTTTTTATCAGCTCAGTTTATAAAAGACTAATACTTTTCATCTTCCTCATTCAATAGTAATTCTTCGATCACCCGCGGGTAATGCTCGTATTCGAGTTGATGCACACGGGCAGCCAGGGTTTCAGGAGTATCATCGGGTAAAACCTTACACTTAGCCTGAAAAATAGTATCTCCTTCATCGTAATTCAGATTTACATGGTGAATGGTTATACCCGATTCTTTATCCTTTGATGCCAATACCGCCTGATGAACATTCATTCCGAACATGCCTTTCCCACCATATTTGGGTAACAGTGCGGGATGTATATTGATAGTGTTAAACAACTCGGTCAGGTTCTGCGGAATCAGCCAAAGGAAACCAGCCAGAACTATTAAATCTATTCGCCTGTCAGAAAGGGCATCCAGGATTTCGTTGCTCCTGTAAAACTCTTCACGATCGAAAGTAAAGGTTTCAACTCCAAGTTTCTCTGCTCTGATTAATGCATAAGCATTCTCATTATTCGACCAAAGAGAATCAACAACAACCTCTTTACTATTTTTAAAATGCTCAATTATCTTTTGGGCATTGGTTCCGGAACCAGAGGCAAAAATGGCTATTCGTTTCATCAGTTAATAAATTTTTAAAGGTAACATGAAATTGGTCTTGTAAGATCGGGACTTATTTCATTTACTGTTCGTTTTTAGATTTATGCTAAATGGAATTTTAGAATAAAAGGTTCAATTATAGGTCGGGCTAATGACTTGTTGAAGCTCAATTCATCCATTTAATTCATTTTTTGTTTGAAATATCAGGCGTAAATTTATTACTTTGCATCGAATTTTTTAAAACAATTTTAATATTAACCAAAAATTAGAGTTATGTCTGACGTTGCAGCAAAAGTAAAAGCAATTATTGTTGACAAATTAGGTGTTGATGAAAGTGAAGTAACCAACGAAGCATCGTTCACCAATGACCTTGGTGCTGATTCACTTGACACAGTTGAATTGATCATGGAATTCGAAAAAGAATTCGATCTGGCTATTCCGGATGATCAGGCCGAAAAAATTTCTACAGTTGGTGAAGCGATCTCGCACATTGAAGCAAATTTGAAGTAATAATACCAAAACAACATTTATGGAATTTAAACGGGTAGTTGTTACCGGCCTTGGAACTGTCAACCCGCTTGGTAATTCTATTGAGGAGTTCTGGGAAGGCCTTAAAAACGGGAAAAGCGGTGCCGGTTTAATCACCCATTTTGATGCTTCGACGCATAAAACAACTTTTGCATGCGAGCTGAAAAATTTCGATCCTGCTGTTTACGTCGAGCAAAAGGAAATCAGGAAACATGATCCATTTACATTGTATGCGTACGCAGCAGCTGCGCAGGCAATGGAGGATTCTGGTCTTGATCTCGACAAAATCGACAAAGACAGAGCAGGAATTGTTTGGGGTGCCGGTATCGGAGGTTTACAAACCTTCTTTGAAGAAACGTTGAAATATAGAAACGAGATGCCTCGTTATTCGCCTTTCTTCATTCCTAAAATGATTGCCAATATAGCGAGCGGCTTACTTTCAATCCGCTACGGGTTCAGAGGACCAAATTTCACGACGGTTACAGCATGCGCATCTGCTTCCCACGCCCTCATCGAAGCAATGAATTACATTCGTCTGGGTAAGGTAAATGTTTTTATTGCAGGAGGTTCTGAAGCAGCCATCAACCCTGCCGGAGTGGCTGGATTCAATTCCATGCGTGCTCTTTCTACCAGAAACAGTGATCCGCAAACGGCTTCTCGTCCTTTTGATCTGGACCGTGACGGATTTGTTATGGGAGAAGGTTCAGGTGCTCTCATTCTGGAGGAATATGAGCATGCCGTTAAAAGGGGTGCAAAGATTTATGCAGAAATGGTGGGTGGAGGCATGTCAGCCGATGCTTACCACATGACTGCACCGGATCCTGAAGCTGGCGGTCAAACCTTAGTGATGAAATGGGCTTTGGAAGATGCTGGGTTAAATCCTGAAGATATTGATTATATCAATGTTCACGGTACATCCACTCCTCTGGGCGACATTGCAGAGACAAAAGGAATCAAGAATGTTTTTGGCGACCATGCTTACAATTTAAGCATCAGTTCCACCAAATCAATGACGGGTCACCTTTTGGGAGCTGCCGGAGCTGTTGAAGCAATTGCGTGTATCCTGGCGATGCAGGATGGTATCATTCCACCCACCATTAATCACTTTACCGACGATCCTGAAATTGATTCAAAACTCGATTTTACTTTCAATGTCGCTAAAGAACGAAAAATCAAAACTGTGCTAAGCAATACTTTTGGTTTTGGCGGGCACAATGCTTCTGTTATTTTCAAGAAAATTTAATACAAGTGATACGAACTATCGTTCAAAGAATAAAACTCTTTTCTTCTTCAAGAAAAGAGTTTTATTTGTTTTTAAGATCGTTGCTCGGATTCTACCCATCCAACCTGAAAATTTATGATATCGCTGTCATTCATAAATCGGCATCAAAGGTTGATTCACAAGGCAACTATGTCAACAATGAACGGCTTGAATATCTTGGCGATGCCATTCTGGGTGCTGCTATTGCCGATTTTTTATACAACCGTTTCCCAAATCAGGACGAAGGGTACCTTACTCAAATGCGTTCGAAGTTGGTTAACCGCAGTTTTCTTACACAGCTTACTTATCAAATTGGACTGAACCATTATATCCAGTCGAACACCACCTCTACCACCGAATCAAGCCATATATACGGAGACACGCTTGAAGCGCTTATCGGTGCCATTTATCTTGACAAAGGATATCCGGAAGCAAAAAAATTCATTACCCGCAAATTACTGAACAACTATGTGAATATGGTTGAAGTTCAGAATACAAACACCAACTATAAGAGTCAGCTGATTGAATGGTCACAAAAAAATAAAAGAGCGGTTTCGTTCGATACCGTTGATGAAAGCAAAAATGATGGAAAACAGCCATGGTTCGTAGCAAGCATCGAAGTTGACAATGAACTTTTGGGAAAAGGTACCGGAACTTCGAAAAAAGAAGCGCAACAAAATGCCTCCAAGGTTGCTATCGACAAAATCAATAACAGCAATTCAGCTGCTGAAGATTCTGAATAATTTGAGACAGGATTATGCAGTGTTAAATATTGTTAAGTATTTATTGTCAGTGTTTCAAAAGGTTATCTTTGCAATATGAGCAGAAGGGTAATTCTTATACTAATTGTATTAATGGCTGTGGTGATGACCAGTTTAATTCTGGTCCAGACCAACTCTATTTTAAAAGCTCTTGAAATTAAAGAAGAACAGTTTGATGCCGCAGTGAAAAGCGCCTTAAATCAGGTCGTTTACAGACTTGAAATGGAAGATTCAAAATTGTTGGTTGAATATGAAAAGAAACTATTTGCCACTCGTACCAATGATGTTTTTCCAGGCAACAATTTTCAACATTCAAGTCCGGGCAGCATCAATCAGCAAAGTATCCAGCTTTCTCTTCAGTATTCACAACATTCAACTGAAATTATTTACAGAGATGAACTTCCCATTGTTTACGATGAATCTAAGATTAACAAACTGGATGAAAGAGGAAGGCCTGGTGATTTTCCCAATGCTTTTGACATTATTCACGATTACGATGGCTATGTAAGTCAGCAATACGAAACCCGGCAGAACCAAAAAGCACGAATGCTCGCGTTGATGCAATATTCAGTCATGCTATCCAATTTACCGATCGAAGAAAGGATTGATGCCAAGACATTGGGACGTCTTATAAAAACGGAATTGAAGAATTCCGGAGTCACACTCGATTTCAGATACCTTGTAAAAACATTTCATGGACGTGAAGAAAGGAGAGTTTTGGGCGAGAAAAACTACAATTCACGCCAGCAAAAACCTTACCCGGCACTGCTCTTCCCAAATGATCTGGGCGATCTGAAAAAGCCCAATTATATTTATTTGTATTTCCCGAAGCGTGAAGGATACCTGCTCAAACAAACCGGCATTCTGGTTATCCCTACTGTTGTACTTACTGCCATGCTGATAGGTATTTTTGTGTTTACGATCCTTATCATCCTGAAGCAAAAAAAATTATCGATCATCAAGAACGATTTTATCAATAACATGACACACGAGCTGAAGACACCCATCTCGACTATTTCGCTTGCCAGTCAAATGTTACGCGATAATACCGTTGCCAATACCCCGAAAGCTATTGATCACATCTCCGGAATTATTTATCAGGAAAGCAAACGGTTGACCACTCAGGTTGAAAAAGTGCTGCAAATGGCTGTTTTTAACGAAGGAACACTGAAACTGAAATTTAAGGAGGTAAATATAAATACACTCATTAATTCGGTGGTTCTCAATTTTGAGCTGAGGGTCAAATCAAAGAATGGTACATTAACCAAAGAATTAAGAGCCGAACCTGCTATTATCAAAGGAGATGATGTGCATATTACCAATGTTTTGTTTAACTTGCTCGATAATGCTTTGAAATACAGCAAGGATGAACCAAAGATTATCATTTCATCCGAATCGATAGACGAATTTATAGTTGTTTCGGTTAAAGATCATGGAATTGGCATACAAAAAGAATATGTTGGCCAGATTTTTGAGCGGTTTTACCGCGTTCCGACCGGAAATGTCCACGATGTAAAAGGATTCGGACTAGGATTGAGCTATGTAAAGAAAATAGTTGATGCCCACCATGGTAAAATTAAGGTTGAAAGTGATTTGAATAAAGGAACTAAATTCATGATATATTTTCCGATAAACATACAAGAACATGGAAAAAAAAGTAAAATTGCTATTGGCCGAGGATGATGAAAACCTTGGTTTGTTACTGAAAGAATATCTTATTGCAAAAGGATATGAAACTGATCTATATCCCGACGGCGAAGCAGCTTACAAAGGTTTTACCAAAAACCAATCCTATAACCTTTGTATCCTGGATATCATGATGCCGAAAAAAGATGGAATTTCTCTGGCTAAAGATATCCGGTTGCTCAACATGGATATCCCGATTATTTTCCTGACCGCCAAAAACATGAAAGAAGATGTGCTGGAAGGCTTCAAAATAGGAGCCGACGATTACATCACAAAACCTTTCAGTATGGAAGAGTTGATTTTCAGAATTGAAGCAATCATGCGGCGTGTGATGCAAGACACCAATTCGCATGAAGATGCTATTTATAAACTGGGTATTTATACCTTCGATTCAAGGAAGCAAATCCTTTCGGGTGGCGAAGAAGAAGTGAAATTGACTACCAAGGAAGCCGAATTGCTCAGCTTGCTTTGTAACAATGCCAACAAAGTGCTTGAACGTAATTTCGCCCTTAGAACCATCTGGATTGATGATAATTATTTCAATGCGCGCAGCATGGATGTGTATATCACCAAACTCAGGAAGCATCTGAAAGACGATCCGAAAGTTGAAATTATCAATGTTCATGGGAAAGGCTACAAGCTGATCATGTAAAATTGATTTTAAAAACCTGATAAAAAATCCTGCCGAAAAGCGGGATTTTTGCTTTGCCAATTATTCTCCCCGTTCCTTACGGTCGTTGATCTGTTTCATCAACCTTAAAAAATAAGATTCAATATCTTCACCGGTCTTTATCGGATAGTTTTCGATTGCCGATATAAAACCACTTATTAATGCAGTATATTTTCTGAAATTCTTTTTCAGTAATTCCACATCGTTGGTTTCCCAATATTCACCCTCATCGCTCATCGTAAAGTCAGCCAGATATTTATCATTCAGGTATCTGAAAAGCTGAATGATGAATTGATGCGTTTCAGCTCCGGCATATTGTGTTTTTACCGACAGCATGTATAAATATTCGCTTTCATCCTGCAAATCGGTTTTGCCCCAAAACTGAAGGTGGGCTGCGCTGCTCATTCGCCCGTTCGAGAGGAAACAAATGTCAACGGTTTCGCATTCGGGCGGGGTAAAACAAATTCCGTAGATGCGCTGGTTGTATTCGGGCTTTCCTACCGTATTCTCCGGAAAATCACGGTCGAAAACATGGTATTTCCAGTTATACACCTTGGCAATATCTTCAATTTCCTCAATCAGCTTTGGCAAACTTACCGGATTGCCAATCCTGCCGTTGTAATGAAAACTTAATCCCATCTTTTCTCCAACTATTAGGGTATTTACTAACGATAAAATTACACAAGTTTTTTTGGATACAATTATTTCTTCACAATCAACTTTGCAAAAATCCCTTCCTGAAAAGTTATCTGACAAATGTAAACACCTTTGATTAACCCGGAAATGTTTATTCTGGGTTCTGCACCTTCGGATATCTATTTCCTATTCTGGATAAATTTTCTTCAATGTTAATTAAATGGAATATATTAGTCTTACAGTCGAAAAAATAATTGAAATCAGCTGTTGTCTTTTAGAAAATACTTAACATTGCTGCCTCAAACAGTAATTATTTTATAAATGAAAACAATTAATCAATTATCATTTCTGTTGCTTCTAAGCATGATTTCTTCTTTTGG
>JBBRXN010000115.1:0-15021 GCA_038248385.1 Bacteroidales bacterium
GATTTCACCAAACTTATTCCTGAACATCCTGAAAAGCATTTTTTTTCAATGCCGGGATACAATGTGTGGTGCAATGGCGTGGTAAAAGGCGATGATGGCAAATACCACATGTTCTTTTCGCGCTGGCCTATAGCCCGTGGATTTGATGCCTGGGCCACCCATTCCGAAATTGCTCATGCCGTTTCCGATCGTCTTTTTGGCCCGTATCACTTCTCTGATATTTGTTTGCCTGCCCGCGGAAATCAATACTGGGATGGAGCCATGACCCATAACCCGCATGTGATGAGGTACAACGGGAAATGCTATTTGTATTACACCGCCAACAAAGGCAGCGGATATTGGAATACCACCGCCGATACAGTGAAACCCCGGATGACGCATCCCGAATGGTGGGTGAACCGCAACAATCAGCGGGTTGGCGTTGCGGTGGCCGATAGCCCGTATGGTCCGTGGGAACGGTTCGACAAACCATTGATCGACATTACACCCGGACGACGCACCACCGGGGTTCCTACCGTATTTCAGCGGCCTGATTGCAAATTCTCGCTGGCCTATAAATCGGTGATGGAAAAAGAAGGCTACAAAGGCGGTGCTGTAAAGCATTACATCTCGCTTTCCGATTCGCCGATGGGTCCATTTAAAGATTACGACAAGCCTTTTATCACTTCACCAAAATCCGATTTTCCGATCGACGATCATGTGGAGTGGTTTCAGGATGGAAAATATTACTGCATCGCCAAGGATCACGGCGATATGATTACCGAGCATGGCATCGCACTTTTATTGTTCGAATCAGCCAACGGATTGGACTGGACGTTGTCGGCCAATTCATTGGTGCATAAATTCAGCATTACGTTTAAGGATGGCGAACACATGGAATTCGACCGTTTTGAAATGCCCAAGGTTTACCTGGAAAACGGGAAAGTGGTTGCTTTGTTTCTGGCTGCCAAAACCAAAGGAAAGGAAGATTCGTTTTCGGTAGTGTTGCCGGTAACTTATAAATGATTGTTAAAATGAAAAAAATACAATTGACACTTTTCTTGATGCTGTTTTGTTCGGTTTGGATCCATGCCAAATCAACCGATAACGAATTAAAACTCTGGTACACCCAACCGGCCTCAAAATGGCTCGAAGCTTTACCAATCGGCAATGGCAGCCTTGGCGGAATGATTTTCGGTGGGGTGGAGCAGGAGCATATTCAGTTTAACGAAGAAAGCCTCATTACCGGAACCACCCAAACCGTTGGCTATTATCAGCCATTCGGCGATGTTTATCTCGATTTTTCCGGATTAAATTCCGAAAGTTATACCCGCGAACTGGATTTGAATAAGGGCATTCATCGGGTGAATTTTAAATCCAATGGCGTTAACTACCTGCGCGAATGCTTTGCCAGTTATCCTGATAAAGTTATTGTGTTGCGCCTCACCGCCAGCAAAAAAGGCATGATTTCAGGAAAAATCCGACTCAGCGATGCGCATCAGGCTGCAATTTCTGTTTCAGGAAATAAAATTATGGCTTCAGGCAAACTTACCGAAAACCAGATGGAATACGAATCGCAGATCCTGGTTCTGAATAAAGACGGAAAAATAACCTCCGATGCCACGGGAATTACGGTTCAGGGAGCCTCGGAGGTAACGGTTTTGCTCGCCGCTGGCACATCCTTTCTGAACGATTATCGCAAAGATTTCAAAGGCGAACATCCTCATGCTGCCTTGACCAAACGTCTGTCAGATGCTTCGGCAAAATCGTATCAGCAACTTCGGAAAAATCAAGTAGCCGATTACCAGGAATTGTTTAACCGTGTGAACCTCAATTTGGGTGCTACGCCCGGTCAGCCCACCATCGACCGCCTGAATGCCCATAAAAACGGGGTGAAAGACCCGGCACTCGAAGCCTTGCTGTTTCAGTACGGCCGCTATCTGCTGATCAGTTCGTCGCGCCCCGGAAGCCTGCCTGCCAACCTTCAGGGAATCTGGAACAACGAAACCAAGCCGGCCTGGTACTCGCAATACACCACCAACATCAACGTCGAAATGAATTACTGGCCAGCCGAGCAAACCGCTTTGCCGGAGTGCCATATGCCGCTGTTCGACTGGATCGAAAATTTTGCCGCGGTTCAGAAAAAATCGACCGATCCAAAGCTTCAAACCAAACGCGGCTGGATTTGTTACAGCACCAACAACATCATGGGCGGCCCGTCAACCTGGGGAATTCACCGGCCGGGAAGCGCCTGGCTGAGCCAACATTTCTGGGAACATTACGCGTTTACCGGCGATCCGCAATTCCTGAAAACCCGGGCATACCCGATGCTGAAAGATGTTTCGGGCTATTGGGAAGACCATTTGATTGAAAGCAAAGAAGGCAAACTGATTACCCCCGATGGCTGGTCGCCCGAACATGGCCCCGGAAATGTGGAAGGCGACCGCACTCCCTATCCCGGCGTTTCGTACGATCAGCAAATTGTGTACGACCTGTTCAGCAATTGCATCGAGGCGGCAGAGGCACTGGGCGCAGATGCCGATTACAGCAAGGAGCTCACCGCGAAGCGAAACCGCTTGCTGGGTCCGCAAATTGGTAAGTGGGGACAGTTGCAGGAATGGATGGAAGATGTTGATTTGCAGGATGACCACCACCGCCACAATTCGCATTTGTTTGCAGTTCATCCCGGAAGGCAGATCAGCCCGCTGACAACGCCCGGTTTTGCCAAGGCCGCCATGGTTTCGCTTAATGCCCGTGGCGATATCAGCACCGGTTGGAGCACCGCCTGGAAAATAAACCTCTTTGCACGTTTGGGCGAGGGTAACCGCTCTTACGATTTAATCCGCCAGCTTTTCCGGCAGTGCATCGTCGAAAATCTGTTCGACACGCATCCTCCATTTCAAATGGACGGAAACTTTGGCTACACTTCGGGCGTGGCCGAAATGTTGCTCCAAAGCCAGATTAAAGAGGGAAATCATTATATCCTTCAACTGCTGCCAGCTTTGCCCGATGCGTGGATTAACGGCGAAGTAAAAGGCCTGAGGGCACGCGGTGGTTTTGTGGTGGATATGAAATGGAAGAACGGGAAATTGATCGACTGCAAAGTGAAATCATTGCTGGGAAACGACTTGAAAGTTGTTTACAACGGTAAGAAATTCATGGTAAACACTGTAAAAGATAAAATCTATATTCCTGACACGGTTTTAAATTAAACTTCTGAATGCAGCCTTTCCGGATAAAATTATCGCCCTTTGTATGCCTTGCCTGTTTGGTGAGTCTTTCTTCGCTTTCGACCCAAGCCCAAAATCCTGTGGTTGATAAGCAAAGCCTCATCGCTGCCAGCCAGGCCGGGGCAAGTCCGCTGTATTTTTATCCTGAAGCGTTTGATTGGCCGGGTATTCAGCCTTCAGGCTTTAGCAATCTCGTTGAATTCAACGAGAGGGATGGGTTGCCCAATTTTTTCAATAAACTGAAATCGAATAAACCTGTCATCATCGGGTACCTGGGCGGAAGCATTACACGTGCCGACAATCAATACCGGGTGCAATCGGCAAAGTTTGTACAAAGGCTGTTTCCAAAAGCCAAAATCACCGGCATCAATGCAGGCGTTTCGGGAACCGGAACCGATTTGGGAGCCTGCCGACTGCACGAACAACTGCTGAAATACAATCCCGACCTGGTTTTTGTGGAGTTTGCCGTAAATGGTGCTTTTGCCGAAGGTATGGAAGGAATTATTCGGCAGATATGGAAGTTTAATTCCAAAATTGACATTTGCCTCATTTACACCATTACCGATGGATTGGGAAAGATTTATGCCGGTGGTGGAGTTCCGCAGCACATCGCCAAACTGGATCAACTTGCCGGACATTATGACATTCCATCCATCCATTTGGGCATGGAAGCCGCTTTTCTGGAAAAAGATAATAAGCTGATCTGGAAAGGAAATCCCGATCAGGCGAAAGATAAAATTGTTTTCTCTGCCGATGGGGTTCATCCCTTGCAAGCGGGCGGAAACCTCTATGCAGAAGCCATCGCCAGGGCCATCATAAAAATGAAAAACCAGCATTCTCCCCAAAAGCATTCTTTGCCAAAGCCATTGCTGCCCGACAACTGGGAGGATGCCAAAATGCTGGATCCTATGCAATTTACTTCGTTCAGTGGAGCCTGGGAAAAAATCAATCCGTCAGGGATCGACTACTTAAATCAGTTTGCAGGATGGTTTCCTTATTTGATGAAAGCCGAAAAGCCGGGTGCATCGTTTTCATTTCAGTTCGAAGGAAATATGTTCGGACTGTTTGATATTGGTGGCCCGGAGGTAGGTCAACTCGAAATTGAACTGGATGGCGCGAAAGTGAACTTAAAGCACTTGAACGCAGAGAACTATGAGGTAACAACAGACACCTCAACCATTAAATTCATCAACCGTTTTAACCGGTTTTGCAATAACCGCTATCGTGGTCAATGTGCTTTTATCAAGGTCCGTCCGGGTAAACATCAGGTAAAAATAATTATTTCAGAAATTATTCCCGACAAGAACAGAATTTTGGGTGAAAACCAATTAGTCGATATCACCGAACACCCGGAGAAATACAACCGTACGGTAGAATACCTTGGGGAAATACTTATCCGAGGTGAGCTTTTAAAAATAAAGAATTGATAGTATAATTTTTAGGGAAATGAAACGATTATTAATGCCATTTTTATTCTTCTTAACCTTGGCAGTTCATGGACAAACCAAGGGTCTATTACAAAACGAACAGTCTTCTTATTTAATTAATTTGAAAAGCGAGTTGCAGGTTGAATGGCCAAAAAACCGAACCATCAACATTGTATTCCATGGTCATAGTGTTCCTTCCGGATACTTTAAAACGCCGTTGGTAAATACAATGGGGGCATATCCAAATTTGTTTCTGAAAAAATTGAAAGCAATCTATCCGTTTGCAGTGGTAAATGTTATTGTAACCGCCATTGGTGGTGAAAATTCGGTGAAAGGGGCAGCACGTTTTGAAAGTGATGTGCTCATTCATAAACCCGATATTGTGCTGATTGATTATGCATTAAACGATCGTAATGTTGGATCGGATAAAGCAAATGCTGCTTGGACGCAAATGATAAAACAAGCGAAAGATCGGGGAATTAAAGTGATTTTGTTAACTCCTTCTCCGGACCAAAGCGTGAACTATGCTGATCCGGATAACGAGCTGAATAAACATGCGGATCAGATACGTCGTTTAGCAGAAGAGAATCAAGTTGGTCTGGTTGACAGCTATAAAGCATTTGAATTCCTTTATCAGGATAAGGAAAAACTCAGTAAATACATGGCTCAGGTCAATCATCCCAACGAATTAGGGCATGAACTCATTGCTGAGGAGATTTTAAAATGGTTTCAAATAAAGTAAAAAACATGAAAAAATTAGGATGCTTACTTTTATTTTTTTTTCTAATACAGACCATTGTGTCTTCCCAAAACCTGAAACATCCCGAGGAATCCCTTCCGATGGCTAAAGTTCCGGTAGAAATAGCGTCAGGCCCATGTGAACCCACGTGGAAATCGTTGGGCGATAACTTTAGATCGCCTGCCTGGTTTCGTCAGGCTAAAATCGGGATGTGGTTGCATTGGGGGCCCCAGTCTATCGGTGAAGACGGCGACTGGTATGCCAAGTGGATTTATATGCCTCAGTCTGCCTGGCGCGATTACACACGGGTCTATCCCCATCATCTTGAACGGGTCGGTCATCCCAGCAAATATGGGTATAAAGACATGCTCCCGTTGTGGAAAGCCGAAAAGTGGGATCCCGACAAACTGATGGCCTTGTACAAACGTGCCGGAGCCCGCTATGTAATTGCCCAGGGGATGCACCACGACAATTTTGATCTCTGGAACTCCAAATACCAACCTTGGAACTCTGTTAAAATTGGCCCGAAACGCGATATTGTCGGCGGATGGAAAGCAGCCGCGGATAAAGAAGGAATGAAATTCGGCATCGCCTTTCATGGCGATTATTCGCTTTTCTGGTTTCAACCGGCTTTCCTTAGCGACCTGGAAGGACCGATGAAAGGTGTGCCTTACGATGGCGCTCAAAACTACGATGGCAAAGATACCTGGTGGAAAAGGATGGGACTCGACTTGAAAGATCTCTATGGTATTGATTTGAAAGAGGATGTGGTTTATCCGGCTGATTTTAAAGGCGATTCGGTGGCTTTCCGGATGAAAGACCCACTGTCTCATGGCATTCCCGATGGTAACCTGAAAAAGAACATCGACTTTGCCCGATGGTACTGCACCAAATGGACCAACCGGGTAGTGGATGCCATCGACCAGTTTTCGCCCGATTTTATCTATTTCGACGGAGGAGGCAGTTACCCATTTTGTGGTTGGTTCACCGGTCGGGGCTACCGGTCTGATGCTACACCTCGCGTAATAGCACATTTGTACAATAAAAATATGCAGAAGAATGGCGGTAAACTGGAAGCCATGGCCTTCACCAAAGGTAATGAAGATCATCGTGCAATCGCCGTGAATGTGGAGTCGCGCTTCCCTGAAGGAATTAAAAAAGATCAGCCCTGGCAAACCGAAGTTGGTATGGGCGAGTGGTTCTACTTCAAAGGAACTTTTTACGAAAGCGGCATGGTCATTCACCAAATGCTGGAAGCCATTTCGCGCGATGGGAATTATGTGATCAACATCCCTCTGACCCCTTCAGGAGAATTGGATCCGGGCGGTGAACAAACCCTGAAAGATATGGGCGACTGGATGGACATCAACGGCGAAGGAATCTACAACTCTTCAGCATGGAAGGTTTGGGGCGAAGGGAAAATAGTGATGGAACGTGGGAACCTGGGGCCCAAACAGGCTGCAACTCCTTACACCTCTGAAAACATTCGCTTTACAGTGAACAACGGCAACCTCTATGCCTGGCTCATGGCCTGGCCAACTGACAACAAGGTGGTTGTGAAATCGCTTCCGTTATCCTCCGGAAAAATAACTGCTGTGGTCTTGCTGGGCAGCAAGGAAAAGCTGAAATGGAAACAAACCGAAAAAGGATTGGAAGTAACCTTGCCAGCCAAACAGCCCTGCAAATTTGCTTTTGGATTGAAAATAAAGGAAATGTAGTAAAAAACTTTAGAAAATAAACTAATCAAATAAAACCGTTAAATGGAAGGGAATAAGATGAAAAAACTATTTTTCACATTGCTAATTTTAATATCCATTATCACAAGAGGTCAGAAGATTGAACCAATCTTAGCAAATAATGCAACCTATTTAGTTGATTTGAAAAAGGAGTTGCAGGTTGAGTGGCCAAAAAACCGAACCATCAACATTGTATTACATGGTCATAGTGTTCCTTCTGGATACTTTAAAACGCCGTTGGTAAATACAATGGGGGCCTATCCCTATTTGTTCTTTAAAAAGCTGAAAGCAATCTATCCGTTTGCAGTGGTGAATGTCATTGTAACCGCCATTGGTGGTGAGAATTCGGTGAAAGGGGCAGCACGTTTTGAAAGCGATGTGCTCATTCATAAACCCGATGTTTTGCTGATCGATTATGCATTAAACGATCGAAATGTTGGACTAGAGAAAGCAAATGCGGCCTGGACTCAAATGATAAATCAAGCGAAAGCTCTGGGAATAAAGGTAATTTTACTGACGCCATCTCCAGACCAAAGTGTCAATTATGCCGATCCTGATAACGAACTTAAAAAGCATGCCGATCAAATTCGTCGGTTGGCCGAAGAAAATCAGGTAGGTCTGGCAGACAGCTATCAAGCGTTTGAATTTCTCTATTCAGACAAAAAGAAACTCGGCAAATACATGTCCCAGATCAATCATCCCAACGAATTGGGGCATGAATTGATTGTAGAAGAAATTATAAAATGGTTTAAATAAATAGTGCGATAACAAATAAAAAAAATCAGTCATGTCAGTAAAAAACTTCACCGCGTTTGTTTTCATTCTTGCATTTCTTGCATCGAACGGACAAGATAAAAAACTCCCTCCCGGTTTCCCGGATCGTTCCCCGAACCTGAATGTTCTTCCCGGATTTAAAACCCCTCCGAAAGGTTACGGTGAAGTATCTTTCTACTGGTGGCTGGGCGATACCCTGACCAAAGAAAGAATAACCTCACAGTTGGATCAACTCAAAGACAAAAGCATCACCGGATTGCAGATTAACTACTGCCATACCGATAAAGGGGGCGCCAGTTATGGCTTGACTTACCCCAGTCAGCCGGCCTTGTTCAGCGCAAAATGGTGGGAGCTGTTTCAATGGTTTTTGAAAGAGGCCAAAAAGCGCGACATGTCTGTCAGTCTGAGCGATTATACCCTCGGCGCTGCCGGCCAGGGTTGGTTTGTGGATGAAATGCTGAAAGAGAACAAGAATTACGGCTCAAAACTGGAAGCCAGGCAATTTGATGCAAAAGGCAATCAAAATTTTAAAACCACGGTGCCTGAAGAGGTGATTACGGCCATCGCCTACCCGGTTGCAAACGGCATTTTGTCTTCCTCCAATTCGATCGATCTGAAATCTTCGATCAAAAATACGGAATTGGAATGGCAGGTGCCTAACGGAGATTGGAAACTGATCGTGGTATACCGAAAGACTGTAAAAACCTCGTTCGACCCGATGAATCCAATCAGTGGTGCACAGGTTACCGAAAAATTTTACCAACGTTTTGAAGATTATTGTCCGGGCGAATCGGGCAAAGGTTTGAACTTCTTTTTTTCCGATGAACTTCAGTTTGGCATCCGGGGATTTTTGTGGAACGACCAGTTTGCAACCGAATTTAAGAAACGGAAGGGATACGATCTCTTCCCCGAATTGCCCCATTTGTTTGCCAATCTGGGTCCCCGGTCATACAAAATTCGCCTCGATTACAACGATGTAATGGTTGCCCTTTCGGAGGATGGGTTCTTCAAACCAGTGTACGAATGGCACAACAGTCGCGGCATGTTGTTTGGCTGCGATCACGGCGGTCGCGGCAGGGATGTAACCGAGTTTGGCGATTATTTCCGCACCCAGCGCTGGTTATCCGGTCCGGGTTGCGACCAGCCCGGATTAGGCAGAGACATTGTAAAAAATAAAGTAGCCAGCTCGATCGCACATTTGTACGAGCGCCCGCGAACCTGGCTCGAAGGATTTTATGGCAGCGGGTGGGGAACCAGCAGCGAAGAAGTGGCTGATGCAACCTTTGCCAATTTTGCGATGGGGCAAAACCTGTTAAGCCTCCATGGCCTATATTACACGACGCATGGCAGTATGTGGGAATGGGCGGCGCCCGATAATCACTGGCGTCAGCCATACTGGAACAACATGGGTGATTTTCTGAAATGCTCCGAGCGACTGAGTTACGTGCTTTCCCAAGGGCATCATCGTTGCGATGTGGCTTTGATCTATCCCGTTGCTCCGGTGGAGGCCAACCTCAAAGGAAAGGAATCAACTGAAACAGCTTTTGCTATCGCCCGCGACCTTTACCCTGCCGGAATCGACTTCGACTTCATGGATTTCGAATCACTCGGCCGCTGCCGTATTCAGAATAAAGAACTGAATGTCAGCGGTGAAAAATACAAGGTATTGGTATTGCCGGCTTTAGCTGCGGTGCGGTATGCGACCATTGAAAAAGCGTTGGAATTCTTCCGCTCAGGCGGCATCGTTCTGGCAGTTGGCGCCTTGCCCGAAGCCAGCGACCGGATTGGTGGAGACGACACACAATTGCAATCGATGATCAAAGAAATGTTTGGAACGACATTTTCTGAAAAACATGACACAACCGTAGTCTATTCCCAAAAAAGTAAGGCCGGGGGGGCCGGCTTGTTCATTCACAACCCGATTGAAGTAAAAAAGGTCATCGACAAGTTGATTCAACGCGACTTTAAAGTATTATCCGGAGAGAATGTTCCCGGAATTCTTCACCGTAAAATTGGAAACCGCGATTTGTATTTTGTGTATGGCCTTGCGAAAGGTACAAGCTGTGAATTCCGGGCTACCGGAAAGGTTGAACTCTGGAATCCCTGGAATGGAAGCACAAAGCCGTTGAAGGTAACTGCTGTTTCTGAAACAGGGACAACAATTGCGCTTCCTTTGGAAAAAAGCGAACCGCAACTGATTGTTTTTAGTCCGGGGAAACCTAAATTAGAAAATGCAGCTTCCGCTTTCAGCGAAAAACTAAATACTTTGCTCATTGATAATGATTGGGAATTTGAATTGAAACCCACGCTCGACAACCAGTATGGTGATTACCGCCTGCCGGCTTTCGATGGCAAACTGGGAGTTGAAGTCTGGAAAATGAAATTTGCTGAAGAAAAAGCTGCAGTTCAGGGGCAAAATCCAACCTTGGACGACAGTGGGTGGACTACTGCAACCGTTGGATACGGACCACAATTCTGGAAGCTTGGCCCTATGCCTAACGATATGGATTCGGTCGCCGTAGAGGCAAAGTTGGCCTCTCTGAAACAAGTTAATCCGGACGAGCCTGTTGAGGTAAACGGAAAGAAATATTACTGGAAGCCGTATGAATTCTCGTGGCGCTGGGGTTTGAAGGAGGATGCCGGGCATCAGGGATACCACGGCATGAAAGGAGAGGTAAACAATGAACTGATTTCTTTGGGTGCCATCGACAAATCGCGGAAACATATACCTGTTTATCCGCTTTCCGCTGAACCTGACGGAAGCATCTATTACCTTTGGTCGACAGTTTCATCAACCAAACCGATGCAGGCCAAAATCATAAAATCCGGACTTTTGCCTGTAAAAATATACCTGAACAATCGTTTGACCGATAGGGAAACGGACATGATTGACTTACATGCAGGGAACAATCCGGTATTGCTCAAATACAACAAAGTTGGCCGTGGGGTCTTTGTTTTTCAAGATGCTCAGGCTGATGCACATTGGAAACAGTCCGTTCCATTGGCCACAAATTGGTACCTGAATCCGGCAATACTTCCTTACGATTGCAATCCGCAGGCAAGAGGACAATTTGGTTGGTACCGGTTTGTATCGCCTCCCGGAACCCAAACTTTTTATGTCACTTCACAAGCAAAGCCCGAAGTATGGGTCGCCGGAAAGGAATATCCTTGCGAGCCCGGGCAACTGCAGTCCGGAAGAATCGCCGATGCGAACCTCAAAACCTGGAAAGTGAATTTGACTGAAACGATGCCGGTATCTGTCACCATTGCACTAAAAATGGAGCAACTACCCGGATTCTTTGGTGGTTCGGCGATTCCTGAACCTGTAATTTTCGAGTGCGAAAAGGGAAGAATCCAATTGGGCGATCTGGGCGAAAACGAATCATTGAAAACCTATTCAGGGGGAATGTGGTACCGTAAAACCATCAAAATGTCGCCGGAGCAGGCTGATTCAAAACAGATTGTCCTCGATTTAGGGCGGGTCGTGGCTTCGGCCGAAGTGATTGTAAACGGCAAAACGGTAGGTTCAAAATCTTCGTCACCATGGACATTCGACCTTTCAGGAAAAGTGATTTCTGGAGACAATAAAATTGAAATTCTTGTTTATAACACGCTCGGCAACCATTACCTGACCACGCCATCGCAATATGTTGGAAGGATCAATTCAGGGCTGATTGGGCCTGTAGATATTAATTTCTCAATAAAATAAAAACAATCACAATGAAGAATAAAACTTTTTTCCCTGCTTTAATATTACTGGTTTGTTTAGGCCTGTTTGCCAAGGCTCAAACCAAAGAAACCACTCCGGTTTACAAACCATTTGTCAACCAGGCCGGATACAATCTGGGTGAGTCGAAACGATTTGTCTGCTATGGTGCGCCAGACAATACGCCGTTTAAAATTATGGATACCAAAACCAAACTACCAGTTTTTGAAGGCAAAATGCTGAACAACGAAGGCTGGTTTTCAGAACTTAATCCGGTAACTTCCGGTGACGAATATGTGGTTGAAGTGGCTGGTTACGGCCAGTCGAAATCCTTCTGGATTGCCGACCATTTGATGGAAAAAGTATCGTCAAAACTGGCGTATGATTTTTTTGTGGATGTGCGTGGTTACGACGATCTGGACAAATACGATATGTCGAAGGTGTATGGTGGCGGCCCTTCGCGCGATGGTGGCGCTTATGGTTTGGAAGCTACTTTCGAAGTGTTGCAGTATGCGGCCAATCCGGCTTTGTACGACAACTGGAAAACAGAGTTGGGCGATAAAAATGTGCCCGATCTGATTGATCTGATTCTCTGGCATGCTGAATATGCCTACAAATATGTGGATTACAATGGCCCCACCGGATACCGTCATGGAACACTTGGTTATGAAGGTCAGCCACGTATGAATTACGATTACTGGAATACGCTCGATCATCTGGCTGCTGTTTGTGCCGCCTATCATTCTTTCCTGAAACCATACCTTTCAGAAGAAAAATATCAGAAGTACCGCAAAGCCTGTCTGGATAACTGGGAGAAATACGACCGCCATAAAGTAGTGCGCTACTGGACTTACAGCAGTAAATGGGTTGATCAGGGATTTCAGGAATTTAACGAGATGGGTAATGCTTTTGGGCAATCGGTTTTCAGTAACCTGTTTATGTATTTGTGCGAGAAAAACGAGAAAAATGGTCAGCCCGATAAGTTTTTGAAATATGCACAGGAAAGTGCAACGGATATCATTACCAATTGGGATTTCAACAACCCGCGGCAGATGTGGTGGATTCGCAATGCCGAGCACATCACGCCACAAGCATTGGCCTGGTTCCTGATGGTGGCTCCTGATAAGGCACCTGCCGGATCGCGCGAAAAACTTGCCGCATGGGCTAATCACATGAAGCAGAAAACCAACAATTTCTGGAAATACCGGATGCACAGCGAAACCGAATGGGCACATGCCAAAACAAAAGAATTAGGCGGGGCACCTGCTTTGGGCGGTTCGATGTTTGCCGTGGCCTATTTGTTAAACGATAAGGCATTGCGCGATTTGGGCTGGGCACAGGTCGATTTCGTTTTTGGGGTAAATCCGGTTGGCACACACCTGAGCAATAAAAGCGATGAACGGGTAAAAATCGGCGGTTTCTGGGAAGGTGTTGAAGAAGGCTGGCCACAGGCTCATCCCGATGGCTATGGAAGGCTTGGGCTGGTTCGCGGAACGCTCGATGGTACTCCGTTGGACAGCCAATTCCCTATTGCCAAAACAGTTGAAAAGATAGTGGGTCAGAATGAAGGACAGATTTTTGGCAAAAATGCCTACGCCACCGAGGGCTGGTGCGTTTCGAACCGGGGTTGGGAAGCAACCGTAACTTTTGCCACATTGGGAAGTCAGCAAATTAAACTGTACGATGCCGATTATAAAAAGGAAATAACAAAGGCCAAACCGGGACAAACCATCACTGTTGAACTGAAAGCTGCCCTAAACCAGGATTGGAACAAAGTGGATCAGGGCTGGGTCGAAATCAGCACTGGAAACGAAGCTGCCAAAATGCTGAAAGTGAGCGAAACCGGCGCCAATACCGGAATCTTTACGGCTAAATATGTCACTCCAAAGGTTAAAAAGGGAAGTCAACTGGAGGTATCGTACGGCTATTTTGGATTTGGGAAATTAATTAGGCTAACAATTCAATAGATGTCATAATGAATAAGCCGGTTGCTGAAATTTTCATTTCCCTGATGAATTCGAAAATAAACAATTCAGGTTTCGCTTCAGGTCTTCAACAGCACACTTCAATTCCAATATAGGACACTTCACTCGTTTTTTTTCGCAATGAAGGTTGATAGTCTATATTTTTGATCGTATATTCACTTTTTAAATTTAATACCAATCATGAAAAAAAACAGTTCAAAGATTTTAGGTGTTTTTTTGGCTATGTGCCTTTTCATCCTCACAATTAGCGGACAAGCCTTCGATTCCGGATCAGGATCATCAACGCGTACCTGCTCCAATGTTGCCTACGCCAGCCTTTCGCCAGCCCAGGTGATGGATATTTATCTGCCCGAAGGCGATGGCCCGTTTCCTGTAGTGGTTTTAATTCATGGTGGCGCTTTTAAAATGGGCGATAAAGAAATGGAATCCCGCAATGCCGAAGCCTTGGTTGCCAAAGGATACGCAGCCGCGAGTATCAATTATCGGTTAAGCGGCGAAGCTAAATTTCCGGCACAGATTGAGGATTGCAAGGCTGTCGTCAGGTTTTTACGGGCCAATGCCGCCAAATATCGCCTGAATCCCGACAAGATTGGTTCGTGGGGTGCATCGGCTGGTGGCAACCTTTCGGCTTTGCTCGGAACCTCTTCCGGAGTGGCCGAATTGGAAGGAAAAGAGTTGGGCAATTCCGGAGTCTCTTCCAAGGTAATCGCTTCGGTTGACTGGTTTGGCCCCATTAATTTTCTGACCATGGACGACGAGGCTAAGGCGCTTGGTTTCACCGGACGGACTAACAGCGAATCTTCACCCGAATCGCAACTGATAGGCAAGGCAATTCAGTCGGTTCCCGAATTGGTTAAGAAAGCCAATCCTACCACTTACATTACTGCTGATGATGCGGCTTTTTTCATTCAGGTGGGAAGTATGGATCGCAACATTCCGTATTCACAAAGCCGGAATTTCTACGATGCTATAAAACCAGTGATTGGTGCTGGTAAAGTGTCGTTTGAGTTACTGGAAGGAGCAGGCCACGGAGGACCGCAATTTTCAGCTCCATCGAATATTGAAAAGGTAATTGCCTTTTTTGATAAGTATCTAAAATAGATAAATTAAAGAAAATGAATTCAGGCCTGGTTGTTTTTCCTACGAACAATCAGGCCTTTTTTCTTTTCAATTCTTTTCAATTACACTTCAACCGCGAATAATTACGCTTCACGCAAATTTTTCTAAAAACCGTCAAAACCAGGGCTAGTTTTGGGCATTGTTTAATTTTAAAACTCAGGAAAAATGAAAAAGTTAATAGTAAGTTTATTATAAACTTTAAAACCACCTCCTTTGGTGGTGGTTATGTATAAGCGGCTATGCCTGAAAATTAATTATTTTGTGGCATGAGCAATTTCAAAAATTAAGTCTTGTCAGTTATCAGAAAAAAAATGAACTAAGCAATA
>JBBRXN010000116.1:0-14771 GCA_038248385.1 Bacteroidales bacterium
CGTTCATTCCATCCTGATATGTCATAAAATTTAGCCATAAATTATTCCGGTTCTGCGGCCATGCTGACTTGTTCGCTGGTGGTGTAAATCACTTTCCCTGCAACTTGTTTTGTTAAAGCTCTCTCCACCACCGCCCCCGCCAATAAATTTTGGGTGGTTTGGGTCTGGTTGATACGCTCCTTCAGTGCATCGCAAATTGCAAACAATTCATCGACTTTGGCAACAATGCGGTGTTGCTCGGGAAGAGGAGCAATTGGAATAACCGTATTGGAAACTTTCCCCAAATTCAGATTTGGTTGTGCCCCTCCAGCAGCTTGTTCGCGAATTTCTTCATAAGCTTTCTTGAAAAAATATTTCAAATATTTTCGATGTGATTCCTCTTTATTAATTAAAACTATTGCAGCACAAGCTTGGTTTGTTCCCGCTTCAATCATTAATTCAGAAACCTGTCCGCGAGTTTTTCCTTGTCCGTACATTGCCACAATTAATGACCCCTTTGGGTATATTGAAACATTTGTTTCTTTTAAGGCCAAAGAAGAAATTTTCTCATTTGTATCGAAAATGAAATCTTGGCTTGTTTCACCACTTGTCACCCAATGAAATTCTTTCGGCTCATAATAAGACATTTTATCTCTTGAAGGTGTTGTTCCTGTTCCTACAATTGTAAAAGTTCCTAACCTTGATACTTCCCAATTTCGCGGTAACCCAAACGGCTTTTCATTTTCGGTGATTTCGGGGAGTGGGGCTTGTTTCTTAATTTTCCCTTCTTTCACCAACCGCGCTTTTTCTTTGGCAATTTTCTTCAGCAGTTCGCTAGCGGGTTCGTCGTTCGGGTTTTGTGGAACGAGTTTACCTATTACCGCTAATTGCAGGATGGTTTGTTTGAGTTGATCGATGCTGTATTCTGTTGTAAAAAGCGTGTCGAAATGGTTGGCGATGCGCTGCCAGGCTTCTTCGAATTCTGTTTGGCTAGCGGCAGTTGTCAAGGTACCAAGCAAGAGTTCAACTAAGGTTTGGTGGGCAGCGTTGCTTTCGGTTTGTTGCTGTTCCAGTTGGTCGCACAAGGCCATGAGTTCATCCACTTTGGCAACAATGCGATGCTGCTCGGCAAGTGGGGGAAG
The DNA here is from genome assembly GCA_038248385.1 of Bacteroidales bacterium. GTDB lineage: Bacteria > Bacteroidota > Bacteroidia > Bacteroidales > Prolixibacteraceae > Aquipluma. The sequence continues at coordinate 1,122 of JBBRXN010000116.1, forward strand.
TGGAATACATGCCAACCTTGCTTTTTCTGTTCCCAAGCGAGGAAGATTCATCCCGTGTGTCGATTCATTTGCATATTTGATGAAATATGGAGTCTTCAAAGCAAGCCGGAGATACTGCGGCGCAATATTTCCATATCCATTTATGGGGATCATTTCAGTTGTACAAACACCCATTTCATCTGCAACAAGCACTTTATCAAGATATGGCCGCAGTTTCCCATAAATCACATCATCTATATAAAATCTATTCTTCGAGCTTTGAAATTGCTTATCTGAGAATCTAACCTTTTGTAGTAGTTTAGATGTTTCTTTTTCAATGTCCTCTAAATCTAATACCCATGTATTTTCGTCCACGTCGCTTGGTTCTGCTTTTTCCATAATTCCATAAGTTGTAACAGTACCAAGCCTTTCCCACTTCCATCCTTCCGGCAAATCAAATGGCTCTTCATCTTCCCCAACTTCAAGTAAATCCTCTTGTTTTTTGATTTTCCCTTCTTTGATTAACCGTTTCTTTTCATTGGCAATCTTTTTCAGGAGTATGCTGGCAGGCTCGTCGGTTGGGTCTTGAGGCACGAGTTTACCCCGCACGGCCAATTCCAAAATCAGTTCGCGTAGTTTTTGTATGCCCAGTAAACTTTGGTTGTTCGACCGGTTGCCTCGCCCGCTGGTTTTAGGGGTTTGGGCGGTTGTCCAGGTATCGAAGGTTTTTATAATTGTGTTCATAAATCCAATTTTTCACCACAGATAACACCGATGACCACAGATTTTTAAAAAATTATCTGTGCTAATCTGTGGTATCTGTGGTTTATTTCTTTTCTCCGGTTAATGCTTCGCTTAAAATGGTTTTCAACTGGTCGCGCAAATCGACAATGCTTTCTTGCTGCTGCTCGTATTTCCGCAGCAATTCATCCGGGTCGTGGCTCACCTGTTCGCCTACATGTGGATTTTTAATGTCAAGGTTGTAGTTCCGGTTTTTAATTTCTTCCAACGAAACTTTCCATGCTTGTTCATTTTCTACCCTTGCTGCAAAACCGTCGGCTTCGGTTCCCCACCAGTCCATTTCAGGCTGAAACTCTTCGAAACGCATGGGTTTGGTTTTGTTGTAGCTTTTCACTCCTTCAGGATAAGGGTGTTCGTAATACCAAACTGTTTCGGTAGTCTGGCCTTTGGTGAAGAATAGCAGATTTGTTTTAATTCCGGTATAGGGACTGAATACTCCATTTGGTAATCGGACAATGGTATGCAGGTTACATTCTTCGAACAGTTTTTCCTTGATCCGGGTTTTAATCCCTTCGCCAAACAGGAAGCCATCGGGCAATACCAGCGCAGCCCGTCCGTTGGGCTTCAGCAAATGGATAATGAGCGTGAGGAACAAATCGGCAGTTTCGCGGGTACGGAATGAGGCCGGAAAGTTGTTTTCAATCCCATCTTCTTCCATTCCACCAAAAGGCGGATTGGTTACAATTACATGCACGCGGTCTTTGTTGGTATAGTCTCGCAGCGGTCGGCTCAACGTATTGTCGTGGCGGATGTTGATGGGTGAATCGATGCCATGCAAAATCATGTTGGTGGTGCAAAGCATGTGCGGCATGGTTTTTTTCTCCACCCCGTGAATGGTGGCTTGCATGAGTTCTTCATCGGCAGCCGTTTTTACAAAGTGCTCGCGTTTGTGTTCAATCACATTCGAAAGAAACCCACCAGTTCCGCAAGCCGGGTCAAGTACAATTTCTTCCAATTGAGGAGCAACCCGATCGACAATAAACGTAGTAACGGCCCGTGGCGTATAAAACTCACCCGCATTTCCGGCGCTTTGCAAATCCTTTAGAATCTGTTCGTAAATATTGCCGAAGGTATGGCGGTCGTCTTTGGTATTAAAATCAATCTCGCTGATTTTGTTGATCACCTGGCGCATCAGGGTACCAGATTTCATGTAATTGTAGGCATCCTCAAAAACATTGTGAATCACCTGTGCCCGGATACTTTGCAGGTTCAGTTTATCCTTCAGCGTGGGGAACAATTGCAGGTTCACAAAATCCGACAGTTCTTCGCCGGTCATCCCTTCGGAATCGCTGGCCCAACTTCGCCACCGCAGATGCACTGGAATCGGAGATTTATACTTTTCTTCTATCAGTTCAAGTTCGGCCTCACGGTCGTCAAATATCTTTAAGAAAAACATCCACACCAACTGGCTGATTCGCTGGGCATCTCCATCTACACCTACATCCTTGCGCATTATATCCTGAATGGATTTTATAATGCCTGATACATTGCTCATTCGTTATTGTTTTTAAGTTGTAAGGAAACCCCTGTTAAAAATAGGTATTTACTGCAAATTCAAATTGACCCATAAACATCTCCTTGAAGTTCGAAATGGCATTTTGTTCATAAAATACCAGCATTGCCTTTTTATATTCAACCGAATCAACGGTGCGAAATGAAATAGGGCAGTGCTTATAACTCATTAAAATTGCATTGCTGACAATACGTGCTGTTCGCTTATTCCCATCCATAAAAGGTTGAATGTAGGATATGAGCGCCAGGGTTAATAGTGCTTTTTCAAATACATTCTCCTTCTTATTGATCAAATCGCACATTTTTGAAAGGGCTTCCAGTATTTGAAACTCATTATCCAAAGGCCGATAATTCGTCCCGGAAATGCCCACCCTTCTTTTTCGCAAGTTTTTGTCGATGGCCAATTCTTTAACTAAAAGGCTATGAATGTCCTCGATTTTCGAAACCGAAAGTGGGGTCATATAATCAGGATTATTGATTATAAAATCGAGGGCATCTTTATGGTTCAGCAGCATGATGGCTTCTTCTTTTGTTTTGCCCGAAGCCGTTTGTTTTTCCTTCAACAGTCTTTCAGTTTCGAGCAACGAGTAGGTATTGCCTTCAATTTGTGACGACTTCCAGCTTAAATCAATGGCTAACCGTTCCAGCTCTTTTTGGTATTCCGTTTCTGAAAGATGCAGGATATTATCACTATACTTTTTCTGAAGAGATGAAAGGATTAACAATTCGCTCTCCCTGAAGATATCATGCTTATCCAATACATCTGTAATGAGGATGAAGTTGAAGTTTTCCTTTATTTTCCGATCATCAATTTCTTTCTCAAAATATTGTTCCAGATCGATTGGCTGCAGCAACTCATAAGCGGAAGAAATCAGATATTTTGTCCCTTTTCCCTGGCCTCTGGTCGTAAGGAGATAACCAGATTTCAGTTTACTCAGCATACGTTTTACCGTGGCATAACTGATTGTGCCTGAAAATTCACAGTGAATTTCCTTTGAGGAGCATTCATAGTTTGCTTTAATGAAGTCTATAATTTCTGATTCCCGGATATCCATAACTGCCATTTTTCAGCTCACAAAAGTACATTTTTCAGCTCAATTATCATCAAATATGAGCTACATTTATTATTATAATGAGCTACATCGTGTTAATATAAAAAACAGGGGTTGCTTTATGTAACCGGGTCATCAGATTGTTATACAAACCTTTAATTCAGGCCGATTTGAAGTTAAATAATTCGTATTCCAATTCCTGTAGGGCTTTGTCGTAGTTGGCTTTCCCTCCAAAAACCTGATTGATAATTTCCATTGGAGTACCCATGTCGCTGAAAGGTTTTAACTTCAGGATTTTGGTATCTTCAATCGAAGTAATTCCTTTGTCGGCGTATTTGTCGAGCAAATCGTTCAAAATGGCTTTAGCCTGTTCGCCGTATTTGGTAAAATAATTTCTCTTTTTCACATTGTTGGCCCGCTCTTTTCGGGTGAGCGGCGGCTGATCAAAAGCGATATGGCAGATAAGGTCGAAATCGCCGTACTCTTTCCCGACTTCTTCAGCCAGGTTTTCGAGAACAATGCCGTGTTCTTCGAGCATTTCGATGATCACCTGTTTTTTATTTGCACTGTTCCATGATTTCAGGAAGTCGTCGAGTGTAGCATATTCGGATTGAACCTGTTTGCGGGTAAAATCTCGGTACGATTCAGTAATAAGCTGCCCGTTTTCGCCGTAATACTCAATGCGTTCGGCAACAATACTGGCCGGAACACCGCTGACATATACTTTCTTCCTTCCGGGAGAATAATCCTCCTCTGGTCCTTCACCATCATCATCCGGATCTTCGGGATCGGGTGGAACCGGATCGTCATCATCATCAGGTTCATAAATTACTACCGGGTCTCCATCAAAATCGGGATCGCGAAACAATTCGGTTGCCCTTTTAAAATCCATGATGGTAAAGAACATTTTGCCAAAATCTTCTTCAATTCGGGTTCCGCGTCCGATGATCTGTTTAAAAGTAGTCATCGAACGGATGGTTTTATCCAGCACAATCACTTTGCAGGTTTTGGCATCCACACCTGTTGTCATCAGTTCCGAGGTGGTGGCGATTACCGGATATCTGCTTTCAGGATCAATAAAATTATCCAATTCGGCTTTCCCTTCAACGCTATCGCCAGTAATGCGCATCACGTATTTAGGATTATCGGTGGCCAGCTTCCCGGCAGCATTTACAATGGCAACACGCATCCGTTCGGCATGGTCAATATCTTCGCAAAAAATGATTGTTTTATCAAACGGATTGGTGGCAAACAACAGTTTCATCACCCGTCCGGCCACTAATTTAGTGCGTTGATTCAGAACCAATATGCGGTCCATATCCACCTGATTGTAAATACGATTTTCAATTTCCTGACCCAGATCATCTTTCATTCCGGCCTCAGGAGTCCAGCCATCAACATCTTTATCGATGTCGATGCGCACCACTTTGTAGGGAGCCAGAAAACCATCGGCAATTCCTTGTTTGAGTGTGTAAGTATAAACCGGTTCACCAAAGTAGGTAATGTTTGAAACGTATTTGGTTTCTTTTGGGGTGGCTGTCATACCAATTTGAATGGCATTGGAGAAATAGACAAGTATTTCTTTCCATGCAGCATCGTCAGCCGCACTTCCACGATGACACTCATCAATAATGATCAGATCGAAGAAGTCGCGGGAGACGTTTTTAAAGATTTTATCCGTTTCATCGGGGCCGGTAATGGCCTGATATAAGCCAAGGTAAATTTCGTAGGAAGGATCAATTTTCCGGTTCTTGATTTTACACATTACAGAACCGAATGGCTTGAAATCGTTGATCAGCGTTTGATCAGCCAGAATATTTCGGTCGACCAGAAACAATGTACGTTTAACTTTTCTTGCTTTCCACAATCGCCAGATGATTTGAAAAGTGGTGTATGTTTTGCCGGTTCCGGTAGCCATTACCAATAAAATCCGGTCTTGCCCTTTGGCAACTGCCTCGATGGTACGATTAATGGCTTCTACCTGATAATAGCGGGGTTCCTTTCCAGAACCATCGGTATAATAAGGCTGAACAACCAGTTCTTCATCCTCTTCCCGGATTTTATGGTATTGTTTGTATCGTGTCCAGAGTTCTTTCGGAGAGGGGAAATTTTCGAGTGGAAACTGTGTTTCAATATCCTCTCCATCTGCCGGAATCTTGTTGTGAGAAGCAAACGCATCGCCATTTGAACTGAAGGCGCTGGGAACATCAATAATACCTGCATATCCCAATGCTTGCTGAATGCCATGACTTATCGTGTGTTTATTGTCTTTGGCTTCAACAACGGCAATCGGCACGCCTGCTTCCCATTGTAGAATGTAGTCAGCAAATTTTTTCTTTTTCTTGTTCCGTACAGACATATTACCACGAACAATCACAGGGCCAGGGGTAAGTGTCACTTCGCGCCTGATTTGACTAAAAGTTTCCCAACCTGCCGATACAATCGCCGGAGTGATGTATTTATCGCAGATGTCGCTTTCGCTTAACTCTTTTTTATTGATTTCGGTCAAAACGTTCGTTGGTTGATTGGTAATTTAATTTTTCGGAAACAATGGTCAAACTTAACAAATTCTGATCAAAGCATGAATAAGATTATGAAAATAAAAGCCCGACACATTCAGTATCGGGCTTTAAAATATCACTTAATTTGTTCGTTTTAAATCTTAGGTAACACCCAAGGTGCGCGGTATTCAGGAACCAAAAATTTATTGGCATCATCGTCACCTATGAACTGGCTTTTTTCGGCATCCCAGTATAAACGGCGACCGGTGCGAAGGGCAATGTTTCCCAAATGAGCTACGCGGGCAGTATTTGCTGCAATTTCGATGCTGGCATTCAGGTTACGGTTGCGGTCTTTCACGCCTTCGATGAAATTCTGCATGTGCAATTCGAGACCTTTTCCACTTCCTTTTTGTAATGGAACTCGTTCAATCAAATCCTTTTTGTTTTTCCTCTCCGGAATTACTTCCCATCCGTCGCGGTCAACCACCAGAGTTCCATTGTTTCCAACGTAGCCAACGCCGTGGTTTCGTCCGTAGTATCCGCCATCAATTCCGGTTCCATGATCCCACAATAAAGTGTATCCATCAAATTCGTACAAGGCTTGCAAAGTATCCGGAGTTTCGGCGGCATCATCAGGGTAAGCATATTTTCCGCCCATTGCCATTACCGATTTTGGCGCTTTGGCTCCCATTCCGAATAAGCCGTAGTCGATAATATGAACGCCCCAGTCGGTCATCAAACCTCCTGCGTAATCGTAATACCACCGGAAATTAAAGTGAAACCGGTTGGGATTGAAGGGACGTTTTTTCGCCGGCCCGAGCCAGAAGTCGTAATCTACACCTGCCGGAGCTTCGCTATCGGGTTTTACAGGCACAGGTTCCATCCAGCCCTGATAAGCCCAGGTACGAACCGTACGGATTTTTCCCAGTTTTCCGGACTGAACAAAATCGACAGCATCTCTCCAGTGCGGATCACTTCGTTGCCACATGCCCACCTGAACAACTGTTTTATATTTGTTGGCAGCGCGTTCCATAATGTTGATTTCTTCGATTGAATTGCCAAGCGGTTTTTCGCAATACACATCTTTCCCAGCCTGACAGGCTTCAACCATTGGTAAACAATGCCAATGGTCGGGTGTGCCGATAATTACCACATCTACATCTTTGTCTTCGAGCAATTTGCGGTAATCACTGTATAACTTCGGTTTAAATCCCTGGATTTTTTCGGTGTCGGCAGCTCGTTTGTTGAGCACATTGCTATCCACATCGCACAAGGCAACACATTCGGTATTCTTTTGGCGCAGAAAAGCTGAAAGATCAGCAAATCCCATTCCGTTTGCACCAATCAGGCCGCAACGAAGTTTGTCGTTGGCGCCCACACAGGCACTCATCGGAATTGGCATTGCAGCGGCAAGGCTAAGCCCGACTGCAGCGGTAGTTGTACTTTTTAAAAATGTTCGTCGGTTGGTCATTTGTTATGTTGATTTATATATTTGATTTAGAAACAATTTATTTGATTTAGAAACAATTATCAAGACAGGGTTATTCAGCATCGGGTTTATATCCTATCCGGGTACGTTGCTTTTGCGATGTTTCCTGATTATCTTTTTGCAACAGGAAATTTATTGCATCGTACACGTCATTAAACCGTTTGTCGTACCTGCTTTCGAGTTCATTCAATTTATCTGCCAGTTCTTTATAAGTTATGGCAAACTCTTTGAAGGCAATAAATGCTTCAACGATTGCAATATTCATCCTGATGGCTTTTTCGCTCCGCAGGACACTGGCAAGCATCGTAACCCCATGTTCGGTGAAAGCAAAAGGGGTAATACGGGTATTTCTCTTTGCCTGATTTGATGCGGTCACAAATTGTGACCGCATATTTTCCCATTCAGCAATTGTAAGCCTAAACATGAACCGAGTAGGAAACCTTTCCGGATTACGCTTTACAGCTTGATTCAATACTTTGGTCTCAACCTCGTACAATTCGGCAAGATCAAAATCAAGCATTATCTTCTGACCCCGAATCTCGTAAATCTTGTTTTGTATTCTTTCAATCTGCATGTTGGCTAGGAATTACTATTTCTGCATGGCATCGTCGAAGGCCACGTCGGAAGGATCGAAATCGCAATATCGTACAAAGTCACAGGCTTCTAAGGCGCCCACATCACGGTTCATACCACTATCTTCCCATTCAACTGAAAGTGGGCCTGTATATTTAATGTCGTTTAACGCACGGATGATATTCTCGAAGTCGATTTTGCCTCGTCCCAAACTCCTGAAGTTCCAATAGCGACGGTTATCGCCAAAATCAGTATGACCGCCAAATACGCCAATGTCCATCGGATGTTCGCTCCAATAGGCATCTTTCATGTGAACATGGAAAATCCGGTCGGAGAATTCATAGATGAATTTCACGTAGTCAACTCCCTGATAACCTAAATGGCTCGGATCGAAGTTGAATCCAAATGCCGGATGGTTGTTCACAGCTTTCAGCGCACGACGGGCAGTTGCAATGTCAAAAGCGATTTCAGAAGGATGCACTTCGAGTGCAAACTTGATACCCATTTTCTGGTATTCGTCCAGAATCGGAATCCAGCGTTTTGCAAAATCTTCGTAGCCTTTATTCAGCATCTCCTGATTTACAGGTGGAAACGCGTACAACATGTGCCAAATGGAACTTCCGGTGAACCCGATTACTGTATCCAATCCAAGCATTTTGGCGACTTTTCCGGTTTTGATTACCTCGGCAGCAGCACGCTTACGAACTCCTTCCGGATTGCCATCACCCCAAATATAATCGGGTACAATACCTTTGTGCCTTTCATCAATCAGATCGCATACACACTGGCTCACCAAATGGGTTGAAATGGCAAAAAGTTGCAAATCATATTTGGCAAGTATTTCCTTTCGGTCGTCGCAGTAGGCCTGATCGGCTTTATCAATTTCCAGGTGATCGCCCCAGGTGCAAAGCTCGAGGCCATCATACCCAAACTCAAGCGCTTTTTCGCAAATGGTTTCAAAGGGAAGGTCGGCCCATTGTCCGGTAAATAATGTGACTGGTCTGCTCATATTTCAAGTTTTTATTGGTTTGTTGTTTGAATAATAGTTCCAAGTTTCAGGTTTCAAGTTCCAAGTGGTGCCCGAAACTTGGAACATGGAATTTGGAATTTGAAACTACCCAAAAGGTATCCATTTTACTTCGTCATTGTAACCCGATTCGACTACAGCATCAATAAACTGCATGCCACGGATACCATCATTGATACCCGGAAAATCGAGCCATTCCGGTTTTGGTTCTGTACCATTCATTTTAGCACGCAATGCAAACGAAAAATTGCGGTAAATATTGGCAAAGGCTTCCAGGTAACCTTCCGGATGTCCACCTGGAGTGCGGGTGTTGGCATTGGCGGCAGTGCCCATCGAAGTACCAACACGCAGTAATTCGGTAGGTTTGGCAACCCACTTTGCAATCAGGGTGTTGGGTTCCATTTGAGCCCATTCCAAGCCGCCTTTATCGCCGTAAACACGGATTTTCAGCGCATTCTCTTCTCCGGCGGCAATTTGGGTAGCTATCAGCACACCTTTGGCACCATTGTCGAAACGAATCAGGACAGCACCATCGTCGTCGAGCAAACGGCCAGGAACAAATACGTTCAGTTCGGCACACAATTCGGTGGTTTTCAAGCCTGTAATATATTCAGCCAAATGATGGGCATGTGTACCAATGTCGCCCATTGCACCAGCTTTGCCCGAACGTTTTGGGTCGGTACGCCACGAAGCTTGACGATTTCCGGTATCTTCCAGCTTAGATGACAACCATCCCTGGGGATATTCAACGAATATTTTGCGGATTTTCCCCAACTGACCTTCAGCCACCATTTGTCGGGCCTGCTTTACAGCGGGATAACCGGAGTAGGTGTGGGTTAATGCAAGCATCAATCCGGTTTCATTCAGTTTTTCCTGAAGTTTTAACGCTTCGTCGAGTGTAAAAGTGATTGGTTTATCGATCACCACGTTGAATCCATTTTCAAGCGCCATCATGGCCGGGCCAAAATGGGCGAAGTTGGGAGTTACGATGGTTACAAAGTCCATCCGGTCGCCTTCAGGCAATTTGATTTCATTTTCAAACATTTCCTGATAGGTTTTATAAACCCGGTTGTCAGGCAGGTAATAAGATTTTCCGGAGGAAAGTGAAATTTCGGGATTGATACTAAAGCAGCCACAAACGAGTTCGATTTGCCCGTCCATAAAGGCTGCCAGGCGGTGAATGGCCCCAATGAAAGCATCACTGCCGCCACCTACCATTCCCATGCGTAATTTTCGGTTCATCATATTGGTTGAATTTAATTGGTTTATGATTAAAATTATCCGATTTTAAGGATGGATAAAATTAGAAAACTTTTTCAGAAGAAGGTGTTAAATTGTCTATAAACCTACCAGACCAGAATGGATATTTTCAGTATCTGATTTGCATTCACGTAAACAGATTCTTATATTCGGGTCAAATTTATCAACCACTCAACATGGAACGACGTTCATTTTTACGAAATGCAGCAGGCACTATTGCTGCGGTTGGTCTTGCAGGTTCAACAAAAGCTTTTTCATCCGAAGCGAAAGTTTCAAATGACGGGCAGTTCAAACTAAAATACGCTCCCGGATTTGGTACTTTTAAAGAACATGCCGGAGCGGATTTATTCGATCAAATTAGATTTATTAGTGATCAGGGTTTCCGTGCAATTTTCGACAATAGCCTGATGGCAAAAGAACCTGTCATTCAGGAAAAAATTGCATCCGAACTAACACGCCGAAACATGGACTTGGGCCCATTTGTGTTGTATGCCGACTTCCCGGTAAAATCGATGGTAACTCAGGATCAAACCATCAAAGATATGTTGAAAAAGAAAATGGAAGAAGGCGTTGAATGTGCCAAACGAACCGGGGCAAAATGGGCATTGGTGGTTCCGGGTCATTACGATGAAGGATTGGAATGGGATTATCAGACTGCCAATGTAATTGATAACCTGAAAATGTGTTGCGAGGTGGTTGAGAAAAGCGGATTGATTCTGGTGATTGAACCGCTCAACGCGTGGACCAACCATCCGGGATTATTTCTGACCAAAATTCCTCAGGCACACATGATTTGCGAATCGGTTAATCACCCGTCATGCAAAATCGTGGACGATCTTTACCATCAGCAAATTACAGAAGGCAACCTGATCCCAAATATCGACATGGCATGGAACAACATTGCCGCTTTCCATATTGGCGACAATCCCGGACGAAACGAACCAACAACCGGCGAAATCAACTATAAAAATGTGTTCAAACACATACACAGCAAAGGGTACGATGGAGTTCTCTGCTGCGAGCACGGTAAAAGCATCAAAGGGAAAGAAGGCGAACTGGCTTTTATTAAGGCTTACAGGGAAGTGGATTCGTTTTAAGGCTGAATTACTCGAACTTACATGAATTAAATTCGTTATTTTTGTGAAAACGAAATGCTATGAGTCAAATAGAAAGAATTACGATTGATCAGGAAGTTTGTCATGGGAAACCTTGTATTAGGGGAATGAGGTGGCCTGTTGAAGTAATCATTGATTTGCTTGGATCGGGTATGCCACTACTGAGATAATTGAGGATCATCCGGAATTGGAAAAGTAAGACATCTTAGCAAGTCTGAACTTTGCAAAATTGTATATGGCTGGAAGGTCAATTTCTTTTATATTCCCATCTCCTTTAAGACCGCATAAATTTTTCCTGATTCAAAACCTCTTCCCATTGCAAAACGCATGAGTTTGTTTCGTTTGTCGTACTGATCTTTGGCTTTGATTGTTTTTTCTTTATCAGTCAGTAGTTTAAGCAGTTTGTCAGAGTAACTATCGTCTTCAATCTCTTCGAACGCAGCTTCCTGAATTTCCTTACTGATTTTTTTTGAGTGCAGCATATAAGCGATTTTTTGCCGTCCCCATTGGTTAAACCTGAATTTGTCTTTTATGTATGCTCTGGCAAAACGCTCGTCGTCGATGTAGTTTTCTTCCTTCAGTTGGTTGATAACCGCCAGAGAATCGTCTTCGTCTATCCCCCATTTTTTCAGTTTTTCATGAATGTCTGATGTACATGTTTCTGATCTGCTGCAAATTGCAGATGCTTTAAGGAAAGCAGATTGTTGTTCAGGAGTAAATTCCATTGTTACCGATTTATAGCTTAAAGATACAATAAACAGAATCAGAAGAAAACAGAATATTAACTGAACATTAATTTGAATCCGATAATTGTTGTATAATTCGACTACAATTCATTATTGTTCGATAAAGTTAGTTTCTTTGTCTCAGAAAACTTTTACAATGAAACGAATTATTACAATTGCTCTCACTCCCCTCCTATTCCTTCTAAGTTATGCAGTTTACGGTCAGGAACCAACAGCAAAGCCAATGACTTTTACTGATGCTTACGAACAAATGCATCATAACAGTCAAGTGTTTAAACAGGCAGGTTATGCAATTCTTGAAAAGGAAGCCGAAAAAAAAGCAACCAACAGACTTCGCTTACCGCCTATTTTTATCAGCACGCAGGTTTTGTGTGCAAAAAATCATAGAGGACAAGTAGATATCCTGAATGGGAAACAAACCGATATAGCCGTTTTTGCCGATGGAAGTTATTTTCTAATCTAAGGTCAAATTATATCAGGAACGGTTAAAACTGTTGGCACATTTTCGGCTGGAGTCGAAATAAAAAAATAAACATCGAAAACAATTAAAATATATTATGAAAACAAGAGTATTATTTCTAATTCTAATCCTTACATTAAGCTCAAATTTATCTGAATTGAGTGCTCAATCCCTTCAGGTTTCACCTGATTTAAAGGAGTTTATTGAGCTTTCGCTGAATAAGGATCGCAAAGTTGCTGAAAAAGACATCGACAAACAAATTACTGAAGTCCAGCAGAAAGCTGTTCGCTCAGCTTATATCCCAAAAATTGAATTTGGTGGAAAATATCTATATGCCTATTCCTCGGTAAATTCAAAAATTGGTGACGTTGAGGGTTTTGAAAGCATTGGAAAACTTCAGGAATTTATGAAAAATCCGGCTTTTCCCGTTATGTTTCCGACACTTGCCGGATTAACAGGGGAAATTACAAAACTTGAACAGCTCATGGTTCAACAGGGAATGTCAATTCCAACGATTTCAAAAAGCATCAAGGGCGATTTATCCGGGAATTACTACGGGCTGGATGCTACTGCAACCATGTTACTGTACAGCGGAGGACAGGTTCCAAATATATCAAAGGCGCTAAGCGAAAAGATTAAAGCACAGAATGCATTGTCGGATAAGTGTAAATCGGATGTTATCAGCGAAGTGATTGTTTATTACGATCAACTGGCTTTGCTCAACCAATCCAAACATGTACTTGATGAATCAGGAATACGATTAGCTGCTGAAAATAAATTTGCAAGCCTCGCATTAAAAAACGGTCTGGCCACCTCATTCGATACGCTTAAAATTGCTGTTGCCAATGCCAAGCTGGATGCCAAACTTTCGGAGTATGAAAGCAAAAAGACATTACTTTATCAGAAATTGGCACAACTTACAGGCGAACCGGCTACCAGATTCGAAATAGCAAATCCAGGCTTAGATTTATTGATTTATGCTGATTCAACTTCTGATATAAGCAACAGGACTGAATTGCGTGCTTTAACCGCAGGCGCTGAAGCACAGAAATTCATGTTGAAAGCTGAAAAATCACATTACCTGCCAAAGGTACAAGCCCTGGCTTCAGTACGCTCTGATCATATTTTTAATGCC
>JBBRXN010000117.1:0-14349 GCA_038248385.1 Bacteroidales bacterium
AGTAAAACTTAGCTTTTCCCCAAGGTTGAATTTTTTATCCAGATAAGCTCCATAATCCAGGCTCGATATTTCTTCACTCGAATTTTCATAGGTTCCTTCGTTCCGGGCGACCTGCTGTTTTCCGGGCAAATAATTACTGGCGCTGGCAAAAAGTCCAATTTGAAAAGGAAGGTTGGAATTGCCGTAAACATCCAGATCGGTTTTCAGGCCAACCGTTCGGATATGTGATTGATATTCGAGCCTGAAATTATTTTTCGAAACCTCGCTGCCAACAGTGGTTTCGGTATTCGCTTTAAATAAATCGCCGTAATTGAAGATGCTCCCGCTCAATGTTGTATTTACAAACAGTTTTGAATTCAGTTGAGAGTTTAGTTTCATGGCGGTCATCACATTTCCCCAGTTTAAAGCGCCTGATGTTTTTTGTGTTTCTTCCTTCTCGGTCGTTTTCAAGTGATCGCTGTATTCAAAAAATAAATTGTCTTTGCCTGAATAAAAGCTCCAATAAAGATGGTTGCTTTCGTTCAATTTTAAATTTACTTTCCCGTTAATATCATGAAATCCATAAGAGGGAATTGCTTGTTCATCCATATTTCGTTGTGCTACCTTGGCCACGCCTTTAAAAATGAGATCGAGCAAGGTTCGGCGTACCGAGAAAAAATACGATGATTCGCCTTTTTTAATTGGCCCTTCGGTGGTAAACTGGCTTGAGATTAGTCCAAAATTAATACTGGTTTCGTGTTTGTATTTGTTGCCGTCTTTCATTCGAAGGTCAACCACCGAAGATAGCCGCCCTCCGTATCGCGCCGGAAAACCACCTTTATAAAAATCAATACTGTTAATGGCTTCAGGAGTAAAAACCGATACAAAACCGAACAAATGCGAAACATTATACAATGGCACATCGTCGAGCAAGATCAGATTCTGGTCGGGGCTGCCTCCGCGCACGAAAATCCCGGCGCTTCCTTCGCTTCCCTGCTGCACCCCGGGCAGTATGGTGATGCTTTTCATCACATCCTTTTCGCCCATCAACGAAGGTAATTTGGACAGCGCTTTGGCCGATAGTTTAACCTGTCCCAATCTGTTGCTGCTAGCCAGACTGTTTGAATAGCCTTTAATAAGCACTTCCTCCAGCTTATTGTCCGATTTCATCGCAATTTTTAGCAGGGTGTCGGTTTTCAGGCTAATTATTCGTTCCTGAGAAGTGTATCCTACAAACGAGACTTTAAGCTTAACCAACCCTTCGGGCAAACTTAAACTAAAGAATCCGAAACGGTTACTTGTGGTTCCTACTTGTGAATTTTGTTCCAAGATAGTTCCCGCATACAGCTGTTCACCCGTTTGGGCATCGGTAATGTAGCCCGAAATGGTGTGCTTTTGCTGCGCTAACAATGAAAAAGGTAGAATAAAAACAATTAAAAATAGAAGGTTACGCATATTATTTTAATTGCCAGATTGGATATGAAAGTGAGAGTTGGAGCATGTTGTTACGGTAAACAGTCGCACTTCTAAATTTTCCGTTTTCTATTTCATAGAGTCCGTTCAAGAAGCCCACATCTTTAAATCCACCGATGTAATTAACCGACCACTTCAGCTTATGCTTTTGACTGCCAAACCCAGTTGTCCAATTAAATTCAGTTTTCTTATTTCCAGTATCGAAATTTGTAAGCCAACTGGCTTCAATGCCACCGCGAATAAAAAAATATTTACCGGTTAGTAATTGCAGATGAACTGGCACTACCACATAGTGAAGTGGATATTTTTTCCAGCCTTCCAAAGTATTTTCTGAAGAGTATCCACCACCAGAATAACTAGTCTCTGAACCTGTATAAATTGAATAATGTTGCTGCATTTGTTTATACCGATATGCGAAGCCGATGTCAGCTGAAACTCTCCAAAAAATGTTTCGTGAGGCATAAACACCAATACCGGTTCCGAATCCTGCTTTTGTTGCCCAGTCGCGGCCATTTGTTTGGTGTGGCATAAACCACGAGCCTTCGGTGCTTATACCAAATTCGGTTTTGGATTGGGAATAACTAAACAAGGTAAAACTTGTAAAAATGATAATTGTCAATAGTTTTTTCATGTCAAGTAATTTGATTTTTATAGTAAATAATTTGGTATATGTTAAAATGCCAAACATACAAAAGTGATTCCTAAATAATCATAAATATTCAATAAATATTGTTAATTTGGAATAAGCTCGAGTTATGATTTTGATGAAAATGATTATGATTATTATTGTATGTCATTGGAGAATATCTATAGCTGGCAACAAGGGGCAAAGCCCCGATATGTATTAGTATATGACGAATTGAAAAGGAGTCATACGAGTTTACCATTAAAATAACAGTAGTACCAAAAAGCATTAAAGAAAATTACCTGTAACCCTGATCGCAGTATTTTTAAGCCCTCCCTTTCGGGGAGGTTTGGGTGGGGCTTTTCTTCTTTACCTGCCAAAATCAGTCATTTACCTATTGATATTGCCGGATGATCTACCCGGATTATCTTTTGCACAAAACAAATCAGGAAATTTGCACGATAAATTAATGAACAATTTACATTCAGGAAACGTTTCGTGTCTATATTGTTTCTTTTCTTTGTCTGAAAATAAAATTGATCTTAAAAATGTATAACGAATTGAATTTGAATGATCCGAAACTTCAGGAAATTCTGGGAAAAACCGTGGAGTTGTTCTATGAATTCGGGATCAGAAACATGAATATGGACGACATTAGCCGAAGTCTGGGGATTTCGAAAAAGACGCTCTATCAATATGTGAAAAGCAAGGAGGATTTGATAGAGAAGCTTTTTTACTACGACCAAATGAAATGGGACATCGAAATGGCAAAAGTATTGAATACCGATTTAAATGCCATTGAAATCTTATTGCAGGTAAGTTTAAAGGTTTTTGAAGAAATGGGTCGTTTTAATCCGAAACTTACGTTTGAATTAAAAAAATACTACGAGCCTATTTACCAGCAGTTTATAGTCAGAAAGCAAAATCATGTTTTCGGACAGATTAGCAAAAACATTCAAAAAGGAATTAATGAAAAGTTATACCGAAGCGATATAAACATTGAATTGGTCGCAGGTTTATATGTTCGAAATCTTGTTATGGCTCACAATAAAGACTTTTGCATTGCTGAGAACATAACATTTATTCAGCTTTTTCAGGTAATGTTCGAAAGCCATATTCGTGCCATTTCAACTCCTGAAGGCATTGCCTATTTCGAAAAACGAAAAGCGGAAATCACTCAAATGAATAAAGAAATAAATAACTAATAAACATTACAAAACATGCTCAGAAAACAAACACAATTTTACCTGTTGGGTGTGATGTTCCTTTTGGGAACATTGGTTTCCGGTGCACAGGAAACGGTGAAACTCTCACGGCAGGATGCCCTGAAAATGGCATTGCAGTACAACACCAGCATTTTAAATTCAGATCTGGATCTGAAAATTGCCCAGAAGAAAGTTTGGGAAACCATTTCCACCGGACTTCCTCAAATAAATGCAAAGGGTAGCTACCAGCATGTCTTTAAAGTTCCAACATTGAGCTTTGGAGGTAAAACGATTTTATCGAACACCGAAGTTCCATGGGATCCAATCACCCAAAGTGGAACAATGAGTTCGGTTACTCTTGCGAATGGAGAAAGTATTTATTTAAACAGCGAAGCAGGCACTCCGATTGAACTTGGTCTTAAAAACAATACTACTTTCGATTTTACCCTTTCACAATTAATTTTTAGCGGTTCATACATTGTTGGCTTACGGGCTACCAAGGTATATTACGGGCTAACAAAACAAAACGCCGAAAAGACAAAAATTGATGTAATTGAGACAGTTATAAACACTTATAACATGATTCAGCTGGCGGAAGAAAGCCGGAAAATTCTGGCACAAAACCTTGAAAATATCAACAAAACCTTGTATGAAATTTCGGAAATGAACAAACAGGGATTTCTGGAACAAACAGATGTTGACCAGCTCGAATTGACGGGTAATACCATACGGAACGCGATGAACCAGATTGACAGCAATCTGGACATGGCTTACCGTTTACTAAAAATTCAGTTGGGAATGGATGATGCCGTGAAAGTTGAATTAAGTGACAGTTTAGAGTCGGACGAGTCGCTCACCAAATCAAGTCTGGAATTGTTATCATCGGCATTTAGTCTTGATCAAAATATTGACTATCAGCTAATTCAAACCACTGAGAAGGCAGCTAAACTGGAATTGGATCTGGCCAAATCAAGCTTTTTGCCAACAATTGCTGCTTTTTACAATCATACTGAAAAATTAAAGGCGCCGGCATTCGATTTCGCGCCGAAAGATCTGATCGGGGTAAGTTTAAGCATGCCCATTTTTAGCAGCGGTCAACGTTTGTCAGTCGTTTCGCAGAAGCGGATGGCACTCGAGAAAACACAAAACACCCGTAAATTTGTTTCAAGCAGCCTTTCGATGCAAGCCAGTCAGTATCAAAACGACCTGAAACTGAAACTTGAAAAATACCAGAATCAAAAGAAAAGCAAACAACTTTCAGACGATATCTACCAACGTACCCTCGAAAAATACAAACAGGGAATGGCTTCGAGTATGGATCTGATGACCAGTCAGAATCAATACCTGGCCAACCTGACCAATTATTACCAAAGTGTTTTTGATCTGGAAAGTTCAAAATCGAAAATGGAAAAATTATTCAACATCAACCAGGATGTGGTGAAATAAACAAATCATCCGGCCAAAACATTCAGAAATTATAAACTCAAAATATTATTACCAATGAAAAAAAGTATCATTTATTTCGCTCTGATCGCCCTCCTGGTATCGTGCAGTCAGGGAAACGACAAAAAAGCTGAACTCGAAAAGTTGAAAGTTAAACACGATGAGTTAGCTACACAAATCGCCAAACTTGAAGCCGAAATCAATCCTGAAGGGCTGAAAGCCGAACAGAAATCGGTATCTGTATTGGTTACTCCAAACGCTGAATGTGTTTTTAATCATTACATCGATGTGCAGGGAACAGTTGATGGTGATCAGAATATTGCTGTGAGTCCGCAAATGCCCGGAATTGTGACTGCTGTGTATGTGAAAGATGGAACACCGGTTAAAAAAGGCCAGGTGATGGTTGATCTGGATGCACAGGTGATGAAACAATCGCTTGAAGAAGTGAATACCCAACTGGCGCTGGCCAGCAGTATTTTCGAAAAACAGAGCGCCCTTTGGGAAAAGAAAATTGGCAGCGAAGTGCAGTATTTACAAGCTAAAACCGGTAAAGAATCCCTTGAACAGCGCGTAAATACCATTAAAGAACAATTGAAAATGGCAAAAATCATTTCTCCAATAAACGGAACGGTCGAAAGTATGCCCTTGCGGGTTGGCCAGATGGCTTCTCCCGGAATGCCAACTTCTACCATCCGCGTGATCAATATGAGCGTGGCAAAAATCACTGCCGAAGTTTCTGAATCGTATGCAACCCGCATTAAAAACGGTAATGCTGCGCTGGTAAGTTTTCCTGATCTGGGCAAAGAAATTGAAACAAAGCTGAATTTTACCAGCCGGTTTATCGACCCAACCAATCGCACTTTTAAAGTTGAATGTAAAATTGCCTCTAAGGATGTTGAACTCCGCGCCAATATGATCGCTTATATCAAAATCAAGGATTACACCAACGAAAAGGCATTCTGTCTGCCTGTAAATTATGTACAGAGTAATCAGGAAGGTAAGTTTGTTTACGTCGCCAAACAAAACGGAAATGATTGGATAGCCGAACGCAGGATCATCAAAACCGGGATGGATTACGATGGAAAAATTGAAGTCCTGGAAGGAATTACTGCAGGCGAAAACATTATTACTTCAGGATTTCAGAACCTGAACGGCGGAGAAAAAGTAATTTTCTAATCATAGCAAAAGTGACCTATTATGGCAAAAGAACATAAAATAAAAGAATTTTTTGCAACGAGCTGGGCGATTGATAACAAGACAAGTATATACGTGCTTGCCATCCTGATATCGATCCTCGGTATGATGAATTACTATTTTATTCCGAAAGAACAGTTTCCGCAGGTAGTAATTCCATATATCGTTGTCAGTACTCCATACCCCGGTACTTCTCCTGAAGATATTGAGAACCTGGTGACCCGTCCGATTGAGAAACAATTGAAATCGATCGCGAACGTAAAAAAGATGACCAGTAATTCGGTACAGGATTTTTCGTCAATTGTTGTCGAGTTCGATCCTGATCTGGCAATTGAAACGGCCAAACAGCGTGTTCGCGATGCGGTCGATAAATCGAAGAGTGACCTTCCGACTGACTTGCCTTCCGATCCGCAAATTATGGACATCGACCTTTCGGAGTTTCCGGTCATGTATCTTAATATCTCCGGAAATTACAGCCTGGATAAATTGAAGCATTATGCAGAAATTGCTCAGGACAAAATTGAAGCGCTGAAAGAAGTCACACGCGTTGATATTGTTGGGGCTCTGGATCGCGAGATTCAAATCAATGCCGACATTTTCAAGATGCAGGCCGCCAGAGTAACTTTCAGCGATATTGAAAGGGCTGTGGCCTCAGAAAACCTGACCATTTCGGCAGGTTCTTTAACTACCAACGGAACACGCAACACGGTGCGCATCAAAGGTCAGTTCGATGGCGTTGAAACAATCAAAAACATTGTGGTCCATTCATCAAGCGGCGTGTTCGTTAAACTAACCGACGTTGCTGAAGTCAATGACAGTTTTAAAGAGCAGGAAAGTTTTGCCCGTCTGAACGGTAAAAATGTAATTACCCTGAATGTGATTAAAAAGAGTGGCGCCAACCTTTTGGATGCATCCGATCAAATTGCACAGATAGTTGAAGATTTGAAAGGCCGCGAATATCCCAAGGATATGGAGGTGACCATTACTGGCGACCAGAGCCGTTTTACACGCAACACGTTGGAAGAACTGAACAACACCATTATCATCGGGTTTATCCTTGTGACCATTGTGCTGATGTTTTTCATGGGTTTCACCAACGCGTTTTTCGTCGGACTTTCTGTGCCACTTTCCATTTTTGTGGCTTATATGATTATTCCGGGGCTGGGTTATACCATGAACATGATTGTGATGTTCGCCTTCATTTTTGCCCTGGGGATTGTGGTTGACGATGCCATTGTGGTAATCGAAAATACACACCGTTTGCACAAGTTTAATCCTGACATTAACGTAGCGGCGAAAAGGGCAGCAGGTGAAGTTTTTCTACCCATTTTATCCGGAACACTGACTACACTTGCGCCATTCTTCCCATTGGTTTTCTGGCCTGGAATTGTTGGGCAGTTTATGCACTATTTACCGGTTACGCTTATAATAACACTCTTCGCATCGCTCTTTGTCGCGTATGTCTTCAATCCTGTTTTCGCTGTATCTTTCATGAAACATGAATACGATAAGGAATATCAGGAAGGAAGCGGATGGAGAAAAATAAGGACCATCATTATTGTAATGCTCGGATTCGCGGTTATTTTCTATTTGACCAAAGTATATGGTCTGGCCAATTTTCTCGTATTTGGCGTATTACTGATCCTTCTTTTCCATTTTGTACTGAAAAAAATGATAAAAGCTTTTCAGGAAAAAATCTGGCCCTATTTGATGAGTGTTTATGAACGACAGTTGCGGTTTGTGCTGAAAGGCGCCCGCCCAATCTGGATCTTAATTGGGATGATTGGACTTTTTATTGTAACCATTTTCCTTACCGGAATTGTTAAACCAACCGTATTGTTCTTCCCAAACAACGATCCGAACAACATCTATGTTTACATCAAAATGCCCGGCGGAACCCATCAGAATGAAACAGATAAGGTTACCAAACTGGCCGAAGAACGCGTGTACAAGGCAATTGGCAAAAACAATCCTGATGTTGAATCCATCATTTCAAACGTGACTATTGGCGCGGAAGAAGAAGGTTTTGCTTCAACAGGAACTCCTTTCAACAAAGGAAAAGTATCGGTCAATTTTGTTGAATTTAAACACCGCACATCGGGAATTACAACCACCGAATACATGGAATTGATCAGAAAGGAAACTACTGACATTCCCGGAGCTGAAATTACGGTAGGCAAAAATGGCAACGGACCACCGACCGGAAAACCAATTAACATTGAAATTACCAGCGAGAACCTGGATAACCTGGTTGCTGATGCCTTTGCCTTCAGAAATTACCTCGACTCAATGAATATTATGGGAGTTGAAGAGCTAAAAACCGATTTTGAAATGAATTCTCCGGAAATTAATGTAAAGATAGATCGCGACCGCGCCCAACGGCTTGGAATATCAACCGGTCAAATTGGGATGGAAATTCGTACGGCCTTGTACGGAAAGGAAATTTCGAAACTGAAACAAGAGGAAGATGAATATCCGATTATGCTTCGTTATGCCAAAGCAACACGCGACAATATCAATGCACTGGTCAATCTTGAAATTACCTACCGCGATATGAATACCGGGCAATTGCGCAGCATTCCGCTCTCAACGGTAGCAACAATTGATTATTCCTCCTCGTATGCCGGAATCAAACGTCTGGATCAAAAACGGATTATCACTGTTTATTCCAATATACTTTCAGGTTATTCGGCCAACGACATTGTACCGAAAATTGAAAGGTTGGCAAAAACATTCCCGCTTCATGAAGGAACAGCCATCAAACTGACTGGTGAACAGGAAGATCAGGATGAAACTTCTGCTTTCTTTATGAAGGCCATGATCATTGCATTGGGAGTTATTTTCTTTATCCTGATCACCCAATTTGGATCTGTAAGCAAATCGCTCATCATCCTCAGTGAAGTAGTTTTCAGTATTGTCGGGGTATTGCTCGGCGTGATGATCTTCGGTATGGACCTCGTTATTCTGATG
This sequence comes from Bacteroidales bacterium, assembly GCA_038248385.1. Taxonomy (GTDB): domain Bacteria; phylum Bacteroidota; class Bacteroidia; order Bacteroidales; family Prolixibacteraceae; genus Aquipluma. Next base: position 8,890 of record JBBRXN010000117.1, read on the forward strand.
ACCGGACTGGGAATTGTGGCCCTTGGCGGTATTGTCGTCCGAAACGGAATCCTGATTGTTGAGTTTATTGACTCGAAGAAAAAAGAAGGAATGCCCACCCGGCGTGCAATTATTGAAGGTGGAAAAACCCGTATCACTCCGGTAATCCTTACCGCTACAGCCACCATGCTCGGATTGGTTCCATTGGCAGTTGGTATGAATATCAATTTCGTAACCATGTTCACCGAACTGAACCCGCACATCTATTTTGGCGGCGACAACGTTGCTTTCTGGGGACCGCTGGCCTGGTCAATCATATTTGGATTGAGCTTTGCAACTTTCCTGACCCTGATGTTTGTACCAGCTTTGTATGAATTGGATTACACCATCAAACTGAAAATGCAGAAACGTAAAAATCTGAAACGGATCAAAAAATTGAACAGATAATCAATTCGGAATTCAATGAATAGAAACGGCGGAAAAGGTGACTTTTTCGCCGTTTTATTTATAGAAAGCTGCTGAAGCTTGATTTTCTTCATTTGTCCAATATCGAAAAATACCATTCCGTAGATGAAATCAACCATTTCATTGATCCTTTTTTCAAAAGTTTTAATCTCAGCATATGTTTGTTGTATAATTTATAAAACAAAACGAGATGAAATTAATTACAAGGGATTCAATCATGACATCAATGCTGGTCATGCTTTTCTTTTTCGCTGCATGTGAAAAAAATGATGTAGAGACAACTGCTTTCGATAATCTGCCAAACATTACCGGTTATCCGATTGTTGGAACGAATCAATCAACAGCTTACAACAATACCACGATTATTACAAAACCGACCTCGGGTCAGGATTTTTTTGGACAAAACGCCAATTACCCCGGAACAAGCCCCAACTATGTAAATAATGGTGACGGAACGGTAACCGACATGGTAACTGGTTTGATGTGGCAAAATACGCTGGATCACAATGGCGATGGAACAATTAATTACAGCGACAAGCTGACTTATGAACAGATTTTAGCTATGGCGGACACTGTTACAACTGGAGGTCACACCGACTGGAGAGTACCAAGCATCAAAGAGCAATACTCGCTAATGAATTTCAATGGCAAAGACATTAGCGGATTGGAGTCTGCTTCTTCTGAAATGGTTCCCTTTATCAATACCGAATATTTTGGTTTCAGCTATGGAGATACCGGTGCCGGCGAACGCTTAATCGATGTTCAATGTGCCTCAACCAATGTTTCTGTTGGAAACAACTTGCAAATGGTTTTTGGAGTCAATTTCGCTGACGGACGCATCAAAGGTTATGGAACAACCATGATGGGACAAGCCAAAAAATTCAACTACCTGCTGGTTCGTGGAAACTCAACTTATGGCAAAAACACTTTTCAGGATAATGGAGACAAAACCATTACCGATAATGCCACTGGCCTGATGTGGATGAAAGACGACAGCGGAAAAGGAATGAACTGGAAAGATGCGCTGAGCTATACCGAAAATCTCACTTTTGCCGGAAAAAGCGACTGGCGTTTACCCGATGTAAAAGAATTACAGAGTATTGTGGATTATACCCGCTCACCTGCAACAACCAATTCGGCTGCCATTGATCCAGTTTTTAATTGTACACAAATTAAAAATGAAGCGGGTGTTACTGATTATCCTTTTTACATGAGCAGTACCACATTTTCGTCACAAACCCCAACAGACGGAACGGATGCGTGATATGTGTCATTTGGTCGTGCAATGGGTTACATGGCGACATTTGGCGGTTGGATTGATGTGCATGGAGCCGGCGCTCAGCGAAGCGATCCAAAAACAGGCGATCCTACAAAATTCCCGACAGGTTTTGGCCCACAGGGCGATGCCATTCGTATATACAATTATGTGCGGCTGGTGCGCGATGCAAAAAGCACCACTTCATCTGCAACAATCAAAAGTAATTTAAACACAGTAAAGGTATTCCCCAATCCGGTTACTGATAAATTATACATTCAGGGAGAAACGGATATTTCAAAAATTGAAATAAGTGATATCACCGGAAGCATTATTCTGACCAAATTCCCAGATACCAGATCAGCCAGTATAAATATGACCAGTTATCTTAACGGAATATATTTTGTAAAGATATTTCAGGAAAATAGCAAAAATATAGTAGTTAAAAAGATAGTTAAGTAGGGCAATGGCTCAATCTCAAATGTCAAATAACAAGCCTCGCAAATAATTTAAATTGATCAATATTAGATTGAACCCACATCCAATCAATCGGATGTGGTTTTTTCATTTGTAATTCATTATGCTTTCACCAGATTCATCCCATTCCGTAGATAAAATCTGCCATTCTGTTGATTCATTTTTTCAGAACCCTTTAGCAGAACTACTTTCACCACTGTATTCAAAAATTAATCTTCAGGAGGAAACGATATGAAAACCGATTTATTTGAGCCGATACAACTAGAAGAAATGGAGCAGGTAAAACTCATGAACCGAACCGATCGAAAATATTGGTTACATGCCAGTAAGCTGGAAAGAATTTTGCAATCGATAGAAAATGATTATTTCATTCTGGCTATCAATGGCGAAAGTAGCTTACTCTATACTTCAACCTATTTCGATACGGCGAAGAATAGCATGTACATCGCTCATCACAATGGAAAACTAAATCGTTTCAAGATCAGGAAACGATCTTATGTATCCTCTGGAATCAGTTTTCTGGAAGTAAAATTCAAAAGCAATAAAGGACGAACCATCAAAAAACGAATTCCTTCTGAATTTGGCAGCTCACAATTTACAACGCTCGAAAATGAATTTATTCGGAAACATACGCCATTCAATCAACTGGATTTAGAGGCTGTTTTAGTCAATGAATTTACACGACTGACGTTGGTTAATAAAAACTTCAAGGAACGTTGCACCATCGATTTAGATCTGAATTTTAATTCTTCAGGGCAAAAATTACAGCTCGAAAATATGGTGATTGTTGAAATTAAAGCCGACGGAAATTCAGGAATTTCACCATTAGCGACGGCCTTGCGCGATGAAAGAATCAAAACTTCAGGGATGAGTAAAGTATTACCATTGATGACGAGCCGCTTGCCCTTAGGCAGATTGTTGGATATATTGAAAAAACTCCGTTCCTGAGTTTGATTGGAAAATTTGAAAGCGCGTTGCAAGCTTTGCCTTTTATTCAGGAAAACGAAATCGACCTGATGTTTGTTGACATCAACATGCCCGATTTAAACGGAATGGATTTTATTAAATCGTTGAAAAATCCTCCAAAAGTTATATTCACAACAGCTTACAGCGAATATGCCATCGAAGGGTTTCGGGTCGACGCTATTGATTACTTGCTAAAACCGATCAGCTACCTCGATTTTTTAAAGGCAGCCGAAAAGGCTAACGAACGCCTGAAACCTAAAGCGAAAGAACACATACAGATCGAAAGTAACGACAAATTCCTGTTCATTAAATCGGAATATAAAATACTCCGGATCAATCTGGAAGAGATAAAATACATTGAATCGCAGCGCGAATACCTGCGGATATTTTTAGAGAACCAGCCTCCTGTTATGACTTTAATGAGCATGACTAAAATGGAAGAGTTTCTTCCTGAAAAACAATTTATGCGGGTTCATCGCTCATTCATCGTTAGCCTGAATAAAATTGTAACCATAGAGCGCAACCGAATTGTCTTCGATAAAAACGTTTATATCCCTGTGAGCGAACAATACAAAGCTAAATTTCAGGAGTTTTTGGATACCAATTTTTTGGTTTGAATTTTAATAAAACCAACTTTATCGTTTAGCTATTTTCGATTCACGAAATACTTTGTATCTCCAATAATCCCAATTCGTATATTTGAGCACTCGAATAAAGCAGCTAAAACAAAGACCGAAAAGAAGTGGCTTATATGGAAAAAACGATCGCATCAATTTCAACTCAACAAGCCAGAAAACTGGTCTTATCATCGCAGAACATTCCGTATAAAAAAACCAATTGTAGTGCCCTCTCTTCGACACTCACAACTATCGAGCATCTTGGTTATATACAAATCGATACCATTTCGGTTATACAACGTGCCCATCACCACACCCTTTGGAACCGTAATCCAGGCTATCAAGTCAGTCACTTGAATGATTTATTGGTCAGCCAGCAGATTTTTGAATACTGGTCGCATGCAGCTGCTTATTTACCCATGAAAGATTATCGTTTCAGCTTGCCCCGTAAACACGCGATTGCAAGCGGAAATGAAGACCATTGGTACACTCGCAACAAGCAATTAATGAAATCGGTGCTTAAACGCATCGAGTCGGAAGGTGCTTTGATGGCGAAAGATTTTGACAATAAAGGTGAGAAATTTGGCGAATGGCAAACAAAGCCAACAAAACAAGCCTTAGAGTACCTATTCATGCAAGGTGAGCTGATGATTCCATTTCGAAATAATTTTCATAAAGGTTACAACCTGACTGAAAGAGTATTACCCAATCACATCGATACCTCGATGCCAACGAAGGAAGAATATTTGCGTTTTTTAGTCACTCGATTCCTGAGAGCAAACGGGATTGCACAAGCTTCAGAAATAGCTTATTTGCTGAAAAATACCAAAACACCGATATCGAACACCTTAGCCGAAATGACCTTGAATGGTGAATTGATGCGACTATCTGTGAATGACTCCATCTATTTTGCTTTATCGCAATCGCTCGAACTGCTGAGTAAGCCACAGAGTAAAAGTAATGTCAAAATTCTGTCGCCATTCGACAATCTGATTATTCAACGAAAGCGTATGAAAGAGTTGTTTGGTTTTAACTACTTACTCGAATGTTATGTGCCTGAAGCAAAACGTAAATTCGGTTATTTTGTCCTTCCTATCTTGTGGAACGGGCAATTGGTTGCCCGAATGGATTGCAAAGCAGATCGAAAGCAGTCGGTTCTGCACATTCATGATCTAACTTTAGAATCCAACTTGACTAAAATTGATTGTTTTTCTCAGGATTTGAGCCGCGAATTAAATTCTTTCATGCACTTTAACCTCTGTAAATCGGTAGTGTTGCACCAAACAAGTCCTGCCACTTTTAAACCAGTGTTGCTGAATGCAATAAATCAATTGGGCGAAATAGACCTTATTCCTGACCCACCAAAAAAATGAGAAAGATAATTCATATCGATATGGATTCGTTTTTTGCTTCGGTTGAGCAACGAGATTTTCCAGAATATAAAGGGAAACCTTTGGTTGTTGGTGAGCGAACTCCGCGTTCGGTCGTATCTGCGGCGAGTTACGAAGCCCGCAAATTTGGAGTTCATTCGGCCATGCCCATGTCAATTGCTTTGCAAAAATGTCCTCACTTGATCGTTGCGCCCCATCGGTTCGAAGTGTATAAAAATGTATCGAAAAGCATTCAGGATATTTTTCAGGAATACACCGATCTGGTTGAACCTCTTTCGTTAGACGAAGCTTTTCTGGATGTTACTGAAGC
>JBBRXN010000118.1:0-14306 GCA_038248385.1 Bacteroidales bacterium
AACACTAAGCTTATTCGCGACGGGGAGTTATTCCCAGAACACGAAGATATCGCTTGATTTGAAAAGTGTTACTGTGAAAGACGCGCTTAAGGCCATTGAAAGCTCGAGTGAGTTCTATTTTATTTACAATAACGAGCTGATAAATGTAAACCGTACAGTCGATATCAACGTGAAAAACGAAAAAATCAGCAATATTCTCAATACCATCTTCTCAGGCAAAGATATTGAAATATCGGTGATTGACCGTAAGATTGTGCTGGCTCCTGCCTCTATGAGCAGCCAGCAAACCGGCAAAAAAGTTACCGGTAAAGTGACAGATTCATCCGGTGCATTGCTTCCCGGTGTAGCAGTCGTTGTAAAAGGAACTACCAACGGTGTAATTACCGATAACAATGGTAATTTTTCACTTTCCAATATTCCTGAAAGTGCAATTTTACAGTTCTCGTTTGTAGGGATGAAAGGGCAGGAAATAACAGTAGGTGTCAAAACATCGTTTAATGTTTCACTCGCAGATGAGTCTATTGGAATTGAAGAAGTAGTGGCTGTTGGTTATGGGACTCAGAAAAAAGCAACTTCAACCGGTTCTATACTAGCAGTGAAAGGAACTGAATTGATCAAATCGCCAACAATGAATGTCAGTAACAGCCTCGAAGGCCGAATTTCCGGCTTAGTTACTCAAACAGTCAGTGGAGAGCCTGGTTATGATGGTACTACTTTAAGAATTCGGGGTGTCAATACATTAGGAAATAATAATCCATTAGTAGTTATTGACGGGGTTCCGGGCAGATCGCTTGACCGAATTGACCCAAGTACAATTGAAAGTTTAACTGTTCTCAAGGATGCTTCAGGCGCAATTTATGGCGCTCAGGCAGCTAACGGAGTCATATTGATTACTACCAAAAGAGGAAAGATTGGAAAGCCAACAATTACGGCCAATTTTAATCAGGGCTACAGTCGGCCAACCAGGATTCCAAAGATGAGTAATTCATTCGAATACGCCACTTTATTGAATGAAGTCGATGGTTATGCCGGCAATGCACCAAGATATAATCCACAACAATTGCAGAAATTTCAGGATGGTACAGATCAATGGGAATATCCAAACACTGACTGGTTTAAAGAAACATTGAAACCATGGTCAAAGCAAAACTATACAAATGCATCGATCTCGGGTGGCAGTGAGAACATGAAATACTTTGTTTCGGTTGGCGCTAAAAGTCAGGATGGGTTTTATTACAACAGTGGAACAAAATATAATCAATATGATTTAAGATCGAATCTCGACGGGAACATTAATAAATACATTAGCATAGGAGTTGATATTTCGGGAAGAATGGAAGATAGAAATTTTCCAACACGATCGGCCGGTGATATTTTCCGCATGGTAATGAGAGGTAAGCCTATATACAATGCCTATTGGCCCAATGGCATGCCTGGTCCGGATATTGAATATGGGAATAACCCTGTGGTCGTAAGCACGAAGGCTACCGGCTACGACCAGGATAAAACCTACGTCTTCAATTCAAATTTCAAGGTCGACATCAAAATACCCTGGATAGAAGGATTATCCATTAAAGGAAATGCCGCTATAGATAAGAATTTTCGTTTTCATAAAAACTTTCAAATACCTTGGTATTTGTATTCATTCCAGGGATTTGATAGCAGCAACCAGCCTATTTTGCAAAAAGGAAAAAAAGGGGTTGATGATCCCAGATTGTTTGAAGAAATGGGTGATAATCTGAGTATACTACTGAATGGTTTGGTAAATTACGAGCATAAATTCGGCGATCACAATGTAAAAATGATGGTTGGGGCCGAATCTATCAAGGGAAGTGGAGATAACTTTAATGGCTTTCGCAGGTACTTTTTATCCACAACAATTGATCAAATGTTTGCTGGTGGAGACAAAGAGAAGACGACAACAGGATCAGCTTACAAAAACGCAAGATTAAACTACTTTGGACGCGCCAACTACAATTACAAAGAAAAATATTTGGCTGAGTTTGTATGGAGATACCAGGGTTCCTATATATTTGACGAGGCTAGCCGGTTTGGATTTTTTCCTGGTGCTTCTTTGGGTTATAGGATTTCGGAAGAAAATTTCTGGAAAGAAAATCTTAAGGTTATAAACGACTTTAAACTAAGATTATCCTTTGGACAAACAGGAAACGATCAAATAGACGAATGGCAATACATGTCTTCTTATGGCTTTAATAACAATATTTTTGTCACCAATTCGGATATGGCAAATAAAGCACTCTACGAAGCCCGCATACCAAATAAAAACGTCTCTTGGGAAATTGCTAATCAGAGTGATATTGGTTTTGATGCTGAACTGTTTGAAGGAAAACTTTCTGTAACAGCCGATTATTTTGATTATCGCAGATCACAGATTTTATGGTATCGAAATGCATCTGTACCTTCGTCTACAGGATTGACACTTCCAAGAGAAAACATAGGAAAAGTATCCAACAAAGGTTTCGATTTTAACATAGGATACCGGAATCAATTAAACGATTTTAAATATCAGATATCGTTAAACGGAGGCTACCAGAAAAATAAAATAATTTTTTGGGACGAAAGTCCGGGAGCTCCAGATTACCAGCTCTCAACAAACCACCCGATGAACACCAATTTGTATTATAATGCTATCGGTATTTTTAAGGATCAGGCTGCTGTGAATGCTTACCCCCATTGGTCGGATGCAAGACCTGGTGATATAATTTTTGAGGATGTCAGCGGCGATGGAAAAATTGATGCCAACGACAGAGTTCGTTTTGACAAGACTGATCTTCCCACATTTACAAGCGGTTTTGCAGTAAATGTTCAATGGAAGGGTTTTGATTTTTCCATGTTGCTTCAAGCGTCATTGGGAGCAGTAAGGTATATCAATACCGAATCGGGCGAAATAGGGAACTACCTCAAGGACTTTTACGACAACCGTTGGACAGCACAAAATACTGATGCTTCATATCCTCGTACTTTTAACCGTGATAACGTATATTGGAGGCCTCAACAAAATACTTTTTGGATGCACAAAACAGATAATATGCGCCTAAAGAATATTGAGGTCGGTTATAATATTCCCGCTATACTATTACAAAAAATTGGTGTCCAGAACTTGAGATTGTACGTTAGCGGATATAACATGTTTACTTATTCTCCCGATTTAAAGGATTTCGATCCTGAACAAGCAAGAAATGATGGACAAGGATATCCATTACAAAAGATTGCCAATTTCGGCGTAAATATTACTTTTTAAAACAAATTAGAATTATAATTATGAAAAATAGATATGCCATTTTAATAATTTCGATATTTTGTTTATTAATAAGTGGATGTAAGAAGGATTTTCTCAATGTTACACCTTTGGACCAGTATTCAGAAGAAGGTGTGTGGAAAGATCCAGCTTTAATTCAATCATTTGTAAATAACATATATCTTGGGATTCCGCACGGTTTCTCTGCTCTAATGTTGTCTTCGTGTGCTGATGAATCGATGGCAGTTTGGGACTGGGAATCGAGCAGTGTTACTAAATGCCTTTTAACCCCCAGCTATCTTGGAATTTTTGACATCGGGTTTTGGACAAGTAAAATGAGATACATTACATGGAACAACTCATTCAAACAGATCAGGGCATGTAACCTCTTTTTAGATAAAATTGAAGGAGTAAAATTTGACGATCAGGTCTTAAAAGACCAGTTAACCGGAGAAGTTCATTTCCTTAGAGCCTATTATTATCATCAGCTTACTGCTCTTTATGGTGGAGTACCTATCATAAAGCAAGCATATAAACTTGATGATGATTTTTTAGCACCACGCAACACATACGATGAGTGTATTAAGTTCATTGTTGAGGAGTGCGATAAATCTGCAACTTTACTACCTGCAACACTAACCGGGGCAAACAAGGGTCGTGCTTCGAAATCAGCAGCACTAACTTTAAAATCGAGAACTTTACTTTATGCTGCAAGCGATTTGGCCAATAATACAACATGGGCCACTGGCTTTTCAAAACCTGAAATTTTGGGATATAACGGAGGAGATAGAAATGCCAGATGGTTAGCAGCAAAAAATGCGGCAAAAGCTGTAATCGACTTAAATGTAAATTCATTGTATAAGTCTAATCCCGGTCCGGGCGATAATATCAGTACGAATTACGGTGAGATTTTCCTTTTAAAAGAGACATCAGAAGATATCTTCGTTCGCTTTATTCAAGCTCAGTATGAAAACGATTGGGATAACGGAAACCCAGGCCTTTTTAATGGTCCAAATGGTTGGCACAATTGGGGAGGAAATACCCCGATCGGACAATTGGTCGACGACTATGAAATGATCGACGGAACCCGATTCGATTGGAATAACCCTGTTCATAAGGCTGACCCCTATAAAAACCGAGACCCGCGTTTCTATGCATCCATTCTTTATGAAGGTGCTAAATGGAGACAACGACCTGCTGATGTGAAGGAATTGGATCCAAATGGAATCGTTCAGGTAGGATTTTATGAAAAACCAGGTAATGTGATTAAGCCAGGGTTGGACACCAAAAAAAGTCCTATAGAAGATTGGAACGGAACATCTACCGGATATTATTTGCGTAAATTTATCGATCCGACAGTTGATGCCCAATATTTTAAACAGGAAGTACCATGGCGGTTTATGCGTTACGCTGAAGTAATTCTGAATTATGCCGAAGCCTGCATAGCACTTGGACAAGAACCTGAGGCAAGAACGTACCTGAATATGATTAGAAAACGCGCTGGCATGCCCGATATTCCAGCAACAGTGACAGGTCAGGCACTAATTGACAAATGCAGAAATGAGCGTAGAATCGAATTGGCCTATGAAGAACACCGTTATTTTGATGTTCGCAGGTGGATGATTGCCCCACAGGTGTATACGGATGCGAAAGCAGTAAATATATTGTATAAATTGTTGCCGAACAATACGACTTCTGCTACTCCTACGTATTCTTTAAGTACAGTTCAACAAAGAGCCTGGAAGAACAGCCATTATTACCTTCCAATCAAACTTGATGAGATGAATAAAAATAATAAGCTAATTCAGAATCCTTTGTATTAGGCTTACAACTATATATCTCAAAGTAATCTTGCAGGGAAACTTACATAGTGAGTTTCCCTGACTTGTTTTTAGCCTTGAAAAATCCGGTATTAACTATTATTACGAATAATATAATCAAATCAAAAAAAAATCCTTTAAGAAAGATCAAATAATTGGGCTCTATAACGTTTGGTGTGGGTTAATTAATTGCTGTGTGTTGTGCCACGAAGTGGCAAAATCTGAATAACCGTAGGTGTTAAACCCACGGAAGCAAAAACCACGAAACATCAGCCACGCAGTGGTTGAACTATAAAAACCTTGTTCAGCCCACTTTGGGGCTGAGGGAGTGCATATCATTCTTTTCCGTGGGTTTTCACCCACGGTTATTGAAATATCACCCTTATCAGGGCGATGAAAAAACATAGCAGGAGAAAACAGAATTTTTTATAATCAGAGTTACCCATACAAATCGTTATATAACCAATGAATTGCAATATGAAACACCTTTCTGTAATAATGATTTTCCTGTTATTGGCTAGTCCGGTTACATTCTCGCAAACTAAGCTTGCCGAAAGTATTTTTGATGTTCTGGAGGTGACTTCAAAACCGGTAATTACCAAAGGTGATCCTGGTACAGAATCAAATCTTTTCGGTTTTGAAGGAGGACGTGCTTTAAAATTTAACAATGAATACCATCTGTTTACAACTGAAATAAATGGTTCGCCCGTCTGGAATAAAACCCGTTTGGCCCATTGGAAAAGTTGTGACGGGGAAAAGTGGACGAGACTTTCAACTGTTTTTGAATCTTCCGGGAATTTTGATGGAACCGACACCCATGCCTGTTTATGGTCGCCTATGCCTACCTTCGATAAATCAAAGAATTGCTGGTGTTTAACTTATGTTGCTTATCGATCAAAACCTAATGATGAAGAGGCATGGTATAGAAACTATGATGGTCGAATTTACATTGCCTATTCACAAGTTGAAGGTCAAATGGGTATTTATGGGCCATACAAAGAATCAGGTCTTCTTCTTGAACCAGGACAAAAATCGGCAAATTGGGAAGGTTTGATGGGGGTTGACTCCTTTTTCCCTTACAAATTAGATTCCATCTGGATGGCTTTCTATGGAAGTTCAACTGAGGTGAACGGACTTGCATCAGCCAATAATTTAAGTGGCCCATGGGAAAGGATTTCGATGAATAAACCGGTAAGTCAGCATACTGAAAATCCAATTGTTACACAACTTGATGATGGAAAGTATATCGCTTTTTTTGATGGTTGTGGCAAATTCCAACGATTTGGTTATATGCTTTCTGATAATGGTGTCAGTTGGTCTGCACCTGTTATCATCGATTTGGAAGCGCACACCGGTAAATGGTGGGGACTTACGCGAACACCTCTTGGATTGATATCGGCAGGAAACGGTCTGTATACTCTTTTTTTCACTGCATATAATAAGAATTTTTATAATGTTCCAGGTATTTGGTCGGCAAAAAGTGATTCAGTATTCGATGGCTATTTTGCCAGTCTCGGAAAAATAATTTTAAAAATTAAAAAATCTTAAATGAAACGAATTACATTATTATTATTTTATGTAGCAATACAGAATGTACTCCAGGCTCAACCTGCGAAGTTTCTGGATAACATTTACTATTATATCGAGAACACATCGATATGTGAATTGAATCAGGAAGAAGGAAGGGCGTATTATTTGCCGGAGAAATCTATTTCACTTAACGGCGATTGGAAATTCTTCTATAGTGAAACTCCTGAGGGAGTACCAACGGATTTCTACACTGTTAGATTTAACGATAAAAAATGGGGATCATTAAAGGTTCCTTCTAACTGGGAAATGCAGGGATATGGTGATAGAATTTTCAGGAATGTTAGTGCTCCTTTCCCAATAGTCGGACAGGGAAACGGGTCTCTTGAACCCGATGTTTTTGCAGTGACTGTTCCTCATGTTCCAAGGGAATATAATCCAACCGGGGCATACCGAAAAACGTTCATTGTTCCTTCTTCCTGGAATGGAGATCAGATTTTCTTAAGAATGGAGAAAACGGCTTCGGCTTCGTTTGTTTATGTAAACGGGGAGGAAGTTGGTTATAACGAGGGCGCCCAGGAACCTGCAGAATACAATATTACAAAATACATCAACAAGGGGACCAATACTATTGCAGTTCTTGTAATAAAATATTCTGATGGCTATTACCTTGAAGGACAGGACTATTGGAGATTTGCAGGGATTTTTGACGATGTTAGTTTATATGCCACTCCTGATGTCAGATTGTTTGACTGGTATGTTGAAACAGATCTGGACGAGACATATACTGATGCAGATCTTTCGGTACAAATAGACGTGAAAAAATATACGAATACCCCAGCTGCTTCATACGCACTAAAAGCATCTTTGTATGATGCCAGCAAAAATCTGGTGACTGAAATGACCAGCGATAAGTTTTCAATAGACAATGTGGGCAAAAAGCAGGTAGAACTTAAACAGAAGATTACTAATCCTTTAAAATGGACATCTGAAACTCCAAATCTCTATAGCTTGAAGATGCAATTGTTGACCGGGGATGGAACAGTTCAGGATGTCGGAGAACAACGAATTGGTTTCAAAGAGACGCACATTGACGGTGAATTGTTTACGTTGAACGGTGTGGCAATTAAAGTAAATGCCACAAACTCGCATATGCAACACGCCGACTTAGGGCATGCGATGACCGAAGATATTATCAGAAAAGATTTCGAAATTCTTAAACAGTTTAACTTTAAAGCCGTACGAACATCACACTATCCACCGGTTAATAAATATCTTCAACTGGCTGATGAATATGGCTTATATATAATTGATGAAGCCGGCGTTGAGTCTCATGCTACACAATATGTTTCTGAAAGGGCTGAATTCACTGATATGTATCGGGAACGAGTCCGCCAAATGGTCCTGCGCGACAGAAATCATGCTTGTGTCCTCTTCTGGAGCGCTGGTAATGAAAGTGGCGAAGGGATGAACATCACCGAAGTAGTCAGAGAAGGTAAAAAATACGACCACACACGATACTGGATGTATGGAGGCAATGCATACTCCCATAAAATTGAAGATATTATCGGCCCGCGCTATCCAAGTCCTCTGGAGCTTGAAATGGGGGTAGGTTTGGGGTTTGACAAAGATACCCGCCCTTCATTTATGGATGAGTATCTTTCTGTTGCCGGTAATGCAGGAGGTGGACTGGAAGATTACTGGAACGTGATCTATTCCCACCCAAGAACGATGGGTGGTGCAATTTGGGATTTTGTGAGTCCGGGTATCACAGAGAATATACGTAAGCTGGAAGATAAATCACCCAACAATACACCCGTTTACCTAATGGGTAACAATATAAAACTGGTGGAAGGAAAATCAGGTAAAGCTGTTAATTTGAATGGTCATGACCAGTGGGTTGAAATATACAGACAGAATAATTTGGAGATTGAGGGCGATAAACTAACCATTACCATGGATGTTTTCCCAAGAAAATTAAATGCAAGTGGAGGCCATTTTATAACCAAGGGATCAAATCAATATGGAATTCGTCAGGTTAGAACCGATTCTCTGGAGTTTTATATTTACACAAATACAAAACATACATTGCGTGTTGGCTTACCCAATAACTGGGAAAACAACTGGCATCAATTGGTTACAATGTACAACGGCCACGAGATGTCGGTATATATTGATAATGATAAAAAAGGCAGTAAGCAGGTTAATGGGAAAATTAAGAATTTCCCTTTTACGATAAGCTTAGGCCGCGACTCAGAAATCGATGGTGGTGAAACTCCCGGCTACATGTGCGATGCAATGATTGACAATGTTGGGATATTCGCAGATGCTGTTTTTCCGGATAATTTAAAGCCCCAAAATGCCGGCTTATGGCTCGATTTTGAAAAAGAAACGAATCAAGGAACATTCCTGAGCTATGGCGCAGGCGCCAGAGCCTATGGACATATTTGGGGAAACAGAGAAGTTCAACCCGAAATGTGGGAGATGAAAAAAGTTGTTCAACCTATTTCAGTTAAACTTCTTGATGCAGAATCCGGTACGATAGAAGTTTGGAACCGAAATCATTTCACTGATGCGTCGCAATATGACACCCGTTGGTTCCTGGAAGCAGATGGCGATATTTTGCAGGAAGGTGTGCTGAAACTTCAGGTTGGACCATTAGAAAAAAAAGTAATTAAGATTCCATACAACAAACCAACTCTGATCGAAGGTGTAGAATATCGCATTACAGTTAGCTCTGTGTTGAAAGAAGACAAGGTTTGGGCAAAAGCAGGACACGAAGTAGCCTGGAGTCAACTTGAACTTCCGTGGAAAAAAGATAAAGAATTAGTTAAACAAACTATTGACAAAACTACTTTTTCACAGTCTGAAACTAATGTAATAGTGAAAGGAAAAGGGTTTGAATACAATTTCGACAAAAAAATAGGTGCTTTGGCTTCAATGGTGATAGATGGAAAAGAAATGTTGAAATCTCCGTTTTTGGTGAATGTTTGGCGCGCACCGATGGCAAATGACCTGGATAGCTGGGGCTCGGGTGCGGCGCGTTCTTCAAACTGGAAAGAAGGTAATGGAAACTTTGTAGCTACAGAGTTCTATTCAACAGGAATAGACCAATTATCTTATTACCCAATCTACACAAAAGTGTCGGAGGTGGATGGAAAAGTATACGTGAATATAAGGCAGATTACATTGTTTGGGGCAAGTATTGAAGGTGAATCGGATCAATACATCAGAGGCATTCAATACAATGGTTTAGAAAACATCTATGTCTATAGTATTGAAGGAAATGGGGAGATAACAATACATCACACTTCCAAACCCCAGGGAAGAACATTACCATTGTATTTTCCCCGTTTTGGTTTGACTTTTACCCTTGACAAAAGCCTCGATAAAGTTGAATGGTATGGACGTGGTCCACAGGAAAATTATCCAGGCAGAAAAAGCGGCTATAAAATTGGAATTTATAGTTCAACCGTTGACAACATGTATGTGCCATACATTAAACCAGGCGACTATGGCTTAAGAACTGATAACCGATGGGTTAAAATGACAGATGATCAAGGAAAAGGCTTGCAATTTGAAGTTAATGAATTGTTTAATTTTAATGCATATCCCTTTTCTACTGAAAACCTGGCGAAATCAATCTATACCTATCAATTACAGAAACAAGATGGTATTACATTCAATTTGGATTATGCAACCACCGGGGTGGGAGATTCTTCCAGCGGGGTGATGAGAAGTTATTGGGTTTATCCGACGATGTTTGAACGTGAAATAAAAATATCACCTCTAAAACATTAAAATAGCAGAACATTGTTCTTTATTGTTTTAATATCTAATACATTAAAAATTATGAAACTACTTACTTTAATCTTTTTGCTTCTGGCATTTATTACCAATACCGGAAGAACGGAAGAAGTGCCTCAACATTTCAAGCATGTTGACCAGGTAATTTGGGTGGTCGACGATTTGGACAAAGTAATTGACAAATGGAAAGAACTGGGTTTTGAACAGATAGAGTTACTTGGAAAAGTTTTGGCAACTGCCAAAAATGAAAAACAGTTTAATGTCAGGATGGCTGTAGCAAATCTAGGTGGTGCGCACATTACATGGATTCAACCATTGACTGAAAAATCTGTATTTTCAAAATTTCAGAAAGATTACGGGAACGGCGCGATGAGTCTGGTGCATAAATTAAGTTCGGAATACGCATTGCAGAATGAACTGAAACGCTTGTCCCAAATTGATGTCGATGTGCTTGAAGAGCTTTCATTTTCAACACCAAAAGGAAAACTAATTGTTACTTTAATGGATACTCAGGAAGAAGGGAAATATGTATTGGGATATGTCACCAGCGAAACTTCTGCTGATATGTACCAGGGATTGACAGCCAAAAACAGGCACAGTATGAAACTGAATCAATATGCATTTGCCATAAATAAGACAGAAGATATTTCAAAATACTGGGCTAAAATCGGATTTCCTGAATTTCAGATTAGCCATCCTGTATTGGGTGAAACAAAATATCATGGTGAAATTGTCGAACATGAACTGATTCAGGGATGGCAACGCCAGGGAGACATTGCATACGAATGGTGTATCCCAGTAAAAGGTCCGATTGTTTATGCTGATCATATTAAAATGCACGGAGAAGGAATTCATCACCTTGCTTTTTCCGTCGATAATATAAACAAAGTATTACAAGACTATGAATCAATTGGATATAAAAACATTATGGGTGGAACCTGGGGAGAAAAAGGGAAACCAGGTTCTGGCCGATACGAATATGTAGGCCTGGAAAATGCAGGTGGAATGACCATGGAATTATTATGGAGTTATCAAGGAAAATAAAATCAAACAATACAGAAAATAAATATTTACTAAATTGAAAAACTGACAAAATGAAATCAACAGCTTTTTACTTACTTGCCTGCCTGTTTCTTATTTCAGGATTGGCAAACGGCCAACCCAAAAAATTTGACAATATTTTATACGGTGCCGCTTATTATCAGGAATATATGCCATCCAATCGTCTCAAAGAAGACCTGAAACTGATGAAGGACGGAGGCATTTCGGTGGTTCGTTTGGGCGAATCGACCTGGAGTTTGTTCGAGCCACGCGAAGGCGAATTTGAGTTTGCCTGGATGGACAGCATCATCGATGGTCTTCATGCCAACGGAATAAAAGTAATGCTGGGAACTCCTACCTATTCAATGCCTGCCTGGTTATGGCACAAACATCCGGAAGTGCTGGTCGATTATGAAAAAGGGCAAAAAGCTTATTACGGAATCCGCCAGAACATGGACATCACCAACCCGACATTCCTTTTTTATGCTGAAAGAATCATCCGGAAGATGATGGAACATTACGCCAAACATCCTGGTATTATTGGCTATCAGGTCGATAATGAAACCACATCCTACGGTGTGAACAACTACGATTATCATATCAGTTTTATCGATTATCTGAAGAAAAAATTTGTCACCACTCAAACCCTGAACAAGATATGGGGCTTGAATTACTGGGGAATGACCATGAACGATTGGGACGAATTTCCGGAGAAAGACGGTGTAACGAATACCGCTTACAAACTTGAATGGGAACGTTTTAAACGCAAATCAGTGGCTGATTATCTGAGCTGGCAATCTTCAATTGTGGCCGAATACAAACGTCCCGATCAGTTTATCACCCATTGCTTTATGCCTTCGGTTCAGGATATCGACCAGATTGCCAGTTCAAAAAATATGGATGTGATGGCAGTAAATGTATACCACGGATCACAGGATAACCTGACAGGCGATGAAATTGCATTTGCCGGCGACTTTTTCCGTTCGGTGAAAATGAAAAATTACCTGATCACCGAAACCAATGCACAAACAATCGGTTGGGATTCTAAATCGCAGTTGCCTCCGTACGAAGGTCAGTTACGAATGAATGTCTACGCGCACATGGGTTCGGGTGCCAACATGGTCGAATACTGGCACTGGCATTCGATTCATTACGGTCAGGAAACCTACTGGAAAGGCATTTTGTCACACGACTTACAACCCAACCGGGCATACACCGAAGTTTCAAAAACAGCGCACGAACTTCAGCAATTTGGTGAAAAACTGGTGAACCTGAAAATCACTAATAAAGTGGCTATTTTATTCAGTCACGATGCCAATGCTGCTCTCAATATAATGCCATTCAAAGGCGGTAAAACCGACATGTGGGGCGGCTCTTCCAATATTTACCGCAACGAGCTGGTTGGCCAGTTTCACAAGGTTTTATACCGTAATAATGTGGGTGTCGATTTTATTTTTCCTGAAAATGCCCGTTTCGAAGATTATAAACTGGTGATTATCCCTGCCTTGTACATTGCCAGTGATGAGGTTCTGAACAAGATCAGTAAGTATGTCGAAAACGGTGGCCATGTGATCATGCAATTCAAAAGCGGCTTCTGCGACGAAAATTCAATGGTTCGTCCGGTGCTGGCTCCGGGACCACTGCGCAAAGCATGTGGATTTTATTATCAGGAATTTACTAATTTCAAGGAACTTAGCCTGAAAGATAATCCGTTCAAGGTCGATGAAGCCTCGAACAAAGTGTATGATTGGGGCGAATACCTGATTCCTGAAACTGCCAAACCATTGGCATATTACGATCATCCGTATTTCGGGAAATATCCGGCAATTACCATCAACAACTTTGGAAAAGGAACTTTACTTTATGAAGGAACCGGTGTTTCAGACCTGATTCAGGAAAAACTGATTCTTCAGGAAATGGAAAAATCAGGTATTAAAACTGTCGACCAGGATTTGCACTGGCCGCTCGTTACCAAAAGCGGAGTGAATGATTCAGGTAAAAAGGTACATTATTACTACAACTATACTTCGCAAAAATCCAGTTTGGTTTATCCGCACAAGGCTGGTAATGAGTTGACTTCAGGAAAAAATGTTTCTTCCGGAGCTACTCTTGAGATCGGGCCATGGGATGTGCAGATAGTAGAAGAAAATTAGGCTAAAAACTTAAAGGTCACTCAAATGAAGAAAATTTCTGCAGTACTCCTGATCATCTTTATGGCTTGGGGCTGTAATCATCCTGAAAATAATCTGAAGGAAATAATCCAACAGCGGGTCGCCGAATCGACAATCAATCTGATTCCCGAATCCGCAGGAACTACACCCAGTTATTGTTGTACCTGGTCATGCCAGAATTTTGCGACCGATACATTTTCAATTGGTTATGCGATAGGTCTTGGCGATCATACCGTTCCTGCTGATAACCTTACTGAAGAAGCTGTTTTTCATAACCCCGGCTGGGAAAAACGACTTCCGCAAAGTGTTAAAAAAGATCTTTTTTTAGTTTTTGATGTGGGATGGGATATTGCCGGTGGTTCACACGCCGAAAAAGAAAAAGAATGGATACTCGGGACACAGGACGTGGCTACCGACAAATTTCCTTCCTGCACAGGAACTCCTGAAGAGAAACTCGCCGGACTCAATAATCTTTCAAAAAATGCCGGTTGGAAGGGAGCCGGGCTATGGATTGCTGCCCAATCGGCACTCGACAGTAAAGGTTTAAAGCCCACCGAAAAGGAAGTGGAAGCCTATTTCCGTGAACGGTTCAGATGGAGCAAAAAAGCCGGTATTTTCTACTGGAAAGTTGATTATGGCTCGAGAGGCGGCGACATCAATTTCAGAAAAATGCTCACCCGG
>JBBRXN010000119.1:0-13531 GCA_038248385.1 Bacteroidales bacterium
CTTGTATCGTACTATAATATATTGACTATCAGTAAATAGAGTATTCAATTCTGATGTATTTACCAGGCATTTGCTTTTACATAGGCGATAATTTCGTCTATATTAGCATAAGCCACCGCCGTATAGGTATCAGCAGCGCCATAATAAATAGCCATTCGACCTGTAGCTGCGTCTGCAAGAACTCCGGTTGGAAAGACTACATTTCCTACATAACCGGCAGTTTCGTATAACTTTTCGGGCGTCATAAGTGGAAACTTACAACGATAAAGCACTTTCCACGGTTCGTTAATGTCTAACAAAGCAGCACCCATGCTGTAAACAAAACTGTCACAAGTATCAGTAACCCCATGATACAGTAGCAGCCAACCATCGCTTGTTTCAATAGGAATGGGTCCCGGACCAATTTTTACTCTTTCCCACTTGCCGGGTCCGCGTGTAAATACTATACGATGCTTCCCCCAATAAGTTAAATCAGGGCTTTCACTGTAAAAAATATCACCGTAATTTACGGCCATTCCCATACCCATTGGTCTGCTGAGCATGGCATATTTTCCACCTATCTTTTTAGGGAATAATACTCCGTTGCGGTTAAATGGCAAAAAGGCATTTTCTATCTGGTGAAAAGTCTTAAAGTCAGTTGTCCACGCTTGCCCAATAGTAGCTCCGTAATAAGCATTGCACCAGGTGATGTAATACTTATCTTCAATTTTACACAAACGCGGGTCGTAAGCAACAGTTATTTTTCCCAAAGCCGGATCTGGCGAAATAAAATTGATAGGCTCTTCTTCAATGGTCCAGTTAATGCCATCAGGGCTTGTTCCCAGATGTAAGTTCGGATCCATTGAGAGCGAATCGACCCGAAATACCCCGATAAAACCATCGCCCCAAGGCATCACGCAGCTGTTGAATACACTGCGTGCCTTAGGCATTGGATGCAAATCGATAATCGGATTTGTACTGTGCCGCCATACTACTTCTTTGCAATTGGCCGGTTTGGATTCCCATGGCATATTCGGAAGCGCTTCAGCTATCAGCGCTGTTTTATTGATCGGGTTATTGTCTTTGTCCATAAAAAATTATTTAATTGATTGATATATAAAGATTCAATATTAACTACCCAGACTTACGATAAATATTAGCAAGGCCACAACACTTACTACGGCAAGACAGGATACAACAACACCCACCCAGTCTTCGCGGTTCCACCTGCGGAATTCCCAGTTCGAATCAGGAAAGATTTTCAGGTGATTGTAGCGGGTTGGATTGGCACGGGTCAGTAACATTTCATTGTCATCGTCTTCATGTGTACCAACAACCGGAGTAAGCATTTTCCCATAGAATTGATCAAGTATTTTCTTGTCCTCCGGCTGGGTAAAAAAGGCCACAAGCATCAACACCAGAAAAGGAATTATAATTCGAAAAAGAAATGTTAGAGTCTCGTTCAACGAGTAAGAATTCTTCGATAAATCCCAACCTAACCTGTCAAGCGCGATTAATTCCACTTTCAAATAACCCATTCCTATTGTATTCCCACTCTTGATATTAAGACCATCGCTCCAGAATATGGATTTTTTCGGCAACAATACTTTCTTTTCGAACTGATCTCCAGCGTTGATTTCAAAGGGACGCGCACCTTCGGATTTTCCGGCTGCATTTAAGCGATCCCATGCGGCGATAGCGCGATCACGTTCCTGAACATCCATTTGCCTGGCTATGTATTTACGGCTTACAGGAACTGCATTTGTTGTTTTGCTTAAATATTCAGAAGTACGCATTCCAGAGATCACTGGCAGCCCAAAGGGCAAAACTACAGTTGCGATAAACATTACAATCATAGATGCCCATGCGCCGGCCCGGTTCGACCTGCGCCAAAGCATGCCCAGCCAAAACGCAGCGGCAAGGATGGCATTGAACATCATCGTCATCTTAAAAAGTCCAAACAGATCTTTGGACTGAGTTGCAAAATATGCCGAGACAAGCATGTATAACGCACTAAAAACACGGCCTGCCCAGATGTAATGGTTTTCCGAACAATTCGGACGAAATGGACGATAGAGGTTATTGGTGATTAATGCCGCAGCCGTAAGCATAAAAGCAGATTTAGCTGCCATAAGTGCAGCAATCAGGCAGGCGATCATCAGCCCGACAAGTCCAATCCCAAGAGGTCCGAGCAAATCACGTGTGGCATGTCCCCAAACGTAGTCCGGATCCGAAATTGTTCCGCCATAAAGCACCACTGTCATAAGCGCCACAACACCCCACATTACACTTGAATACCTTTTTAACAGCATTCCGGACACAAAGCCATATCGTGCTGTATAATCGTCCTTTGCAGAACCACATGCAGTCATCTGATTTGCCTGAACGGCAGTTGCCAAAACAACCATTACTGAAAACCCCACAATCCAGAACCAGGAAAACTCGATCAAACTCGGCGACCCCCATATTTCCATAAAAGATGCCGGCAATACTTTGTGCATGGTGCCGAATGCACCCATAATCCCCTCCGAACCATGATGAAGATTAATCTTCATCATGGCAAACGGGATAAGCATTATAGACAGTAAAATGATAAACATTCCTTGTACCAAATCAACCATAAACGCAGCAGCAAGCCCTCCTATACTGGCATAGAATAAAGTTATTGCCGCAACAACGATAATCAGCCAATTTTCATTCACATAAGAATATTCTTTCTTGGGATTGAGCATCTGTAAATCAACTAACCTCGACTTTTGATCTGCTGATAACAAAGCAAAATCAGCTGCTTCTAATTTCTCGCGTTCAACAGCCTTATTGTATTCTACACATTCAATCGAGTTAAGCTCTGATTCAGGTTTAGCCGCGATCGCCGCGATCGTTTTTGACATCGCCACCAATCCGATGGCAGCTATCAAAACGAAGAAAATAGTCTGGCACAAGGCATAAAAGGCCGCCATGCGTTTTGAATTGTAACGCTCTTCAAAGAAATCGCCCAGCGTAAGCAATCGCAATCGCCTGTACCATATTGAGGTCATCCAGAAAACGGGAAGGTTCACTAATCCTCCGGCCAACATTGCCCAAATTCCTGACGCACCGTTGGAATTAACCATGGTTGTCGTTGTCGTAACATTTTCGACCGATGTTGCCTGCCCAAATGCGGCAAAAGTCTGGATTAATTTACCGAAACGCCGCCCTGCCATGAAGTAATCTTCACGATTATTTACTAATCGTGCAGCACGTATAGCGATATAAACGATTACAACGAAATAAACAAAGATCACCGCAAGATCGATTACAGATAAACCCCAGAAAGTCATATTTAGCATAGTTTTGGTTTCAACAATTAAAAATTAAATGGCGATCCCAATTATTTGGCATACCCTGGATTTTGTTCAATTTTTGCATTAATATTTAAATCAATCTGTTTTTGAGGAATTGGAAATAATACATTGTAATCCTGAATGTTACAAGCCGGGAAAACAGGATTATTACAATATTTCCGAACTCTTTCAAGTAATTTGCCTGTTCGGCGCAAGGTGATATGTCTCATTTCCTCGGTATAAAGTTCGCGGGCCCGTTCATCAAGCAAATAATCAATGTCCACATTTGCTGGATCAACAGGTTTAGCTTTGGCCCTATTTCTTATTGCGTTAATATCCGCTGCAGCCATTGGCTTGTTAGCCAAGCCAATGTATGCTTCAGCCCTTAAAAGTATGGTTTCAGCCAACCGGGTTGCATAAACATCTTTATGTGTATATCCACCGCCGGCTTGGATAAGATTTACAAAATGGTTCAATGGGTCGGCCTGTTTCATGAAAAATGGATAGATATAATTTGTGGTATCCTGCATAGTAGGACGACCAGCACCAAGAGCCTTAAGATCAATTTTTTTCTTGTTGTATATAGATGTAGGGCTGTCATAATAAAAACTCCGCTTAATATGATGCGGGGCATTACGGATATCATTGCTCCAATTATCTTTCCACATATAATAAGCAGTAAAGTTTGTAGGCCTGCACCATGCTACACCACGACCTAAAGTATCCAAATATCCGGGATTAGCGGGTTGACCAGAGAAAGCATTTTTATTATCTGGAGTTTTTGACACGCCGAAATAGCGTGGTCCCCATCCACGTTCTCCTCCAAATTGGCTCCCTCCTGTAACATTCGGTTCAATTTGAATTACCCAAATAGCTTCTTTGTTGGTAGCTAAATTTTGATTGCCGTATGCAAAAAGATCCAACAATACATCACCTGTTCCAAAAACCTGTTTGGTAGATCCGAAGCGAGTAGTCATAAGCGCATAACCACTATTATCGATTACTACTGTTGCTGCATCAACCGCAAGTTGATATTTGCCCTGCGCAATGTAGCATTCAGAGAGGAAATGGCCTGCAGCTCCCTGTGTTATTCTTCCGGGAGCTTCTTCTTTTCCCCGGGCTGGCAAATTGGCCACTCCAAATTTCAAATCTTCTTCCATCAATTTATACACTTCGGCTTTGGGCGACCTCACGTAATCTGTCTTTGCTGATTTTGTAGGTTCGCTTATCAAAGGAACATCACCATATAAAGCTACCAACATACGATAAGCATACGCCCTAAAAAACATAGATTCAGCTAAATAGGCCTTCTTTTGCGTATCGCTTAACCAGATGGATGAATTGGCAGCATTAATTGCTTCAATCAACACATTCGCTCGTTGGATAATGATATAATTTCTATCCCAATAAGCGCTAAATCTATCATTCTGAGGGGTCATTTCAACTTGATAATTGGCAAGTTTTGTGGCGCCGCCAGGGGCTTCGCCATAATAACACAAGTCGGTACCATCGCCAAATGTCATGGGATATTGCTCATCATTAGAAGCATACCAGAAATCGCGCACACTACTTTCCAAACCATTAATTCCCTGACGTATGCCGGGAACGGTGGTATACGCATTATTAGGAGAAAGAAAATCGAGCGGTTTTTCGTTGAGCATATCTTCGGAACAGGCTGAAGCTACCAACAGAAGAATTGCTGTTGATATGAAGTATTTTTTCGTAAGATTAAATATATTTTTCATCTGAATATTTGTTTTAAGTTACTGTATTAATAAAGAATACAATTATAGTAAAAGTTAGAGCGTTAGCTTAAACCCTACTGTTACATTGCGCATCAAGGGTGAATCGCTAATTGCATTTTCAGGATCCCAACCCGACCATTTGGTCCATGTATAAAGGTTCTTTCCAGATACAAAAAACTGGCAAGATTCTATTTCAATCTTTTTAAGTAATTCCGATTTGATGCTGTAACTTAGTGAAACATCCTGTAGCCTTACGAAGCTTCTGTCTTCGTAAATACCACTGGCTATAACCGGAGCATTATAAACTCCTGTAGCATTATTTACACCGTTATCCGGTGTCCAATAAGGTCTTACAGCCGAAGAATTTACTCTTTTTACCTGATCGGTATTAAACAATGTGTTCACAACAGCAGCATTGTCTTCCATATAATAACCATTGCCTCCCTGTATTGAATTAATCATAACAGAAAACGAAAAATCTTTGTAAGACAAGGTGTTATTAATACTAAACCTGTAATTTGGCGTTTTGTAGCCAATTACTTTTCTATCGTTGTTCGCATCAATTACTCCGTCGGTATTTTGGTCAACATATTTATACTGACCGGGATACCAATTGGCAAGTGTTTTTTTGTTGTAAAGATCATCTTCTGTCCAGAGTCCTCCGGCCAATTCATAATCATAAATAGCTTGAATCGGTTGATTCACAAACCAGGAATTACCAATATCCTTGTCATTTTCTCCACCATAAAGCTTTGTAATTTTATCGCGGTTAAGTGAAAAGTTGAAGTTAGTTGTCCAATTCAATATACCCTTTAGATTTACTGTGTTTAAAGTAATTTCAATTCCATTGTTTTTGATAGCGCCAATATTTTCCCAAACACTTGGGTAACCGGCAGTTGCTGGCAGGGCTCGTTGAACCAATACGTTGCTGGTAGTAGCATTGTAAAGTTCAAGAGAACCTGAAATCCGATTATGAAGAAATCCATAGTCAACTCCCAAATTAAAGGAGGATGTTGATTCCCATGCAAGATTCTCATTTCCTAAGGCATTAGGGTAAATAGAAATAGCAGAAGCAGCACCATATACATAGGAAGTAGTGCTCATTGTTGATAAACTGGAATAGCGTCCGATACCCTGATTACCATTCTTACCATAAGATGTTCGTAATTTCAGGTATAACCAGTCAATATCTTTAAGGAATGACTCTTCGGTAGCTACCCATCCCAATGAAACGGAAGGAAAGGTTGCAAATTTATTGCTCGGTCCAAATCCGGAAAAGCCGTCCCTGCGAACAGTTCCCGTTATCATATACCGATTTTTAAAACTATAATTGGCACGAGCCATATAAGAAATACTGTTTTCTTTCCAGGCCGTCGAACCAGTTGTTTGTATGCTACCTAAACTCATATTGTTGTATCCAAGACCAGGATTGTCAAACCCTTGAGCAATGAGCGTAGAACCTTGAGCTACTCCATCTTCCCAACTGTAAAGTAAAGTTGCATTAATTCGATGATCGCCAAAAGTACGCACATACGATAAAATATTATTTGCAATTGAGTTGCGTTGTTCATACGGTTTCTTTTCACCTTGTCCCTTGTTAACATATCCTCCCTGTGTAGTTGCCGGATAGAAAGTGTTGTTGTTTCGGATGGAATAGGTGTTTGAATAATTAAATTCGTAGTTCAAGCCTTTTACCCAGGGAACAGTTACTTTTGCATTTCCTACCAAAAACAAATCGTTTCTGGTATTGCTGTTATCCGCGTATGTTTTGTTTAATGGATATGGCATATATACTTCACCCGTAAGGAACAAATCATAGTTTGGCGATCCGATTTTGTTATTAGCCAACGGACTACATGCCCTGGCACCTCCAGTAATTCCAGCACCTAAATCAGCCTCCAAACCCGAATAATCGCGGAAAGAATAAGATGTATTTAACCCAACGCTTAGCCAATCAGTAATTTTGCTCTCAAGATTACTGTGTACTGTAAATCGTGAAAATTGGTCGTTCTTCTGAATCCCATCTTCTTTGGCATACGAACCTGAAATAAAGTAATTGCTCCGCTCGGTTTTTCCGGAGAAACTAAGATTGTAATTTTGAATGGGTGCTGTTCTCAATACAGCATCAACCCAATTAGTCTCATTTCCTGCAAGGTAATTATCTCGTTCTTCCTGAGAATTTAATTTAGTGGCTACAAAGTTCCGATCTGTAATATCAGGTCTGACTGGTTTTCCGGCTGAACTGGTTGGATTTGTTTTATACCAGGCATATAAACTTTGCTGATAATAGAAATCAACCATTTTTATTGCGTATTCTTCGCCATTCATTACCCTCATTGGATTGTTGGTCATATCCTGAAACCCATAAGACATGTTAAATGAAATAGTTGGTTTTTCTGATTTCCCCTTTTTTGTGGTAATAATAACTACTCCATTGGCCGCCCTTGAACCATAAACTGCAGCCGCACTCGCATCTTTTAAAATATCTACCGATTCAACATCACTAATGTTTATACTTGAAATATCTCCACCATATATAATACCATCCAGCACAATTAAAGGGCGGTCGCTAGCCGAAAGTGAAGTTGCTCCGCGGATGGAAAGAATAGGATCGCTACCGGCAAGGCCAGAAGCTTGAATATTTACACCTGCCGATGTTCCTGACAAAGCTTGTAACAAATTATTTGTTGTTAATGATGCATTATCTCCAATTGATGCTCTGGATACGGAACCGGTTAAGTCGCTCTTTTTCATGGTTCCATAGCCAATGGCAACTACCTCTTCAATTTGCCTGGTATCCTCCTTAAGTGTGACATTGATCTCATTCTGGTTTATAAACACAACTTCAGAAGAAGTAAAACCAATGAATGAATAAACCAATGTTGCATTTGCCCGAATATTGGATATACTATATTTTCCATCCATGTCTGTTACAGTACCTGTGTTTGTGCCTTTTACAACGATAGTCACTCCGGGCAATATTTCACCGGTTTCAGAATTAACTTTTCCTGTAATTGTTCTAGTTGTTTGTGCAGTCGCATTTGGCGAAAAAGAAAGCAAACTGAACATTACAAATAGAAAACTCATTAAAAAAGCTATGGATGATCTGTTCCAAAAGAGCGTCCAACTTACATTTTTTCGATGTTTCTTTTTCATAAATTTGAATTTTTTTTTTAAAAACTAGTTAGATTGTGGCTTATAAATAGCATTAATTTATTCATGCAATATTAAATATCATTTTGTGCAAATGGTTAATGTTTGATTTGCACAAACTAATACTATCTTCGCAAATATCTTCAACACTTAGTTTTTAGTACTATTTATTCCCGTTGATATGAAACCATTTAAAGAAGTTATTAATTATCCTGTAGATAACTCATTTGTAATGAAATATGAGAACTTTCCTCATTTCAGATTTCCGCTACACTTCCATGAAGAATATGAAATTGTTTTCATAATCAAGAGTTTCGGTAAAAAATTTGTGGGCAATGCGGTGGAAGAATTTTTCCCGGGCGATTTATCCATCTACGGTAGTAATCTGCCCCATTTTTATTTGAGCGATCCGGCTTTTTATAAAGGTGATCCTAACTTGAAGGTAAATGCCATTGTGGTTCAGTTTCCCACCGGCTACTTTGATCAATCACAATTGCAAAGAACTGAATTCCATTTGGTCAAAAGTCTGCTGAATAGGATTTCATCAGGTTTATTTTTTTCGGGCGAATCGGCTGCAAAAGGGGGCGAAATCCTTCAGCAGATGTATGAGACCAATGGTCTGGAACGCCACCTTTTGTTTGTAAAGCTGATGGATTATTTGGGAAATTCTGAATCCAGGACCATCGCGGCTCCTGATTATATCAATGTGATGAATGACAAGGGAGAACCACGGATGGCCAAGATTTACAAATTTACGACCAGAAATTACAACCGAAAAATCGTCCTCGAAGAAGTAGCGTCAATAGCTGGAATGAATGTCACTGCTTTCTGTCGCTATTTCAGACAAAAATCGGGAAAGACATTCGCGCAATTTGTGAACGAACAAAGAATTAGCTACGCTTGTAAATTATTAAAGCATGGAAGTCAAACTATTGCAGATATTTGCGATGAAGCAGGATTCAATAATCTTTCAAATTTCAACCGTCAGTTTAAGAATATAATTGGGAAGTCACCGTCCGAATATCGTAAACTATATAATTGATTTATTAGGACATCGATGGAGGCACATTAATCCTCAGAGCTTCCACTGCTTTTGTTGGCTTTCGGTCCCATTTGAAATACCGGTTTTCCTCCTGAAATCAAATCAGTGTACGAAAACCAAGGCTTGTTCCAGGCTTTTCCATGGTTGGCCGGCATAGTTATCTAAATATGGAATGTTTAGCGAAGCTAATATACGAAACAGCATATTTCACGAATAACTGTGATGGAGCTTCTTTTGCAAATGAAATGGAGAAATTTCTGTTTTCAGCATTTTTTACCTCTCCCTTAAACAATTGATTATTTTCGTCTGTGAAAACTGCATAAACAAATGCCGACATCATGCGGGTTAACGGATTTAAAACTCTCGTAGTATATTTTATTTTTTCCTGAATGATATAAGATTCACCTTTATAATTATTTGATTTCATCTCTGCTGTTCCTTGAATAAAAAAGATTTTTGAGCTTTGATGAAGGAAAATCGATTTCCAAATCATGTTCGATATTCATTTTGCGCTTCCACGAAGTATTTCTTATTTCGCCAACTCCGACCTTCATCTGAAGGATTCCATTTGCCCGGTGCGAAATTACCTGAAGTAGTAAAGCTTCCACCTGATCAGAAATATAATCCGTCTTCACCGGAAACATCCCTATCATCTGGCTGGGTAAATGCATTGTTTGATATGTCGGAACCAGAAGAGGTACCACATTCCCGATGGTCGGATCAATATTTTGTAAAATCTTCCTGTCAGGAAACTACAGCATTTGAAGATAAGGATATGGCTATTGCCAAAACAAAGTTCCTAATTTTTCTCATCTAGTTTAATTTAATAAATGCTGAATTGGCTAACGTTTTATAAGCGCACACCTGTTCAATTCCTCTTTTATGGTCGGTTTTTATCCGGAGCACCATATTCTTTATTGGGCTCGCTTCCCATGGTCATGCGGAGAGTACCACCTTTCAAAATGTCATCATGTCGGATATAGCTTGAGCTATATGGTTTTCCATTCAATTCAATATGCTGAATGTAAATATTTTGATCGTTGTTATTGATGGTCTCAACTGTAAATTTTTTTCCTTTTTCAAGATTAATTGTGACTTTGTCGAACAGCGGACTGCCAATCACATAATCTCCTGAAGCCGGGAAAACGGGATAGAATCCAATTGAGGAGAAAATGTACCAGGCCGACATTTGACCGCAATCTTCATTGCCAATGATACCATCCGGTTGATCGTGGTAAAATTCATTCATGATGTACCTGACTTTTTGGGCCGTTTTCCACTGCTGACCGGCATACGCATAAAGATATGCAATGTGATGGCTTGGTTCGTTACCATGGGCATACTGGCCAATCAGACCTGTCAGATCAACCAGAACTTTATCGGATGCTTCAGTTTTGATGGTAAAGAACTGATCCAGTTTTTCAACAAAAGATTTTTCGCCGCCCAGCAGCGATATTAACCCGGATACATCATGCGGAACAAGCCAAAGATATTGCCAGGCATTTCCTTCGGCATAATCGGCTGACCAGGGTTTCTCAGATTTTAGCGGATCAAAAATCGGGTTCCAGCTACCATCGGACATTTTTCCACGAAAAAATCCCGATTGTGTATCATAGTAGAGTTTGTAACTCTCTGCTCGTTTCCTGAAATATTCATAATCGACGGTTTTACCCATAGCTTTTGCCATTAGAGCAGTACTTGCATCGCTAATTGCAAGCTCAAGAGCAGATGCCACCGGACGGTTTTTATTCGCATCGGAAGGGATATACTTAAATTTCTGTATATAATCGAGTCCGCGTAAATCCGACATGGCAGTCGCTTTGATGGCTGCAAAAGCCCGTTCGGCATCAAATCCCCGAAAACCTTTCAGGTAAGCTTCTGCAATTATTTGCTGGCTGCTGATGCCGACCATAGTTCCGGTTTCGTAGCCATTCAGGTGCCAGATGGGTAAATAGCCCTGCTCATCGTAAATGGATAGCATTGAGTTGATGAAATCGTTTGTACGGCTGGGAGTGATGAGTGTAAACAGCGGATGTTCGGCGCGGTAGGTGTCCCAGGTTGAAAATATTGAATACATGTTGTAGCCCGGGTTGGCGTAGTTTTTATTGTCGGCACCCTGATATTGTCCGTCGTGATCATTGAACAGCGAAGGATGAATCATGGAATGAAACATGGCAGTATAAAAAATCCGCTTGTTTTTGTCGCTGGAAGTCTGGATCTCGATGCGAGAAAGTTCCTTGTTCCATTTTTCGTCAGCTTGTTTGACTATTTCACTGAAATTCCATTTAGGGATTTCGGCTACGATATTTGCCAGTGCGTTATCAGCACTAACAGGTGAAATTCCTACTTTTAACTGAACCAAATCACCCTGACTGAATTCCAGAACTCCTTTTACAGCTACTCCCTGAGCCTTTCCACCTGAAAGGGTTTTCCCTTCGTTATATAGCGAAAGTTTCCGGATTGGTTTTGACAACCGGATGGCAAAAAAGACCTGTTGCTCTTTTGCCCAGCCTGATGAAAAACGGTAACCTTTCAAAGTGTAATCATCAATTTGTTCGAGATAAGTGTCCGTGCTGTGATCGTTGATTCCTTCTTTCAGGTCGATTATAATATGCGCATCCTTTCCCTTTGGAAACTGGTATTGATGGAAGCCCACCCGTTCAGATGCGGTTAACTTAACAGCCACGCCATTTTCCAGTTTTACCGAATAATAACCGGCTTTGGCTACTTCATTTTTATGGCTGAAAGTGGTGAGATAACCGTTGTGCGGAAATTCCTGCCTGCCCTTGTCCAGCTTCACTTCACCGGAAACAGGCATGATCAGCACATCTGACAGGTCACCGATTCCGGTTCCACTCAAGTGCAAGTGCGAAAAGCCAATAATCAAACTGTCGGAATAATGATAGCCCGAACACCAGTCCCAACCTTTGTAAATATTGTTGGGGCCCAATTGTACGGCACCAAAAGGCACACTGGCCCCAACAAATACGTGGCCATGACCTCCGGAACCAATCATCGGGTCGACAAAACTGGTTGGCTTTTTAGCAATACTCAAGTTCTGAATTCCAAAGAACACTGACAGAACAAGAGTTATTTTCAAGAATGAGATTCTATTATTGATAGTCATAAATTTTTATTTTTCTAAAATAACTTCAGCGAGTACAGGCAGATGATCAGAAGGATAAAACATTCCATAAGAGTCGGACAAATGACCATGTCGAAGAACCGTAACTTTGTCATTGATAAAAATATAATCAATCTTACGTATCGGAAGTTTTACTGCAAAACCGCTGCTTGTGCCCGTAGGCCCATAATGCGGAGTAATGGTTTTTTCCATGGCATCCGACAAATAGCTCAGGATTAACTGGACCGATTTGGCGTCTTTGGTCAGGTTCAGATCGCCTGTAAGAATCAAAGGCAAACCTTCTTTATTGATTTCTTTCATCGATTTGATGGTTAGCAGAGCAGCCTGATCACGAGCAATTTTGCCAAGATTATCGAAATGCGTGTCGAATACATAAAACGACTTTTTGGAAGCCCTATCTTTTAATTTAATCCAGGTTACCGTCCGGTTATGCGCAGCATCCCAGCCTTTTCCGGGTTTGTCAGGGGTCTCGCTCAGCCAGAACATTCCATCTGTTATTTTTACAAACCTCTTTTTCTTGAAGAAAATGGCCATGTGTTCTCCCGAGCGGATTCCATCATCACGTCCAACTCCTACATGGTCAAAATCAGGAAAAGCAGCAATCAGATCATCCATCTGTTCAGGAAGTGCTTCCTGAACATTAAAAATGTCGGCCTGATGAAATCGCAGCAAACCTGCCACTTTTTCCTTGCGCAACGGCCAGGCATTTATACTATCACCAGGGGTGTTCATTCGGATATTATACGTGATGATATTGAAAGATGCCTTCGTTTTTGATTGGCTGAATGCTGAGTTAGTCAGGCATGTCGAAATAATGAATAACGAAACTAATGCGCTTAAATAGAATTTTATTTTCATTTTGTATCTCTTATTTTTGCCTACTCCTAAATGATGTTCTTTATTACTGAGCAAGAAGTTTGCTTGTTACGATTGATTGCCCTGTATCTATAGAAATAATGTAAATTGATTTTTTTAGTAATCCTGATAAGTCTAACTCCACGTGTGTTGTGTTATTTATTTTTGTTTGATAGACAGTTTGTCCACTCATATTAAATATCTTAACAACTGCATTGCTAATATTTAAACCGCCAAAATCGATTGATAATACATCTTGATTTAAAGGATTCGGATAAATACTGACCGC
>JBBRXN010000120.1:0-13259 GCA_038248385.1 Bacteroidales bacterium
CAAGTGCAATACGGGGAATTGCTTTTTTGTGTGGAAGCATTTGCCTTTTGCCTGAATGTGCAGCTTCAGGAAACAGCGCAACTGATTGTTTATTTACCAAAACGTGAGAAACCTGTTCAAATATTTGCTCGTTGTTTGAAAGGTTGTCCTTTCCATCGCGGATACGGTAGATCGGCAACATTTTTATGTACTTCAGGAACGAGTGTGCAGCTTTCGATTTGAAAATATCGGCTCGTGCCAGCCAAACGGTTTGAAATGGATTGGTACAAGCAATGGCCAGTGGATCCATCAGCGCATTTTGGTGATTGGCAGCAAAAATGATTGGTTTTCCCTTCGGAATCAGAGGACGACCGGTTACAACAATCCGCTTGTGTGTCAGCCAGAATGCAAAGCGCACATAGGTTCTTATCAGCTCATAACCGGCAGACCATTCGGTCATGATGTAGCAATGACAGGTTTTCGCGACCAAAACCAGGCAATAGTCAATCCGCTGATAATATGCCAGATTCCCCACCAAGCGGCAATGATGGCCATGCCTCCCAACTCCATTTCAGGAGGGAAAATCTTGGGATTAAACATGAGTGCAAGGGCCAATCCTGAATTTTGAATACCCGTTTCGATGGCTAAGGTACGCTGATCGGTTAAGTTCAGTTTGTTTATTTTACCGAAAAAATAACCGGTTGCAAGGGCTAGCCCGTTGTGCAGAAATACAATAAAGAAAACCAGATGCACATAACTTGTAAATTGAGAGAAGTTGGCCGATAGCATGGCGATTACCATCAGAATAAAAAACAACAATGAGCCTCTGTTGATAGGTTTTTTGATTTTTTCGGTCAAACGAGGAAATTTCTTTGCCACAAACAGACCAATGATTACCGGAATGCCGAGAAGGATAAAAACGGTTTGGAACATCTGTATTTTGTCAATTTCCAATGGACGGAGTAATCCGTCAGCGCCATGAGCGTTGTAAAAATCGATGTACATGCTTCCCCAAAAGGCAAAGTTGAATGGCGTAAAAAATATGGCTGCGGTTGTTGAAATAGCTGTCAAACTTACAGAAAGTGCCACGTTCCCGTTGGCCATTGAGCTGATAAAATTGGAAATGTTTCCACCAGGGCAGGCTGCAACCAGAATCATTCCCAAGGCTACGGTGGGCGTTGGGTTGAGTAATAGTACCAACAAAAAAGTGAAGGCTGGTAATAAAAATGTTTGACTGATAAATCCGACGATTGCCGATTTTGGATTTCGTAAAATGTCTTTGAAATGATCAACCTTGATGCCCAAAGCAACACCAAACATGATAAAAGCCAATGCAATATTCAGTAGAACTAAGCCGGAAGGAGAAAAATTGAGGCGGACATGATCCAGTATTTCAAGCGAATTATTCATAAAGGTCTCTCATTTAGGGTAATTATACAATTTAAAAGTAAAAAACTATGGATGAAACCAATGCGTTCATCCATAGTTTTTTTAAAAAGATGCT
Source organism: Bacteroidales bacterium (assembly GCA_038248385.1). Classification (GTDB taxonomy): domain Bacteria; phylum Bacteroidota; class Bacteroidia; order Bacteroidales; family Prolixibacteraceae; genus Aquipluma. Next base: position 1,484 of record JBBRXN010000120.1, read on the forward strand.
TAAACTGAATTAAAATCCCAGTAATTTCATGCTTTTTTTTGCGATGTCAGTATTTTCCATTATTCCGGTAAAATTTTCGGCGCCGGGACCGTAAGAGAAAACAGGAACCATTATCGCAGTATGGCCACCCGTTGGGAATGCCCCTTTAACCATTCCTGAATTCATATTGCCATCAATCAAAGCCATTCCGCCGGTCTCGTGATCGGCAGTTACAATAACGAGTGTTTCACCGTCTTTCGCCGCAAATTCGAGCGCTTTTCCAATGGCACGGTCGAAGTCGAGCATTTCATTGACAACATAAATGGTATTGTTGGCATGTGCACCCCAGTCTATTTGCGATCCTTCAATCATGATGAAAAATCCTTTTTTGTTCTGGTCTAAAATATTTAGTGCAGTCGTGGTTGACAATGGCAAATCCATTTTTCGTTTTGGAAAAACTTCGTTGTGTTCATCCGCAACTAATCCGGCCAGCTTACCTGATTTCACTTTGGCAATCTCGTTCATATCGCGCAGTACCCGGTATCCATTCTTTTCAAGTTCTTTGGTCAGGTCACGTTTGTCGGCGCGTTGAGTAAAATGCTTGTATCCGCCACCGATAAATACATCGATGTCGGTTTTCAGAAAATCTGCAGCAATGTCTTCATAGCTTCCGCGGCTTCCCTGGTGGGCAATGTACGATGCGGGCGTAGCATGAGTAATTGCCGAAGTTGAAACCAGTCCGGTTGCCATTCCTTTTTCTTCAGCCATTTCAAGAATGGTTTTAATGGCAACGGTGTCAGTATTTACTCCGATGGCTCCGTTGTATGTTTTTTGTCCGGTAGAAAGGGCTGTTCCTCCAGCGGCCGAGTCGGTAATGTAATTATCTGATGATTGTGTTTTGGAGAATCCTATCTGTTTGAAGTTATCGAGGAACAGATGTCCGCCGTTGGCTGTTATTCCGGAAAAAACTTGTGCAACACCCATCCCGTCGCCAATCATCATGATAATGTTTTTTGGCTTATTGGCTTTGAACTTTTGGGTAAAGGTTTTTACTTCGTATTTTGGCCCACCAACATATATTTTTGTGGAATCAGCTGCAGAGATTGTTTTATAATTTTCCTGACTGAAAAGTTGAAGTGAAAAGAGCAGAATTGCTGTAATGGTCAATATTTTAAAGGTCATCCCACTTTATCTTTAAAAATCTTTACCTGAACAGCTGTAAATCCTTTTAATCCTTTTTCTACTTCAAAGGTCACAAGATTGCCTTCTTTAATTGGTTCGAGCACATTGTTAACATGTACAAAAATACTTTCCTGAGATTCAGCATCCCTGATAAAACCATATCCTTTTGAATCATTAAAAAAGGTCACAGTTCCCTTTCGGACTGGGTCGAATGGAATATTCTCCTGTTTGCGGATACTGATTTCAATATCTTCTGATTTAATAATAGCCTTCTTTTTGTTGGGATCAGGAGGGGTAGAAGTGATCATGCCATTTTCGTCAACATAAGCAATCATGTCTTCCAGTTTGCCTGTTTTCTCATTGTCTTTCCTGTCCAACCGCTTCTTTTCTTTGTCTTTTCTCTTTTTGTCTTTTTTGTTCTTTACTTCTTTTTTGTTGAACGTTTCCTGCGACCTACCCATAATTAAAAATTTATTTTCGTTAATATAACACTTGCAAAGATAAGGTTTTGCATTGAAATTTGATCGAATATTTTTAGCAATTTAAAACTCGGTAAAGTGAAAATAAATCTATCCTTATTTTTTTACGTTTCGTTCCAATTCGCGCAAATGATCCATCTTCTTCTTCAGAAGGAACCCTTTGATATCGTCAAGATGTTCTTTCACCTGTTTGTTCCCGAACTCGTAAACTTTGGTTGCGAGTCCGTCGAGGAAATCGCGGTCATGTGAAACAAGGATCAGTGTTCCGTCGAAATCCTGAAGGGCGCTTTTCAAAATGTCTTTGGTGCGCATATCGAGGTGATTGGTAGGCTCATCCAGAATAAGCAGGTTGACCGGTTCGAGCAACAGTTTAATCATGGCCAGCCGGGTACGTTCGCCTCCTGAAAGTACTTTAACTTTTTTGGTGATATTGTCACCACCGAACATGAAGGCTCCGAGCAGGTCTTTTATTTTGGTGCGGATATCGCCTACCGCCACATCGTCTATGGTCTGGAAAACCGTCAGGTCCTCATTCAGGAGTGAAGCCTGGTTTTGCGCAAAATAGCCAATCATGGTATTGTGCCCCAACATCATTTTTCCATCGTAATCGATTTCGCTCATGATGGCTTTTACGAGTGTCGATTTTCCTTCGCCGTTTTTGCCAACAAAAGCAATTTTTTCGCCCCGTTCAATGGTCAGTGAAGCATCGGCAAAAACCAGGTGATCGCCATATTTTTTTGTCAATTCTTCCACAATCACAGGGTAATTTCCTGAACGTGGCGATGCTGGAAATTTCAGGCGAAGCGCTGAAGAATCAACTTCGTCCACCTCTACAATCTCTAATTTTTCCAGCATTTTCACGCGCGATTGTACCTGAAGCGTTTTGGAATAGGTTCCCTTGAAACGATCGATGAATTCGGTGGTATCGGCAATAAACTTTTGCTGTTCGTCGAAAGCTTTCTGTTGCTGCTCGCGGCGCTCCTTGCGCAACTCGAGGTATTTAGAGTAGTTCACTTTGTAATCGTAAATGCGGCCCATAGTCACCTCAATGGTGCGGGTGGTGATGTTATCAACAAAGGCCCTGTCGTGCGAAATCACTATTACGGCCTTGGCGCTGCTGATCAGGAATTCTTCGAGCCACTGAATCGACTCAATGTCCATGTGATTGGTGGGTTCATCCAGCAAAATAAGGTCAGGTTTTTGTAACAGGATTTTGGCCAATTCGATGCGCATCCGCCATCCGCCGCTGAATTCGCTGGTTGGACGCGTAAAATCTTCACGCAAAAAACCCAATCCAAACAATATTTTCTCTACTTCAGCATCATAATTGATTTCTTCTACTGAATAATATTTTTCGCTCAAGGTCGAAACGCGTTCAATCAAATCGGAGTAGTAATCTGATTCGTAATCGGTTCTGGTTGACAATTCTTCGTTCATGGCGGCTATTTCGCTTTCCATTCCTTTTATGCGCGAAAATGCCTGGGCAGCTTCATCAAAAACGGTTCGGTTGTCTTCAGTAAGTAAATGTTGCGGAAGATAGGCGATTACTGCATCTTTTGGGGCCGAAACCCTTCCTTTATTGGCTGTTCTGGCTCCTGCGATCACTTTCAGAAGCGTCGATTTGCCTGCCCCATTCTTTCCCATCAAAGCAATCCGGTCTTTTTCGTTAATCACAAATGAGATATCCGAAAAAAGCGCCGATCCGCCAAACTCCACCGTAAGTCCGTCAACTGAAATCATTCTTTCCTGTTTTTTTTTGAAGGCGCAAAGATAAAAGTTTATCTGAACGAAAGTTAGGCTGGAGTTTTTCTGTGTATCAAGAAATAACTTTGTGATTGTCGGGTCTGTTGCCTACATTTACCCGAAATATTAATTCAGGGAAACTTTTTTCCTGATGATTTTACCAACAATGAAACGAATTATAATACTTTCCATTATTCTTTGCGCTTTTTCAGCAGGAAGTTTTGCCCAGAAAACCGTTGGTTTGGACAATTGGTTCAACCATGAAACCAACGCCAAAACAGGTAAAATTTACCATTATACCTGGGACGATGAAGCGATGAGCGGTTTTTCCCAACTTGGAGATTTGTTTGTCAATCGTGGTGCGAAATTAAAAACCATTGTTTCCAGACCCAACAAACAGTCGATGAAAGGAGTCAACGTTTATATTATCGTCGATCCCGATACGACCAAAGAAAATCCTACTCCCAATTATATTAATGCGGGCGATATGAAATTCCTGAGAAAATGGGTTAAAAAAGGTGGGGTTTTACTGCTGATGGCCAACGATGGCCCGAACTGTGAATTCACCCATTTCAATCAATTGGCCGAAGTCTTTGGATTTCGTTTTCAAACCAAAAGTCTGAATCCGGTAGTTAATCGCGATTGGGAAATGGGAGCCGAAACCAACTTGCCCAATCATCCGCTGTTTTTAGGCGTGAATAAAATTTACATGAAGGAAGTTGGTCCGATTATCCTGTCAAAAAAGGCAACCACCATTTTGACAGACGGCGATGGCAAATCCGTTTTTATTGCTGAAACCCAGTTTGGCAAAGGATATGTACTTGCTGTTGGCGATCCCTGGCTTTATAATGAATATATTGATCACATATTGCTGCCCGAAAGTTTTGAAAATTTGAAGGCCGCAAATAATTTGGTGGACTTACTACTGAGAAAGGTAAAATAAGGTTATGAGCAACATGGAAAATTTCATTGCAGGCATTCCAAAAGCGGAACTTCATCTGCATATCGAGGGAACTTTTGAACCTGAATTGATGTTCGGAATTGCCCGCCGTAACAACCTCCAAATCAAATACAATTCGATGGAAGATTTGAAGGAGGCGTATAATTTTAATAACCTTCAGGAATTTCTGGATATTTATTACGGTGGAGCCGATGTGCTGATTGAAGAACTGGATTTTTACGATCTGACCTGGGCATACCTGCAAAAAATTCATTCACAGCATGTTCTTCATACCGAAATTTTCTTTGACCCTCAAACACATGCTTTGCGCGGCGTTCCGTTTAGTAAAGTAATTTCAGGCATTCACCGCGCGTTGGAAGACGGCCAGAATAAGCTGGGAATCAGTTCAAAACTCATTTTGTCAATTCTCCGCCATCTCAGCGAAGATTCTGCTTTTCAAACCCTGGATGATGCGCTTGAATACAGAAGCTGGATCACTGCCATTGGTTTGGATTCATCAGAAAAAGGCCATCCACCATCTAAATTCCAGCGTGTTTTTAAAAAAGCCAGAGAAGAAGGCTTTCTTACAGTGGCTCATGCAGGAGAAGAAGGTCCGCCTGAATATGTGTGGGAAGCCCTGAATTTGCTGCATGTTTCGCGTATCGACCACGGAAACCGCTCACTCGAAGATCCCGCTTTGGTGGCAGAGCTGGTACGAAGACAAATACCGCTGACCGTTTGTCCGCTTTCGAACCTGAAACTGAAGGTAGTGCGCGAAATGACCACACACCCGCTGATGGAAATGCTGGACAAAGGATTGTTGGCGACTGTCAATTCCGACGATCCGGCCTATTTTGGTGGTTATGTGAACGAAAATTATCTGGCAGTGGCCAACGCGTTAAATCTCCCGAAGGAACAAATTGTTCAACTTGCCAAAAACTCCTTCTCAGCAAGCTTTCTGGAAGAAACAGTGAAACAGCAGATGATTGAAAAAGTGGAACAGTTTTATCAGGATCAAAAGCACTAATATTGGACAAGAAATATATTTGAATTTGTATCTTTATCAAGGTTCAAATTAACTGTGAACCGCCTGTTATACCTTTATGTTATGACTAAACCTAACCGCCGCGACTTTATCAAATCAGCCAGTATGGCTTTTGGAAGTATCTTACTTTTGCCCTCCTGCCTGAAACAAAGTAACATCTACCGTTTTTTTACTCCTGAAGAAGCCAAATGCATCATCGCTTTTTGTGAGCAAATCATTCCAAAAGATAGTTCTCCAGGCGCAACCGATGCCGGAGTGATTCATTACATCGACAGGCAACTTTCGGGCGTATTTCATTACAATCAGGAAACTTACCGAAGCGGAATACAAATTCTGCAGACTTATTGCTTCGGAAAATACGGGAAAAGGTTTGAATCACTTATCCCTGAAGAACAGATCAAACTCATGAAAATGCTGGAATCGAACCAGTTGAATGGAACCGAATGGCCGACAGGCAAACCGGCGGAATTCTTTAACCTGGTTTTGTCGCACACCATGCAGGGATTTTACGGATCGCCAATTCATGGCGGAAACAAAGATTATATGAGTTTTGAAATGCTGCGAATTGACTATCCGCTGGTGATTGGGCAAAACCGTTACCGCACCTGAAAAATAAAGTGATCAGTCTCAATATTCAGTTTGCAAAAAATCCAGCTTTGGGAATTCATTCAGTCATTCAGTAAATCAATCACAACTTTTAACCTTCAATCACAATGAAAACAAAGAACCTTTTAACCTTAACTGTTTTTGTGCTTTTTGCTTTGATCCTTCTTTCTTCGTGTGCCGAAGTTCAGAATGTGGAATCTTGTAATGTTGGTCATACTTATGGCTTCTTTGGCGGATTGTGGCATGGAATCATTGCCCCTGTTTCATTCGTAATAAGTTTGTTCAGCGACAATGTTGCAGTTTGGGCAGTCAATAATAGCGGCGGATGGTACACTTTCGGATTCCTGATTGGGGTTGGTAGTTTAGGATTCGGTGGTCACAAAGCTTCTCGTTAACTTACCATCAATGACAAATAAACATGTAAATGCGATTGTGGTTGGCGCCGGTGCCGGTGGTGGAATTGTTGCCAAAGAACTGGCTGTGAACGGTTATTCTGTTGTGCTTTTTGAACGCGGCGAATGGCACAACTACGATGAACACCCAAACGATGAATTGATTTCGCAGCGTACCGAAGTGTTGGGATCGCCATTTGGACCCGATCCTGTCAAAAATCCCCGCGTGATTACTTATAAAGGAGGGAGCAAACAGATTGTTACGCCCATCAGGGGAGGATACAGTAATAATGCGGCTTGCGTAGGTTCTGGAACAGTAAGTTACGGCGCAATGGCCTGGCGGTTTATGGAAGAAGATTTTAAACTGAAAACAGTTTATGGGGCAGTTGAAGGTTCAACTTTGGAAGATTGGCCGATCACCTACCAGGAGCTTGAACCATTCTATGAGAAGGCCGAATGGGAAATAGGTGTTTCGGGTGACGATGCTCAAAATACTTTTGCACCACCCCGGAATAAAAAACAACCCATGCCGCCTTTTGAATACAATCAGGAAGCAAAAGTTTTATACGAAGCATCAAAGCGAATGGGTTTGCACCCATTTCCAATCCCGATGCTCCGCAATTCAATACCGTACAATAACCGTGCGGGCTGTATCCGGAACCGCACCTGTTGCGGATTTGCCTGCCCTGTGGATGCCAAAAACGGTTCGCAAAATACAGTGATTCCAGTTGCCATAGAATCAGGAAATTGCGAATTGAGAACCGGTTGTATGGTTGCCGAAATCATGGTTGACGACAAGGGAAAAGCAACCGGCATCAAATATTTCGACAGGAATAGCAAAGCACAAATACAGACAGCCGACCTGATTGTAATTTCAGGAGCAGCTATCGAAACTGCCCGGTTACTGCTCAATTCAAAATCGAAACTTTTCCCGAATGGCGCCGGAAACAATTCTGACTGGGTGGGCCGCAATTTGATGGGACATGCTTACACTGGAGCTTATGGATTGTTCGATTACGATATTCTCGACTTTTCCGGACCGGGTGCAACGGTAGCTTTATGCGATTTCAATCACCACAACCCTGGAATTATAGGTGGCGGCATGTTGGCCAACGAATTTAACAGACTTCCTTATTTATTTACCAACATTCGACCTCCAGGATCATCCCGATGGGGAAAGGAACACAAAGAATTCCAACGCAACATGTATCACCGGACAGCACAGGTCGTTGGTCCTATTCAGGAATTACCCATGTTCGATTCAAGAGTGATGGTTGATCCTGAAGTCAAAGATTTCTGGGGAATACCAGTAGCTTCCCTGTCGGGTGAGCGGCATCAACTTGACCATGAGCATTGTAAGTTTTTGTCGGCAAAAGCTGAAGCTATCCTGAAAGAAGCGGGAGCCTGCCAAACCTGGCAGAGTGTTGGCGGACAGGGCGGGCCCAGCGGTGGTCAGCACCAAAACGGAACGGCAAGAATGGGCAACGACAAAAATACTTCAGTAGTAAATAAATACGGGCAAGTTCACGAAATTGACAATTTGTTTATTGCTGACGGAAGCATTATGGTGAACGGAGGTGGTTTCAACCCGGCGCTAACCATTATGGCGCTTGGCTATTGGGTAGGAGGGAATATCGTGAAAAAATTCGGGAGAAAATGAGAGTGATCAGTAGCAGTCGCAGTTAACAGAAAAAGCAACTCCCTGAAAGTCGATGCCTCAATTTGGAACTTGGAACTTGAAATTTGAAACTTTTTCAACTATGAACCTAAAAAAAATATCGCTCATTTTGCTTTTCACACTTGTCGGAATAGCGATTTTGTTCGGCGGTTATTCATCCTGGAATTCTGCAAATCCGGAGAAAACATGTGCGAGCTGCCACGAGATCAGTCTTTCGGTCGATCAATGGCAACACTCGGGTCACCGCAATACAAAATGTTACGATTGCCACGGAACAGCTTTGAGTAATGGGCTACACAGCATCAGAGAAAAGGCCGGCATGGTTTTTACACATGTTGGTGAAAGTCCGGAACATGAAAATGTCAGGATGACCGAAAAACAAGTACTCGAACTGGCTGACAGGTGTGCCAAATGCCATCAGTCTGAATACGCAAAATGGAAATCCGGAGGACACTCGGCCAATTATGCCGATATTTTTATGAATGGCAAACACAACATTGAAGAAGCTCCGTACTGGGCCTGTTTACGTTGCCATGGTATGTTTTACGATGGAAATATCAAAACCCTGCTTCAAAAACCAAAAGAAGTTGATGGTGTTTGGAAGCTAAAAGAACCACGGAAAGCTTTTGATCCTACCATTCCATGTTTGGCTTGCCATCAGGTGCATACCGCAAATGAACCACTTGTCAGGACTTCAAGACTTGATGCTCCAAAGGAAATATTTTATGAAAGGCAACCACGAAATCCGTCAATCAGTTGGTATATCCGCACGGACAACAGACATCAACGGGCGGATAAATTGAAAAAGATTGAGCTGTTCAGCAATGGAAAGGCAATTAAAGTTTCTGACGATCCGGCTCAAAAACTGTGTCAGCAATGTCATTCGCCCAATTTTGCCCATCAAACCGGATCGGAAGACGACCGCACCCCAACAGGTGTTCACGAAGGGTTAAGTTGCATGGCCTGCCATTCTCCTCATTCAAATGATGCCCGAAACTCTTGCAGGAACTGTCATCCGGCTATTTCAAACTGTAACCTTGATGTAACTACGATGAATACTACCTTTGCTGACATAAAAAGTCCAAACAACATTCATTCAGTAAGTTGCATCAGTTGTCACACTGACGGGAAAGGACTAAAAGTAAAGAGACGCAAATTGGAAATATAACAATGTGGACTAAAAAGATAGTGTAAAAAGCACCAAAAATGAAAAACAACCGTTCTTGAAAAAGAATTATTGATTATATCAATTTTTTTTTACTAATTTTGGTTACTCGGTATTCCTGTTAAATATACATTCAAAGATTAAGCAGGTTAATGATTTAGATCTATACGAAACTAATTAAACACATATTAATTCAGCATGCAGAACGTAAATAATCCGCTCATATTTGTTGTTGAGGACAATCAGATGTACAACAAGTTGGTTGTCAGTTATTTGAAAACCAACAAATTCACCAATGTTGAATCTTATCTGACAGGAGAAGATGCTCTCAAAAACATGCATAAAAATCCTGATATTATCATTCAGGATTATCTTCTTGATGGGATGACAGGTATTGATGTATTGATCAAGGCTAAAAAAATCTATCCAAATGTTGAGTTCATCTTTTTATCGGGCAACGACAACATTGATATCGCGATCAACAGCATGAAATATGGTGCTTACAACTATATTGTGAAAGATCAGATGGCACTTCAGAAACTTGTCGATAAAATTCGCAAGATTACAACAGTCTCAGAACTGGAGATAACAAAAAAGCGGTTCAAAGTTGGAGTGATATTGTTTTTTATAGGACTTGGCATCCTGATTGTTGTTACGCTATTTCTGGCAATTAAATATCCGCAAAAACTCGGATTTTAGGTTCGCAAAATAAAAACTATAAAAATAAACCCGGACAGGAAACTGTCCGGGTTTATTTTTGCTAAAACGAATTATCAACTTATCGAAAAAAGCTTCCAGAGTATTATACCAAAGTGAAATATTAATTAATCCAAGAGATTTACTGGTATTAGTTGGATTTGATGATCCGCCCTTTGTCAAATATGGTTGCATAACCGCTGGGTTTATGCAGTATTTCCAAGGCTTTTTCGATATCGTGGTCGTCCCTCAATGCAGCCTTAATGGCGCCTTTCTGGTAATAATATCTCGAAATGATTTCATCGGCCATCAATTCCGAAATTTCATTTCTAAAATGTTCGAGATCCTGATCAATGTTGTGACCCAGTTTGACTTTCAGTGTTTCAAATTCATCTTTCGATAAATCGTAATATTTCTCATGTTTGGCTACTTCAAGCAGTTTGTCCAGTTGTTCTTCCGTTTTTGATTCGTATTTAAAATCCTGGGTTTTTACGAACTGTACAAAATCGGCATATATTTCAGGAGAAATGGTAAACACTTCAGGTGTTGCTACTTTTTCGGTTTTACTATTAAAATAGGTAGCAAAGTCGAAAACAACGGATTGTTGGATTAAATTGACTGACAAATTACTCAAGGTTTCATCTTCAACAGTTACATCCGGTGCAACGCCGCCTCCATCGAACACGATACGTCCTTTTTTTGTGGTATATTTTGTAATCAAGGAATCAGGAATTACACCTACGCTGCCATCATCGTTCCGGTGAGTATAGTCGAGTGCCTGGATGCAGCGACCGCTTGGAATGTAATATTTGGCGGTGGTGATTTTTAGTTTGGCATTGTAGCTCAAATCGCGGGTAGTCTGGACCAGCCCTTTTCCGAAAGTTCGCGTTCCGATAATCATTCCACGATCCAAATCCTGAATGGCTCCTGCCACAATTTCGGAGGCGGAGGCCGATCCGCGGTTAACCAGAACGGCAATCGGCATTATTGTATCAAGCGGATTTTCGGTTGCGGTATAAACTTTATCCCATTGTTTTACTTTTCCTTTGGTACTTACAATTTCCTGGCCTTTGGGAATAAAAAGATTGGAAATTCTGACTGCTTCGATCAACAAACCTCCCGGATTTGAACGTAAATCCAATACCAGCGATTTGGCGCCCTGCTTTTCTTTCAGCTCAATGAAGGCCATTTTTACCCGTTCGGTGCAATCAACCGTAAAGTTTGACAAACGGATGTACCCGGTTTCCTTGTCGAGCATTCCGTAATAGGGGACCGGGTCGATCTGGATTTTCTCACGGATAATTTCAATGGGCAAGGGTTTTTTCTGGCCATAACGCTCAACTTTTACGAGTACCGGTTTGCCGGCAGGTCCTTTCAACAGGTTGCTGACATCTTCGGTTGAAAGATTTTCGGTTGGCTTACCGGCGACTTCAAGCAAAATATCACCTGCTTTTAATCCTGCTTTCTGTGCAGGAAAACCTTCATAAGGCTCGGAAATCACAATTTTGCCTTTTTGTTTGCTGATCAATGCTCCAATTCCGGCATACTCGCCGGTGGTCATAAACTTGAAATCTTCGACATCGTCTTCCGAAATAAAATTGGTATAGGGGTCGAGAGATTCGAGCATCTTGTCAATACTGGTTTTGACTAATTTGTTCGGATTCACATCATCCACATAAAACAGGTTCAATTCCCTGAAAAGCGTGTAGTAAATATCAAGGTTCTTGGCAATCTGGAAATTTTTATCGTCTTGTTTAAAGCTGTAAAAGCTGATGGCAAAAACGCAAATTCCAACAATTACAATCCCTGCTTTTTTTGCATTTGAAAATTTCATCTCTAACGTGTTGTTAATTAATGTTTTCTGAACGGAA
>JBBRXN010000121.1:0-13048 GCA_038248385.1 Bacteroidales bacterium
AAAGATGAAACGATTTTACAAAACAAATGAGAAAAGTACGTTGATATCAATGATTTTGATTTTTTTATCAATGTTTGGATTTGCTGACAATTTATCCGTAACACACTTTGCAACAGTATGGAATGGTGAGAATGGTCAGAACCACATGAATTTAATGGTTGTTTCAGCCATACTGGAAGATCTGCCACTTTCGGTTGATGACGAAATTGCTGTATTTAGCGGAGTAAATTGTGTTGGAGCTATGAAATTGACAAAGTCTGTTAATCCGGCTGATAATACAACTTTTCTGAATATTCCGGCATCGCAGGCTGATGGTTTAAACAATGGTTTTACCGAAAATGATACCATCATCTTTAAAATATGGGATAATTTAAACCAAAAGGAGATGGTCGCAAAAGCAGTTACCTATCGGAATAATGTAGCCACCTGGCAGACTAACGGAAGATATGCTGTCGGTGCTACCTCGGTTGTTGATCTCATATTCTATGTTGAGTTAGCTCAAAGCATTAATCTGATAAAAGGCTACAACATGATTTCAACAAATGTTTCAGCTAAAAATCCGAATATAAGTGCAATAACTAAAACGCTTCTTACTCAGGGTAATCTTGTGAAAATGATGGATGAAGCAGGACTTTCCTATGAAAATTGGGGAGCTTTTGGCGGCTGGATCAATAATATAGGATCTATCGTAAAAACAGAAGGTTATAAAGTAAAAGTAGCTAATACTTGTACCTTGCAAATTGTTGGCCGGCCAGTTGTTTTGCCGCTTGCTATTCCATTATCAGTAGGTTGGAATATTGTTTCCTATCCCCGAACTGATCTGGTGAGTGCATTGAGTATCGTGCAAGCGTTGATTGACCAGAATAAACTGATCAAAGTTCAGGACGAAGCCGGAAATTCAATTGAGAACTGGGGAGTCTTTGGTGGATGGAAGAATAATATCGGAAACTTCACACCCGGAAAAGCTTATAAAGTTAAAGTGAATGCAGCTGCAACTCTCACAATTGAGAATATTTACCTCAAATCAGCAATTGTTCAGTCTAAAGTTGGAAAAACTGATTATTACTCAACAAAGATCGAAGGTAACGGATCTGATCAAATGAATATTAATATCGTTGGTTTACAAACTGCTGGTTTGTCAGTTGGTGATGAAATTGCAGCATTTGATGGCAAAATTTGTGTTGGAGTACTAAAAATTACAGAAGATCATATTAATGCCGGTGCCAGTTTAATTGCTTCTTTTTCAACTGACGATCTGAATCAGTATGGTTTTAAAGACGGTGATTTGATTCAACTTAAGGCATGGAATCATCTGTCAGGGAGCGAATCAGTTGTTCAGGTTGAAACTGTCAGTGGTCAAATGAATTATGAAAAGAGTGCCAGTGTTTTGGTAAAAATAAAATCAGTGACAACCGGGATAAAGGATCTGAATGATTTGGTGAAGATTGATGTATTTCCAAATCCAAGTAGCGGAATAGTAAATGTTCGTTTCTCTCAAATGCCTGCTGCAGGCAGCAGAATTGATATTCTTGATCTTAGGGGAAAAAAGGTAGCATCGCGGGTAATCTCTCGATCTTCAGAAGTATTTAATCTGGACGGAGTATCTAAAGGAATTTATCTGGTAAAAACCATAATGGGTTCATCAGAAAGCATTCAAAAATTGATCGTTGAATAAAAAGATTTGGTTAAGTTAGGTGGTCTCCGGGTTTTGGCAATTCGGAGACCTTTTTGTGTCAAAGTATTTCAGGTCAATGCCATGGCTATTGAAACGCCTACAAATGTGCCGATTACATACCCCAGAATACCAACCAGGATGCCGGGAGTGATCAGTTTTTTCTGTCCGAGTGAAGCTGCCATTGGCGCTGCAACTGATGGTCCCATAATATTGGCTGCAGATGCAATAATAACTTCGTAAACATCTAATTTAAACAATTTGGCCAGTGAAACCATAAATATCAGGTGGAAAAACATGATGATCAGGTAAAAACCCAATACAGCTGGGCCAACGTGCAACATATCAACTAAATTGGTCGAAGCGCCAATAGCTGCCAGAAAAATATACATCATCCACAAGCCAAGGGCAAAAGCGGTGTCTTCCAGTTTTTTAAGCTGTTTGGGGAAAAGATTGGCAAATAATACCGCAAGTACGGTGATAATCAATATACTCATACTCATTCGGGTTGAATATACTTTTTGTATAAGATCCGAAATAAGGCTTCCGGCACCGGCAACCAAAGCTGCAATTAAAACTGAAATGGCGATTCGTTCAATGGTGATTGGATAGGTTTCCTCACCTGAATTTTTCTCCCGAACTTCCAGATTTTCAGCTTTTGGCTTTACAAAAAAACGGGCAAGAAACTTCATGGATGGAATGGCAAAAAGCATCAGAATATAAGCGTTTGCGGCAAAGTTGTCAACCGCAATGGTTGCCGAAAAAAGTGGATGTGTGCTGAAATTCAGAATTTCTCCGGTGGCAATAAAATTCATGCTTCCACCGATTAGCGTTGCCGAAATTACACCGGCTGCATTTCCTGAATCAGGCCCCAGGTTAATAAAATAAGCAGCCAAAAAACTCCCCAGAACTACACCCAATGCACCAATGAGAAAGGCTATCAGCAGTTTTCCTCCTTCGCGGATAATCCTGATAATATTCGAACCCATCAGCATCATCGGGATTGAAAGTGGAATGAAATAGTTGAATATCAATTCATAAACATCAACCTTCAGCTTTGGATTGGAGGCTATCGGCACGACTCCCGACATGGATAAAAGTGACATTAAAATCATGGTAACCAGTATCCCGGATATCTGGCCGAACCATTTTTTGTGTTCAGACCAAATGCCAAGAGCTGCAGCTCCAACAATTACGGCAAAAAGTATCAGGTGATTTTCGGGTGTGATCAACGACATGAGGAAAAGTAATAAAATAAAAAAAGGAAGGGAAATTAATGGGGTTCAAATTTGAACAACCTAATTAATTCCGCTTCCTTCAACGTGTAAACAAATACCTTTATAATTTCTTCAAACCAATCCGGGATAAATAGCTGCTTTTGGCTAATTTAGGATCTGCATCAAGTGCTATATAAATTATTGTCTTAATATCAATGACAACGGCCTGCATCTTTGTCAGATCAGGTGATACATAACTATTCGGTTTCTTTTCGTACATACAATTCTTTCCTTTCAATTAATAATGTGAATATTTACCCGAAGATTTTTAAAAATGCAAATATAGCCATAAATACATGTAAATTTAGGATTTATAGATTATTAACTAAAATTTAATCAATATATTAGAATAAAAGCCAATACTCCGATAATTAAGCGTACATTGCACCCATTAATTTATAATCATATTATGAACAACGGAACAGTAAAGTTTTACAATGATTCGAAAGGATTCGGATTCATTAAAGATGCAAATTCATCTAAAGAGTATTTTGTACATTCAACCGGATTAAAAGACAGTATCAGGGAAAATGACGAAGTAACTTTCGAGTTGGAAGAAGGTAAAAAAGGCTTAAATGCGGTAAATGTTAAACTTGCATAGTTTATATTCTATAAACATTTAAAATTTTGAGTCCCGCGAATAGCGGGACTTTTTTTTTGTGGTTATTTGCCGATGCAGAAATTCTTAAATATATGCCCTAAAATTTCGTCATTAGAGATTTCTCCGGTTATTTCTCCGAGGTAGTGCAGACATTCCCGGATATCTTGTGCAAGGAAGTCGCCCGAGATATGATTTTCGAGTCCAACATTCACTCTTTCAATTGATTCATGCGCATGGGTCAACGCTTCGAAGTGTCGCACATTGGATACAATTACGGCATCTTCGCTGATCAAATCAAGCGAAACGGCCTGTTGCATTTCTGAAATTATCTGGTCAAGATTGGTTTTTTGTTTGGCAGATATAAATACCAGTTTTTCATTGGTATTTAGTGTCATATTTGTTAGTCCTGAAATTGTTTCTGCCTTTCCTTTGTCAACTTTATTGGCTCCGATAATCAAGTGTTGGTCAGCGATTCTTTTTCTGATCTCTGCAATTCGTTTGAATACTGTTTGAAAATCGTTTTGCATATCAACTACCAGGATAACAACCGTTGCAAGATCAAGTTTACTGTAGCTGCGCTCAATGCCGAGCGTTTCAATAACATCGTTCGTTTCACGGATTCCAGCAGTATCGAAAAAGCGGAACGCTGTACCATGAATATTTACAACATCCTCAATTACGTCACGGGTAGTGCCATGAATATCTGAAACAATTGCTTTCTCTTCATTTAAAAGGGCATTCAACAATGTTGATTTTCCAACATTGGTATCTCCGATAATTGCTACCGGAATGCCGTTTTTAATCACATTGCCAAGTTGAAATGAATCTTTTAGCTTCCTTAATATCTTTCCAATTTTCGAAATTAATTTTTTCAGTTGTTCCCGGTCGGCAAACTCAACATCTTCTTCGCTGAAATCAAGCTCAAGTTCAATCATGGCGATGAAATTCAATAACTCATTGCGAAGATTGGATAATTCTGTAGAGAAGCCACCGCGCATCTGATTAATAGCTACTTTTTGCGCTGCACGATTAGTGGATGCAATCAAGTCGGCTACTGCTTCAGCCTGTGAAAGATCCATCTTGCCGTTCAGAAAAGCACGTTGGGTAAATTCACCGGGAAGCGCCATTCTTGCTCCTTTGCTAATTAGCAATTGTAAAATTCGCTGCTGTACATAAACCGAACCATGGCAGGTAATTTCAACCACATCTTCGCCTGTAAACGAATGTGGAGCCCTAAAAATGCCGACAACCACTTCATCAATCAGCTCTTCACCGACCGAAAGACTTCCGAAATGCAGCGTATTAGGCTTTTGATTTGCCAGTTTCTTATTTGGCTTGGGCGATTGAAATATAACATCCGCAATTTCAACCGCTTTTTCTCCTGAAACTCGAATGGTGGCAATCGCACCCATTCCGGGTGAAGTTGCTATGGCACAAATGGTTAATTGATCAAGCATCTTATTACTGAATTGTGATTGTAAATTATATAGAAAACCATTTCAGAATCCGAAAAACAATGATTTAATGAGTTGAGAAAACTTCCTTTTCATCTTAACAAGCGGTTGATTTCCTGATTCATTTTTAATTTGTATCAATTCATCAATCAATGCTTCAATTTCCCAATCCTGATTTCCGTATTGGCGGATTAAATTCTTCCAATTCGATGATGTGCGAAAAATATCCTTCCATTTACCTTTAGTAATTACTTTCTTCTTGATTATAGGAAAACCTGACCGAATTAATTCAGGATACAATTTAAGACCAATATTTGTCCTTTTTCCGGAAAGATGTAAATTTGCATAGTATTGACTATCAATATAACTACAACATGATAAACCTTCTTTTATTAGAAATTGCGAGAGGCCAATTTCCCAACTATTAATAACAATTTCACGTAATTTTTTGGGATCTTTTTCATTAAGAATTTCCTGAATATCAAGCGATTCAAAAAATGCGGATAATTTATCTATTGCTTTATGGTTAAAAACAATGAAATGGCTTTGTATATGGAAGTTGCTTTTATGAGTTGAAAAATGTGGAGATTGATAAGAGTCAATCAATCCCCAGAAATCAGTTTGCTGGCTTCTGCCCCAGGTGAAAATTGATTTTAGCTCATTGAAAATGATATTTGAATCATTGATACAGGCAATCTGGTTATATTCCAAAGGATTAATCGTCTTTAATGCCTTGTAAAACATCCCAAAATCGTATCCTTCATTCTCAACAAATAAAGTTGACACATTTTGATGGTTAAAAATATTACCTGAATTTATTGGTCTGTGGTTCGTAACCAGAATAATCTCATCAAAATAATTAGAAAGCTCTGATACATATATGTTTACATAAATCGGGATGAAAGATGATTTACTGTAATGTACAAATACACAAAGACTTTTCTTTAAAATATTCATTTTCAGGACAAATTTCAGTTCAAACCCAATTTGGCCGGTATTTTTGGCAAGTTTAAACGGTACGACGAAAGTAGCATTTTTAGTTGAAATTTTCATGCAGGAACGTTGAATAGAATGTGAATCGCAATTTTGAGATTTAGAAAAATCAGTTACAAGTTCCAGTCAATTCATTCTTTTGAATTGGAATTTGCGTATTAAAATTGCTTAAAACTATCAGTTTCTCATATTTTATTACTTTTGTCCATAATTCATAAATCTAATATTTTAATATGAAACTTCTTGAAGGAAAAACTGCCATAATTACCGGTGCATCGCGAGGCATTGGAAAAGCAATTGCCTTAAAATTTGCTGAAGAAGGCTGCAACATTGCCTTTACCGATCTTTTTGAAGATGAAAACATGAAAAATACGGAAGCGGAATTGAATGCCCTGGGCGTTAAAGCCAAAGGTTTTGCTTCGAACGCTTCAAATTTTGAAGATACTGATCGTGTTGTAAACGAAATAGTTACCGAGTTTGGTGCCGTTGATGTACTGGTAAACAATGCCGGTATCACTAAAGATACATTGTTAATGCGAATGACTGAAGATCAATGGGATGCAGTAATTAATGTAAACCTGAAATCCGTTTTCAACTTTACCAAAGCTGCTCAGAAAATTATGCTGAAACAACGGTCAGGATCTATTATTAATATGAGTTCAGTCGTAGGAGTGAGCGGGAATGCAGGTCAAGCCAATTATTCAGCCTCAAAAGCAGGTATTATCGGGTTCACCAAATCAATTGCCAAAGAGCTTGGTTCCCGTGGTATCCGGTCGAATGCGATTGCTCCGGGATTTATCATTACTGAAATGACAGCTAAAATTCCGGAAGATGCCCGCAAACAGTGGGAAGCAAACATTCCGATGAAACGTGGCGGCACTCCGGAGGAAGTTGCAAAGACTGCGCTTTTTCTGGCGTCTGATCTGTCCTCTTATGTAAGCGGACAAGTTATCAACGTTTGTGGTGCAATGAATACATAGAGTATGCCAAATGAACCAAAAAGGTATTTCCTTCCGTCTTAATACACAAATAACAACGATTGCCATCATTATTATTGCATTGATTGTTTACAGCAATTATCACTTCAGCAATAAAATATTGGTGGAAAAGATTGAAGAGGGTGCCGTCAATAATAGCAACCTGGTTGTCTCTAAAATCTCAAGGATTACGGTTGGAACCGAGGAAATAGCTAAGAATATATCATATCAGGTATTGTATTTTTACCAGCACAAAGATCTTGATCTACTGCTGAAGCAAGTTTTGGCTACAAATGAAATATTGGAAAGCATCCATATTGAATTGCTTGATAATCATCGAAGACATCTTATAAAATTATCTTCGAATAAGCCTGGACAACTAATTTGCAATCCTGATAGCTTATCGGCTGAACATTATATTGAAAAACTGAAATCAAGGAATTCAGAATTAAGAAGTGGGGCTTGGTCCGATCCATTTTATTGCAGTTTTGATACAACCAATTTGTTTGTTTCTTATAAAATGCCAATATATTTTCCTGTTTCAAATGAAATTGCAGGTATAGTTTCATGTGAGATTTCTCTTTTGAAGATGAAACAAATGCTTTCTGAAATTAAAATTGGAGAAAAAGGTTATGCTTTTATTATTCATCAATCCGGATATCTCATCACTCATCCCAATAATGAATGGATTCTTAAAAAAAATCTCTTTGAAAAGCCTTCACTCATTTTTAAGGATGAAATTCAGGAGATTAAATTAAAAATACAAAACGGTGGGAGAGGAGCATATCATGGCATTTCAGCGTATTTAAATAACCAGCAGGCTTGGTTTTATTTTGCTCCATTACCGAATTCAAACTGGACGGTAATTATCGTAATTCCTGAAAAAGAACTATTCAGGGAAATAAGTGTAAATTTTCAGAAAATAATACTGGTTTCAGGCTTAGGTATTTTAATACTTTTTCTGGTGAATATATTTGTTTTCAGACGATTACTTGATCCATTAGCCAGAGTAACTCAAGCTATTCAAAGGTTTAGTTCAGTTCGGGGAAATGAAGGAAAATCAAAGAATGAAATAAAGATGCTTGCTCAAAGTTTGGAGGACTGGCAGGAAAAATATGGTTTATTAATAAAGGAACAGTCTAAAACAGTCAAAGAAAAGCTCAAATATGAAAAGGACTTAAAATCGGCTCATGAAATACAACAAAATATAATTCCATCTGGTTATCCTGCATTTTTAGAGCATCCTGAAATTGACCTTTTTGCAGTACTTAAACCTGCTGAATCAATCGGCGGTGATTTATACAATTATTATTTCATTGACAATGAGCATCTGCTATTAGCGATAGGTGATGTTTCAGGAAAAGGAATACCGGCATCTCTTTTTATGGCGATTGCCAGTACTTTAATCAAGAATAACTCGAATGTGCTGTCATCCAGCGATATCGTTGAAAAAGTAAACAGAGAATTAGGCGACCGAAATCCCAATCAATATTTTCTGACACTTTTTATCGGTGTATTGAATATCCGGACCGGAATTTTGAATTATTGCAATGCCGCACATAATTATCCATACATTCTTCATGTTGATGGTACCTTACAATCGCTATCAAAAAGTCATGGAATTCCATTGGGCATTTATAAAAATAAGTCCTATAAAAGTAATACGATTGAATTGCAATATGGAGATCTGATTTTATTATATACCGATGGAGTGATCAATTCAAGAGATTCGGGAGGCACTCATTACGGAATTGAAAAACTGAAGAGTAATATACAAAGTATGAATGATTTAACTGCTCAGGAAGTTGTAACTCACTTATTACAAAGCATCATGATCTATGAAGGTGAGAATCAACAATCGGATGATATTTCATTGATGGCAATTAAATTTCTAAGTGAAATAAAAAACCAGGCTTAAATCCTGGTTTTTTATTTCACTATTTATTTGGAGCAGTTGATAATATCCTGATTTTTATTTTCTCCGTCTTCTTTTCAAAACCAACCGAAATAGTATCTCCTTCAACAACTGAAGCCCGAATGATGACTTCAGCCATTTCATCTTCCAGATACTTTTGTATTGCTCTTTTAAGTGGTCGGGCACCAAACTGAACGTCATATCCTTTTCCAGCAATGAAATCTTTGGCCGCTGTCGATATTTTTAATTTATAATTCAGTGAGTTTACCCTTTCGTAAAGGCCTTTTAACTCAATATCAATGATTTCATAAATGTGTTCTTTCGACAACGGATTAAACATGATCACATCATCAATTCTGTTAAGAAATTCAGGAGCAAAAGCCTTTTTAAGCGCTTTTTCAACGATGTATTTGGCATGGTCATCACCATCCCCGGTAGGTGCTTTCTGGGTATTAAAACCAACTCCATGGCCAAATTCACTTAACTGGCGCGAACCAATATTGGAGGTCATGATAATAATTGTATTCCTGAAATCAATACTCCGTCCCAAACTATCAGTTAAACGACCTTCATCCAAAACCTGAAGTAACAAATGGAATACATCAGGATGTGCTTTTTCAATTTCGTCCAAAAGAATTACTGCGTAAGGTTTGCGACGAACTTTTTCAGTTAATTGCCCACCTTCTTCATAACCTACATATCCCGGAGGAGCTCCAACCAATCTGGAAACTGAGAATTTCTCCATATATTCACTCATATCAATCCTGATGAGTGAATCGTAACTATCGAATAAATATTTAGCTAAAACCTTGGCAAGTTGTGTTTTCCCAACTCCGGTAGGCCCCAGAAAAACAAATGTACCAATAGGTTTATTTGGATCTTTCAGTCCGGCACGGTTACGCTGAATAGCTTTTACAATTTTAGAAATCGCTTCATTCTGTCCAACAACACTGCCCGATAACTGTTTTCCCATATCCATCAAACGCTTTCCTTCGGCCTGGGCTATTCGTTGAACCGGAATCCCTGACATCATGGCCACTACTTCTGCCACTTTTTCTTCAGTCACCAATTCCCTGTGATTAATCAATTCCTTTTCCCATTCGTCTTTTTCCTGATCAAGAAGTTGTAGCAGATTTTTTTCTTTATCTCTGTGATTGGCTGCCAATTCGAAATTCTGACTTTTAACAGCCTTGATTTTATCCTCACGCGTTTTCTCTATTTTCTCTTCCAGTTTCACAATCCGGTCAGGAACATTAATATTCAAAAGGTGAACGCGTGAACCGGCTTCGTCAAGGGCATCAATGGCTTTATCCGGAAGAAAACGGTCGGTTATGTATCTGGCTGTCAGTTTTACACATGCATTAATTGCTTCAGGTGTATAGGATACATTGTGATGATCCTCATAACGTTGCTTAATGTTATTCAGAATTTCAATAGTTTCATCAACAGAAGTTGGCTCGACCATTATTTTTTGAAACCGTCTTTCCAGGGCACCATCTTTTTCAATCTGTTGCCGGTATTCATCCAAAGTAGTAGCGCCAATGCACTGAATTTCGCCACGGGCAAGGGCTGGTTTCAACATGTTTGCAGCATCAAGGGACCCGGTTGCTCCGCCTGCGCCAACAATCGTATGTATTTCGTCGATGAAAAGGATTACGTTGCTCACTTTTGATAACTCGTTCAAAATAGCTTTCATTCGCTCTTCAAACTGGCCACGGTATTTGGTTCCGGCAACAATTGATGCAATATCCAAACTTACAACTCTTTTGTCAAACAAAACTCTGGATACTTTTTTCTGAACAATCCGCAATGCAAGTCCTTCAGCAATAGCTGATTTACCAACACCTGGTTCTCCAATTAAAATTGGATTATTTTTCTTTCTTCTCGATAAAATCTGAGCAAGCCGTTCAATTTCTCTTTCGCGTCCGATAATGGGATCCAGATTGTTTTCTTCGGCAGCTTTGGTGATATCCACACCAAAATTATCCAATACAGGGGTTTCCGACTTTGGATTTGCAGGTTTCTTGGCTGAAGATGATTGGGATGGGCCACCAGGAGGTTTAGAAAAATTATCGTCAGAGTCATCATCCTCGTCGCCAAATTCTGATTTGGCTTCCGGCTGTTTATAATCCTCTAACCTTGATTTCAGAATATAGTAGTTGATGTTATAGTCTCCCATAATAATACTGATCAAACTCTCTTTATCTTTGAGCAAGGCTAAAAGCAGGTGACCAGTGTTGATATTTGAACTGTTAAAAGCCCGGGCTTCCAGATAGACCAATTTTAATGCTTTCTCTGCCGATTTCAGCAATTGAACTGATGCGTGGGAATCAATATCCTTGCCTGTCCTGAGCTTTTCTTCAACTGATTGCTTGATCTCGGCCAGGTTAACACCCAGATTAGTAAGAATCTCAATGGCAATGCCTTCTCCATCTCGCAGGATTCCAAGAAAGATATGTTCTAATCCGATGCTCTCGTTACCGAGACGAATTGCTTCCTCCCGGCTGTAAGAAAGAACATCTTTAATTCGTGGTGAAAATTGTGAATCCATATACTTCGTTACTTTTATTTAATTCTGTAATCAAAATAACAAAAAGCATTCCTAAAAGTTGGCATACATTCGGTTGTTAATTGAATTTCAGATCAAAATTACACATTAATTGCACAGCTTTCAGTTTAATTTGCTGATTTTTTGAACATTGCATTGTTAAAATCTTATTCCTTTTTTACCGATGAAAAGCAAGGAAAACGCTTGATTCAACAAGTATTTTTGTATTTTTGTCAGTCAATTTTTTAAAAGAATATTTTATTAAAAGTAGAAGTAAATGGCTGAAGGCGAAAAAATTATCAAGATTAATATTGAAGAGCAAATGAAAACTGCATACATCGATTATTCGATGTCTGTCATTGTTGCAAGAGCACTTCCGGATGTAAGAGATGGTTTAAAGCCGGTACATCGTCGTGTATTATATGGTATGAGTGAATTGGGAAATTTTTCAAATAAACCCTATAAGAAATCAGCGAGGATTGTCGGGGAAGTATTAGGAAAATATCATCCACATGGTGATTCATCAGTTTATTTCACCATGGTTCGTATGGCACAGGTGTGGTCTCTTCGCTATCCAATGGTTGATGGACAGGGTAACTTTGGATCCGTTGATGGTGATAGCCCGGCTGCCATGCGTTATACCGAAGCCCGTTTATCAAAAATAGCCGAAGAAACACTTGCCGATTTGGAAAAAAATACGGTAGATTTTATGCCTAATTTTGACGAATCGCTAAAAGAGCCGACCGTACTTCCAACCCGAATTCCTCAATTGTTGGTTAACGGAGCATCTGGTATTGCTGTAGGTATGGCAACCAATATGCCTCCTCACAATTTATCGGATACCATTGATGCTATTATTGCATACATTGATAATCCGGAGATTGATATTCAGGATCTCATTCTCATTATCAAAGCTCCCGATTTTCCTACAGGAGGTATTATTTATGGTACCCGCGGAGTTCAGGAAGCCTTTGAAACGGGCAGAGGGCGTATTGTTTTAAGAGGGAAAGCACACATTGAAGTAGCGCCGAATGGTCGTGAAAAGATTGTTGTTACTGAAATTCCATACATGGTAAATAAAGCGGAATTAATTATAAAAACTGCTGAATTGATCAATGAAAAGAAAATTGAAGGAATTTCCAATGCAAACGACGAATCAGACAGGGATGGAATGCGCATCGTTTTTGATATCAAGAGAGATGAAATTTCGAATGTCGTCCTGAATAAATTATACAAATACACACAGCTGCAGAATAGTTTCAGTGTAAACAATATTGCTTTGGTAAATGGCAGGCCTAAGATGCTTAACCTTAAAGATTTAATTCACTATTTTGTCGAACACCGGCATGATGTTGTTACCAGACGAACACAATTCGAACTGGAACAGGCTGAAAAGCGCGCGCATAT
Source organism: Bacteroidales bacterium (assembly GCA_038248385.1). GTDB lineage: Bacteria > Bacteroidota > Bacteroidia > Bacteroidales > Prolixibacteraceae > Aquipluma. The sequence goes on from JBBRXN010000121.1 coordinate 12,845, forward strand.
TCTGGAAGGATTGATCATTGCAAGTGACAACATTGAGGAAGTAATCGCCATTATTCGGGCATCAAAAAATCCGGATGAGGCACGACTACAATTAATGGAGCGGTTTAGCCTGACTGAAATACAGTCACGTGCCATTGTTGAAATGCGTTTACGCCAGTTAACAGGTCTTGAACAGGATAAATTACATCAGGAATATGAAGATAT
>JBBRXN010000122.1:0-12793 GCA_038248385.1 Bacteroidales bacterium
ATACTGATCATTTATTTGTCAACAGCAGTCCATGGCGATGCAATGAATATTTCGTTTTCATTTGTTGCCCTGGCCACTGCCAGAATTTTGAACTGGAAAAAGGAACGATTGACTATCCGAACTGAATTAATCAGGAATTTCTATTTAATTACAGCCTTCCCGATGGTATTATTTACACTCTACCATCTCGTACCATCCCAATTTATTACCCTTTCGTGGGCGGTGACTGCGGTTGTATATTTCTTGTTAAGTTTTATTCTGAAAAACGTAAAATACCGATACATGGCCTTGGGTACCATGGTCGCTGCTTTCTTGTTTTTGTTTCTGGTTGACCTGGCCCGTATCGAATTAGCATATCGTGTTATTGCATTGCTGTCATTGGCTATTATATCACTTGCACTTTCTTCCTATTACACAAAAAAACTAAAGAAGAAAGCAGAGGAATAATAAGGAATTTAATTCATTTTTTAACTACACATAAAATCGCCAGAGTTTATTCGCCCATTCGTCGCCTGAATAATCAATTCCAATTCGTTTCCCTGATTTTATTTCTGTAACAGGCCCTGCATCTTCAACCCAGATTCTTGGCGAGATGATCAGGTTTTCGCCATAAAACGACCGGTCGAGCTGAAGTTCGCGCCCTACCCTGCCGGGCCCCGGGAATCCTTCAATCCCTCTAATCAGCACTGCTGAAGCATCGTTTTCAGTTCCGGCAACAAGATTCAGCAACCAATATTGGCCATAAATCAAGTAAACATACACCGCTCCACCCTGCTGAAACATGGCTTCGGTGCGTGGAGTCCTTCCCTTGCTTGCATGGCATGCCAAATCCTCAATCCCGCGATAGGCTTCAACTTCTGTAATCCGGTAATGTTCTGTGCGCCCATCCTCAAAACGGCGCACAAGCATTTTCCCTATCAGGTCCGGAGCCACTTCCAGCACATCACGAAGGAAGAAATCAAGTGTAAGCCGGTTAGTCATAGTGTAAAGTTTAAAATAGTTTGTGTTATTTTTCAATATCATTCAAAATAATTCTTGGAAATTAAAAAAAAGAAAATACTTTTGCAGTCCGATTATTGTCCTTACTTGCAGTTCATGTAAATAACTGAAAATGTTGAGTGTGCAAATCTTATCAACAATTCCGGGTTGATAAATATTGTTTCTCTAACCTATTGAAATTTAAATTATTGCGAGTTAGTGTTTAATTTTTTAAAAATAAGCAAGTGGATACACTAAGTTATAAAACCGTTTCAGCAAACAGAGCTACGGTAACAAAAGAGTGGGTTCTAGTTGATGCTACTGATTTGGTTCTCGGACGTTTAGCCAGTAAAGTGGCCAAAATCCTGAGAGGAAAAAACAAGCCAAGCTTCACTCCCCATGTTGATTGTGGTGATAACGTTGTTATCATCAATGCAGAAAAAGTGCGTTTAACAGGAAATAAACTGAATGACAAAATTTATTTGAGCTATTCAGGCTATCCCGGAGGACAAAGAAAACAAACTCCGGCTGAGTTGTTGAGTAAATATCCTGAAAGACTGATTGAAAAAGCAGTAAAAGGGATGTTGCCTAAAAATCGCCTGGGAAGTAAAATTTATGGAAATCTGAAAGTTTATGTTGGACCAGAACACAATCAGGTTGCCCAGAGCCCCAAATTAATTGATATAAATACAATTAAATAGTAACCAATGGAAGTAGTAAACACGTTAGGTCGTAGGAAATCTGCGGTTGCCAGAGTTTATGTAAGCGAAGGCCAGGGAAAAATTACAATCAATAAAAGAGAATTGAAAGAATATTTTCCAACCGGAATCCTGCAGTATGTTGTTTTGCAACCGTTGAATCTGTTAGGTGTAAATGGCCAGTATGACATCAATGTTAACCTCGATGGTGGTGGTATCACCGGACAGGCAGAAGCATTGCGTTTAGGAATATCACGTGCAATGCTTGAAATTGTTCCTGATTCAAGACCCGCTTTAAAAGCAGCAGGATTTTTGACCAGGGATCCACGTGAAGTTGAACGTAAAAAGCCGGGTCAACCAAAAGCACGCAAAAGATTCCAGTTCTCAAAACGTTAATATTTTTATTCCAAAAATATTCTGCTTTGGATCTAAATTGCCCAGACTTCCGTCATTGGCGGAACTACTCAGCAATTGCTTTTCAGGAGATTATTTTTATTAAAAAAGTAAAAAGATGCCAAGAACAAATTTTCAGGATTTATTAGATGCAGGTGTTCACTTCGGACACTTGAGAAGAAAGTGGAACCCAAACATGGCCCCGTATATCTTTATGGAGAAAAACGGGATCCACATTATTGATCTTCAGAAAACAATCGTCAAAATCGACGAAGCAGCCGAAGCAATTAAACAAATTGCCAAATCAGGCCGCAAAATTTTATTCGTTGCCACAAAAAAACAGGCCAAAGACATTGTAGCTGACTTGGTTAGTGGCGTTAACATGCCTTACGTTACAGAACGCTGGCCCGGCGGTATGCTGACCAACTTCCCGACCATACGTAAAGCGGTTAAGAAAATGATCTCCATCGACAGGATGGCCAAAGAAGAGCAATGGAGTGTACTTTCAAAACGCGAAAAACTTCAGATTAGCCGTCAACGCGCTAAACTCGAAAAGATGCTCGGAAGTATTTCTGACCTTACCCGTCTTCCTGCAGCCCTTTTCATTATTGACGTGTTGAAAGAGAAAATCGCTGTTCGTGAAGCCAAACGATTGGGAATTCCTGTTTTTGCGATGGTTGATACCAACTCAGAACCTACAGGAATCGATTTTGTAATCCCTTCAAACGATGATGCATCTCAGTCAATCAGCCTGATTCTTAAGGTAATTACTGACGCGATTCAGGAAGGACTCTCAGAACGTAAAGTTGAGCGTGACAGTGAAGGCGAAGGCGAAGGCGAAGATGCTGTGCCTAAGTTAAAAAGAAAAAAACCAAGAGTTGCTGACGTACATGATAATCCTGTTGTCGAAGAAGTAGAGATTGAAGAAGATGATGCCGATGATGATCAGGATGAAGAAATTGAGGATGAAGAAATTCATGAGTAATCGTTCAGTAACACATTTAAATACAAAACATTATGGATATTAGTGCAGCAGATGTGATGAAGTTACGCAAAGTAACCGGAGCTGGCATGATGGATTGCAAAACAGCTCTGGCTGATGCAGAGGGCGATTTCACCCGTGCCATTGACATCATCCGCGAAAAAGGTAAGCTGGTTGCAAGCAAAAGAGCAGACAGAGCAGCAACTGAAGGAGTAGTTCTTGCAAAAGTAAATGAATCAGGAAAAGCAGGTGCGATGTTGGTTTTAAATTGTGAAACTGACTTCGTTGCAAAAAATGAAGCATTTGTCGCTTTTGCCGAAAGAATTCTGGGCGCAGCAATAGCAAACAATGCAGCCGATTTGGATGCAGTAAAAGCGCTTATTCTTGATGGCCGTACAGTTGAAAACCTTGTCATCGAACAAACCGGAGTAATTGGTGAAAAACTTGATTTGCCTTATTATTCCAGACTTGATGCAGAGACAGTGGTAGCATATATTCACCCGGGAAATAAATTGTCAACTTTGGTTGGCTTTAATAAAGCCGGTGTTGACACTCAGGTAGCAAAAGATGTTGCAATGCAAGTTGCTGCTATGAACCCTGTGGCTGTTGACAAAGATTTTGTTCCTGCTGAAGTCGTTGAAAAAGAACTCGAAATTGCCAGGGAAAAATTCCGTCAGGAAGGCAAACCGGAAGCTATGCTCGATAAAATCTCGCAAGGCACTTTGGTGAAATTCTTCAAAGAAAGCACACTGTTAAATCAGGCTTTCATCAAAGAAAACAAACAAACAGTTGGTGAATTTCTGCAAAGCACCGAAAAAGGTCTTACAGTAACAGCCTTCTTCCGTTACAATCTTGCCGATTAGGAAATAATCCTACGATTCAAAAAGATAAAGGCCTTCCGTTTTCCGGAGGGCCTTTTTTAGTGTTAAATTAAGCAGGTCGTTCATCCTGATTTGAAAGAATGTACTATCTTCGCAAGCGTTAAATATGGCATAAAATGAAAAACTTTAAACAACTGAACAATATTGTAGGCTGGATCGTTTTTTTGATCGCTGCAGTAACGTATCTGTTAACAATTGAACCAACGGCCAGTTTCTGGGATTGTGGTGAGTTTATAACCACTTCGTTTAAACTGGAGGTCGGCCATCCACCCGGTGCCCCATTCTTTATGATTGTGGGACGGTTTTTTACCATTTTGGGTGGCAGTGCTTCCCATGCTGCAATAATGATTAATTCCATGTCGGCTTTAGCCAGTGCATTTACTATTTTGTTTTTGTTTTGGACCATCACCCATCTGGCAAAAAAATTAGTAAAAACAGATGGTGAATTTTCAATGGGACAAACCATTGCTATACTCGGAGCCGGCGCTGTCGGTGCATTGTCGTATGCATTTTCTGACACATTCTGGTTTTCAGCAGTCGAAGGCGAAGTATACGCTTCTTCTTCACTGTTTACTGCATTGGTATTCTGGGCTATGCTAAAATGGGAAGACTCAGCCGATGAACCAAGAGCTAACCGCTGGATTATTCTGATTGCCTATCTGATGGGGCTTTCAATCGGGATTCACCTTTTAAATCTATTGGCAATCCCGGCCATTGTTTTTATCTATTACTACCGCAAATATAAAGTTACCCGAAACGGCATTCTGATAAGTCTGGCCATTTCGTTTGTCATTCTGGGAGTGATCATGTATGGTATTATTCCTGGTGTTATTACAATTGCAACATGGTTCGAACTGATGTTTGTAAATGGGATAGGACTTCCTTTCGACACTGGAGTAATTATCTATGCAATTTTGTTGGTCGGAGGCCTCGTTTACGGAATTATATATACCATTAGAAAGAAACTAATCCTTTGGAATACAGTACTGATTAGTATTACTGTGATTTTGATTGGCTATTCGTCGTTTGCAATGATCGTTATCCGTTCAGCAGCTGATACACCAATGGATCAAAACAGTCCTGACAATGTATTCTCATTGCTGGGATACCTCAACCGTGAACAATATGGCGATCGTCCGCTTGTTTATGGCAGGTATTACAACACTCCAATGGATCAGAGAACACCTTACGTCGATGATAAACCTTATTACATTCAGAAAAATGGGAAATACGTTATTGCTGATATGCGGCAGAAGCCGGTTTATGATTCAAACCTGAGTACTCTTTTCCCACGCATGTACAGTCGCGAAGATGGCCACATTGAGGCCTACAAGGAATGGGGAAGCATTAAAGGCCGAAAAGTTCAGATTACGGATGATGATGATGGTAAAACCAAAACAATACAAATACCAACCTTCGGAGAAAATCTGACTTTCTTTTTCAGATACCAGGTGAATCAAATGTATTTCAGGTATTTTATGTGGAACTTCTCCGGCCGTCAGAATGATCTTCAAAGCCAGGGAGAAATCATGAACGGGAATTGGATCACCGGAATTAACGCAATTGATTCGTACAGGCTGGGCGACCAGAAAACACTGCCACGTGAATTTAAAAACAACAAAGCCAGGAATGCTTATTATATGCTTCCGTTAATCCTGGGTATCATTGGGATTGTGTTTATGTATAACCGTGGCGCTGAAGGGCGGAAAGATCTATGGGTAGTTTTCCTGTTATTCTTCATGACCGGTCTTGCCATTGTACTTTACCTGAATCAATCCCCACTTCAGCCACGTGAACGCGATTACGCGTATGCGGGTTCTTTCTACGCTTTTACTATCTGGATTGGTATCGGTGTTTTGTCTTTGTATGAAGGACTCAAAAAATACCTTCCTGAAACCGCAAGCGCAGGGATTGCCACTGTTCTGTCACTTCTGTTGGTTCCAACACTTCTGGCAGCCGAAAACTGGGATGATCACGATCGTTCGAACCGATATACAGCACGTGATTTTGGCGCCAATTACCTGAATTCATGCGCTCCCAATGCCATCATTTTTACCAACGGCGATAATGATACTTTCCCTTTGTGGTACAACCAAGAGGTTGAAGGTGTCAGAACTGACATCAGGGTTTGTAATCTGAGCTATTTCCAAACCGACTGGTATATTAAGCAAATGAAGAGCAAAGCATACCAATCAGAACCACTCCCGATAAGTTTTACACCGGAGCAATACGTACAAGGCAACCGCGATGTGGTTTACCTGATGGAAGACCCTCGTCTGAAGGGTTCAGTTGAACTTCAAAAAGCACTCGAATTTGTGAAGGACGATAATCCACGAACCAAACTCAAAGAGGCTGACAATGCATCCTTTATTCCATCGAAAAAGTTGTTTTATGTAGTTGATAAAGCAGCAGTAATCCGGAACAAGGTCGTTGAGCCCGAAGATTACGACAAAATAGTTGATACCATTGAAATTGATTTGAGCAGCAAGCATTACATTACCAAAGACGAATTAATGGTTTTGGACATGATTGCCAACAACAACTGGGAGCGTCCGATCTATTTTGCAATCACCATTGGCCGCGATAAATACATGAACCTTCAGGATTATTTTCAGCTGGAAGGACTGGCCTACAAACTAGTACCGATTAAATCAGCCTCTGATGGCATTTCGTTCGGAAAAGTTAATTCCCTGTTGATGTACAAAAATGTAATGGAATCCTTCAAGTGGGGCAACATGAACAATCCTAAAGTTTACATCGACGAGAATAATGCCCGGATGATGATGAACATTCGCAATACTTTCGACCGATTGGCAGAAACTCTTGTTGCTGAAGGACAAAACGACAAGGCAACCAAAGTTCTCGACCGTTGTGAAGAGCTGATACCCAACAAAATTGTCGCTTACAACTATTTCTCGATGCTGATGGCTGAAACCTACTTTAAAGCCGGACAATCTGCAAAAGGGAAAGAAATTATCAATACCATCATGAAAGATTATAAAGAACAGCTGGATTACTTCTTCAAACTTAAGGCCCCGATGCGAAATTCGGTTGACAACGACATTCAGCGGATCTTATACTTAATGAGGGAAATGAGCATGATTTGCACCAGGAATAACCAACCGGAATTGTTGAAAGAAGTTTCCACTTCATTTAACAGTTATGTAGAAAGATACAGTTCGTTGAAATAATGAAGTGTTTTGATCCGAGGGTTCGTTTGCCAGAATTTTTTACTTCTCTTTTCAAAGATGCTGTTTGGAGATTTGACGAAACCGGGCGGGTGATTTACCTCACTTTCGACGACGGGCCAATTCCTGAAGTAACTCCATGGGTTCTTGAACTTCTGGAAAAAGAAAACATTAAAGCGACCTTTTTTTGCGTTGGCGAAAATGCAAAAAAATATCCTGAAGTGTATAAACAAATCCTGGATGGCGGTCATTCAGTTGGAAATCACACTTTCAACCATTGGCAGGGATTGAAAAATGACGATCATGATTTTTTCAGGAACATTGAAAAAGCCGGCTTGTATATTGACTCCGATCTTTTCAGACCGCCGCACGGATGGCTAAAAACTTCACAATACAATTTCCTGAAAAAAAAATTCAGGATTATTATGTGGGATTTGATTTCGTGTGATTACGACCCTCGGTTAAAACCTGAAAAGGTGCTTAAAAATGTGACAGATTTTGTAAGGTCCGGTTCAATCATTACATTTCACGATTCAATAAAGGCTAAAAATAACCTGATGTTCGCGTTGCCTTTATCTATAAAATGGATGAAAGAACAAGGCTACCGGTTTGAAGCAATTCCGTACAAAAAGAAAACATAAAAATGATAAATATTCTAATTGTTGGTTCAGGAGGAAGAGAACATGCAATGGCATGGAAAATAAAGCAATCGCCGAAACTTAACCAATTATTTATTGCCCCGGGAAATGCCGGAACTTCACTTTTGGGAACTAACATTCCGGTTGGAGTTTCCGACTTTGAAGGATTAAAAAAAGCTGCACTTGACCATCAGATCGATCTCATTTTGGTTGGGCCTGAAGTTCCTCTGTGCGAAGGATTGCACGATTATTTTCTTGCTGATTCAAGCTTGAAAAATGTTAAAGTTGTTGGACCGCAAAAGTTGGGTGCACAGCTCGAAGGAAGTAAGGATTTCGCCAAGGAATTTATGATCAGACATAAGATTCCGACAGCAAAATATATTTCAGTTACCACTGCCACTCTTTCAGAAGGCATGGCTTTCCTGAAAACCATGGATGCGCCTTATGTATTGAAGGCTGATGGACTGGCTGCCGGAAAAGGGGTTCTCATCATCAACGAGCTTCCAGAAGCCGAAAAATCACTGAAAGAAATGCTTGAAGGCCAGTTCGGTGCAGCAAGCAGTAAGGTGGTGGTCGAAGAATTTTTAAGCGGGATTGAATGTTCTGTTTTTGCTATCACCGATGGAAAAGATTATAAAATACTTCCGGTTGCCAAAGACTACAAACGCATAGGCGAAGGAGATACCGGCCTGAATACAGGCGGCATGGGCTCCATTTCACCCGTTCCGTTTGCCGATGAAGTATTCATGAAAAAAGTGGAGGATCGTATCATCCGACCGACGGTGCTGGGATTGCAGAAAGATCAGATTCCATACAACGGATTTATCTTTTTTGGGTTGATCAGTTGTGGAGGTGAGCCCATGGTGATTGAATACAATGTAAGGATGGGTGACCCTGAAACAGAAGCCGTAATGCTACGCATAAAATCTGATTTTGTTGAGTTGCTGATTGGCTCTGCCGACGGCACGCTAACTGAAAAAACCATCGAAATTGACGACCGGACAGCAGTTGCCGTGATGCTCGTTTCGGGCGGATATCCGGGTCCTTACGAAAAAGGCAAGGCTATCAGCGGACTGGAAAAGATAGAAAGCAGTTTTGCTTTTCATGCCGGAACTAATTTCAAAAACGGAGAAATCTGCACCGATGGCGGACGGGTAATTGCCATCAGCTCGTATGGTAATTCGATGAATGAAGCACTCTCATTTTCTTATAAAAATGCAGAACTAATTGATTTTGAAGGCAAGTATTTCCGGAAAGATCTGGGTTTCGATTTGCATAAATAAAACAAAGGCATAAGGAAAAACACAGGGTATGTTACTTAAAGCGCTAAAATCGAATCAACCTTTCCATTTCATATTCATCCCATTAATTGCACTGGCATTGTGGATCAAATCATTTATACATCCCCAGACGTTTCCTTTTTACCCTGGCGAAGAAATGATGATACTATTTAAGCCCCTTGCCTATTTAGTAGGGACAAACCATTTACTCAACAATATCATTGCACTCATTTTTACCATTTTACTGGCATTCCTGATATTAAAACTGAATGTCCAATATGCATTTATCAAGGTAAAAACGATCCTTCCTCCAGGCTTATTCATATTGATGACCAGTGGAATACACGATCTTCATGCCATGCATCCTGTTTATCCTGCAGCCTTGTTCCTTGTATTGGCTATCGACAGGATTTTCAGCTCTTTCGACAAGGAAATTATTCATTCCAATGCATTCGATGCCGGTATCTTTCTGGCCATCGGATCATTATTTTATCTTAACCTTGTTTTCTTTTTCCCTTTGCTTTGGTTCGGATTCATTATTATAAAACCCAATTTAAACTGGCGCGAGTATATTTTAACCACCATCGGCTTTGCTTTACCCTGGTTGGCCGCATTAACCTATTATTTTGTTGCTGGCCGCGAAAACGAATTATGGTACACGCTACAAATGAATTTTACCTCCCATCAAATATTCCTGCGGGAGAATCTTTCGATTCAAATTTATATCGGTTATTTGGTTATACTGACCCTTCTGGGCAGCTACTTTCTTCTATCTCAGTATGATGATAAAAGGATAAGTTCGAGGAAATTTTTTAAAGTGTTTTTCTGGATTTTCCTTATTTCAATTATTCTAATCGCCACCAGTCCTGCCGTTTCACAGGAGATAATCGTTATTCTGGCTTTTCCCTTAACTTATCTGATCTCGAATTTCTTTATCTTCATGAAAAGGCAATTCTGGGGAGAAGTATTTCTATATCTGCTTACTGCTGCTGTTATTTACCTTCAGTTTGGTTGATTTCAAAACCAGTTTTTCCATTTAAACAGAAAAATACCTAACAGTACCAAACTGACGGAAATTGTAATGACATACGCAAATGCGAAGTGAGATTCCTCAAAACCGTTAGGAACGTTCATTCCATACAAACTGGCCACCAATGTCGGGATCATAAGGATAATGGTTACAGAGGTAAGTTGCTTCATAATCACATTCAGATTGTTTGAAATGATCGACGCGAAGGCATCCATCATTCCGCTTTGAATATCGCTGTAAACATTGGCCATCTCAAGGGCCTGCTTGGTTTCAATGATAACATCCTCCATCAGGTCTTCATCATGCTCAATTCCCTGCATGTTTCGGCCGTTCCGCATTTTTGCCAAAACCATTTCGTTTGACTTCAGCGAAGTGATAAAGAATACCAGGCATTTCTCCATGTGTAACAAACGGTGCAACTCCTTGTTTTTGGTTGCATTTTCCAAATCCTTTTCAATCAGGGCAGTCTGCACATTAATTTCTTTCAGAAATTGAAGAAACCAGACTGCTGATATCAGGAAAATTCGCAAAACGTAATCAAAATGATTGCTGACAGTGATTTTGTTATCGTTTACAGCTTTAATGAGTGAAGGGATGATTTCTGTGCGCCGTGAGCAGATGGTAATAATCTGTTTCCCTGAAACAATGATCCCTAAAGGTACCGTAATGAAAGGGATACCATTATTTTGATTGTTGAGCGGAACACGAAGTATAATTAAAACCATATCTTCATCCACTTCAATACGCGACCGTTCATCAATATCCAAAACGTCCATGATGAAATCGCGCGGAACATGGTGCTCTGCAATTAAAACTTCTACTTCTTCGTTGGTAAGTTCCTGTGAGTTGATCCAGCAATTTGGCTGGAATTCATTCAAGCGGGTTAAGGAAGTACCGGTTTCCCAATAAGTAATCATAGTTCCTCCGTTTTTACGACAAACAGAGACTACGACCCGCTCTGTTTACCGGATTAATAACTTAAATAACTGTGTCGAATGATAATCGTCCATTTTGGATTTATTATTATTGTGGTGCAAAGGTAATTAAATATTACAATTCAATGGGTTGGCCATTGTAAAAATCAAGAATTTTCGTCCTGAAAATGTATTCGTACTTGGCCTGAAGCAAATCGCTCTGAGCTTTTGTAAGATTGTTCTTGGTCTGATTGTATTCCACCGAATTGATCATCCCCACGTTGAATTTTTCTTCGGTATAACGGAATGCTTCTTTGGATGAAACAACCGCCTTCTGATTGGCTACATATCTTTTGAAAGCTGCCAGCGCATTGGTATAAGCCTGTTCGATGTCTTTCCGGAGCAGGTTCTTGGTGTTTTGTAGTTGCAATTCAGTATTTTCGAGCTGAATTTGAGAATTATTTACCCCGGTTTGGGCCTGATAACGATTGAATATCGGGATATTCAGCGATACACCAAATCCATAGCGTTCGTTACTCTTAAGCTGACTATCAAACAATAATTTATTTCCTAACCGGTCGGAGTATTTGTTGTTATAAAAGTTGTAATAATTGCCACCAAATGTAAGCGTTGGCATCCTGTTTCCTTTTGCAATCAGTAATTGTTGACGTGCACTTTCCAGTTTAAATTCGGCACCTTTCACGGCAGGCCGGATTTCAACGGCATTTCTAAAAACATCCATTGTATTCAGCATGGTCATATTGGCGCCAATTTCAGGAAGCACGGGTTTTTCAATTTTGAAACTTTCGGTTGAAGGCAATTCAAGAAACTGGTATAAACTAAGGTAGGCTAACTGAAGCCGATTCTGAGCGTTTACTACATTGAGTTCTTCGCGTGCAAATTGAGCTTCAATTTCGAGCAAGCTCCCTTTTGCCAGACTTCCTGCTTCAACTAATTTGCCGGTCCGGTCAATCTGAAGCTGGGTTATTTTCAGTAAATCTTCAGAAACAATCAACAACTCCTCGGCAAAAAGTATTTCGAGGTACGATGCAGCAATATTGAGCATGATATCGTCTTTTGCCTTTTGCATTTCTTCCAGGCTGGCACGAAAATCCATATCTGCCATTTTGATGGAATTGTTCAATACAAAACCGTTCCAAAGGGTAACATTTGAACTTAAGCTTCCGGAAGTAGCGTTCGAATTGATATCAAGATAAGTGTTATCAGCACCTATAGTCCGGCCAAAATTCATATTATTCTGAAATCCGGCATTCAGGTTAGGCAAACGGTTATATTTTGCCTGTCCGAGCTGATTGTTGTAATATTTTGAATTCAGCGCCTGCTGCTTGATCTGGATATTGTTTTCAAGCGCATAATTGATACATTTTTGTAACGACCATTTTTCCTGTGCCTGTGCACCCATGAAAACAAGCAGCATTAAAGCTGTGGCAATGAGGCTGTACATTAGTTTCATTCGTATATTTTTAAAATTTATTTTCACTATCGATTATAAATATTCAGGACTTTCTATTCAAGATTCCTTTAAGCTTTTTTCTTTTCTTCTGCCTTGGCTTTTTCATCCGCTTTTATCTTTTTCGGATCAATCTTTTCGCCTTTTACCTTATCTGCTTTGGTTAATCCTTCTGTAATTTCGATGTTGATACCATCAGAAATTCCGGTTTTAACCATTCGCTTTTCAAAGGTCTGCGGTGTTGCTGTTTCAACTTCAACAAACGATGAGTCTTTCTCAAACTTCAGCAATCCTTCAGGAATCACCAACACACTGTCTTTCTTTTCAAGAACTATATTTG